>NZ_JABMII010000001.1 GCF_014884995.1 Spirabiliibacterium pneumoniae
GAGCCACAAGAAAGCGATCTACGCAAAGCCAAACAGGCCGCCAAAGCGCAACACACTCTTAAGGAAGGTGATTAATGTTTAAACTCATCAGCTCCCCCCATGTTCATTCACGCCAACTCACCGCGCATTTCATGCTATGGGTAATGGTGGCGATGATGCCAGCCATTGTGGTGATGTGCTATTTTTTCGGGCCAGGCGTGCTGGTACAAAGCGCGCTGGCGATGAGTTTTGCTTATGTGCTAGAGCTTGCGATCACGCTGCTGCGCCGTAAGCCGCTATTTTTTTATGTTAGTGATTTCAGCGTGCTGCTCACCGCACTAATTTTAGCGGTTGCCATTCCACCTTATGCGCCTTATTGGGTGATTTTGGTGGGCGTGTTGTGTGCGGTGTTGTTAGGCAAGCATGTTTATGGCGGTTTAGGGCAAAACCCGTTTAACCCTGCAATGGTCGGTTATGTGATTTTGTTGATCTCTTTTCCACTGCAAATGACTAGCTGGATGCCGCCCATTGCGCTGCTCAGTGAGCCGCCGTCACTCCATGATGCCGTTTCACTTATTTTCTCAGGGCTGACCACCGACGGTTATAGCCAAGCCCAACTGCTAGCCAGCATTGATGGCATCACCCAAGCCACCCCACTGGATACCATCAAAACAGGGCTTAGCCACGATGCAACGCTGCCCGCTTTGCTCGCCTCGCCCATTTTTAACCACGCAGGCTTTGCCCTCGGTTGGTGGCAAATCAACCTCGCATTTTTGCTTGGTGGCCTATTTTTGCTATGGAAAAAAATCATCCATTGGCAAACGCCAACCGCACTTTGCCTTGCGCTATTGCTATGCGCTGGCGGTAATTACCTTTTTGGCGCAGCCAATGGCGTAAATCCACTCACAACGCTAATGAGCGGAGCGACGATGTTTTGTGCCTTTTTTATTGCCACCGACCCCGTGACAGGCTCCATCACACCGAAAGGCAAGTGGATTTTTGGCGCATTGGTGGGCCTGTTGATTTATATTATCCGCTATTACGCCAACTATCCCGATGGCGTAGCATTTGCCATTTTGCTTGGCAATATTTGCGTGCCGTTAATCGACCACTACACGCAGCCAGCTATCTACGGCAGCAAAGGAGGTCGACATGTTTAAAACTACTTTGCGCTCAGCGCTGATTCTGGGCTTTGTGGCGTTGGCGTGTACCGCACTTTCTCTTGGCATTCATTTAATGACTCAATCTCGCATCAATGCGCAACGCCAAGCCCAACAAGAGATGCTGCTCAACCAAGTGCTCCCTGCGGGCAGTTATAATAACGCTATTTTGCAAAGCTGCCTGAAACCGCACTTTGCTTTTGCGCCTTCTATTCAAGCGATTTTTGTTGCCAAAAAAGATGAGCAAGTGCAAGCTTATGCCATCAAAGCCGTGACAATGCAGGGCTATTCAGGCAAAATTGTGATCCTTGTGGGCATGACACCTGATGGCGAAATTTTAGGCGTACGCGTACTTGAGCACAACGAAACACCTGGCTTAGGCGACAAAGTGGAAACGGCAAAATCCAACTGGATTTATGACTTCAGCAACAAACGCTTTCGCTTAGAAGATAGCGCAAAATGGGCGGTGAAAAAAGACGGCGGCGAGTTTGACCAATTCGCTGGTGCAACCATCACGCCGCGCGCCGTGGTCAATGCTGTGAAAGCCACCGCCACGACAGTGCTAGAACATATTCCGCCAAGTGCGCTATCCCAATTGCAACCTTGTGAGTAAATTATGGCCAATTCAGACATCACCGTGAACGACACCCCTGTGGTGTTAGAAAAAATCACCACCGATTGGGCTGGGATATTCCGCCAAGGGCTTTGGAGCAATAACTCCGCGTTGGTACAGCTACTTGGTTTATGCCCTTTGTTGGCAGTTTCAAGTTCCGTCACCAATGCACTGGGGCTGGGGCTGGCAACGATGTTAGTACTGATCTGCACAAACGGTATTGTGTCACTTTGCCGACAAGCGATCCCCCATGAAATCCGGATTCCCATTTATGTGATGATTATCGCCACCATGGTAACGGCGGTGCAGCTGCTGATGAATGCGTTTGTCTATGATCTCTATTTGGCTTTAGGGATCTTTATTCCATTGATTGTCACCAACTGTATTGTAATTGGGCGTGCGGAAGCCTTTGCCTCAAAAAATCCACTGTTGCCATCTTTATTTGACGGCTTTGCGATGGGGCTTGGCATGACCTTAAGCCTTGTATTACTCGGTGCAATGCGTGAAATTTTAGGCTCTGGCACGTTATTTGCAGGGCTTGAACAGCTTTTTGGCCCGTGGGCGGCGAATTTGAAAATCACCGTGTTGCACGTTGACACCGCCTTTTTACTTGCCATTTTGCCACCGGGTGCGTTCATTGGTCTAGGGCTGATTTTAGCGTTCAAAAACTTGCTAGATGACAAAATTGAAAAATGAATAAACAAAAACGCCTTGAAATTCTAACCCGTCTGCGTGATGACAACCCGCATCCAACGACAGAGCTCAATTTCAGCTCTCCGTTTGAGCTGCTGATTGCCGTGATTTTATCCGCCCAAGCCACGGATAAAGGTGTAAACAAAGCCACCGCCAAACTCTTCCCTGTCGCCAATACAGCGCAAGCAATTTTTGATCTTGGCGTGGAGGGCTTGAAAGAATATATTAAAACTATCGGGCTTTATAACAGTAAGGCTGAAAACATCATCAAAACTTGCGGTATTTTAGCCTCTCAATACCACGGTGAAGTACCAGAAGATCGCCAAGCCCTTGAAGCGCTACCTGGCGTGGGACGTAAAACAGCCAATGTCGTGCTCAATACCGCCTTTGGCTGGCCAACCATTGCCGTTGACACCCATATTTTCCGCGTATGTAACCGTACGAAGTTTGCCGTGGGTAAAGATGTGGTCAAGGTGGAAGAAAAACTGCTCAAAGTGGTACCCGCTGAGTTTAAAGTAGACGTACACCACTGGCTGATTTTACATGGGCGTTACACCTGTGTGGCGCGTAAACCGCGCTGCGGTGCGTGTATCATTGAAGATTTGTGCGAGTTTAAAGACAAAACCGAATACTAACGCGCTGGCGTTTTATCCAAAATGGCTTTGGTGTTATTGTCCGCTTCAATCTGAATTTTGTGATCTACTTCCACATTCAAATTTACCGTAATTCCCTCTTTGGGCGTTTCTAGCTGAATTTTCGGTGTGCAGGCACATAACAGTAAAAGTGCGGTCAGAGTGAAGATTTTCATGGTAAATGTCTCATTTGTTGTTGCTCAAGCAAATAATCTAATTGCTGCTCTAGCGTGTTGCCAAAATTGATAGAATACCACAAATCAAACAGATTCTCTTTGTGGGTATAATTGAGTGTTACAGGATTGCCTTGGGCGTTAGTGGCATGAATTTTTGCACTCATCAGTCCCAGCCCGTCATTGAGCAAATTAACCTTAATATTGGAATCAAACACTTGCATTTCATGCAAAATATCAAGCAAAATCTGTTCTGTCATGCCACCTTTTGCCGTCACTTGTGCCACCAGTGCTGGGCTGAGTTTAATGTGCCACTGATTACCTTGCTCAATCACGCCATCACAAATAATGCAATTTTTGCCGTTGATCCAAAACGGCAAATCGGCATTGAGTAAGCCCGTAGCACTGATTTGATTGTATTGCAATAAACTCAACACCTGCGCTAAATCAATATGATGAAGCTTAAAATGTGCTACTTGTCGTTGCGGCAGGGCAAAGCGGTTGACACTCAGCTCGCCCCCCAACAGTTCAAGGCGCAATTGCGAAAGTTTTAGTGGCTTTTGCACACTATAAGGATAATCCCCCTGCACTTTGACCGAGAGATTATTCACTTTCAGTCCATTGTTTTCAATTTCAGCCACGCGCACTGCCACGGGCGCTTTCACGCCCAGTTGTACATGCTGATCAAAATAGCGATACGGCAACGAGAATTCAATGCCTTTAATCTCACCGTCGGGCAGCTTGATCCGCCCGCCTTCAATAGCAAAGTGTCCACCAGCTATTGCGCCTTGCTCTGGCGTGATAGAAAACGCCGTTTGCCCGCGGATTTTGCCCTGTTTTATCAGCCAATCCATTTTAGGTGGAAAGAGTGACTGAAACACGCTCGCCGACTGCTCTGGCCAGTAAATATTGCCTTTTAAACGCTGATCTTGATAGCTGGCGAAAAGCGTGATTGGCCCGAGGGTGTTGGCTCGCAGCTCACCTTTGATCGCTAAATGCGAAAAATCCTGACCCGCAATAGCCATTTTCATTTCGGGTTGGCTAAATGTGCCGCCATAATCAAGATCAATGCTGCTATTGTGTACCATTAACGCACCTTGCAGCTCTTCATTTTGATAATCCCAATGAA
Organism: Spirabiliibacterium pneumoniae; assembly: GCF_014884995.1. Classification (GTDB taxonomy): domain Bacteria; phylum Pseudomonadota; class Gammaproteobacteria; order Enterobacterales; family Pasteurellaceae; genus Spirabiliibacterium; species Spirabiliibacterium pneumoniae. The sequence goes on from NZ_JABMII010000001.1 coordinate 4,380, forward strand.
TTGCCTCGGCAATGGTCATCGCCAACGGCTGTACTTTTACGCCTGGCAGTGCAAAAGCGCTCATCTGCCCATCAAACTGATGAATATCAATGCGGTTATCTTGCCACTGCCCACGACCTTGTAGTGCAAGTTGATTATTAAGAACTTTCACCCCTGCACTGCCCCAAAACTTCCACTGCCACAAATTCGCCACTGCAGGGCTTGTAACACCGCTGGCTGACCGCACTTTGAAGATCGATTGAATACCCGCAATAAATTCATACGCCTTACCATCGAGGTGCAGATCAATATTATCAAATTGATCCGTCTGCCCTTTTAAAATGGCTTGTAGCCGCCCGTCAACGCCATAAGGGCTAACACTCACACCCGCCAGCGGCAAGCGCAATTCCTGCAAGTCAATATAGTCCGTTTTGCCTTGCATACGCAGCAGTGAGCCTGATAAAAAGTGCAAGTGCGGTTCACTCATTTTGCCTTCAAGCTGCATTGGTAATTTAGCATAAAATACCGTATCACCTGATTTCACGCTGCCGTTGGCTTGCAGTGGCAACTGCCACGCACCATTGTCTAGCCGCCCCTCTTTGCCTTGCAGCACAATAACGCCTTTGCCTTTCTCCCCGTTGGTGAGGATCGAGATCCGAAAATTCAGCGCTAAGCCGTGCCCTGTCAGCAATTGCTCTTGGCTGTCGGCTGAAATATCAACATCAACAAAGCCATTGACAGGTTGTGGAAGGTTTTTATCCCATGCAAAGGCAGCTTTTTCAATACGCAGCCCATTGCCACGCCATTCAAACGGCACGCTCAAGCGCTTTTCATCTTGCCCATCAACGTACTCAAAGGCGTGCAAAGTGCCTTTCTTGCCTTGCCAATCAAGCGTCAGTTTGCCCTGCGGGATAATCACATCAGGATTTTGCCAACGGTAATCTACCTGCGCTTGCTCAGGCAACTGGGTAATGTTATCTGCTAAGGTCGTGGTAAAATGCACTTGATGATCCATCGTCTCTTGCCCGTGATAGGTCAACTCCCCCGTCAAGGTGTGATCTTGCAAGATGGTGTGAGTGTCAAGCACGGTGTTGCCATCGGCGACACTTTTCAGCGTTAACGCCAAACCTTGAGGCGTTTGCGTTAGATTGACCGCACTTTCACTTTGTAAAATCGCCTGCAAGTTCGGATTCGTCACATCATCAAAATCGCTAAAAGTAAGATGTTCAATCACCGCACTGCCCACTGGCACCAAGGCGACGAGTTTACGCAATGATGGCGGCTCACTTGACGACGCCTGCCCACCACCGAGAGTTTGCGCACAGGCGTAATTAACATTTGCGTGCTCGGCTTGCAATTGGCGCTCGTGCCAGCGAAAGTGCGTGTTATCCAAGCTCAAGACTTGGCAGCTGTGTTTTTCGTTATACAACTGAAAATGCGCCAGCGACAGCCCATCGCGGGAAATAGCGAGCTTGGGTTGCCACGCCACACGAAAATCGGGGGCTAAAAAATGGTTGGCCACTTTTTGCAAGCCACCCCCAAAAAGCGCCCAGCTGCCAATACCAACCACCGCCAACACCAGCACGCCCAAGCCAACAAGCCACTTTTTGCCCATTATAAATTCGCCCAAATAAACACTAGTGGTAGGGCTAAGCTGATGCCCAACCAGACCGCACTTTGCATTTTACCTGCCGCGCGTTGGCGCAAAATTGCACGTATGATAAGCCCCGCGAGCAACAAATGCAGTGCAAAATAGAGCGCACTTAGCCCCACATTGAGCGCAAGCACCTGCTCTTGCCAATAAAACGTTGTCAACACCACCAGCGCAAAAATCACATTGCACACCAGCATCAGCAACATCGCCCATGGCAATAGTTGAATAAAATTGGCCAGCCGACTACGCGCGAGCTGCAGCGCATAATACGTCAATATGCAGGCGATAAGTAACTGATTAAACGGGCTTAACATCAGCCACATTGGCCCACTTACGCGATATAACAATAAGGCATAACACACCAGCCCCAAACTGCCAGCAATGCCCCCAAAAAGCAAAATCGCCTTGCGTAATTGTGGCTCTTTCGGTTGGCGGAAGGCGCTAAACGTGAGCAATAATCCCGCAAGTGCCTGCCAGCTTTGTGGCACAAAAGGTTTATGCACACAAGCAACCAACACCAACACCCAATAAATCGCAAAATACATCGCCACATTTGAAAGCCGACCACGTTGGCCAGGGCAAATTTCACCTTTGAAAAACACCAAATGCAAAATTGCCTGTGCGCTCAACACGGCGGCGGAAAACAGTGCGAAAAAACGGCTGTCGGCATACGTGACACGCAGGCCGTAAAATAAAGCCTCAAAGGTAACAAGCTCTGCGATAGGCGCAAGCGAAAAAAATAAAAGTGCGGTTTTATGCTCGGATTGCTGCGACATAAAAAACTCAATATGTTAGAATGCTACTGATTTTTCGATTATAACAAAACTTGAAGTTAATTTCGCTTTTAATAGGAGTGGATTATGCGAATTTTACATACCATGTTACGCGTGGGTAATTTAGACCGTTCAGTGGAATTTTACACTAACGTACTCGGCATGCGTGTACTGCGCACCAGTGAGAACACTGAATACAAATATACCCTTGCCTTTGTGGGTTATGATGATGAAGATTCCAGCGCGGTGATTGAATTGACTTACAACTGGGGCGTGGAAAGCTACGATCTCGGCACAGCCTATGGGCATATCGCCATCGGCGTGGATGATATTTATGCCACCTGTGAACGCGTGAAAGCCGCGGGCGGTAATATTACCCGTGAACCAGGCCCTGTGAAAGGCGGTTCTACCCTGATTGCCTTTGTGGAAGACCCAGACGGCTACAAAATTGAATTTATTGAAAACAAACAAGCCAAAGAGGCACTAGGTTATTAATCCATCGCCCACGCAAGTGGGCTTTTGAGTATGTATGTCTGAACAAGAAAACCCTGTCATTGTTGATTATAATCTGTTGAAAAATCGTTTTCGTGGCTATTTCCCTGTGATTATTGATGTGGAAACTGCAGGCTTTAATGCCAAAAGTGACGCATTATTAGAGTTGGCCGCCATCACGTTAAAAATGGACGCGCAAGGGCTGTTGCAAATTGATGAACAATGCCATTTTCATATTGAGCCTTTTGAGGGCGCCACCATTAATCCTGATTCGCTCAAATTCAACGGCATTGATATTGAAAATCCACTGCGCGGTGCGGTGAGTGAAGAGCTCGCTCTCGGTGAGCTGTTTCGCATGGTGCGCCGCACTCAAAAAGCGGCAGAGTGTAAACGCTCAATTATGGTGGCGCACAACGCCGCGTTCGATCACAGTTTTGTGATGGCGGCGGCTGAGCGCTGTGAACTCAAACGCAACCCGTTTCACCCATTTGCCACCTTTGATACCGCAACCCTAGGTGCGTTTATGTTCGGTAACAATGTGTTAGTGAAAGCCTGCCAAGCAGCCCAGATCGAATTTGATCAAAAACAGGCGCACGGCGCGCTTTACGATACCCAAAAAACGGCAGAATTATTCTGTTTCATGGTTAACTACCTAAAAATTCATCAAGGTTCGCCTCTTTTTAGTACACCTTGACGTTTTATTTAGGTAAAATCAGCTTTCATTTTTTGACTTTTCTTTCATTTAACCTTACAGGAACACACTATGTTATTTGCAAATAATGTTGTGATCTCCATTATCGTGCTGCTGGCGCTAAGCCTGATGCGCATCAATGTGGTGATTGCACTGATTATTTCAGCGCTGGTTGCAGGCTTAATGGGCGGCATGGATATTGGCAGCACGGTCAATACCTTCACCGATGGGCTTGGCGGCGGTGCTGCTGTTGCGATGAACTACGCCATTCTTGGTGCCTTTGCGGTGGCCATTTCTAAATCGGGCTTAACCGATTTGCTCGCCGTGAAAGTGATTAAAAAACTCGGGCAAACCCCAAGCCAAACCGCACTTTTCTGGTTCAAATATTTTATTATCGTTTTGTTGTTGCTCTTTGCAGTATCATCACAAAACTTGTTGCCAGTGCATATCGCCTTTATCCCAATCGTGGTGCCGCCACTGCTGGATATTATGAACCGCTTAAAGCTCGACCGCCGCGCTGTGGCGTGCGCCTTAACATTCGGTTTAACCGCAACTTATATGATCCTGCCAGTCGGCTTTGGTAAAATCTTTATCGACAACATTATCGTCACCAAAATCAACGAAGCAGGTGCGGAATTTGGCTTGCAAACTTCGGCTGCGCAAGTGAGCAGTGCAATGTTGATTCCCGTCACTGGCATGATTTTAGGTTTGCTTTTCGCCATTTTTGTTAGTTACCGTAAGCCTCGTGACTACGACACCAACACGCCTGAGCCAAGCAGTGCCGACATTGAAGCCCGCGTAGCGCACATCAAGTCATACCACGTTATCATCAGTTTAATCGCGATCCTCGTGACATTTGCGCTGCAACTTTACACCGACTCCATTATCGTCGGTGGCTTAGCAGGTTTATGTATCTTTGCGCTTGGCGGCATTTTCAAACTCAAAGAAAGCAACGACGTTTTCCAACAAGGCTTGCGCTTAATGGCGATGATCGGCTTTGTGATGATTGCCGCATCAGGTTTTGCCAGCGTGATCAAAGCCACCGACGGCGTATCAACATTGGTGCAAACCTTCAGCGACACCATCGGCAGCGACAACAAAGGCTGGGCGGCATTATTGATGCTGTTAATCGGATTATTTATTACCATGGGGATTGGCTCATCATTTTCCACCGTGCCGATCATCACCACCATTTATATCCCGATTTGTATCACCCTTGGGTTTAGCCCACTGGCCACCGTTGCCATCGTAGGCGTTTCTGCCGCACTCGGCGATGCTGGCTCCCCTGCTTCAGACTCCACGCTTGGGCCAACATCGGGTTTAAATGCCGACGGCAAGCACGACCACATTTGGGACACCGTTGTGCCAACCTTTATTCACTTTAACATCCCATTAGTGATCTTTGGTTGGATCGCCGCCATGGTGCTCTAATCCCCATCCTCACAATAAAAAACCGCACTTTTATACCAAAGTGCGGTTGAGAATGATTAACATAAAGTGCCGTCGAGCTGACCGCACTTTGTGTTGCTGCACCTATTTTGTCGGCATTTCACAAGCAAAGGAAAAGCGAATTTTCTTTTGTAGCGCTAATTTGATCTTATGTGCATCATCAAATGCTTTTTGCTTTAATAATGGGCGAATTTCGCGAAGATAAATCTCCGTGCTGGTATCCCCAACGTGATGTTCATAGCCCACTGGGTGGCTACGCCATTGTTTATAATCGAGCAAAACATCTTGTGAATAAAACGGATCAGCAACATTTTGAATGTGTTTATCCAACATGCCACGCAAGGCTTTTTTCGTGTCTTGATATTCCGCAAGATGCGCAAGATTCTGGGTTTCGCCACGATCGCGCTGCATATCATATAATTCTTCTTCCTCATCTTCTTTGTATAAAACATACTTATATTCTTGCGTGCGCAACATACGCGCAGGTTGTAAATCAAGATTGCGATTCGTATTCCAATGGGCTATCACATAATCACGCCATTGGTCAACGTGTTGGCCCGTCAATAGTGGCAATAATGAACGACCATAAATCCCTTGTGGAATGTCAATACCCACATAGTCACACAACGTCGGCAATAAATCACACAAAGATACTAATTCTGATTTTAATTGGCCTGTTTGAATACCTGGGCCGCGGAAAACCAACGGCACATTGGTGGCTTCTTCATAAAACCAATTCATTTTGGTCACCAAGCGATGAGCGCCCATAGCATCACCATGGTCAGCAAAAAAGACGATTAACGTATCCTCATAAAGCCCATTAGATTTTAATGCGTCAATAATCTGACCGATATAATTATCCGCAAGTTCGGTGTAGTAATAATAGGCTTTCAGATATTGTTGGTAATTTTTGACATTCCACTTGCCCGCTTGTTTCACACGCGTATGGGTGCAGCAGGCATATTGCACTGCTTTTGGGCGATTTATTAAATCTGCAGCAGTATCGAAATTATCTAACACATCAGGCAACTCACCAATGCCGTCAATATCACCATGCTCACCTGCAAATTTGCCAATCCAGCCGTTAATGTTATGCGGATTATTAAATTCTACCGCCAAGATAAATGGCTTTTTCTCTTTTCGTTGATTAAGCCCATTGATGTATTTTAGGCTTTCTTGTAAACAATAGACGTCTTCACGAGTGTCGTAATTGACAGGAAATGCTTTCTCTGCAGGGAAGTCTAGTTCTACTTGATCAGCGCTGTCAAAACCTTTTAACGCACCATGATCATGACGTTTACCAAAGTGGCGGCACTCATACCCCACCGCGCTGAAAAGCGTTCCCACAGTGGCAAGTGTTTCAGGAATATTGGGATTGTCATTGGCAACCACACCTGTTTGGTGTGGCAAGCAGCCCGTCCAAAAGCAAGATCTTGAAGGTGCGCATAATGGATAACTACAATAGCCATTGTCAAAGCTCACGCCAGTGTGTATTAAATTGTCGATATTCGGCGTTTTCACATCTGAATTACCATACGCCCCCACAGCACGTTTAGCCAGTTGATCGGCTGTGATGATCACAATATTTTTTGTATTCAACGCTTTTTTCGTCTCCCCCTTTTGAGACGAATTTGCAGCAACCGTATCCGCAAGACTTAACCCCGCCCCACCTAATGCAACATTTTGAATAAATTGACGTCTTGAAATTGCCATAATCAGCTCCCTATCTACAAATGTGGCTTTTAATGTACGCGCTTTTGTGCTGCATTTCTGTGATTCTTATCAAAAGTTAAGGTTTAAGCTCAAATCTCCACATCAAAGTGCGGCCTGACCGCACTTTAACTTTCCCCTTTTATTTGTCAGGGTTGCTAACATCGGGTAAACTTTGGCTATACTTTTCACATACGCTACGAGTTATGACAACATCAACCTATCAAGCCGATGATATTACGGTTTTAAAAGACCTTGAGCCAGTGCAACTGCGCCCAGGCATGTACACTGACACCACGCGCCCTAACCATCTTGGGCAAGAGGTGATTGATAACAGTGTGGACGAGGCATTAGCTGGCTTTGCCAGTAAAATTGAAGTGATTTTGTACGAAGATCACTCCCTTGAAGTGATTGATAATGGGCGTGGTATGCCAGTGGATATTCACCCTGTGGAGAAAATCTCTGGCGTGGAGCTGATTTTGAGTAAGCTGCACGCAGGGGGGAAATTTTCCAATAAAAATTATCAATTCTCTGGCGGCTTGCACGGGGTGGGGATTTCAGTGGTGAATGCCCTTTCCGATCGCGTGGAGGTGACTGTTAAACGCAACGGTGAGATTTATCGCATTGCGTTTGCCAATGGGCATAAGGTGGAAGAGCTTGAGGTGGTGGGCACCTGCGGGCGACACAACACGGGCACCACGGTGCGCTTTTGGCCGAACCCAAAATATTTCGACAGTGCAAAATTTTCCGTCACTCGCTTGCGCCATTTGCTGCGCGCCAAAGCGGTGCTCTGCCCTCGTTTAGAAGTGGTGTTTGTTGACAAAATTAACCAAAGCAAAGATGTGTGGTGCTATCAAGACGGTCTTTCTGATTACTTACAAGAAAGTGTCGACGGCTTCACCACGCTGCCTGAAACCCCGTTTGTTGGCGACATTAAAGGCGAAAGCGAAGCGGTGAGCTGGGCATTAACGTGGCTGCCTGAAGGTGGCGATTTGCTTAGCGAAAGTTATGTTAACTTGATCCCAACGCCACAAGGCGGCACGCACGTTAATGGCTTGCGTCAAGGGCTGTTGGACGCAATGCGTGAATTTTGTGAATTCCGCAATCTCTTACCACGTGGCATCAAACTCAGCGCCGATGATATTTGGGATCGCTGCGCGTATGTGTTGTCACTCAAAATGCAAGACCCGCAATTCGCAGGGCAAACTAAAGAGCGGCTATCCTCTCGCCAAAGTGCGGTTTTTGTGGCAGGCAGCGTGAAAGATGCGTTTAGCCTATGGCTTAACCAAAACGTGCAACAAGCCGAGCAATTAGCCGAAATGGCAATCAGCTCCGCTCAACGCCGCCTACGTGCAGCCAAAAAAGTGGTGCGTAAAAAATTAGTCAGCGGCCCTGCGCTGCCAGGTAAATTAGCGGATTGTAGTAGTCAAGATTTAGCTAAAACAGAGCTGTTTTTAGTCGAGGGGGACTCTGCGGGCGGCTCAGCGAAGCAAGCGCGGGATCGGGAATATCAAGCGATATTGCCACTGCGTGGAAAAATCTTAAATACGTGGGAAGTGGCCAGCGATCAAGTGCTTGCCTCTGCCGAAATTCACGACATCGCCGTCGCCCTTGGCATTGACCCCGACAGCCGCGATCTCAGCCAGTTGCGCTATGGCAAAATTTGCATTCTCGCCGATGCCGACTCCGACGGCTTGCATATTGCTACGCTGTTGTGTGCGCTGTTTGTGCGCCATTTCCCTGCACTGGTGGAAAATGGGCATGTGTATGTGGCGATGCCACCACTTTATCGTATTGATTTAGGCAAAGAGGTATTCTATGCCCTTGATGAAGCAGAAAAAGAAGCGATTTTAGAGCGGCTAAAATCCAAGCGTGGCAAGCCGAATGTGCAACGCTTTAAAGGCTTAGGTGAAATGAACCCACTGCAGCTGCGTGAAACCACGATGGACCCGAATACCCGTCGATTGGTGCAACTGACCCTTAACGTGGCAGAAAATGACACACAAGAACAAGAAAATGCTAATACGCTTGAACTGATGGATATGCTGCTGGCCAAAAAGCGTGCTGAAGATCGCAAATCGTGGCTGCAAGCTAATGGCAACAATGCGGATTTAACCGTCTAAAAGTGCGGTTAGGGAAATTTTATGGATAACACGATTAATTACGAAGGCGTTGAGCAAATGCCGCTCGGCACGTTTACTGAGCGTGCCTATTTAAATTATTCAATGTATGTGATTATGGACCGTGCTTTGCCGTTTATCGGCGATGGCTTAAAGCCTGTGCAACGGCGGATCATTTATGCCATGTCTGAACTGGGGCTAAACGCCAGCGCAAAATATAAAAAATCGGCACGCACCGTCGGTGACGTGCTGGGTAAATTCCATCCACACGGTGACAGCGCTTGCTATGAGGCGATGGTGTTAATGGCGCAGCCTTTCTCCTATCGCTATCCACTCATCGACGGGCAAGGCAACTGGGGGGCGGCAGATGACCCGAAATCCTTTGCTGCCATGCGTTATACCGAATCACGTTTGTCTAAGATTTCCGAAATCTTGCTTTCAGAACTTGGGCAAGGCACGGTGGACTACCAGCCGAATTTCGACGGTACATTAGAAGAGCCTGAATACCTGCCCGCTCGCCTGCCGCACATTTTGCTCAACGGCACAACAGGGATTGCGGTTGGCATGGCAACGGATATTCCACCACACAATATCAATGAAGTAGCCGATGCCGCCGTGCATTTGCTCGACAACCCGAAAGCTGAGCTGACCGCACTTTTAGATTTTGTGCAAGGGCCTGACTTTCCAACGGAAGCGGAAATCATCACGCCAAAAGCCGACATCGCGAAAATTTACAGCACTGGGCGAGGCTCGGTGAAAATGCGTGCCGTGTGGCAAAAAGAAGACAGTGAAGTGATCGTCACAGCCTTGCCACATCAAGTTTCAGGCGCCAAAGTGATTGAACAAATTGCCACGCAAATGCGCAACAAAAAGCTGCCGATGGTCGATGACCTGCGCGATGAATCCGATCACGAAAACCCAACTCGCATTGTGATTGTGCCACGCTCCAACCGCGTGGACGTGGATGCGCTGATGGCGCATTTATTTGCCACCACCGATTTGGAAAAAAGCTATCGTATCAATATGAATATGATTGGGCTTGATCGCAAACCCGCGGTGAAAAATCTGCTGGAGATTTTAAGCGAATGGCTCACGTTCCGCCGCACCACCGTCACCCGCCGCTTGCAGCACCGCTTGGATAAAGTGCTAGCACGGCTACATATTTTAGACGGCTTGATGATTGCATTTTTAAATATCGATGAAGTGATCGAAATCATCCGCAATGAAGATGAGCCACGCGCCGTGCTAATGCAACGCTTTAATCTCACCCAAATACAAGCCGACGCGATTTTAGATCTCAAATTGCGCCACTTGGCGAAATTGGAAGAAGTGAAAATTCAAGGCGAGCAAAACGATCTCAACGCCGAGCGTGATAGCCTTGAGCAACTGCTCAACTCACCACGCAAGCTCAACAGCTTGATTAAAAAAGAAATTCAACAAGATGCGAAAACTTATGCCAGCCCACGCCGTTCACCATTAGTAGAACGCGCTGAAGCGAAAGCCATCGCTGAAAATGAAATGCTGCCTGCCGAACCTGTCACCATTGTGCTCTCTAAAATGGGCTGGGTGCGCTGCGCCAAAGGCCATGACATTGACGCACAAAATTTAAGCTACAAAAGTGGTGACAGTTACCTTGCGCACGCTTGTGGCAAAAGTAATCAGCCTGCAGTGTTTATTGACAACACAGGGCGCAGCTATGCCCTCGATCCACTTACCTTGCCATCCGCGCGTTCACAAGGTGAACCGCTCACTGGCAAGCTCACGCTACCAACAGGTGCCAAAGTTGAGCATGTGTTGATGGACAATGACGAGCAGCACTACCTTATGGCATCCGATGCAGGTTACGGTTTTATTTGTACTTTTAGTGATTTAGTCGCGCGGAATAAAGCAGGCAAAGCACTCATCAACTTGCCTGAAAATGCGCGCTCATTACCACCACAAGCCATTGTGGGTGAAGACAAACTGTTAGTGGCAATCACCAATATTGGCAAAATGTTGATCTTCCCTGTCAGTGACCTGCCAATGCTTTCCAAAGGTAAAGGCAATAAAATTATCGGCATTCCCGCCAATAAAGCCAAATCCAGAGAAGAGTGGCTTAGCCAAATTTTAATCATCTCACCAAGTAGCAGTATGGTGATTAAATCAGGCCGACGGAAATTGGTGTTAAAACCCGAAGATTTAGCGAACTTTTACGGCGAACGCGGCCGCCGCGGTGGGCAACTACGCGGTGTCGCCAATGCAGAGATTGAAGTGATTTGATAGAAAAAACCGCACTTTAAATTTAAAGTGCGGTTTTACTTATCCCTTATCAATCTGATGTTGAAATTCTTCAAGAAGAGCCAATAACCTGTCATCAAGATACGAAAGTGCGGTTCTTTCAATTTCTGGGGGCACACCGTAGTAGGCTTGAGCAATGCCACCACAAATAGCAGCGATGGTATCGCTATCGCCACCAATAGAAATAGCATTTCGGATGGCATCTTCAAATCCGACCGATTCAAAAAACGTTTGTAGTGCTTGCGGGACTGTTTCTTGGCACGTTTCGTTGAAAAGATACGGCCCCCTAATTTCATCCAATGTAAAATTCATCGGGTAATAATATTTATCGATATACTCACGAATTTGCGCAATGGAATATCCTGTTTTTGCGAGAAAAACCGCAACTGCTGTGGCTTCAGCACCTTTTATGCCCTCTGAGTGATTATGGGTGATGGCAGTGACCTGTTTAGACAGCCATTTGGCCTGATCTAAGCTTTGTGCGACAAATCCGACAGCGCTGACTCGCATCGCTGCACCATTACCAAAGCTATTATAGGGTTGCGGATTGTCTGAAAAAATCCAATCATAGAATCTGTCTCCATAGCCACAATCGGGATAATAGCGCCCAATGGTTTGCATGCACTTAACCGCATTTTTCGCTAAATCACGATAGTCAGGGCGACTTATCAACAACGCTTTGCCTATTGCCAGCGTCATGATTGAATCATCAGTAACAAAACACTCATTGGAGAATAGATCAAATATTTTGCTGCGATGATTGAACCACTCATAGCGAGAGCCGACAATATCGCCAACTATTGCACCTAGCATGTATTACCTTATTTTATAGTGCCTAAATAATAAAAAGTGCGGTTAATTTACTCACCGCACTTTTCGTTTTTATAACGCTTTAATCCGTTCGCATTGAGCGTTGAGTTTGGCAAGGCCATCTTGGTAGTCAGCCATTTTGGCACGTTCTTTTTCAATTACTTGCGCCGGAGCTTTGGCGACGAAGCCTTCGTTGGCGAGCTTTTTCTCGATGCGCTCAATCTCTTGCTGATATTTTGCGATCTCTTTGTTCAAGCGAGAAAGTTCAGCCTCTTTGTCGATGAAACCGGCCATTGACACCAGTACTTCCACATTACCGACTAATTTAGCAACCGAGAGTGGCGCGTCAGCATCAGCACTGAGCACTTCAATGCGTTCAAGTTTTGCCATAATTTGCAGCAAAGTGCGGTTATGCTCAAGGGCCCATTGCTCTTGCGCGTTGAGGTTACGCAGCAGCAATTCAAGTGGTTTACTCGGCGGGATGTTTTTCTCCGCACGAATATTTCGCACACTGATGATCACTTGTTTGAGCCACTCAATCTCGCTCACGGCGTCAGCGTCTTCTCTTGTGGCGTCAAACTCTGGGAATGGCTGCAACATAATGGTGTCGGCAGTGATGTTGACCGCACTTTTCACTCGTTGCCAAATCTCTTCGGTGATGAATGGAATAATTGGGTGCGCCAAGCGCAGCAAACCTTCAAGCACTGTGAGCAAGGTGTGGCGAGTGCCGCGTTGTTCAGCCTCGCTGCCGTTTTGCAGCACAGGTTTGGTCAGCTCCAAATACCAGTCACAGAATTGATTCCATGTAAATTCATAAAGCACGTTCGCCGCCAAGTCAAAACGGAATTGATCCAGTGCTTGGCGGAAAGTTTGCACAGTGCGATTAAATTCAGCCAAGATCCAGCGATCAGAAACGGAAAGTTGCCATTCACCACCATTAAATCCGCAATCTTTGCCTTCCGCATTCATCAACACAAAGCGGCTCGCGTTCCACAATTTATTACAGAAATTACGATAACCCTCTAAGCGACTCATATCCCAGTTGATGTCCCGCCCTGTGGAGGCTAGTGCCGCTAGTGTGAAGCGTAAGGCGTCGGTGCCGTGAGCTGCGATACCATTCGGGAAGGCTTTTAGTGTCGCTTTGCCGATTTTTTCTGCTAATTGTGGCTGCATCATATTGGAGGTGCGTTTCGCCATCAAGGAATCCAAATCAATGCCGTCGATCATATCTAATGGATCCAGCACATTGCCTTTCGATTTTGACATTTTTTGGCCATTTTCGTCACGAATAAGCCCTGTCACATACACTTTTTTGAACGGCACTTGCGGTTTGCCGTTGTTGTCTTTAATAAAGTGCATGGTGAACATAATCATACGCGCCACCCAGAAGAAGATAATGTCAAAGCCCGTAATTAACACGCTCGTTGGGTGGAACATCTCAAGCTCACGGGTTTGCTCAGGCCAGCCAAGGGTGGAGAATGTCCACAAGCCAGATGAGAACCAGGTATCCAACACATCGTCATCTTGATGCAAGGCTACATCGGCAGCGAGATTGTATTTCGACCGCACTTCTTCTTCACTGCGCGCCACATACACATTGCCTTCGGCATCATACCACGCAGGAATACGGTGCCCCCACCACAATTGGCGAGAGATACACCAGTCTTGAATGTCACGCATCCATGAGAAATAGAGATTTTCGTACTGTTTTGGCACAAATTCGATTTCACCGTCTTCCACGGCGCGGATTGCCTCTTTTGCTAACGGTGCCACGCTGACATACCATTGGTCGGTCAGCATTGGCTCAATCGGCACGCCGCCACGGTCGCCATAAGGCACTTTCAAATCATGAGGTTGGATTTTTTCCAATAAACCGAGTTGCTCGAACTCTTGCACGATCAATTTACGTGCAGCAAAGCGTTCTAAACCTTGATATTGCGTTGGAATCACCGCCTCATAGTCGTTAATTTCACGCCCTTTGTCGTCAAACACTTCGGCTTGCTCACGAATATCAGCATTCAGTGTCAGCACATTAACCATCGGTAAATTGTGGCGCTTGCCCACTTCGTAGTCATTGAAATCGTGGGCTGGCGTGATTTTCACCACCCCTGTTCCAAATTCACGATCCACATAGTCATCCGCCACAATTGGAATTTCACGGTTCACCAGCGGTAATAATACGGTTTTGCCGATCAAGTTTTGATAACGCTCGTCATCAGGGTGAACGGCAACTGCGGTGTCACCTAGCATGGTTTCAGGGCGTGTGGTGGCCACCACTAAGTAATCCAAACCTTCAGCCGTTTTCGCACCGTTGGCGAGCGGATAGCGGAAATGCCATAGGTTGCCTTTCGATTCTTTGTTTTCCACTTCGAGATCTGAAATGGCGGTGTGCAGTTTTGGATCCCAATTAACTAAGCGTTTGCCACGGTAAATCAAGCCTTCGTCATACAGGCGGACAAAGACTTCTTTCACCGCATCGGACAAGCCCTCGTCCATCGTGAAACGCTCACGTTCCCAATCCACCGAATTACCGATACGGCGCATTTGTTTGTAAATAGTGTTGCCTGATTGCGCTTTCCAATCCCAAATGCGGTCGATAAAGGTTTCACGGGTGAAATCGTGGCGAGTTTTACCCTCTTCGGCGGCGATTTTTCGCTCCACCACCATTTGGGTGGCGATGCCGGCGTGGTCTGAGCCAACTTGCCATAAGGTGTTATCGCCTTGCATACGATGATAGCGGATCAACGTGTCCATTAAAGTTTGCTGAAACGCGTGCCCCATGTGCAAGCTGCCTGTCACATTCGGTGGCGGAATGGCAATGCTGTAACTTGGGCGGCCTGCATCATAAGACGGCTTAAAATAGCCTTGTTGTTCCCAGTGTTGGTAAAGGCGTTGTTCAATATTTTTGGGATTATAGGTGGTTTCCATAGCGTTTTCTTATTCGTTGTCGTTGTTCGGTGTCTGTGTCGTTAAGGCAAAGCCTAACTGACGATAATGTTTATAGCGTGCCCGTGCTTGAGCTTTTTGCTCATCGGCGGCAGGCACAAAATCATAGACGATGTTAAAATGCGCAGCAAAATCAGGCACATTGGGCTGAAGCACAATCAACACATCACGGCGCTGGCTATTGCGCTGGCTGCCCCATGCCAGCTCAATCGGTGTGGCATAGGTGGTGATTTCGCCTGATAAATTATGCGGCACAAACGCATCCGCATCACGCGCCCACAGCGCATCATCAAGTTTGAGTGCTTGCGCCTCACTGTCACAGGCCACCAGCACACGCTTGCCCTCCCGCCACTGTGCGGCACACAACTCACAGGCCACACGCTCTGCTTGCGTTAAATCCTGCCCATCGTCGGCGGAAAGAATGTAAAATTGCGCTTGTTTTGCCATTGTGTTCTCACTTGATCAAAAGTGCGGTATGCCCCTTTGCGTAATCAGTCATTTTACCCAAAAAGCCGTCAAACATAAAGCAAAAGCCGCCACAGCAGACCGCAAAACCGCACTTTTGTTGAGAATTATTATCAACTCTCTAGACTTTACACCGCACTTTGCTACTATAAGCCAAAATAACCAAGGAGCGCCGATGTCAAACCATTACCCGATCACCAAACTGATTTCACAACCCATTGTTAGCAAACTCACCACCGAGCAAGCCGCGCTGCGCGATGAGATTCTCCAGCGCCTGCTTGCGGGCAAATCGCTGATCTTCACACCACCGCAGCAAGCCATTGTAGCGGAATTGGCGCGCAAAAATGCCCTCGCATTGGATGGCAACACCATCACTGCCGCCTACCCCATTTCGCTCAAACCAACCAACAAACGGGTGATATTAGCCGACGGCCGCAGCGCGTGGGCGATGTGCGCCATTGATGCGCTCGGTTTTCATTATGCTTTTAATCAACCCATTCGGATTGAAAGCCACTGCGAGCACTGCCAAGAGCCGATTGTGCTCACGCTGGAAAAAGGAAAAGTGCAGATCGAACAAGGTGGCGAAGAGATTTATGTGCTGCATACAAATTTAGATAAATATGCCAATTGGTCGTGTAGCTGCTGCAATATTATGCACTTTTTCAACTGCCAACACAGTTTGAATGAATGGCTGGCGCACAATCAACACCTCACCCAAGAAACCTTTGCGATCGATCTCGAAACCGCCAATAAAATTGCTTGGCTGCTCTTCTCACACTAACTCAACTAAACATAACCGCACTTTATGCAAAGTGCGGTTCGCTTTTGATTCAAGTCATGACTTATTGCATTGATAGGAGAATTGATAGCCTTGTCTTTGTTATGATAGGCGCAACGAATAACAGCAAAGCTGTTACTTTTACTCATATCAAAATAAGGACACATTATGACAGACAACAAAAGCAAATGCCCAGTGAGTCACCTCACCACCGACTTTGGCGCCCCCGTTGTAGATAACCAAAACAGTATGACCGCAGGCCCGCGTGGCCCATTGCTTGCGCAAGACGTATGGTTGAATGAAAAACTTGCCAATTTTGTGCGTGAAGTCATTCCTGAGCGCCGTATGCACGCCAAAGGCTCTGGCGCATTCGGCACATTCACCGTCACCCACGACATCACAAAATACACCCGCGCAAAAATCTTCAGCGAAGTGGGCAAAAAAACAGAGATGTTCGCCCGTTTCACCACCGTGGCAGGCGAACGTGGTGCAGCCGACGCCGAGCGCGACATTCGTGGCTTTGCCTTGAAATTCTACACCGAAGAAGGCAACTGGGATATGGTGGGCAACAATACGCCTGTATTCTTCCTGCGTGATCCGCGTAAATTCCCTGATCTCAACAAAGCGGTGAAACGTGACCCACGCACCAATATGCGTTCTGCCACTTATAACTGGGATTTCTGGACATTATTGCCTGAAGCCCTGCACCAAGTGACCATTGTGATGAGTGATCGCGGCATTCCAGCGAGCTACCGCCACATGCACGGCTTTAGTTCACACACCTACAGCTTTATCAATGCGGAAAATGAACGCTTTTGGGTCAAATTCCATTTCAAAACCCAACAAGGCATCAAGAATTTAACTGACGCCGAAGCGGCAGAGTTGATCGGAAAAGATCGTGAAAGTCACCAGCGTGACCTTTACGAAGCCATTGAACGTGGCGACTTCCCGAAATGGACAATGTATGTGCAAATCATGCCTGAAGAAGATGCGGAGAAAGTGCCATATCACCCATTTGATTTAACTAAAGTGTGGCCTCATGGGGATTATCCATTAATTGAGGTGGGCGAATTTGAGCTCAACCGCAACCCTGAGAACTTTTTCTTAGACGTAGAACAATCTGCCTTTGCGCCAAGCAACCTTGTGCCTGGCATTAGCGTTTCACCTGACCGCATGCTGCAAGCGCGCTTGTTCAACTACGCCGATGCGCAACGCTATCGTTTAGGCGTGAACTATCAACAAATCCCCGTAAACCGCGCGCGTTGCCCTGTACACAGTAACCACCGTGACGGCCAAGGTCGCGTAGACGCCAATTACGGCAGCTTGCCACACTATGAACCGAATAGTTTTAACCAATGGCAAGAACAACCGCAATACAAAGAGCCACCATTGAAAATCACAGGTGACGCTGATTTTTGGGATTATCGCGAAGATGATGACGACTACTTCAGCCAACCTCGTGAACTTTTCCGCTTGATGAGCGATGAACAAAAACAAGTGCTGTTTGAAAACACCGCCCGCGCGATGGGCGATGCACCTGATTTCATCAAACAACGTCACATCGACAACTGCACCAAATGCGACCCTGCCTACGGTGCAGGTGTGAAAAAAGCACTTGGTATGTAACCTCGCTGTGCTACATAAAAACCCCACCTAATGGTGGGGTTTTGTTTGAGAAGAGAATAATTAACTAAATCTGATTTGTAGATTTAAATTGATAAACGCCTCGCCTTCAACTTCATAAACATCGCCAAAATCATGTCTTGAAGTAGAAGCTGTTTCATATTTTGTATGATTGAGAAGATAGTTTTCAAAATAATTTCTATTATAAATATGATACGCAAGAACATCACCTGCTTTTGTGACAACAATATAACCGCCATTGGCTTCGTCTTGACCGTTCCATACTGACCCAGGTTTCATTCCTAGCGCAATTGCAGTGAGAAACTTTTTAAATTTATAGCGATAGGCATTCACATTGCCATAATTCATTGGGTTTACTTGTTCTAACTTATCAACCATATCTTTGCAATGAGTAATCCCATCGCGATAAAAATACAAAATAGTTTCAGCGAGTATTTTATCTAGATTACTATCAATCAAAATCAAGTTATCTCGAAACACATCATTATTTAACCTTGAGAACTGTAATCGACCACCTTGATTGATAATTTTTTCAATGCGACCACGAACATCCGTATGCTGACGACCATTACTCATTTTATAAATTCCATTAACTTCTCTTGTGAGATCCAGATTATTACAGTTAACTTTATAGATGAAATTAGTTGTCCGACCTGCATTCAAAAGTGTTGGCTTAGCACCCAATTCAGATTTAATAGAAAAACCAACAGTTGGACGATAACCCGTGTTTATATCTACTATTTCAATTGTGATATCGCTTTTATCTGATGCGGGTGCCGTCAATTTATAACAGGAAATCTCATTCATGAAAAATTGAGTGTGCTCAATTGAAAAAGCGGGATTTCCCTTGATTGAAGTTAATGATCTCAGCAAATATTCAGCTTCGTCAGAAAAACGAGAAGCTGGCATATAATTAATTTTTTTACCGTTCAAATAAACTTCAACAGTATCACCACAAAAATATTCTTTTTTCTCATTGACAATTTCTTCTCTAATAATTTTTATAATAGGAAAAAATATCTTATCCAGTTTATTAAGATCCTCATCGGCAGCGTACAACCGTCCTTCTGAAAGCAATTTTAAAAGCACATAGATTTCAGACCATTCGCCTTTGTTGCCTGTCAACATAACTATCCCCCAAAAAATGAAATCTGTTCACACTTTGATTTTTTGACAGGTTTTGGATGCACATTTTGCTTAATATATTTTTTAATTTCTTCAGCAATGGCCCGAATAACAGGAACTGTTACAGAATTACCAAACTGCTTATACAAGTGTGTATCTGCTACAACCAACTTAAAATCATTCGGAAAGCCTTGCAGCCTCGCCCACTCTCTCGGTGTCATTTTACGAACAAAATTTTTGTTTATTTCACCTTTGATGTGCGTTACAGGTGTAAAATTAGTCAATCGCTTATCAACTATAAGGTTTCTTTCTCTCCCCATTCCACCACAAACCACTGCACCTGCAATGGTATTTAGGGATCTAATCTCATAGCCAAAACCATTTCCTTTTGAAGCATGTCTGGCTTTATGTTTTTCAAGCGAAGTTAGATAAGATGACGATAAATAATATTTCGGTGAAACTTCATTTTCCTCAACAATATCATTAATAACCTTGGTGTCATCTACTTTTTCTGGAAAAGTAAAATCAGCTATAGCAATATCGTTTCTAAACGCTACAATATAGATTCTCTCCCTATTTTGTGGAACACCGAAATCTTTACTATTAAGAACTTTATAAAAAACCTTATAACCCAAATCTTCTAATATTTCACGGATAACTTTAAAAGTACGTCCTCGATCATGATTAACAAGATTTTTTACATTTTCACAAAAAACTAATTTTGGCTTATGATATTTTATAATTCTAGCCACATCAAAAAATAATGTACCGCGAGCATCATCAAATCCTCTTTTATACCCTGCAAGAGAAAAAGCCTGACACGGGAAACCAGCTAATAAAATATCATGCGCAGGAATATCGCTTTCATCAACTTTTGTAATATCTCCAGCAACATCCATACTATCACCAAAATTAGCTTTATATGTTTCGACGGCTTTTTTATCCCATTCGCTTACAAATACAGTGTGAATTTCGCCACCAAATGCCTGGTCAAATCCTAGCCTTATTCCACCAATACCTGCAAACAAATCAATGGATTTATACATCTACACTCCTTCTACACTTATCTTCGATGCTCGCCGAAATCTTATCATCAATTGATAACCAAATAAACCAAAAGGGGAAGCTGTAACCTCGCTGCGCTACATAAAAACCCCACCTAATGGTGGGGTTTTGTTTGAGTTAGAACGCACTGTTGGGCTGTTTGAGGAAGTCTTGTTCTTCTGGTGTCGAAGTGCGGTTTAAAATCGCATTGCGGTGTGGATAACGCCCAAATTGGTCGATAATTGCCTTGTGGCGCAATTCATAATCTAACGTGCGTTCATCTTGCAGCGCCTCAAAATACGGCAATGCTCGCTCATGAATCAAGCGTGATTCGCTGTGCATAAACGGCATTAAGATAAACTTTTTCTGCACAGGGCACAGCGCTACATAGCCTTCTTTTTTCAGCGCTTCTTGTGCCAGCGCCAAGGCAATGTCATCTTGTGCAAAGGCTTGTGGCGTATTGCGATAAATATTGCGTGAAAACTGATCCAGTACAATAATCTCAGCCAGCCGCCCTTCCACTGTGGTGCGCCACTCGGAAAGCTCACAGGCGGACGCTTGCATCAGAACATCAGCAAACTGAGTGCGAATTTGCTCATCAAAAACCGCACTTTTAACAAACCAGTGCGCCTGATTTTTCTCATCAAACCAAAAATCTAATACCGTTTGTGCATCACGATGAACCTGCATACCGCCCCCTTATTTCGTCATTTATTCAGCTCCTATTCAACCACAGAACAGGCATTTTGACAAAAGGTTATACCGCCTTTTTTCACCGCTAAAAGGCCTCGCCACTCACTACTAAAATTGCAACCATTTGATTTTATAAGAAATATGTTATATACTAAAATCCACTGAATAACAGTGGTAACAAAATTAAGGAGCAATTATGAATTGGGATCAAGTCGAAGGTAAATGGGAACAACTTAAAGGCTCTGTGAAAGAAAAATGGGGCAAGTTGACCGATGACGATCTGACTGTGATTGAAGGCAAGCGCGATCAACTTGTAGGCAAACTTCAAGAGCGCTATGGTCTAACTAAAGAAGAAGTGGAAAAAGAACTCAAAGAGTGGGAAGACTCATAATCCGCACGCACACAAATACTCGCTTCGGCGAGTATTTTTTTGTCCGCAGTTTGACCGCACTTTGATAAATTTTGCTATATGTTCACGGCAAAATTGGGTATGATGGCAGATTAATTACAGTTTTATGAAAAGGATAACAAGATGACGCCGGTAATTGCCCTTGTGGGGCGCCCAAATGTGGGCAAATCGACTCTCTTTAACCGATTAACGCGCACTCGCGATGCGTTGGTGGCGGATTTCCCAGGCTTAACTCGCGATCGAAAATATGGACAGGCGCACTTGGCAGGCCATGATTTTATTGTGATTGATACTGGCGGCATTGATGGCAGCGAGGAAGGCGTGGAAGAAAAAATGGCGGAGCAATCGCTGCTGGCCATTGATGAAGCCGATGTGGTGCTATTTATGGTGGACGCCCGCGCAGGGCTAATGCCCGCGGATATTGGGCTGGCGAATTATCTGCGCCAACGTGATAAAACCACCGTGGTGGTAGCGAATAAAACTGAT
Source organism: Spirabiliibacterium pneumoniae (assembly GCF_014884995.1). Taxonomy (GTDB): domain Bacteria; phylum Pseudomonadota; class Gammaproteobacteria; order Enterobacterales; family Pasteurellaceae; genus Spirabiliibacterium; species Spirabiliibacterium pneumoniae. The sequence goes on from NZ_JABMII010000001.1 coordinate 25,925, forward strand.
GGCATTGATGCCGACTCTCACTGTGCGGAATTTTATCAGTTAGGCCTTGGCGAGATTGTGCAAATCGCCGCCTCCCAAGGGCGTGGCGTGAACGCGTTGATCGAGCAAGTGCTCGCCCCACTGGCGCAAGAGCAGCTCGCACAAGATGAAAGTGAGCTCGGAGATGATGACGAAGACGATGAGTGGGATGATGAGTTCAACCTTGATGATGACGCGCTGACCGCACTTTTAGAAAACGACGACGAAGAAGACGACCCTGAAGACATTACACAGCGCAATATTAAAATTGCGATCGTAGGCCGCCCCAATGTCGGCAAATCCACCCTGACAAACCGCATTTTGGGTGAAGACCGCGTGGTAGTGTACGATCTGCCTGGCACCACGCGTGACAGTGTCTACATCCCGATGGAACGTGACGGGCAAGAATACACCTTGATCGACACCGCAGGGGTGCGCAAACGCGGCAAAGTGACTTTGGCGGTGGAAAAATTTTCCGTGATTAAAACGCTGCAAGCGATTGAAGATGCCAATGTCGTGCTGTTGGTGATCGATGCGCGCGAAGGTATTTCCGATCAAGATCTCTCCTTGTTGGGCTTTATTCTTAACGCAGGGCGCTCGCTGGTGATTGTCGTGAATAAATGGGACGGGCTGGATATGGACGCCAAAGATCAGATCAAATCTGAGCTTGATCGCCGCTTGGATTTCATTGATTTTGCGCGCGTGCATTTTATTTCCGCGCTGCATGGCTCTGGCGTGGGGAATTTGTTTAAATCGGTGCAAGAGGCCTATGCCTGCGCCATTAAACGCTACTCCACCTCTATGCTAACGCGCATTTTGCAAATGGCAACCGATGAGCATCAACCACCACTCGTATCAGGCCGTCGAGTGAAATTGAAATACGCTCACCCTGGTGGGCATAATCCGCCGATTATCGTCATTCACGGCAATCAGGTGGAAAAATTGCCCGACTCCTACAAACGCTATTTGGCCAACTACTACCGTCGCAGCTTGAAAATTATCGGCACGCCGATTCGCATTCAATTCCAAGAAGGGGCGAACCCTTATGCGGGCAAGCGTAACACTCTTACGCCAACGCAGCTGCGCAAGCGCAAACGGCTGATGAAGTTTATTAAAAAATCGAAGAAAAAATAGCAAAAGGCGAGTTAAAACTCGCTTTTCTTTTGAATATCAATCACCTGACTAGTCACCTGCCCGTGCAGCAAACGTGTGGTAATCACATCACCTGTGCGCAGAGCAAGGGCACTTTTCACGCTGTTGCCGTGGTTGTCTAAAGTGATGGAATAGCCCCGAGTGAGCACTTTCAGCGGGCTGAGATTATCCAGCAACAAGGTGTGTTGCGCAAAGCGATGTTGCTTGGCTTGTAACACGCGATACATCGCATTTTTCAACACCACGCGATATTGCGCAATGCGTTGTTCCTGTTGCATCAATTGATACGGCAAGGGCGATTTCACCAAACGCTGGTGCAAATAAGTGTGTTGCTGCTGTGCTTGTTGCAGGGCGCGCGTCACCGCACTTTGCAATTGCGTATAGGCCTGTTTCAGGCGCACAGATTGCACTTGCAACTGGCGCTTTGGATGCTGCGCGTAAAGCTGCTGTTGCCGCAACACAAATCGCTGTTGGTCGGCTTTTAACTGCGCATTGACCGCACTTTGCATACGCTGCACAAGGTGGCTTAGCTGGGTGTTTTGTTCCGCAAGCAAGCGCTTTGGGTGCTGATGGTTCAAGCGCAACACAAACGTGTGCAGCCGTTGTGCCAAGCGCTCGGTTTGGCGATCAAAAGCAATAAACAGGGTTTGCAGCGCCGTACTGAGTTGACGTTGCAGTGCTTGGCTGTCTTGGCTGACCAATTCTGCCGCCGCCGACGGTGTTGGGGCGCGCAAATCTGCTACAAAATCAGCGATCGTCACATCCGTTTCATGCCCAACAGCACTGATGATAGGAATGTGTGAGGCAAAAATTGCCCGTGCGACCTGTTCTTCATTAAAGCACCACAAATCTTCCAATGCGCCACCGCCACGCCCGACAATCAGCACATCCACCTCTTGGCGCGCGTTGGCCAGCGCAATCGTTTCTGCAATCTCCTCCGCCGCACTTTTGCCTTGCACTGCGGTTGGATACAAAATAATCTCCGTCATGGGGCTGCGACGGGAAAGAATTGTGAGCATATCATGCAGCGCCGCGCCACTTTTTGAGGTGATGATCCCCACTTTATGGCAAAAGTGCGGTAAGGCTTTTTTATACTGCTGTGCAAATAGCCCTTCTGCGGCGAGCATCAGCTTCAGCCGTTCAAATTGCTGCTGTAACAGCCCGTCTCCTGCCATTTGCATTGATTCAATCAAAAGCTGATAATCTCCGCGCGGCTCATACATACTCACCTGCGCGCGCACCAGCACCTGCATACCATTTTCAGGGCGAAACGTCACGCGGGCGTTATTACCACGAAACATCGCGCACCGCACTTGGGCATTTTCATCTTTCAAACTCAAATACCAATGCCCCGAAATCGGTTGCACAAAATTGGAAATTTCGCCTGTCAGCCACACGCGCCCAAGCTGGCTTTCAAGCACGCTTTTGGCGCTGTGGTTGAGTTGCGAAACGCTGTAAATGGTGTCAGCCATCTTAATCCTGCAAAATCAGCCAGCCATTTTCCAGCCAGTTACACAGTGAATCCAGCAGCAGAGTTTGTACCATGTCGTTGTAATCAGGGGCGAAACGTTGCAGCATCTGCCAATCTAACACGCTGCCATTAGCCAGTGAGACCAACACGGCCAGTTCCGTTGGATTTAGCTCATCAAGCCATTCGCCGTTGACATAAAACGCGAAAGGCTGCTCGGTGTAGAGCATTTTGCAATTATTGTCCTGCACGATTCGCGCCCCCTGTTGCAGCGCCTGTGCCAACTCATCAGGGTAATATTCATCATCGCTTTCAAGCAGCTCATAGCGCCGCGTGCTGACCGCGCTAGCCACCGCCTGTTTAAACAATTTGTCAAATTCAGCCGAGTGACTTAATGTTTCCAGCAACTCGCGCTTCATGGCTTGCACCATGTCATCGTCTAATTTGGCCAGCGGTTGCCATTGTGGCGTTAAGCGCAATGGAATTGTGAACTCACTGGCATTAAAGTGCGGTGAGCTGTGGTTAAGCGTGTTGTTAACGCCTTCGAGTAAATCACCCAAATTAGGGTAACGCAAACCAAAGGATACGGTCAGGCAGTCGTCTTGCGCTACGCCGAAATGCGACAAACGTGATGGCACATACAGTACATCGCCCGGCTCCATCACTTCGTCAAAAATCAGCTCGCCCATGTCGTCAAAAATGCGAATCGGCTGATTTTCTTTAAATTCGGTACTCGGATCACACCACTTGCCGAGCTGCCAGCGGCGATGCCCATAGGCTTGCACTAAAAACACATCGTATTCGTCATAATGCTTGCCCACCGAGCCACCCGCTGGCGCGTAAGACACCATAATATCATCACGCTGCCATTGTGGGATAAACTGAAAGGCGTGCCATAGTTCACCGAGTTCTGGCGACCATTGTTCAAGATTTTGCACCAACACGGACCATTTCTCAGGCAAATGCTCAAAATCACTCGCCGCCAATGGGCTAGTTTTCAGCGTCCAGCGTTCTTCACCTTGCTCTACGGTGGTTTGCACCAAACGCGCGGTGACGTCCTCTTGCTGAGCAAGCTCAATAATATCCTGCGGTTCTAACAGTCCTTTAATTTGCGGCAAGCCTTGCTTAATCAACAGGGGCTTTTTCTGCCAATAGTCACTTAGGAAAATTTCTGGGGTAATGCCTTTTGGCAAACATAAATAATCAAATTCAATCATTGTTTCACTCTCAAAAATCGCCACGCTAGCACAAATACGAGGCTTATTGTAAATAACATAAATAATACTAACCCAGCGCCCAAAAGCCAACCTTGTGGGCTGGCAGGCAACGGTAAAAATTCGCCATCAGCCAATGGCAGATGCAGCAATATGCTTGGTGTTAGCAGTAAATATAACACCGCCACCGCTAAAAATGCCAGTGGCGTGGGAAAAGTTAAATCCAGCACAACACACACGCCAAACGCACCTCCCAACACCAGCAAAAACAGCAGACTACATTTGACCGCACTTTGATAGACACCTTCAAGTTTCATCATGTTGGCGCTCTTTTTCAAGTTGCTTTTGTTCACGCTTAAGCGCGCGCTCGCGTGCTTTCTCCGCCTCTTGCTCTAACCGTTGCTGCTCCGCACGTTTGCGACGGATCTCTTTCGGATCAGCCAGCAGTGGGCGATAGATTTCAATGCGGTCACCATCTTGCAACACGTCTGTCAATTTAGCAGGGCGGGCAAAGATACCCAGTGCGTTTTTGCGCAAATCAATTTCGTGAAATTGTTCTAATATGCCAGAACTGAGCACCGCACTTTGAATAGTTGTGCCCTGTTCGACCTGATAGTGCTGTAAAAAGTAGCAATCTGGTCGTGCATAAGCAATTTGAATGCGGATTTTATCAGCCACCGTACACCTCACTTGCCCGCTGTTTGAAAGCTGACACCATTTTTTGTGTTAATTGCTCGAAGATTTTGCCAAATAATTTACTGATTAAAAAGTTAGAAAACTCAAATTCTAGCTGCAAACGAATAATACACGACTGTTCATCTAATGGTTCAAAACGCCACATGCCTTTTAAAAAGCGAAATGGCCCTTCCACCAATTCGATCAAAATTTCACGATTGGGCTGCATGATATTATGCGTTGTAAACTGCTGGCTTATGCCTGCTTTACTGATCACAAGCTCAGCAGTCAGCTCATTTTCACTACGATTGAGCGTGCGTGCCCCCACGCAGCCTGGTAAAAAGTGCGGGTATTGCTCGTAATCATTGACCAATTGATACATCTGCTGCGCACTAAAGTCAACCATAGCAGATTGATTAACCGATGGCATTTGCGATCTCCTTATTATATTCTCGCTAAGCGGCTAGGATTGCACATCAAATAAAAATAAAAACGCGGCATCACCACCCCACTCTTTCGGCGCTTGATGTATCGCGCGCACTTTAGGGTGCTGCACCAGCCAGCGTGGAATTTGCTGCTTGAGTGCATAGGTGCCGTAACCTGTCATAATACTTGCACATGCCACATTTTCTTGCTCACACGCCAGCAACAGTGCGGCCAGCTCTTGCTTGGCTTGTTCACGGGTAAGCCCGTGCAAATCCAAAAATAACTCAGGCTCAAAATCACCGCGGCGCAGCTGTTTTAATAAGTGAGGTTCTTCATTTTCACGCCGATAACGAATGACTGCCCCTTCTTCTAAGTGCGGTTCGTATTGGTCAGAAAAATAAAACAGATTGTCTTGCTTTTGCGCGTCGATCTTCTTCTCACGCTTTTGCGCTATTTTGGGCACTCGTAAACTGTGCGTGTCTTGGCGCAACGCTTTGACGCCACGCACTTGTTCACGAAACAGTTTGATGTCATCATCATCTAAGCTCATCACATCTCTAATTCAATTTAAAAAATCTATTTTACCACGCTCTATGCCTTAATTGCTAAAATGTGATATAACTATGACTTAAAAATGATAATACTCGAGGTACACAATGTCTGAAGAAGAAATGACTTACAATCAAGCACTCATTGAAGAAATGTCTGACGCACCTGTTTATGAAGAGTTACATAATATTCAAGATTATCTACGTTGGGCGTATAGCTGTTTCAATGCCTCCGATATTTACTATGGGCATGGGCAAGATAACGCATGGGACGAAGCCGTACAATTAGTACTATCTTGCTTACACTTGCCGCAAGATGTGCCGCAAGCATTATATTCATCCAACTTAACTTTTCACGAAAAAGATCGTATTTTCAATGCACTAATTAGCCGTATCAGCGAGCGTAAACCGCTTGCTTACATAACCAATCAAGCATGGTTTTGTGGTTTGCCTTTTTATGTTGATGAGCGCGTAATTGTACCTCGATCTCCAATTGGTGAACTGATTCAAGATGGTTTCACCGGCTTGCTGCAAGAAGAGCCAAAACGCATTTTAGATCTCTGTACGGGCAGTGGTTGCATTGCGATTGCCTGCGCTGAGCGTTTCCCCCATGCAGAAATTGACGCTGTGGATCTCTCCAATGAGGCGCTTGAAGTCACCGAAATCAATATTGAAAAACACGATGCATTACAGCAAGTGTTCCCATTGAAATCGGATCTTTTTCAAGCACTACCACAAGACAGCTACAATCTCATTGTATGTAATCCACCTTATGTTGACGCTGAAGATCTCAGTGATATGCCAGCAGAATACGAACACGAGCCGAAAATGGCACTTGAGGCAGGCGATGATGGCTTAGTGTTAGTTAAACGTATTTTAGCGCATGCCGCCGATTATTTAACAGAACACGGCGTATTGGTGTGTGAGGTGGGCAATAGTATGGTGCACTTACAAGAACAGTTCCCGAATGTACCGTTTAATTGGATTCAATTTAAACATGGTGGCGACGGCGTGTTCTCTATCACCCGTGCGCAACTGCTCAACTGTCAAGCCGAATTTCAAGCCTACAAGTAGTACAAAGTGCGGTCAGCTGACCGCACTTTCACATTGAAAAATGATGAAAATCCCCCCTCAACTTGCTATACTTTGCCCCGTTTAGCCAATAGGAAGTCTAGTCATGAATTTTACCGCGATTATCCAAGACTGTGTGAATTTTATGCGCAATCAAAAACAGATGACGCTGTTTTTTATTGTGCTGCAAGCCATCATTGCTTTTACGCTACGCGCATTGCCCCTTGACCCACTGGTTAATGAAACCAATCAAATCAACACCACACAAGCCTTGATTGCGGTGGGTGGACAAATTGCTGTGCTGGTTGTGACATTATGGTTGCTTAACGCCATTATGCAAGTCAGCCGCACCCATCAAATCCACTACGCCAGCGCATTGAGCAACAGTCTCAAGCAGCTGCTGCCGTTTTTATTACTTAACTTTTTCGTTGTGTTGCCCTTTACGCTCGCCATTTTAAGCCTACTCACTGGATCGGGTGGCATTTTAGGCTTGGTTGCAATTTTGCTCGGCGGCTTTATGTTTGTGCGCCTATCCCTTGCACCTTATGCCTATGTGATTGACCGCACTTCCATCAATGCGGCGATGAAAAAAGTGTGGCAACAGGGCACAGGGCGTATGTTTGCACTCTTTTTGTTCACTATCATTGCGTATATTTTTCCAAGTGCAGTCAATTTACAACTCGCGCGCTTAGGAGACTCTGCGCTGGTTGAGGTGCTCACCACCTTAATAAGCTCCACCATTGCGGTTTTTAGTTTGATTTTCACCTACCGCTTTTATCAACAGTTTATGCAACGGAGCGCATAATGAAGCAGTTGATTGAATTTATTCCGCTCATTTTATTTTTTATCGCCTACAAACTCTACGGCGTACAAATCAGTGCAGTGGTGCTCATTGTAGCCACCCTTATCCAGCTCGTCGTGCTGCATCTCAAATTTGGCAAAATTGAAAAATCACAAAAAATCATGGCGATTGCCGTAGTCTTTTTTGGCCTGCTGACCGTCTATTTTAACGATCTCACCTTTTTAAAATGGAAAGTCACTGTGGTATATGCCATTTTTGCAACCGCACTTTTCGTCAGCCAATATGTCTTCCACAAGCCACTGGTCAAAGCGCTGCTCGGCAAAGAGCTGGTGCTGCCTGAATACGTATGGGGCAAGCTCAATCTCGGCTGGGCGATGTTCTTTTTCATGTGTATGGTGCTAAATATCTTCATCAGCCACTATTTTTCTGACGACGCGTGGTATAACTTTAAAGTGTTTGGCATTTTGGGGCTCACCTTGATTGCCACCCTTGCCACGGGCGTCTATTTGTATAAATACCTGCCACAAGAAAGCAACAACAGACACAAGGATTAATCATGGCAAACGAATTTGTAGAAACTCAAGCGGGCGCAAACCCAGGGCGTGTGTCGCGTGGGCGATTGTTGTTACGCACCTTGGCAATGCCGTCGGACACCAATGCCAATGGCGATATTTTTGGCGGTTGGATTATGTCGCAGATGGACTTAGGCGGCGCAATTATGGCAAAAGAAATTGCACAAGGCCCTGTCGTGACTGTATCAGTAGATAAAATCAATTTCATTCGCCCTGTCAGCGTTGGTGATGTTATTTGCTGCTACGGACGTTGTATAAAGGTGGGCAATAGTTCACTCAAAGTTGAGGTGGAAGTGTGGGTAAAAAAAGTTTCTACCGATCCTTTTAATGAGCGCTACTGTGTAACAGATGCAATATTCACTTTTGTCGCCATTGATAAAAATGGTCGTCCACGCCCAATCAATAAAGAAAATAATCCAGAACTTGATAAAGCCATGCGTGAACTTGAAAATGAGGGCTGCTAATAATGTATTATGTTATTTTTGCACAAGATAAACCCAATACTTTAACTCAGCGTTTGGCTGTACGTGAACAGCACTTAGACCGCCTAAGAGCATTGCAAACCGATAATCGCCTATTAGTTGCTGGGCCAAACCCTGCCATTGATGATGAAAACCCACAAGAGGCGGGATTCACGGGTTCTACTGTGATCGCACAATTTGATAGCCTTGAGGCTGCACAACAATGGGCCAAAGCCGACCCCTATGTTGAAGCTGGCGTCTATGGTGAGGTAATCGTCAAGCCGTTTAAACGGGTGTTTTAATTACTCATTCGATCATTATTCGTCATTGTGCCAATGCCGATAGCAAATAAAGTGCGGTCAAACCGCACTTTGCTTTTCACACATTACGCCCAAGCACTTCAAGTTGGGAAAGTGCGGTGAAGGGTGCAGGCTCTTCCCCTTTAATGAGGTTGCTGAGGGTGATTTTTTGGCATTGACGGGCGCTGAATTGGTAATGCTGCGCTTTGCCTGTGCGTTTGGCTTCGATCGTTTCAGGTTGCTCGTCGTCGAAGGTGATTGTCAAATGTTGCCACCAGCTATCATGAGGAAAATCGGCTCTCAGGTATAAGATGACGCTGTCAATCTCCACTGTGCGCCCGAATATGATGCTGAGCTGCGCACTGGAATCTTGCGCGTTGCTCCATGAAGTGTATGGGTAAGAGCCATGGGCATTGGTGTCAAATGCGCCGTCAATAACATTACGCGCCGCAAAACGGATATTGCCCGCTTGAATATTGCTCTGTGCGCACGGATAAACGCCCTGCTGATCAGTTTGTTGATAAGGATTAAAGGCAAGGTTGCCGTATTGGTTAATTTCATATTCCCGCGCCACTCTCACCCACACAAAGTGCATGCCGCCACGGAAGGCTTTATCCGAATTGTAGACACGCGCCGCATCGCCAAAAGGAATGGTGAAAATGAGCTTGTCGGTTAAATATAAAACCGCACTTTCAAAGCTATCTTCCAACCGCACTTTTAAAAAACACGGGTAGGTTTGCGCTTCCACCACCCATTTGTCGCCTTGTGCGTATTCCCCTTTAAAGGTCGCCACCACCTCATCAAAATCACTGCGCGCGAGCTTGATATTATCGTCTTTATCGAATAGTGTTAATGTCAGTTTTTGCATACTTTATCCTTAACGTATCATTGGCATAATATCCGCTGCTAATCCACCATGCTGAATAATTTGCCGCATGCGGTTCATTACAGGTGCTGTTTGGCGGAAAAAGAGCTGGTAGGATGGGCAGAGATAATTATGTTTATGCTGCTCCCCTTTCAGCGGTACGATGCGGTGTTTTGGGCAACCGCCGTGGCAGATCATTCTCACATCACATTTTTCGCACGCTTTAGTTAATGTATCACGTTTCGCATCACCAAAGGCTTGTTGTTTTTTGGAATTGATGATCGCGCTAAGCGGTGTTTTAGTAGCGTTGCCAATTTTATAGGCTGGATAAACAAAATGGTCGCACGAATAAATATCACCATTGGCCTCGATAACCACCGCTTTGCCGCATGTTACCGTGTGGATACAACTAGTGGACGGAAAACCCATCCATTGCCCGAGCAGATTGTCAAACTCCCGTACAAAAATGGTGCCCACATCACGGCGCACCCAGTGGTTAAACACATCCAACAAAAAGCGCCCATACCCCTCGCGTGGCACAGAAAACGGCGCCATACGGGCGTTTTTATTGGGGGAATAATCAGCCTTGGTCAAATCGTAATTGGCCACTTCCACAATCGGGATAAACTGCATAAAAGTGGAACCAAGATCTTTTAAAGCCTCATAGGTTTCCACACCTTTGTGCCAATTTTGATCGTTGATCACAGTGAGCGTATTAAAATCCACTTCATACTCTTTTAGCAGATTAATGCCCCGTTTAACACGCTCAAATGTCGGCTGCCCGTTGATCGAAATGCGGTATCTATCATGCACCGCACTTGCGCCGTCCACGGAAATGCCAATTAAAAAATTGTTTTGTTTAAACAGCTCCATCCACTGGCGGTTAAATGCAATGCCGTTGGTTTGGAAGCTGTTTGTGATGGTCTTGCCGTTAGCAAATTCGTGTTGATAGGCCAGCGCTTTACGATAAAAATCGATCCCCATTAAGGTTGGCTCGCCCCCCTGCCAGGCAAAATCAACTGTATCACCTGCGTGCGATTCGATGTAGTTTTTAACATAGGCTTTGAGCGTTTCATCACTCATCAAATCCACTTTATGCGCAAGCACTGCCTCTTTTTCAAGATAAAAGCAGTATTCACATTTGATATTGCAGTTGAAACTACTTGGTTTAGCCATCACGTGAAAGTAGCTGGGCTTAGAATTAGGTTGCTGCAAAATCACTCCATAAAATAAAAAGAGAAAAAAGGCGTTATTGACATCAATAACGCCAGAAAAATTATAGTTTAATTGGGGTGGCGTTTTCGTTTAACACAGCGTTGAGTGCTTCAATATTGGCACGACCTTGCGTTTCAAGCCAAGCCCGAGCCGCGTCTTCACCCTCGTTTTTAAATACATCTACCGCACCTGCCCACGTTGCACGCCCACACAGCACACCGTTGAAGTGGCTGCCAGCGGCTTTGGCAAAGCGCAAGGTTTCGTTGAACAGCTCAGAGCTCACACCCGCACTTAAGAAGATAAATGGCGTGTTGGTCGCGTCACTTTGCTCTTTAAAAAAGGCTTTCGCTTGCGCTTGCGTGTGAACCACCTCTTCGCCATAGCCTTCAACATAGTTCATGTTCACTGGCACTTCCACTTTCAACACGTCAACGCCAAAGCGCGGCTGGCTGAACAGTTTCATGGCTTCAATCACTTTGCGTGGTTTGAGTTTAGCGTATTCTTTTGGGTCGCTGACGTTGGCGTCATAACTGACCAATTCCAAGAAAAATGGCATCTCTTCGGCTTTACACTCTGATGCCACTCGCTCCACAAAAGCCTCTTTCACGTCATTAACCGCTTTGCCTTCGTCAATGTCGATATAGAGCAATAATTTCACGCCATCGGCGCCTTTTTCTTTCAAGCGATAAACAGAAACATCATCGATCAAATCAGGATAACGCCCTGGAACGGTTTTATCATAGCCTGTTTTTTCATACGCCATTAAAAGCCCTGCATTTGGCGCACGTTGACTTGCGGCATTCCAGCCTACTTCTGGGTCTAGCAAAATAGATGACGCATTAGGGGTAAGGTATTGTGATACCAGCACTTTAAATGCGGCTAATTGCTCATTTGTCGCACCATCGCCTAACATACGACGTAATGCGCCACGTTGGTCAATCGCCAGTGCGCCGATGATGTGCGTGTCGCTACATAATTTTTTTAAACGTTGTTGTCTTAACTCAGACATAGACTCTCCTAGTAAAAATCATTCTCATCTTGTGTATAATAAAACCATTATCACAAAAAAGCAAAGCAGGCATACGCCTGCTTTCTAAATGATTATTGTGGCATGGCGTCTTTTGGAATAATGGCACCTTTGTGCTGAATGACCGTGCCAGCCAATCGGTGCCCGCCAGCGATGGCATCCAGTATTGACTTGCCTTGCAAACGTTCACCAAGATAACCTGCACTAAATGAATCCCCCGCTGCTGTGGTATCGATCACGTTTTTCACTGGCGTTGGGGCAAGTTCCACGCGTTCATCGCGGGTCACCACGATGCAAGACTCGCTGCCACGTTTGATCACAATTTCACGCACGCCAAATGCACAAGTGCGGTCTAAGCACTCACTCAAAGCGCTATCGCCATAGAGCATCACTTCATCATCAAAGGTTAAAAACGCAATGTCGGTAAGTTTTAAAATACGAGCATAGGCCGCCTGGGTCGCCTCTTTGCTCTCCCACAAAATTGGGCGATAGTTGTTGTCAAAGGCAATTTTCACGCCGTTATTGTGAGCGCGTTCTAACAGTTCAAATAAAATATTTCGTTCTTTTTCAGGTAAAATGGCAAGACTAATACCACTGAGGTAAATCAATTCATAATCGCTCAAAGTGCGGTATAACGCCTCAATATCGACGCTGGAGAGCCAAAAACGCGCTGCCGCATCGCTGCGCCAATAGCGGAAATCACGCTCGCCGTCTTCGCGGGTTGAGATGGTATAAAGGCCTGGCAATTTTTTCTCAGAAATGGCCACCAAATCGGTGTTGATACCTTCTTGCTGCCATGCGTCGAGCATATTGCGGCTAAACTCGTCGGTGCCAAGGCCTGTGAGATAAGCGACTTCCACACCGTGATTGGCGGTCAAACGCGAAAGATAAAGTGCGGTATTTAAGGTATCCCCACCAAAGCCTGAGCTATAAAGATCACCTTCTTTTTTTAGCTCCACCATACATTCGCCGATAATTGCTACTTTTTTCGCCATACTATCACCTCTTTGATTAAACAAAGCCAGCGTAATGCTGGCTTTTTTATGCGTTAACTTATGCTTTTAACACGCTTTCAACGTATGCGCGGATTTCGTCATCTTGGCAGTTGTTGAAGAAACATTCTTGGAAGCGCTCACCTGTTACAGCGGTTTTCACCAATTCAGGATCAAGGGCTTTTAAGGTGTCAAGATAGTTGTCTTTCGCCACAGCTGCTTTCACTTGGTTTAAGATGCCAGCATTGCGCAATTGTGGTTCTTTACGTTCAACTGGGTAGCCTTGACCACGTTCGCCCGCGAAGGCTTTTTCAAACATATAACGCACGTTCAATTCTGCGCCCCAACCAAAGCCTTTTGCAAATGCCAATGACAAGGCGTTACCGTTGTTGATTTGTGCAAACAAGAACGCATCAGCAGGATCTAAGCAGTAACCACACACCACGCCTGGGTGCGCGTTTAATGACATTAATGCACCTTGTCCAGTACCACAACCTGCGATAACAAAATCAACCGCTTTTGAGTTCAACAAGATGCTCGCCATAATCCCTAAATGGATGTAAGTGAGGTGATGGTCGTTTTCGCTGTCCATACCCACGTTATACACATCATAGCCTTTTGGTGCTACAACGCTTTGTAATTCTTTTAAAATAATTGGGTTTTTCGCCGCTTGGCTGTTTTCCATCATTAATGCAATTTTCATAAATTGTTATCCTTAAATATCGCTTAAAAAATACTCTTCAAATATATTAAAAGTGCGGTTCATTTTACCGCACTTATCGTGTTTCATCAACTTTTGGCTTATTTGCTAAGATTTTGCACTTCACAGCCAGCTAGCAAAAATGCGCCAGCACCGTAGTCGATATTGTGTTCAAATTTCACATCGCGCGGATTAAATGCTGGCAGTTGCACCCAGCCGATCATGCCATTTTCGTGCACCGCACTTTCCAATGCAGACCAAGCTTTTTCCACCACAGGAAGATAGGTGGCTGTATCCAACACGTTGTGATTCACACCCCACGCTAACGCATAGCAAAACAGTGAGCTGGCGGAGCTTTCTGGTGCTGGGAAATTATCTGGGTCAAGCAAACTGGCGCGCCAGAAGCCGTCGTCGTGTTGATATTTAATCACTTGTTGCGCCAATTGTTTAAACAAGTCCAAATAGCGATCACGATCAGCAAAATCATTAGGCAGACTGGCCAAAATGCGTGGAATAGCGGCAATCACCCAGCCAATGCCACGGCTCCAGAAAACTTTCTCACCGTTAGCTTCACGCATTTCACTGCCTTTACCGTCAGGAATGTAGCGGTGATCACGGTAGAAAAGTGCGGTTTCTGGGTCTTGCAGGTGCGCAACACTGTCCCAAAAAGCTTGGTTCATATACTCAACGTATTTCGCCTCACCCGTTTGTTTGCTCAATTTGGCGAACGCAGGTGGCGCCATAAAGAGTGAATCGCACCACCACCAGTCTTCACGCCCTGGTTTTGGATTGTCGATCATGTCATTGATGAAATTGATGGTCGGCTCTAACGCTTCTTCTTGATTAATTTCAGGATAGATGTCAATGTAGCCTTGTGCACACACCAAATCATCAGCAAAGCGGGCATTAGGACCTGTACGAAAACCTGTGTGCAAGGTATAGTTTAATACGCCGTCACGATAATCATCATCGCCTGTAGCCTGCCAAGCCGCGGCCACGCAAGACCAAAATACGCCACGCTCCCAGTCGGTGTCTTTAATAAAACGGGTTTTGCCTGAGCGGCGAATGACGCTGCGGGTTTGATTGGCTGCTTGCCAGCGATATACGCGTTTCATTAGCGTTTGCACCGCGTCTTTTTGAATACTCATACATGCTCCTTTTTTCAAAAGTGCGGTTAACCGCACTTTGCTTATTTATAGGCCATCTTCGCTTTCTTCGTCTTGTGCGTTCATCGCCGTTTCGACTTCTGTGCGAATATCTTTAATATTGCTCATTTCACCGCTGACTAACGCATCTTTTAATTCTTTTAACGTAAACTCTTCACGCTCAAGTGCAGCATTGACGATCATAGAAAGATTTGCACCACAAACCACTTCAACGTCTGGGTTTTGTAGCAAAATATTAATGGCTCGGTTGGTTGGTGAGCCACCGTAAATATCAGTTAAAAACAGCACACCTTCGCCAGTGTTGACGTTTTTCATTGCCTCAACGAGTTTTTCTTCCAACTGTTCAGTTGACATGCTTTCTAAAAAATCAACAAATTCCAGTTGATCTTGTTTGCCTACAATGGCTTGCACAGCTGATTGCATACCCGATGCAAAATTTAAATGTCCTGAAACTACGATACCTAACATAATATCCCCCAAAATAAAAAAGCAGTAAGAGAGGAGCAAGCTCCTCTCCTAAATGTGTGATTAGATGATACCGATATAGTGTCCGATAACACCAAATGCGAGTGTTGAGAAGATTAATACTGGTGGTTTAGCCCAGAAACCAGTGCCTTTTACCAATTTGAACATCAAGAAAACTAATGCAAGTGGCAAAATGTTTGGCATAATCTTGTCAAAGAAGTCGGTTTGCAGTGGTACAACCTTGCCCCCCATGGTGAGCGTGGCGGTCGTTTTAAACCGAATAAAGGTCGCACACAATGCACCGATAACGAAGATCCCCATGATGTTGGCAGCACGCGCGAGTTTTTCAGTAGAATCACTCATGCTCACCATTGCCGCAGTACCCGCTTTGTAGCCCATGAACATCAAACCAAAGTACACAAAGAAATGCACCAATTGGTAAAGAATGAAGAACACAAATGGACCTGCAATTGAGCCTTCGATAGCAATTGACGCACCCAGTGCCAACGTCAATGGCATCAAAGTCATGTGGTCGATGGCATCACCCACACCACCTGTTGGCCCCATACCTGCCACTTTCATTACGTTGATGGTAGACGGTTGCTCTTTGTTTTCTTCCATCGCGATGGCAGTACCCAACAAGAAGGTGAACAATTTTGGACTGGCATTGAAGAATTGCAAATGGTTTTTCAATGCGGTTGCTAAGTCACGTTTATTGTTACCGTGGATTTTTTTCAATGCAGGAATAATGGAATAAGCAAAACCAGCACCTTGCATACGTTCAAAGTTAAAGTTACCTTCCATGAACAAACCGCGGATTGCGCATTTCCAAAGATCGCCTTTGGTAATTACTTTGCGTACGGTGGTGTCTTGGTATGCGTCGATGTTATCCACTAAACCTGTTTTTTCCATATTAGATTCCATCTTCAAACTCCTGTGCTTGTTGGTTGTTTGAGTTATTGCTGCCAGAGAAGTAGTAATAAAGTACGGCAATTGAGCCACCGATGATAGCTACTGCCATAATTGGTAGTTTTAAGTAAGTAGTCGCCACGAAACCGATGAAGAACACACCCGCCATTTCTTTTGACCACATGATTTTTAATAACATTGCAAAACCAATCGCTGGAACCAAACGAGCACCTAAGCCTAGGCCCTCAAGCAATGTTTTCGGTGCATAAGCATCAATCCATGCTGCGGCATGCTCCCCGAAATAAACAGTGACAAAAGCGATAATGGCATACATTAACGAACGTAATGAGATAGTTGCAATCAACAAAAAATCTATACCGTTTGGATTGGCATTTTCAGCATAACGGTCAGCTTTGCCCATGGTGAATGAGGTTACTGCGAAGAAACCGATCACCAACATTTGCATCACAACCGCAATTGGCATACCCACGCCCATTGCAACGTCTGGTGATTGCTTTGTCATCACAGCAAAAGCAACCGCTGCGATAGTCCCCATGGTAACATCAGGTGGCTGGGCACCTGCATTTGGTACCAAACCAAGCCAAGCCAACTCAAGAGTGGCGCCTGTTACAAGACCGAGTTGCATATCACCCATGATCAAACCAACAACTGGGCCTGTAATCAATGGGCGGTGAATATTAAGTGCAACATCGTATTTATCGATACCGCACAGGAATGCCCAGCCGGCAACCAAAAGTGCTTCAAAAAACATAGTCGTAAACTCCTATATCAATTAGATTATTTGATAAGATCCATAATATCGACTTCAGGCGCATCAGGTGTGTTCTGTACAGTACATTTCACGCCAGCTGCTACCAATTTTTTAAATGCTTCGATATCTTTTTCATCAACAGAAACTGTTTTAGTTAACTGTTTCTTTCCATCATGGAAGTGCATATTACCGATGTTGACATGTTTAATAGGCACGCCCCCTTCAACAAGCTTTGCAATATCTGTTGGATTATTACAAAGAATGAAGACTTTTTGCGCTGGTGACGCTTTATGAATCACATCAATAGTTTTTTGAATGGTGAAAAAACGTACAGCATATTCACCGCCAGCTGATGCTTTCATGCCCGCTTGCATAAATGCAGCATTAGGGCCTTCGGCAGCGGCATCATTAGCAACTAAAATCAAATTAGCACCAGTATGTTTGCCCCAAGTGATTCGAATTTGACCGTGTAGTAAACGCTCGTCAATACGTGTCCATACAATATTAGGCATAGAATCCTCCAAGTTAGTTAGTAAATTGATGAATAATCACACCTTGAACAACACGGTTTACTTCACCGCTTGGGCAAGGATTATCTGGTGTAATATCGTGAGCCAATGAGCTGTAAAGCGCATAGATTTGTGCAAATACAATGTAAGGGAACAGCAACTCAAAATCTTGTGCGTTTTCAAAGCCATCTAGCACCAACACATCAGGGTTAGCAATCGCCTCATCTGAGAGTGCAGTCAGTGCAGTAACACGGCGCGCAATGCCATCACGACGAAGTTCTTTTAATAAATCCACGTCATATAAACGAGTATATTCATTATTAGATAAATACTCTACGATCATGGTTTTGTTATTCACGATCGATTTTGGACCATGGCGGAATCCCATTGGGGAGTCATAAGTGGCAACCACTTGACCCGCGGTTAACTCCAAAATTTTCAAAGCAGATTCTTGTGCTAAACCTTGCAAGCCACCGCTACCAAGATAGATAATGCGCTCAATGCCATCATTAATGATGCTTTTCACATAGTCCACGTAACGCGGAATCAATTTTTCGGTGTTTTCAGCAATATAGCCAAAACGTTCAACCACAGAGCCTTGTGGCAAGAAGAACACAGAAAGTGCGGTCAGCATCATTGAGCTAAAGCTCGATGTCATCGCAAAGCTGCCGTCGTTCGTTTCTTCTGGCATCAACAGTGGCAAGGCGTTGTCTTGTTTTGAACCGTTAACAAATAATGCGCCATCTTTGTTACAGGTGATCAATAAATGGCGTACATTGCTCAAGCATTGGTTGGCCAAATCTACCGCAGCCACACTTTCAGGGCTGTTGCCTGAACGAGCGAAAGAAATCAACAAGGTTGGGATATCTTCGCTGAAATATTGATACGGATTAGACACAATATCGGTGGTGGCAATCGATTCTGTGCGTTTGCCTGTAATTGTACGTACCGCAGGTGCAATGGAGTGCCCCACAAATGCAGACGTGCCAGCCCCAGTGAACACAATGCGAGAAACCTCTGCCTCCATCACGGGTTTAATAAAATCTAACACTTGCGCTTTTTGTGCGTCGAGGTTTTTCAACGCCTTCGCCCAAGATGACGGTTGTTGATTAATTTCTTTGGCTGTCATGACCGCACTTTGCTTTTCGAGCTGCTCAAGTGCGAAGCCTAAATAATTTTGCATAATATCAATTCCTTATTTTTGGTTGAAAAATGCTGCCGCTGCGTAATCGCGAATCACGCCTTGAACTTTATCGATCACCAATGATTTGGCATCGGCGTTCAATTTTCCTTCACGTACTTTGACATATTGTTCAGGGAAGTATTGGCTCAACAATGGCAATGGAATTTCCACGCCTTCAAAGTTAGCGAACAGTTTATCCACCGCCGCACCAATGGTTGGGTTAGCCCAGTAGTAACGGATACGATCACTGAAGCTATAGCTGCGTGCGAAGAAT
Source organism: Spirabiliibacterium pneumoniae (assembly GCF_014884995.1). Classification (GTDB taxonomy): domain Bacteria; phylum Pseudomonadota; class Gammaproteobacteria; order Enterobacterales; family Pasteurellaceae; genus Spirabiliibacterium; species Spirabiliibacterium pneumoniae. The sequence continues at coordinate 44,708 of NZ_JABMII010000001.1, forward strand.
TGTTGTTGTTTGTCGCCATGGTAATACTTCGCCCAGTTATCAGGGTTAGCCAGCATCACCTCTTCTAACACATCACGCAAATTAGCGCGCTTTTCTTCAGGGAAAATTTCTTTTTCAATGCCGCACAAGCCGTAATAACCTTCACGCAAAGCGAATGTTAAGGCCGGGCCAACTTTTAAAATCGCGAAGTGATTGTCCACTAAATCTTTATACGCCTGCGCGGTTTGATAATCGGTTGAGTGCGCTTCAAATACCAAGTGTGGGAATTCACTCACCACGTTACTCAAGTTTTTAGCTTTTTCTGGCACAAAGTCGATCACTTTGGTGTGGTCAAATTCCACGCCAGGTTGCACCACCAAGCCAATCACGCGATCCCAAATGGATTTTAAGCCAACTTTTTCAAACGCTTGTTGGTGCGTATTTAACGTTTTCTTCGCCGCTTCTGGGTTGGTCACTTCTAGCTCGTTAATAGCTTCCGCTTCACCACCTGGCACAGGCACTTCGGTACCGATAACATACACAGTCTTGCCTGCGTTACCGCACTTTTCAGCCGTTTTTTCTGCAATCACAGCCAAACGCGCAGCACGCTCTGCCACGATGTCATCAGATAATGGCACTGGGTCGCCTTTGCATGACATACTACAATCAAGGTGAATTTTTTCAAATCCTGCCGCCACATAGGCTTCAATCAAGCCTTCTGCATTTTTCATGGCTTCATCGGCACTCAATCCTTGCCAACGATTCGGGCCTAAATGGTCACCACCGAGTACCAAACGCTCTTTCGGGAAATTGACTTGACGAGCCAAATCCAATACGAAATCACGGAAGTCGGCGGGGGTCATACCTGTGTAGCCGCCAAATTGATCCACTTGGTTTGATGTGGCTTCAATTAACAACACAGAATCATCTTTTAAGGCCTGCAATAATGAGGCTTCAAGTACTGTCGGATGAGCAGAACAAATGGAATAAATCCCATTATGTCCACCTGCTTTGTGTTGTTTAATAACATCTAATAAAATGCTCACTGTCTTATCTCCATTGACTAATCTACTATAATGACCTCGACGCCATTGTCTTGTAATGCATTGACATACTCATCGGGGATACCTGAGTCGGTAATTAAAGTGTCAATTTCAAATGCACGACGGATAATATGGCAACTTTGTTTGCCAAATTTACTGGAATCCGTCACCGCCACCACATGATTTGAAACATCGCACATCGCACGGTTCAATGTGGCTTCTTGTTCATTATGCGTGGTAATACCCGCGCGCAGATCAAATCCATCAACACCTAAGAAAAATTTACTAAAGCAATGCCCTTGCAGGCTTAACTCAGCTTGGCGACCAGAAAACGACAACACATTTTTACGCAGCCGACCGCCCGTCATCAACACCTCAGTATTGGCCGCTTTGGCAAGCTCGGTGGCAATATCCAAGCCATTTGTCATCACCAACACATTGTCTAATGAAGACTGTTTTAAATGGTTAGCAATTTCACGCGTCGTCGTACCAGAATCCAAAATAATAGCGTCATTGTCGTGGATAAACTTCAGTGCTGCTGCACCAATTTTCTGTTTAATGCCACTATTACGTTGGCGTTTTTCCGAGTTTGACAACTCTGCAATCAGGCCTTTATTTGGCATAGCCACGCCATGAGAACGCAGGATATAGCCGTTTTTTTCTAAAAAGTTAAGATCATTGCGGATGGTGACAGCAGATACATTAAATTGTGTTGCCAAGTCTTCAACTCGTGCTGAATTTTGTGCATTCACGAGGCTAACAATATCCATTCGACGCTCAATCACACTTTTCATCACAACAACCTTCACTGCTTTTGTTTTCTTGCATACAAGATAAATGAAAGAAAACGAAAGCTCAATCACCGAATCTCATTTTTTTGATCAATCTCACAAAAAAATAGGTATTCAATCAAGTTATCTTGCATCCTAAACCAATGCCATTAATATAGGAACTATAAAAAACCGCACTCTAGAGCCAAAATGCTTTTCCAATTTTTATTACTTTATTTTTGCAAAATTTTTAAAGTGCGGTTTCTATTTTTAAAATTTGTGAGCTATATCTCAAATTATGTCAGTAAAATCCGTTATACTTACGAAACAAAAGAAAACGAAAATTTTTTATAATGTACTAAAGGAGTGAAAAATGAGTATCTCGCGCAGAACCTTTATTAAAGGGGTTGCAGGCAGCTCGGTGGCTGCAACATTGGCAGGTAAAGCCGTCGCCAACGACACCCCAAATAAAAAAGAGAATGCACCAAAATTGAATTTGCTACTCGTCTTCCCTGATGAAATGCGTGCGCAAGCACAGGGTTTTAAAGGCGAAGATCCTGCCATTACGCCACACCTAGATGCTTTTGCTAAAGAAGCGAAAGTGATGGATCAGATGGCATCTAACTATCCACTGTGTTCACCGTTTCGTGGCATGCTGATGACAGGACAATATCCATTGCATAATGGCGTGACAGGCAACACCCATGACTACGGTGGCAAAGTGGGGATTGAACTTTCCCCTTATGCACGCTGCTGGTCTGATGTGTTAAAAGACGAAGGCTATGCGCTTGGTTATATCGGTAAATGGCATTTGGATGTGCCACATGAACCGTACATTAAAAGTTATAACAACCCAATGGAAGGTCGCTACTGGAATGAGTGGACACCGCCAGATCGTCGCCATGGCTTTGACTTTTGGTACTCCTACGGCACCTATGACTTGCATATGAAACCAATGTATTGGGGCAATGATACACCGCGTGAATACCCTGAATACGTTGATCAATGGGGGCCTGAACACGAAGCAGATATGGCGATCAATTATCTGCGTAATGAGGGCAACAAATACCGCGATCCAAACAAGCCATTTGCGTTGGTCGTATCTATGAATCCGCCACACTCACCTTATAACCAAGTGCCACAAAAATACTTGGATATGTATAAAGATAAAACTTCGAAAGATCTTAACACACGTCCAAACGTTGACTGGGATAAAAAATACATGGATGGCTACGGCCCAGATAATTTTAAATCCTACATGGCAATGGTCACTGGTGTTGACGAACAATTCGGACGCATTCTTGCTGAACTTGACAAACAAGGCTTGAGTGATAACACCTTAGTTGTATTCTTCTCTGACCACGGTTGCTGCATTGGTTCTCACGGTAAACCAACCAAAAATGTGGTTTATGAAGAATCCATGCGCGTGCCAATGATGTTCCGCTTGCCAGGCAAAATCAAACCAGGTGTGAACCAAACCTTAATGTCAGCACCTGACATTTACCCAACTGTGCTGGATTTGCTCGGCTTGAAAGATTCTATTCCAGGCAGTGTGGAAGGCGTGAGCTTGGCGGAACAAGTGCTGCACGACAAAGGCGAAAGCCCGACATCACAACTCTATCTGTTTGTACCATACGGTCAACCATCGTTTGGTCGCCGTGGTGTTCGTACAGCAACCCATACCCTTGAAATTGATCGTCAAGACGGTGAACCGCTCAAATACACCTTATTTGATAACGTCAATGACCCATATCAAGAGAAAAACATTGCCGATCAAAATCCTGAACTGATTGAAAAATTGGTTAAAGAAGAATTGATCCCATGGCTTGAAAAAACAGGTGATTCTTGGCGTCCAGTAGAATTTATCACAGGCCCAACCAAGAAAATGCAGAAGAAACTTGACACTTGTGCAACCCCTGAACAGCCAAAAGCATAATATCTGCGCACACAATCACTCCCTGTTGTAAAATGGGGAGTGATTTATTTTTAGGAGAGTACTATGCCCGATAATATCCGCTACACCGAACGCCCATTTCTTGCCCACGAACACCCAACATGGCGTGATTATTACCGCACTTTTAAACAAAATATTCGCAAAGTATTTAAATACAAAAAGCCATTTACCGAGTACGATGATGCATTAATGCAAGCCTTTGAAGACGAGGATTATGACTTTGCCAATGGCTGCATCACTATGCGCGATTACTTTATCCAAAGTTTTCTCCATCACGCGCACTTCGACGGCGCCAAAGCATATTATCCTGGCATTCCTGCCGAACAAGGCGTGGAAAGCGACGCGATCGAAAGCGCGGCACGCAGTTATCCACTTTTAGCGGCTTTTTTGCATAATAAAAATAATCAAAATTCACTGCTCTATCCAAAAGTGCAAGCCATTCTAAAAACGGGCTTTCTCAGTGCCACCAATCCACAAAGTGAGGGCTTTTGGGGCGAGTTAAGTGACTACAGCCAAGTCATTTGTGAAACAGCGGATTTCGCACTCGCTTTATGGTTAAGTAAAAGTGCGGTCTGGGTTCATTACACCGCCACTGAGCAAGCGCAAATTATCAATTGGCTTAAAAAAATCAGCGATGTCAAAACGGTGGATAATAACTGGCATTTGTTTATCGTGCTCACTCAACTGGTTATCCGTGATCTCAGCGGTGAAGATGTCGTCAACCACGATCGTTACGCCCGCATTAAAGAATTTTATGTCGGCGATGGTTGGTTTCGTGATGGTGCAAAAGGCAATTTTGACTATTACAACTCGTGGGGCTTTCACTACGCCCTGTTTTGGATCGACCAAATTGACCCTACCTTTGACCGCACTTTTATTGTTGAGAGCGCGAAAACCTTTTGTGAAACATTTAAATATTTATTCACCCCACAAGGGCTGACATTCTTCGGGCGCAGTATTATCTACCGCTTTGCCGCACCAAGTGCACTGGTCAGCTCCATGCTACAACAAGGGCAAGCCGACGGGCAGGTAAAACGCATTGTTGCCACCTTGAACCGCTTTTTTATCCAGCGCGGCGCAATTCAAAAAGGCGTACTCACGCAAGGCTTATTTAAAACCGACCGCCGCCTGGTGGACAGTTACAGTGGCTCGGGCAGCGCGCTGTGGTCATTACGCACGTTGATTTTGCTCACCTATGGCGGTGATGATATTCAACTATGGACAACACCTGAGCAACCGCTTGAAGTTGAAAAAGGGGATTTCAATCTTACGATTGATGCCATTGGGCTAACCATTATCGGACATAAAAAAACAGGCGAAGTATGTGCTATTTTCCAACAAAATGACTATCCCGATTATCCTTTTGTTAATGCCGCACTCGTGTCTCAATCTTTTTGGCAGCCGATTGCTGAACGCATTGTTGGGCGCGCCATTCGGCCTAAAAACAACCTTATCCGCAAAGGCGTAACCTGCTACTCCTCACGCCTTAATCTGTTCTTAAATCCGCCCACTCAGTGGCGGTGATAAAACAAAAGTGCGGTCTTATTGACCGCACTTTATGCTTTAATGGGTTGTAATCAGCCGCTGTGGATGAAGTGTTTGCCGCTCGTCACATCGCCCCACGCCGAGAAATTGCCGCTGTGGCGAAAATAAACGTAACAACTGCCCTGGCTGCATTTTCACATTAAGCTTGAGCCGTTGCCCTTGGCATATGCGCAGTGCTTGGCTTTCATCTAACATAAGCGCTGGCAGCGTGTCCACGGCGCTATCAGTTGGCAAAAGCACCTTATCTAACGCGCTTGCTCCTTGCTCACTGAGCGCTTGCAACTGCTCAAGGCTGAGCATTTTATCCTGCGGATAATTCGCCACACCGATACGGCGCAACACCACCACATGGGCACCACACCCGAGCATTTTGCCTAAATCATCAACCAACGTGCGAATATAAGTGCCTTTTGAGCAATGCACATTTAAACGCAAAAACGGCGCTTCATAGTCGAGCAATTCAAGGGAGAACACCGTAATAGGGCGCGCCTCACGCGCAATGGTGATGCCTGCGCGGGCGTATTCATAAAGTGGCTTGCCATTGTGCTTCAGCGCAGAAAACATGGTCGGCACCTGCATCAACTCACCACGAAAGTGCGGTAATGCTTGCTCAATATCCGCCAAACCGCACTTTACCTCACGGGTACTTATCACCTGCCCTTCAGCATCGGAGGTGTCGGTGCGTTCACCGAGCTTGGCGGTCACCACATAGGTTTTGTCCGCATCGAGTAAAAATTGGCTGAATTTAGTCGCCTCGCCTAAGCAAATCGGCAACATTCCTGTGGCGAGCGGATCCAGCGCGCCAGTATGTCCTGCTTTGTTGGCTTGAAAAAGGCGTTTAACTTTTTGCAACAAATCATTGGAGCTGATGCCTTGCGGTTTGTCGAGCAGCACCACGCCGTCGATGTCGCGCCCGCGTTTTTTTGGTCTGCCCACGTTATTCGTCGTCTTTATGTTTCGCGTTGTCGTCATTGACCACTTGGGTCACTAAATTTGACATCCGCATGCCTTCCACCAAAGAGTTATCGTATTCAAAACGCAACTCTGGCACCACGCGTAGCCGCATCGCTTTGCCGAGCAAAGTGCGGATATAGCCTGAAGCCTCATGCAAACCTTGCATGCCTTTTTGCACCGCACTTTCATCTTGATCAAACAAAAACGTCACAAAAATTTTAGCATGCTCCAAATCACGTGAAAGTTCTACATCCGAAACAGTGACCATGCCAATGCGTGGGTCTTTGACTTCACGTTGCAAAATCACCGCGATCTCTTTTTTGATTTCTTGCGCAACGCGCTGCGAGCGAGAAAATTCTCTTGCCATATAAACTCCTTAAAAAAACCGCACTTTACCTGTCAAAAGCAAAGTGCGGTCAACCTTAGATACTACGTTTTACTTCAACAGTTTCAAACACTTCGATTTGGTCGCCCACACGAACGTCGTTGTAATTTTTCACGCCGATACCACACTCCATGCCGTTACGCACTTCGTTGACGTCATCTTTAAAGCGACGCAGTGATTCTAATTCGCCTTCGTAGATCACCACGTTATCACGCAACACACGAATTGGATTGTGGCGTTTCACCACACCTTCAGTCACCATACAACCTGCGATCGCGCCAATTTTTGGCGATCTAAACACTTCGCGCACTTCTGCCAAACCGATGATTTCTTGTTTGAATTCAGGAGAGAGCAAGCCACTCATGGCGGCTTTCACTTCGTTGATCAAGTCATAAATCACGGAGTAATAACGCAAATCAATGTTCTCTGCTTCCACCACGCGGCGCGCTGACGCATCGGCACGCACGTTGAAGCCAACCAAAATCGCATTGGAAGCCGCCGCCAATGTGGCATCGGTTTCGGAGATACCCCCTACGCCAGAACCGACAATTTTCACTTTCACTTCGTCGGTCGAAAGCTCGGTCAATGCTTGGCAAATGGCTTCCACCGAGCCTTGTACATCAGCTTTGACAACAATATTAACTTCTGCCACATCGCCTTCAGTCATATTGCTGAACATATTTTCCAATTTTGCTTTTTGTTGACGCGCCAGTTTCACTTCACGGAATTTACCTTGACGGTGCAACGCCACCTCGCGCGCTTTTTTCTCATCGCGCACTACCGTTGCCTCATCCCCCGCGGCTGGCACACCTGACAGCCCTAAAATCTCAACTGGGATAGACGGGCCTGCGGCGTCAATTTCTTTGCCGTTTTCATCGCGCATCGCACGTACGCGACCGTATTCTAAGCCACATAAAACGATATCGCCTTTATGCAATGTGCCTGACTGAATCAGGACCGTCGCAACTGGGCCACGTCCTTTGTCAAGATAAGATTCAATCACAACGCCACTGGCCATGCCATCTCTCACCGCAGTGAGCTCCAGCACTTCCGATTGCAACAAGATTGCATCAAGTAACTCATCCACACCCGTGCCTTTTTTAGCAGAAACGTGGACAAATTGTGTATCGCCCCCCCAGTCTTCACTGATCACTTCGTATTGCGAAAGCTCATTTTTCACACGGTCTGGGTCAGCTTCAGGTTTATCAATTTTATTTACCGCTACCACCAACGGCACATTCGCTGCTTTGGCGTGTTGAATCGCCTCAATGGTTTGTGGCATTACGCCATCATCAGCGGCCACCACTAACACCACGATGTCGGTCGCTTTCGCACCACGCGCACGCATCGAAGTAAAGGCCGCGTGCCCTGGGGTATCCAAAAAGGTGACCATGCCGTTGTCAGTTTGCACATGATAAGCACCAATATGCTGAGTAATCCCACCCGCCTCGCCAGAGGCAACGCGTGATTTACGAATATAATCCAGCAGTGAGGTTTTACCGTGGTCAACGTGCCCCATGATGGTCACAACTGGCGCACGGGTAACCGCTTGTGCATTGCTGTCGCGATCACTTAACAGCGCTTCTTCCAGCTCATTTTCGCGACGCAAAACAACTTTATGCCCCATTTCTTCCGCCACAAGCTGTGCCGTTTCTTGGTCGATCACTTGGTTAATTGTGGCCATCGCCCCCATGCCCATCATGGTTTTAATCACTTCGGTGGCTTTCACGGCCATTTTGTTAGCCAGTTCAGCAACTGTAATAGTTTCACCAATCACAACCTCACGGTTAACGGGTGCTGCAGGCTTCGTGAAACCTTGCTGAATTGAGCTGCCACGTTTGCCATTTTTACCGCCTTTCACATTTTTTTGATTGCGGCGATTGGCTTCGCGCTCTGATTTTGAATTATCATCATCGCGTTTTTTCGCTTTGTTAACTTTCTTATTACGGCTGCGCCCTTCTTTGCGGCGTGCTTCTTCATTTTCAGCCTCTTGCGCGTAGCGTGAAGTTAATTTAGCATCGGTGAAGTCTTCTGCTTTTGGCTTGTCTTCTTGATCTTCACGATCTTTCGCCAGCTCCGCCATCCGCTTGGCTTCTTCTGCCGCTTGGCGAGCGAGCGCTTCGGCTTTTTCTGCCGCTAACTGCTCTGCTTTGCGACGTAATTCGGCCTCTTCTGCGCGCAGTTTTTCTTTTTCACTATCCACTGTTTTGGCTTTGACCGCACTTTCACTTTTCTGCGCTTGAGCTTGTTTTTGCGCCTGGCGTTTTGCTTTCTCTTCCGCCTCACGCTGAGCCTTTTCCGCCGCTTCTCTTTGCGCTTTTTCTTTCGCTTCTTGTTCTGCTTTGGCAATGGCTTCTAAACGGGCTTGTTCTTCTGCTTTCTTACGTTCAATTTCTTCTTTGGACACAGGCGTGATAGTCCGTTTTTTCCGTACTTCCACTTTCACTTCTTTGCTTTTGCCACCTGTGCCCGTGATTTTCAACGTGCTACGCTCTTTGCGCTGTAAAGTTAATTTTTTTGGTTTGGCGCCTGCACCACCCAGTGATTTTAATAACTTGCGTTCATCAATGGCGCTGATGGTATCTTCAGCGCTTTTTTCAATCCCAGCCTCTTTGAGCTGCGTTAATAATTTATCTAGTGGGGTATTAATTTCCGTTGCTAGATCCTTGACTGTTTTACTCATATATCCCCCTCTATTTTGATTCAGCATCACTGAACCAGCAAATTTCACGCGCAGCCATAATTAACTGCCCCGCTTTTTCTGCGCTCAGTTCTTCAATATCGGCCAAATCATCGATGCTTTGCTCGGCCAGCTCTTCTAGATCCGTTACACCTTTTTCAGCTAATTTAAATGCAATATGACGATCCATACCATCAAGATTTAATAATTCTTCTTGAATATTCGCTTGTGACAAGCGCTCTTCTTCCGCTAATGCAATCGTTGTGATTGCACTTTTAGCACGAGATCTCAATTCTTCAACCAAATCTTCATCGAAACCATCAATTTCTAACATATCTTCAGTTGGCACATAGGCGATTTGTTCTAGGGAGCTAAAGCCTTCGTCGACTAAAATTTCCGCAATATCTTCATCCACATCCAAATGTTCAATGAATAAGTTCAATGCCCGATCAGTTTCTTGCTGGTGCTTTTCATTTAACTCTTCGGTGGTCATCACATTTAATGTCCAGCCAGTCAACTGGGTAGCCAAGCGCACATTCTGCCCATTGCGCCCTATTGCTTGTGCGAGATTTGCTGCATCAACAGCAATATCCATCGCATGTTTGTCTTCATCGACTACAATCGAGCTGACATCAGCTGGCGCCATGGCGTTAATCACAAATTGCGCTGGATTGTCGTCCCACAGTACGATATCCACACGTTCTCCACCCAATTCGTTAGTAATCGCCTGCACGCGCGCACCGCGCATGCCGACACACGCACCCACAGGGTCAATGCGACGGTCATTGCTTTTCACTGCAATTTTTGCGCGTGATCCTGGGTCGCGCGCGGCACCGCGGATTTCAATTAATTCTTCACCAATTTCAGGCACTTCAAGGCGGAATAGCTCAATGATCATCTCTGGTTTAGACCGTGTGACGAATAATTGCGCCCCTTTGGCTTCAGGATTGATTTTATACAACACCCCTTTCACGCGATCACCTGGGCGGAAGTTTTCGCGCGGGAGCATGTCATCACGCTGAATAACGGCTTCTGCTTGGTTGCCTAGGTCAAGTTGAATCACATCGCGGTTAACTTTTTTCACAATCCCAGAAACAATCTCGCCTTCTTGGCTGCGGAAGTTTTCCACCACTTTATTGCGCTCCGCTTCGCGGATTTTGCTGCTAATAACCTGACGCGCAGTTTGCATCGTAATACGATCAAATGGAATGGAATCGATTTCATCTTCAATATAATCGCCAAGTTGAATATTTGGCTCTTCCATCTGCGCGGCTTCTAAGGTAATTTCTTTGGTTGGAATAGTAACCTCTTCCACCACTAGCCAGCGGCGGAATGTTTGGAAGTCGCCCGTTTTACGGTCAATTACCACGCGCACATCAATATCCATTTCATGTTTTTTTCTTGTTGAAATGGCCAATGCATTTTCTAATGCTTCAAAAATTTTCTCTCTTGGAAGTAAACGTTCGTTAGACACTGCCTCTGCGGCTAATAAAATTTCTTTACTCATGGTTGCCTCTCTATGCTGCGCTGCAGCGGGTATTAATCATCAAAGTGGTAGACGACATGTCCTTTTTGGATGTTGCCAAACGCGAAGGTTTGTACTTCGCCATCGGCGTTAAGTGTCAGCATATCGCCTTCAACACTTTCAAGTTTGCCACGCCATTTTCTGCGATTTGCAACGCTCACGCGCAGATGCACGACAATTTCTTGGCCAACATAACGGCGATATTGGTCAAGAGTAAATAAAGGTCTATCTAAGCCAGGTGACGACACTTCAAGGTTGTATTTGTCTGCGATAAAGTCTTCAACATCCATAATCGCACTGACTTGTCGGCTGACATCGGCGCAATCATCCACGCTCACACCGCCGTCTTTGTCAATATAAAGACGAACTGTTAAAAATCGACCTACGCGCTGCACTTCAACGCCCCAAAGCTCGCAGCCATAGGCATCGACCGCACTTTGCACGGCATCAACAATGTTTTGCTCTAGTGTCGCCAAAAGATCCCCCAGTTAAAAAAAGATACAAAAAAAGGGCTGATAGCCCATAAACTTTTGTTTGAAAACTCAAACGCCAACATTATTCCACAAAAAAACCCCTATTGGGGCTTTATGGGCTACACAATTTGCCACGCAGGCAAATCGCCATATTCTTCCGCTTACGCAGATTGGTTGCGGGGGCTGGATTTGAACCAACGACCTTCGGGTTATGAGCCCGACGAGCTACCAAGCTGCTCCACCCCGCGTCCGAAACAGCGCACATTATACAAACTATTGTGCGCAATAGCAAGCCGTTATCTTAAAAACTCACACCAGTAAATATGCCGAGATTCCCTCCCACGCCCAAGCTGCCACCACCTGCACTAGCGCTTACGCCCGTGTTGGCACACGCACTAAGCACGACGCACAACGCTAGGATTAACAATGATTTTTTCATGCTCTATCCTCTTTTAAAAAATAGTCAAACAGCTGTAAGCCCGCAAGCAGATCTTTGCCTGCAAACCGACGTGTTGGTTTTAACAGGTAATACAACCAACACCAGCGATGCAAAAGTGCGGTTGCCTGCCTCAACACACTCTCCCCCCCTGCCTTGCGATAAGCATGGATCGCTTGTGTGACCATCGTTGTTGTAGCTCTTTCACTTCGATAAAGATCGTGTAAAAACACCAAAACATCACGCACTTTATTACGCGCTAATTGGGTATGATTGAGACTAGATTCAAAATCAATAAACCGCACTTTGCCGTTCATATAGCCCATATCCCGCAGCGCAGGGCGCCCATGCACCATCTCGTTGTGATGCAGCTGAGCTAATGCCGTGGCACACTGTGCAACCAACGCATTTTTTTGCACATCAGTTAAGCTGTCGTTATTCAGCCAATGATTGACCGTTTCCCCCACATCCTTTAACACCAAATAATCCTCCCCAGCCTCAACTAACTCGGCACAGGGGGCGTTTAGCGCGTTCAAATGACGCAATGTGGCGATCTCTGTTGCCAGCGCACGTTTAGGATTGCCTTTCAATAGCCGCATTACACCACGGGTTTGTTCGACTTGTTTGAGCCAATATTTCTCGCCTTGATAGTCAAACGACAACACCCGCTGAGCGGGATGCTCGCGTCTTAGCTGTGAGATCAAATCGGTTAATGTCATCATAAACTAAAAGAGCGGTCGAAGCCGCTCTTGTTATCTGTTAAACACATTATTTTTTATGCAGTCTCAAACTGGAAACTCGATCGCCTTGCAACTGGCAATCCATCACATAATATTGATTACCGTTCAAACGCATATCTGCACTTAGACGGGTGCTATTGCCACGGTTGGCAGAGCTGCGGAACACACGTTTTGTACCAGCCACTTGTTGCAACTTGGCGATACATAAATAGTTAAGTTTCGCATCAGCACCCGTGCGCACGCGAGATGGGTTACGCTCAGCGGCAGTCAAACCAAACATAGTTTGCCATTTTTTCGCTTTGGCATGCCATGTGGTAGCGTGTTTTATGGCTGCTGCGTCATCCACTTTTTCAACTTTGCCATTGCTATTGACCACTTGCACCAATTTGCCTTGATCATCAAAGCCAAAAATTTGCCCTTTTTCCACTGCTGCGAACAATTTGCCATTTTTATAATAGGCTTTGCTCACATCGCCTTTTACTTTGGCTTCCACAAAGGCCACTTTGCCGTCTTGAGTGTAAACACGGTAAGCGTCTTGGTTGAGTTGGTAGGCAAATTGTGGTTGTTTCGCTAAGGTTTGTTCCATTTGCGTCAGTTGTGAGCCTAGTTGACTGTCCATTGCAGCTGTCTCGCTAGCGCCTGGTAAGCTCACCCCAGTCACATCGGAAATGGTGCTACACGCACCCAATGCTAAAGCGGATGATAAAAGCGCAATTTTTGTGATATAGTGTTTCATAGGTCCTCACTTAAGTGAATACGAGTTGTAATTAGCAACATTCTAGCGTGTTTTGCGCCGAATTTAAACCCAAAAGGATATTTTATGCGCCGAATCCAAAAGGCTTTTTTCACGATTTTTGCGTTGTTTTTACCGCTGCTCGCACACGCGGGCGATTTTCGTATTAGCGAGGCACAAATCAATCACTACTTGAGCGAAAAATTTGGCTATAACGATGATTTTTCCATCCCGATGGTCATGAAAATGCACTATCAAGTGGACTCCCTGCAAGCCAAAGTGGGCATCAACGACGGTGAAAATGTCCAGCTTGATGGCGCCGTGAGTGCCAACATTCAATTTCAAGGGCAAAATATCGCCAGTCAAATCAAGCTCACCTTTGATGTCACGCCCGTTTACAACGCAGAACAAGGGTCGGTGTATTTGAAAAATTTACGCGTTTTGCGCTGGTCGTCACAGCCCGATCGCTACGCTGCACAGCTGCAAACCATTATGCCGTTGATTAGCAATAGCTTAGAATTGTTGCTCAATCAATTTCCTGTTTACACGCTCGACCCCAACGACAGCACACAAAGTATGATCAAGGCGATGGTGAAAAAACTGCGCATTGAGCCTGGCAATATTGTGTTAGAAACTGGCGTGCCGCTTTAAGCACGCCTTGCTTTTTCAACGCGCCATGTGTAACGCGGCCGCCCCTCGCACGCCACCTGAATCACCGAAAATGGCTTTTTTGATCACAGGTACTGTGGCGCTGCGCAGTAAATGTTTCGGTAACGCCTTTGGCAGCGCCTGATAAATATAGTCAAAATTTGACAACCCGCCGCCGAGCACAATCATATCAGGATCCAGTGCGGTAATAATATTACCAATGCTAATTGCCATCAGTTCAATATACATTTCGACAAACTCAACCGCACTTTTATCGCCTTGTTGAAAACGTGCAATAATCTCAGGCGCCTTTAAACTTTCGCCTTTTAGATCGCGATAAAGCATTTCAAATCCGCGCCCTGAGATATATGTATCCAAACAAGCCTCATTGCCACAACCGCACTTATAGATCGGCGCGTTGTCCCAACCGAGCAATTTCAGCGCATGGTAGTTCAACTGAATGTGGCCAAGTTCGCCTGCCATGCCCACATGGCCTGAGTGCGCCTTGCCGTTAAACACCAAGCCCCCACCAAAACCTGTCCCTAAAATCAAGCCGAGCACGAAAGGATATTGTTGATTTTCATCCGCCCACGCTTCAGACAGCGCAAAACAGTTGGCATCATTTTCCGCCCGTACTTCGCGACCAAGCCGCGTGCTTAAATCGTGTAAAATTGGGCGATTATCCGCCGCACGAATATTGGTTATCTCCGCAATGCCCGTTTCACGGTTAACAAAGCCTGGCAGACCAATGCCAACACTGCCCTTTTCGCCAAATCGCTGATCGGCTTTTTCCACCAACCCCGCCACAGTATCAAGCCACTGTGAATAATCTTCTTTTGGGGTTTCCACCCGCTCTTTGTGCAGCAAACTAAACTGCGCATCAAACGCCGCCAGCTCAATTTTTGTGCCGCCGATATCTAAGCCATAATAAATCATTGCATCTCCTTATAATCACAATGGCGTTATTCTAACTGAAAAATAACATCTGTGCTCAAGGGAAGTGGTGAGATGTGAGATACCACACAAAATTGCACACGCCTTGAGTGAGGTTGTGCTATGATAGCGCCGTTTTTAATTGCGTTGAGGATGACTTATGGCCAAAATTGAACTGGTGGCGCAAGCCAACTTACCCACCCGCTATGGGCTGTTTCGCCTAATTGGCTTTGAAATGCCAGACACGAAAAAAGAACACGTCGCGTTGGTGATGGGCCGCGTTGACGACGGCAAACCCGTGCTCACTCGCATCCACTCAGAATGCCTAACGGGGGATACGCTGCACAGTTTAAAATGCGACTGCGGCTTTCAGCTTGAAACCGCATTGAAGCAGATTAGTGAACTGGGACGCGGAGTATTGATTTACCACCGAGAAGAAGGCCGCGGAATCGGGCTTATCAATAAAATTCGAGCCTATGCACTTCAAGATCAAGGGCTTGATACGATCGAAGCCAATGAAGCATTAGGATTCAAAGCCGATGAACGGGATTTCACTGTGTGTGCTGATATGTTGGCAGCACTCGGGGTACACAAAGTGCGGTTGCTCACCAATAATCCCGATAAAATCGACACCTTAAAACGTGCTGGCATCAACATTGTTGAACGCGTGGCGCTGAATGTAGGGGAAAATCAATACAACAATGATTATCTGCAAGTCAAAGCCGACAAAATGGGGCATTTTACTGGCACACACAAATGCAAGTGCGGTTGCCACAACTAGTGTGACACTTTGCGATAAAGCCCTTCGCTGGGGAGATAGCCCAGACGAAAATTAACACTGACGCCTTGCACGCTGTCGTTGATCCGTAAAGTGCGGTACGCTTGAAACAACGGCAGCACTATTTGTTTGTCATCCACCACGCGCGCCAATTTGTCATACAGTGCGCTGCGCTCACTTTGGCTCACATTCGGTTGATAAATGGCGTTAAGCACGCCATCAATGTCGGGGTCATTAATGCCCATTTTATTGTTCGGGCTATGACTATAAAGAGGGTCAAAAAACGCAGCGGGATCATAAAAATCCGCACACCAGCCCGAGCGAATCAAGTCAAAATCCCCCCGATTGCGGCGGGCTAAAAGTTCCTCGGTGGTGACCATTTCAGGCTGGATATAAATTAAATCGGATTGCGAAAGCATTCGCACCAACTGTTGCGCCACCGCTGGGTGTATGCCCGTGTTGTCATAGGTTAAACGCAGTTTCAACGGCTTTTCACGGCTTACGCCCGCCTGCGCCAACTGCTGCTCTGGCACTACCACCGACCAGCCTTGAGATTGCGCTTGCGTTTGCAAATTATGTGGTAAAAATTTGGTATTGAGGCGAAAGCCGACCGCACTTTGGGGCAATAGATCATTTTGCGCCACCATCGCGTCAATGGCTTGGCGCACGGCGCGTTGCTGCAAACGCGGGTGGCGGAAATTAAACTCATAATAATAGTTACACAACTGTGGCAGCAGCAACACATGGCTTGGCGCAACCGCACTTTGTGTGGTATTCGGCGTGATGTCGAGCGCACCTGTGAGATCGTGGTGATAACGCACTTGCTCAAAGGCGACTTTCGCCGCATCAAAATAGTCCGCATTTTTTTCCAAAAGTGCGGTTTCACTGTTGTGAGATTTCAGGCGATAAGCACCGTTGCTGATCAGCGTTTCGCCATCATTGTGAGCATAAACAGGCAACAGCGCCACATGGGCAAGCAACTTCGGCAAAAAGGGCACGGGCTCACTTAACGTGAACACTAAAGTGCGGTCATCAAGGGCTTGCACGCCAAGGCTTTCCACCCCGATTTTTTTAGCCAGCACCTCGTCCGTATTGAGCAAATGAAGATAACGCAAATATTCCCGCAGCGGGCTGTCGCTCAATGCCAGCTGCCACCAACTGCGTACAAAATCCTGCGCGGTTAACGACTCACCGTTTGACCATTTTGCTCCTTCTCGCAGGTGAAAGCGCCACACCGTCGGTGAGGTTTGCTCCCAATGACTAGCGAGTGCACTTTCAATTTCGCCTTGACTGTTAAGGCGTACAAGCCCTGCGTAGAGATCAAATAATAACGCTCGTTGCTCTGGCTGCTCAATAGCTTGGGGCGAGAACACAAATGGGCTTTCCATGCCGCGTTCTAGCCGCTTACGGTGAAGCTCCTCGCCTTTTGGCGCTTTGATCACCTGCGCATCCCCCTTTGGCGGGGGCACTGGTGTTGGCTTTGGATCACATGCGGTCAGTAGCAATGAAAGCCCAGCACAGCTGAGAGCAAAAGTGCGGTTCATTAGTGCATCAACCCTGGGAAGAGATTGCCAATGCCCACCACAGCCACTTCAATACCAAGCGACATCAAAATCACCCCCATAATACGGGTGACAACGTTGCTGCCCGTTTTGCCCAGCAGGCTGACAATGTAAGGCGCTGAGCGAAATAACGCATAGCACAATAATGCAAATAACAGTACGGCGACGCTGAATGCACCTAAATCGACCCAAGAATTATAACGCGATGACCACACAATTGTGGTGCTGATGCTGCCAGGCCCTGCCATGATCGGCATTGCCAGTGGCACCACGGCAATATTGTTATATTCTGTCACATCGGTGGTTTGTTCTTCTTTATTTTGTTTTTGATCGCCCAGTTTGCCGTTGATCATCGTCATCGCAATGGTGACGATCAAAATTCCGCCAGCGATCCGAAAGGCGTCAATTGAAATGCTAAACAAATTGAGAATAAGCTGACCCACAAATACACTAATGAGCAAAATAACCGCCACGGACACGCAAGTCATGAGGGTTGTTTTTTTGCGCTCCGCTTCATATTGATTGGCGGTCATACTGACAAAAATCGGCAGAATCCCAAAGGGGTTCACAATAGCCACGAGCCCAATGAAAAATTGGATATAGACAGAAAGATTTGGTAAGTCCACAATAAAACCTTAAACGATTACAAAAGTCGATTCGACTGCACACTATACCCGATTACGGTTCGATGGTCATCTAAAGTCACAGGATTTGCTGAACAAATGGCATTAACTAGCCAATACTGCCCACTGCCCATTTTGGGTGCAACCCACGGTGCAGGCTTGGGAACATTATAAAACATCCGTTCCGACAAGTTAGGATAGGTGATCACTTCCACCACACGCATTTCCCTTTTGCGACAATTGAATACCGCTGTCTGAGAATAGAGATTTGCTTTATCACTGGTGCCTAAAATGGCAATGCGGTAATCACTTTTTTTCCCCATGCCAACCCGCACTTTGCCAAGGCGCACGCTATAATCGCCAATATAAAGATAAGCATCAGTCCCCACCTGATCGCTTATTTTTACAGCCTGTTTGGGCAGACTATCAACACTGATGCTTCCTTGTGAGATGGCATCAACCCAATCGTGCATCATATCAATATAACTGCCGTTGACAGGGTTTGCATTAAGAGGCTCATCTGTTTCGAGTGAGGTCTGAGCGCTTAATGTGTACAAAGGCAATCCCCAAAAAAGCAGCGCAACGACAACCATTGATTTTATCTGTGAATACATTATCACCTCGAGTGAGTTTTGAAATCAGCGCCAAAATCAACTTTCTAACAAGTTGCTCACCTAAACAACAACATTAGGATATAATTTTGGCATTATAAGGCGTTTTTTACACAAACAAAAGCAAGCGCTCAAAAATTGCATAAGTTGACAAAACAAAAAAGATATTAAAATTAAAAAATTTATTTGATAATAATTATCATTATCTATAAAATAACAACTTTATTTCCATACTTACTTTAGGAGATTTTATGCAAAAAGGTATCCATCCTGATAATTACCGCACCGTGTTGTTCTATGATTCTAATGCCAAAAAAGGCTTTTTAATTCGCTCTTGCGCACGCACCAACAACACAATGAAATGGGAAGACGGCAATGAATATCCCGTCTTTATCTGCGACACCTCGTCCGCCTCACACCCATTCTACACAGGCAAAACCCGCCAAGTGGCTGCCGAAGGTCGCGTGAGCGAATTTACCAACCGTTTCGCCAAATTTGGTTTGAAAAGTAAATAGGAGCCATTATGCAGGTTTTAACCTCGCTCAAAAGCGCCAAAACGCGCCATCCTAACTGCAAAGTTGTCCGTCGCCACGGCGTGGTATATGTCATTTGCAAAGAAAACCCCCGCTTTAAAGCACGCCAAGGTGGCAAAAAACGTAAATAACCAAGTGCGGTCTAACCGCACTTTCATCGCCTATATCCTTGTCAGTACCGCACTTTTAGCATAAAATAACGGATTATTTTGAGTTCAGAGGCTGCTGTGTCACAAATTAAATTAATCGTGGGCTTAAACAACCCTGGCGCCCAATATGATGGCACCCGCCACAATGCGGGCGAATGGGTGTTGTCCGCTTTGTGCGAGCGAAATCATGTTCGCTTAGTGCCTGAAAGTAAGTACTTCGGTGCCACCGCAAAAGCCACGATTGAAGGGCAAGAAGTACGGTTGCTTTTGCCCTCCACTTTTATGAACCTCAGTGGCAAATCGGTTAGCGCATTGGCAAACTTTTTCCGTATCGCGCCGCAAGAGATTTTAGTTATTCACGATGAGCTGGACCTGCCACCTGGTATTGCAAAATTCAAGCTCGGTGGCGGGCATGGCGGGCACAATGGGCTAAAAGACATCATCGCGCGTTTGGGAAATCAGCGCGATTTTTACCGCCTGCGTCTTGGCATTGGGCACCCAGGCGATAAATCGTTGGTAAGTAACTATGTGTTAAGTAAACCTGCGCCTGCTGAACGTGAAAAAATTATCCAAGCCGTAGATGAAGCCACGCGTTGCATTGAACTTATGCTCAAACAAGATATCAATGCTGCAATGAATCGGTTAAACGGTTTTAAAGCAAACTAACTAGTAAGGAATTTTTATGGGATTTAAGTGCGGTATCGTGGGCTTACCCAACGTGGGCAAATCCACCCTATTTAACGCGTTAACCAAAGCAGGCATTGAAGCGGCGAACTACCCTTTTTGCACCATTGAGCCAAACACGGGTGTAGTGCCGATGCCAGACCCACGCTTGGATGCGCTAGCTAAAATTGTCAATCCGCAGCGTGTGCTACCAACCACCATGGAATTTGTCGACATTGCAGGCCTAGTGAAAGGCGCCTCCACAGGGGAAGGGTTAGGCAACAAATTTCTTGCCAATATTCGTGAAACCGATGCTATCGGTCATGTGGTGCGTTGCTTTCAAAACGATGACATCGTGCACGTGTCAGGCAAAATTGACCCTGCAGATGACATCGACATCATCAACACCGAGCTGGCGTTGGCGGATTTAGAAAGCTGTGAAAAAGCCATTCAACGCCTGCAGAAAAAAGCCAAAGGCGGCGATAAAGAGGCAAAATTTGCACTCACCGTGTTGGAAAAATGCCTGCCTGTGCTGGAAAATGCTGGCATGCTGCGCACGTTGGATTTTGACAAAGATGAATTGGCGGTGTTGAAAAACTACAATTTCCTCACCATGAAGCCGACCATGTACATCGCCAACGTCAACGAAGATGGCTTTGAAAATAATCCATTTTTAGACAAAGTGCGGTCAATCGCTGAAAAAGAAGGCTCTGTTGTTGTGCCTGTATGCGCGGCGATTGAGGCCGAGATCGCCGAGTTAGAAGATGATGAAAAAGACGAATTTTTAAGTGAGCTTGGCCTTGATGAACCAGGGCTTAACCGTGTGATTCGCGCTGGCTACGAGTTGTTGAACCTGCAAACCTATTTCACCGCAGGCGTGAAAGAGGTGCGCGCGTGGACAGTCTCCGTGGGTGCCACCGCACCTAAAGCTGCCGCCGTTATCCACACCGATTTTGAGAAAGGCTTTATCCGCGCTGAAGTCATCGGTTATGATGATTTCATTCAATACAACGGTGAAAACGGCGCCAAAGAGGCGGGCAAATGGCGCCTTGAAGGCAAAGACTACATCGTGCAAGATGGCGATGTCATGCACTTCCGCTTCAACGTATAACCCCTTCAACCACCGCACTTGCGGTGGTTTTTTTATAAAGTGCGGTTATCACGCCACAAATTTCACTAAATTCTAAATTTGGGATCGCGATCACCTGATAACACCATCAGGCGCGTTGTGTATTGTGCTGATTTTTGCTAATTTGATTTAACATTTTGTTTTCAATTTATTATCAGAAATGATACAAAAGGAGCGCACCATGAAAAAATTTGCCAGTGTTGTTTTGCTAGGTTTGTTCGCCAGCAGCAGTTTTGCCGCCCCAACCATCAAAGAGTGCCTTGCTCCAGCAGGTCCAGGCGGCGGTTGGGATTTCACCTGCCGCAGCGTATCGAAACTTTTGTTTGAAGAAAAACTGGTGCCTAACCCAATTCAAACCGTCAACATGGCGGGCGCCGGAGGCGGTGTGGCGTTTGCCCATGTGGTGTCTAAACGGAAAAAAGACGATGGCTTGTTTGTTGCAGCTTCCACCGCCACCACCACACGCTTGGCACAAGGGCAATTTAAAGGCATGAATGCCGACATGGTGAAATGGGTCGCCGCCATTGGTGCGGATTATGGCGTGATCGCAGTGAAAAAAGATGCGCCATATCAAACGCTTGACGATTTGATGGCGGCATTGAAAAAAACACCAAGTGCGGTCAAATTTGCAGGCGCCAGCTCCGTTGGTGGCTGGGATCACCTCAAAGTATTAATGGCCGCCCAAGAGGCTGGCGTTAAAAATGCTCAAGACATTCGCTATCTTTCTTTTAATAACGGGGGCGATGCTATCACCAAAGTGCTTGGCGGGCACTTAGATGCCTTCACAGGCGATATTTCAGAGGCGCAAGGCTTTATCCAATCAGGTGATTTGCGCGTGCTTGCCGTGCTTGCTGATGAACGCTTGCCAGCACCTTATGACGCCATTCCAACGGCAAAAGAGCAAGGGATTAATACCACAGCGGCTAACTGGCGTGGTTTCTATCTGCCAAAAGAGGTCAGCGACGAGACCTATAACTGGTGGGTAACCACACTGGATAAACTCAACGACGATCCAAAATGGCACGCTGTCATGGCGCAAAATGGCTTAATGCCGTTTCATAAGTCAGGGGCGGCATTCACAGATTATGTCAACACACAAATTGCCGACATTCAGGCGATTTCTAAATCATTGGGCATTATAAAATAATAAAGTGAGGTGGGTTATGGCGCAAAGTCGGCTGGCGGATCGCATTTTTGGGCTGTGTATGGTGTTGCTCGCACTCAGTTATGGCTATCTTGGCCTAGAATTTGAGCAACCTTTCGGCGCACATGAAACCATCGGGCCGCGCACCTTTCCCACCATTATCGCTATAATCTTGGCACTGGCAGGCTTATGGCTTGTGATTAAACCGCAAGAAAATAGCGACTGGGCGAAAGGTAAAACGTGGTTTTCTTTGTTGTTGGTCATTTCCATTTTAATAATTTATGTCATCTTACTTGAGCCATTGGGCTTTATTCCCACCTCAGTGCTGTGCTGCGGATTGTTAAGCTGGCAAATGGGCGCAAAACCTTTTCCCGCATATCTCATCGCGACCTGCTACGCCAGTGCCCTTTATCTGTTGTTTAATGTTGTGCTGGAGCTGATGCTGCCAGAAGGTATTTTAGGAGGCTGGCTATGACAACCGTTGATCTGCTTCTCAATGGCTTTATGGCGGCATTAACTTGGCAAAATCTGGCCTTCGCTGCCCTTGGTTGCACGCTTGGCACGCTTATTGGCGCTCTGCCTGGGTTAGGGCCGGCTAATGGCGTGGCAATTTTAATTCCGCTGGCGTTTAGCCTCGGGCTTGACCCGACCACTGCACTGATTTTGCTCACCGCCGTCTATTCAGGCGCGATGTACGGAGGGCGGATTTCCAGCATTTTATTGAATATTCCAGGCGATGAACCCGCGCTGATGACCACCCTTGACGGTTATCCCATGGCCAAGCAAGGCAAAGCAGCAGAAGCGTTGGTTTTCTCCGCAGTGGCCTCTTTTGTTGGCAGTTTGCTTGCCACCATCGGCTTAGTGCTACTTGCGCCGTTGTTGGCGAAAGCCGCGCTGCACTTCGGGCCGCCTGAATATGTGGCGCTGTATATTTTGGCCTTTGCCGCACTCGGTGGCATCACCAGTAAAAGTGTCGCAAAAACATTGGTTGCAACCGCACTTGGATTAATGATTGCAACGGTGGGCATCGACGCCAGTACAGGCATTCCACGTTATACCTTTGATATACTTGAATTGTATGAAGGCATTGATTTTATTATTGTTCTCGTGGGGTTATTTGCAATCAGTGAGTTACTGCTGTTTATTGAAAGCCACCGCAACGACGTTCGTAATATGATAAGCGTGAACAAAATGCGGATTAAACTCGCCGATATTATCGCGCTGCTGCCCACCTCTTTTCGTGGCGCTATTCTAGGCTTTATTTCAGGCGTGTTGCCAGGGGCGGGGGCCTCACTAGGCAGTTTTATCAGTTACACATTAGAGAAAAAATGGGTTGATAAAGAAAACACTTTTGGCACTGGCGATCCGCGCGGTGTGGCAGCGCCTGAAGCGGGCAACAACGCCGCCGCCAGTGGTGCATTAGTGCCCATGTTAACATTAGGCGTGCCTGGCAGCGGCACCACTGCCGTTTTGCTTGCGATGTTGATCTCGCTCAACATTACCCCAGGGCCAATGCTCTTCCAACAAAATGCGGAACTGGTGTGGAGTGTCATTGCGGCGCTGTTTATCGGCAATGTGTTGCTCCTGTTACTTAACGTTCCGATGGTTGGTTTTTTTGTGAAAATCTTATCCATCCCACCACGCTTTCTCATGCCAGTAGTGACGCTGATCGCCATTTTAGGCATTTATGCCTTAAGCCATAGCGTGATTGATTTGTATATGATGATTGGCTTTGGCGTGTTGGGGTATATTTTGCGCAAAATTGAAATCCCGCTCGTGCCGATTATTCTTGGTATGTTGCTCGGCCCCGAGCTGGAAATCGCTCTGCGCCATTCATTAATGATCTCTAACGGCGATTGGGCCATTTTATGGGGCAGCCCACTGGCCATTGGGCTATGGATTGTTGCCATTCTTGGGCTAATTTTACCAATGCTTGTGGGGCCTATTTTGCGTGCGAAAATGAAAGCCTCGACCAAAGGGCTTGATGATTAATGTCAAAAACGATCAATTAGATCGCTTTTTGTTCCTCTAGTATCATAAATTGCGCATTCGGGTGATGTTGCTGCAAATAGTGTTGCAAATAACACTCGCTGCTTTGTTCGATGATGTCATCTTTTTTCGGGTAACGATTGTAGATCAGTGTATGCAATGGAATATTGCGGGCGCGGCAAACTTCCAGGCTGAGCAACGTGTGATTAATGCTGCCCAATTTGCCACTGGTGACCAAAATCAGCGGATAGCCTTGCTGCTGGAGATAATCCAGTGTTGTTTGCGTTGCATTTAACGGCACCGCCAGCCCACCTGCGCCTTCAAGCAACACCACCTCATAACGCTGCGCCAGTGTGCGACTGTCTTGCGTGATTAAATCAAGATCAATGGCACGCCCTTCCATTTCTGCTGCCAAGTGCGGTGAGCATGGGTAGTGATAAATAAAGCGACAGGTTAAACCACAAGTATCATCATCACACAACGGTACACCTTGCACTTTGCGGTGCGTTATAATGTCGTCTGATAGTTTTTCACAGCCTGTTTGCACCATTTTTTGCGTAATCACACGCACGCCTTGTTGCGCTAACATTCGGGCAAAAACCCCTGTGGCAATGGTTTTGCCTACGTCGGTATCAATGCCCGATACAAATAAAATCTGCCCTGCCATATTATGTCCTCTTCGCTAAAATAATCAAAGGGTGATACGTCAAACGCACCCCCGTTTGAGATGAATAGTGCGCACAATAAGCCTGCTCAAAGGCTTGCAAGCGGTGTTTTGTCCAGTGCATTTGTGCTGTTGCCGTCACGCCCGTTGCTTTAAGATGTTTTAACACTGCTCTGGGGCTCGGGAAAGTGAGCACATGGCGCTGCGCTTCTAAGTTTACCAATTCAAAGCCAGACACCAGCCAGCGTTGCCACTGCTGACAAGTAGGATAATCCAGCCCCTTGCCCGTCAGCCGACGAATTTCAGCGCAGTTATCAGGCAAGAAGGTGCTGAAAAGCAACACACCACCGCGGCGTAAATAGGCACGACCCAGCGTCACAATCCGCTCAGGCGCATGAAACCACTGCACGGTGGAGCCTGAAAGTAGCAGATCAAATGCCTGTGTGGCAGGCAAAGTGCGGTCAAGATACTCACCGTCTGCACATAAAAAATGGGTGTCATCGCCCTGCCAGCGCTGGGCTTGGGTTTGCACGGCGGCAGCATTGAGATCATTGTGCCACCATTGGTGCGCCGTCAGCTGCTGATGCAAAAGTGCGGTCAAATCGCCGCTGCCGCAGCCAATTTCCAACACATTCGCAAACGCCTGACCGCACTTTTCACGCAGCAACGTAAGCATTCTTCGATTCACTGCGCGCTGCACACTCGCCTGATGATCATAGCTAGGCAAGGCTTTGGCAAAACGCTGTGCGATCAATGCCTTGTCTAGCGGCTCTGACATAGCGCCTGCCATGATGAGAAATGAGAAAAAACAAAGTGCGGTGCTTCAAACATCACAATGTCACACTGTGGCTGAAATTGTGTGAAATAACGCACTTGGCTCTCAGCTGGAAAAATACGATCGTGAATGCCAATTATCGCCTTATGCCAGCGAAAAGTGCGCTTAGGTGCCGCATTAATTGCCCGCTCAAGGGCTGCCAATTCGTCGTAAATTTCTGCCAATGCGCGCGCGGGAAATTGTTGATAAACACGCAATATCTCACGCGTTCCACACATTCTGCGCTCAAATTTTACCCTTCCTGCCGCATCTAAATGCTGCAATGTGGCGCTAAACACCGCCTGAGGAATGCCGAAATCATCATCAATCGGCAAGCCTGTGCCATTAATGGCAATACTATTGACTATCGGCAAGCCTTGCCCTAACACCTGCTGCGCCACCCACACGCCAAGCGACCACGCCACAACAGTAATTTCATCATACGCACGCAAATCGGGTGAAAAATCCAAAGTGCGGTAATCAAAACACGCCAGCGCATCGCAATCGTCAGGGATGACCCAATGTTCAACCGCATTCGGCGCACTGCTCCAGCCTGCAAAATAGAGGATTAATTTTCGCTTACCTGCACGTTTAAACCAATGAAATTGCATTATGACCTCAGCTGTGTTTTAAGGGTTGTTAAGAGTCTGTCAATGGCGTCTTCAGGCATATCGGCATGCAGTGAAAAACGAATGCGCGCCGTACCTTGAGGCACAGTCGGTGGGCGAATAGGCAAGCAGTAAAATCTGCTTTGTTGCAATACCTGTGCTAGCTGCACTGCGCGTTCATTTTCCCCGACGATCAGCGGCACAATATGGCTTGTGCTCGGTGTTTCTTGCCCTGTCAGCTCACTGATGCCTGATCGCAAAAGATGGCTAATATTGGCAAGATGCTGACGTTTTTGCGCAAATTCAGGCATTTTATCAACCAAATAGCCATTCCATGCCATAATTAACGGTGAAAGTGCGGTTGAAAAAATCAACGGGCGCATAAAATTCACCAAATAATCGGCTAACACCTGCGCACACACCACAAACGCCCCCGTGGAGGCATACGCCTTGCCAAACGTGCCCACCAGCAAATCAATCTCGTGAGCCACACCGCACTTTTCTGCCCAACCTAAGCCCTGCGCACCATAACAGCCCACGCTGTGCGCCTCATCAACATAAAGTAGCACCGTTGGAAACTGTTTTTTCAACGCCACCAACGCGCAGAGATCGGCGCTATCGCCGTCCATGCTAAACACACTTTCCGTCACCACAATTATCCGCTGATAGGCGTTATGATATTGCGCCAACAGTGTTGAGAGATGCGCCATATCATTGTGACGAAAGCGCTTAAAATCGCAGTTTGCCAAACGAATGCCGTCAATCAGGCTGGCATGCACCAATTTATCCGCCACAATCAACGTATGCTTATTCGCCAGCGCAGGCAAAATGCCAATGTTGGCGTGATAACCGCTGTTAAACACCAGTGCTGCCTGCGTGCCATAACGGGCAGCAAGCTGCTGTTCCAGCTGGGAAAAAGCAGGGAAATTGCCCGTTAATAAGCGAGAGGAGCACGACCCTAGTGGTGCTGTGTCTAGCGCAACATTGGCTAAAAATGCCTGCTGCAACGCCACATCCTGCCCTAGGGCGAGATAGTCATTGGATGAAAAGTTAATCAGCTCACTTCCTGCTTGTGGCATCAGCTGTGGCAAAGTGCGGTATTGCGCGCGCGCCTTTAATTGCGCCAACTCTGCGCTGAATTCATCGAGTATGCTCACCGTTGGTATTCCTCACGCAACGCCTGCAAAAGCCCCGTGGTGAGCTGGCTTAATTGCGCCGCACTGATGATAAAAGGCGGCATAAGATAAACCAATTTGCCAAATGGGCGCACCCAAATGCCTTTTTCAACAAAGCGTTTTTGTAAGCTCACCATATCCACCGCACTTTTCATTTCAATCACGCCGATGGCGCCAAGCACACGCACCTCTCGCACGCAAGGCCAATTTGCCACTGGGGCAAGTTCGCGCTTGAGTTGCGCTTCAATTGACCGCACTTTGCCCTGCCAGTCGCTAGATAACAGCAATTTGATTGACGCCGCCGCCACCGCGCAAGCCAGCGGATTCGCCATAAAGGTCGGGCCGTGCATAAAGCATTGCGCCTCGCCCGAACAGATCGTGCTGGCCACACGCTCACTCGTGATCGTGGCAGAAAGTGTCATATATCCGCCCGTGAGTGCTTTGCCTAAGCAGATAATATCTGGCACCACATTGGCGTGTTCCAATGCAAATAATTTCCCCGTGCGCCCAAAGCCTGTTGCAATTTCATCAAAAATCAACAAAACATTGTGCTCAGCGCATAGGGCTTTAGCGTGGGTTAAAAAGTGCGGAGAGTAGAAATACATGCCCCCCGCCCCTTGCACCACAGGCTCTAAAATCAATGCGGCAATTTCATCGCCATGACGCGACAACAACGATTGTAAGGGCGCAAGATCGTTGAGATCAAAATCATCATCAAAGCGCGAACGTGGTTGCGGCAAGAAATATTGCACAGGTAACCTTTGCCCGAAAATCGAGTGCATACCCGTCACGGGATCACACACCGACATCGCATGCCAAGTGTCGCCATGATAGCCTGAGCGAATAGTGGCGAAATGGCTTTTGTGGCGCTTGCCCTGTGCTTGGAAATATTGCAGCGCCATTTTCATCGCCACTTCCACCGCCACCGAGCCTGAGTCAGCATAAAAGATTTTATTCAGCGCTTTTGGCAAAACGTCCAGCAACAACTGCCCCAGCTCAACCGCACTTTCATGGGTCAGCCCGCCAAACATAATATGGCTCATTTTCGCCAATTGCGCCTGCACCGCCGCATTCAATACAGGATGATTATAGCCATGCAACGCCGCCCACCAAGATGACATACCATCAATCAGCACGCGTCCATCGGCAAGTGTGATTTCTACCCCCTCGGCGCGCTCCACCGCATAGGTTGGCAAAGGATTGAGCGTTGAGGAATACGGGTGCCAAAGGTGCTCACGGTCAAACGTGAGCAGTAAATCTTGTTGCATAATTAGCCTAGCTTAGCAAATGCCTGTGTTAAATCAGCTTTCAAATCGTCCACATTCTCAAGTCCAACAGAAAAACGCAATAAACGATTACACACGCCACGCGCAATGCGTTCAGGCTCTGGAATGTCCATGTGGGTTTGCGTGGCGGGATAGGTGATGAAACTCTCTGTGCCACCAAGGCTTTCCGCAAACGTGATCAATTTGATCGCTTTCAAAAAAGGATTCACCCACGTTTCATCTTGCAAGCGGAAGGACAACATACCGCCTTTATTGGGGTATAACACATCACGCACCTGTGGCTGAGCGCGCAGAAATTCCGCCAATGCGCGCGCATTTTGCTGATGACGCTCCATGCGCAGCGCCAACGTTTTCATGCCACGAATGGTCAGCCATGAATCAAATGGCGAAAGCACCGCGCCCGCCCCATTTTGAATGTAAAATAGGCGATCGCACAATGCCTGCCCTTTGGCAACGATTAACCCTGCCAACACATCATTGTGACCAGCTAAATATTTTGTGGCACTGTGAATCACAATATCAGCGCCATGCTCCAACGGACGAAACAAGGCAGGGGTTAAAAATGTATTATCAGCAATCAACAATAAATTATGCTGTTTCGCCATGTGCGCAATCGCACCCACATCGCACTCTTCCATCAGCGGATTGGACGGCGTTTCGATAAAAATCGCTTTCGTATTTTCCGTGACCGCACTTTCGATCGCATTCAAGTCTGCCGTGTTGACATAAACAGGTTTCACCCCATGATTATGTTTATAACAATGATCGAGCAAGCGATAGGTACCGCCATACACATCACTGGAAATAATCCACTCATCTGGCGCTTTAAATAGCGACATCAAAATTTGAATCGCCGCCATGCCAGATGCGCAAGCAAAACCTCGATCGCCTCCTTCCAACGCTGCAATGCCTTCTTCTAACAAAGTGCGGGTTGGGTTTTTAGTACGCGTGTAATCAAAACCTGTGGACTCATTAATGCCATGGTGACCATACGCCGTGGAAAGATAAATTGGCGCCGACACTGCGCCTGTTTTCTCATCGCTGCGGTTGCCAAGTTGAGCAAGCTGTGTTTCTAAAGAATAGGATACTGACATTGCGTTTTCCTTCCATGATGTTATTTAATTTTTAAAGCTCACTATTCTGACACAAGGCAGGCGCTGTTGGAATACTCCAACGCAGGAATATCATAATCTCACCGACCGCACTTTGCATTTTTGCCCAAATTATTCATTTTTTCAGCAATTAAACAAAAATTTGGCTTGAAAGATTGACACCGCAGCGGAAGTGGGTAAAATGCAAGCCTACTTTCTCAATGGAAGTTTGCGGGAATAGCTCAGTTGGTAGAGCACAACCTTGCCAAGGTTGGGGTCGCGAGTTCGAGTCTCGTTTCCCGCTCCAAAGGCGTGTTAGCAGAGAGGTTATGCACCGGATTGCAAATCCGTGGAGCTCGGTTCGATTCCGGGACACGCCTCCATTTTTGCCCGAGTGGTGGAATCGGTAGACACAAGGGATTTAAAATCCCTCGGCTTTCGAGCTGTGCCAGTTCAAGTCTGGCCTCGGGCACCATTTAAAATAGTAAATCAAATCAAAAAGATAGTCGCTAACTTAGCGGCTTTTTTTATGCCTAATCATCACCGCACTTTTGCAAAAATTGCCCACTGGTGGCTGTTCGGTGGCTGTTATTTAAAAGTGACATTTGCAAAACGTCACAACAGCCACTACGTTATTTTATTCTTGTAATTCTTTTTATTACATAAAACCTATAACCTCTCCTTCTTTAGGTATATAAACTCTATCTTGTAATTTATTTTCCATAATAAATTTTTTCATATCTTCCGATGTAATCGTGCAATGATTTAACGCATTCATATGTACTGTAATTAGAGATGAATTAGGAGATAAATGATAGCATCGATATACATCATCATATCCCATAATAATACTTCCTTTATCATTCGTAATACGAGCATAGCCAGTATTTAATACAATAATATCAGGTTGAAGCTGTGTTATAACAGATTCTACTTCATCAATCCAAATAGTATCACCCACTAAATACAATGAACTATCATTTATTTCATGTATCAATATACCCATTGATTCGCCTAATCTCTTAGCGATACTAGGATTAGCATACATTTCTGATGTACCATGCTGCCCAGCTATCTTTGTTAAGATCAGATTTTTGAATTGAGTTGATTGCCCAACAACAGTAACATTACGAAACCCTTGAGTAATAACTGTATTTTTATCCTTTTCGTTCTGTACAAAAATAGGGATATTTTTCTTCAAAACTACTTGCGCAGTACTGTCCCAATGATCTAAATGTGTATGGGTAATAATAACTGCATCAACATCAGCCACAATACTATCTATAGATACTGGTAGATCTATAAGAGGATTTTTAAAGGAATTGGCTGGACAAGAAAAAGGAGGGCAACTGCCTTTAGATGCAAAAAAAGGATCTACAAGCAGTACTAAATTTCCTATTTTGATCTTAGCTGTTGCATTGCGAATATGTTGATAAACTATATGATTTTCCTTTGAGTTTAAAGACATCTTGTTGCAATTTCGATTATATAGTATCATTTTTAACTCCATCTGTTTAATTTTTTCTGGTAACACTCTACTCTTTTAGAAAAGATATAAACAGCAGCAAAAAGTCAATTTTCGCAAAAATTGGGTCAAAATATAGCGGATTTAATAATATGAAAACGCCTACTGTTGCATTAGTACTTTATCCTGACTTTAGTTTATTCCATTTTTCTATTCCATATAAAATTTTTTCAACGATTATAGATCAGAAAAAACTTTTTGATATTAAAATAATTTCAACGGAAGATATATCAAGACAAACACATCATGAATTATCCATTCATCCACATGGTGGATTGGAATTAATTCCAGAGTGTGATGTCATTATATTATTTGGTGGAAATAATCAAAGTAGGCCACCACAGAAGTTATTAGATACATTAAAAAAAGCATATTCTCAAAAAGCCATACTTGTCGGCTTGTGTTATGGTGCCTATATTCTTGCATACTCTGGTATTTTAGATGGAAAAAAAGCGACTACACATTGGCTTGCACATGTAGACTTTTCTATGAGATTTCCTAAAGTCAAACTAGAAAAAAATACTATTTACATTGAGCAGGATAATGTTATTACGTCGGCTGGAACTGTTGCCAGCTTAGATTGCTGTTTATCTATTGTTAGAAATTATTATGGTGTAGAAATAGCAAGTAATATTGCAAAAATACTTATTATGCCAACTCATCGAGAAGGACTCCAGCCACAATTTATTCCACAACCTGTATCAAAGAAAAATAAAAATTTCAATATAAATCAATTAATTAATATTATCAGGCAAAATATTTGTCAAGATTATTCAATTAATCAACTCGCTTCTCAACTTGCTATGAGTCGAAAAACATTTACTCGTCATTTTCATAATATTACTGGACAATCATTTACTCATTGGCTAATTGATACGAGATTAGCCTACGCGAAAAATTTATTAGAAACCACAGATCTTAATATAGAAACAGTATCTTTACAGAGCGGTTTTAAATCATCAACATCAATGAGACAGCATTTTATTAAAAAATATAATGTAACGCCAAAGCAATGGCGTTTTAGATTTAAATCATAAAAAAGCGAAATTCGTCTTTTTACTCCTCCAAAACCACATGCCCAATGTAGCTTAAGTTACGATAGCGTTGGGCGTAGTCGATGCCGTAGCCGACAACAAATTCATCAGGAATGGAAAAGCCGACCCAGTCCACTGGTACTTCCACTTCACGACGGGAGGGTTTGTCGAGTAAGGTACAGATGGTCAGGGAGGCGGGTTCGCGCAGCAAGAGCATTTGGCGGACTTTATCGAGGGTGTAGCCTGTGTCAATGATGTCTTCAGCAATCAGCACATGCTTGCCTTTGATGTCGCCATCAAGATCTTTGGTGATTTTTACATCGTGGTTGGAATAAAGCCCTGTGCCGTAGCTGGTGGTGGTCATAAATTCAATTTCAGTAGCAATGTTAATTTCTCGCACGAGGTCAGCCATGAACATAAACGAACCGCGCAACAGCCCCACCACGGTGATGCAGTCCACCTGTTGCTGTTGATAAAAACGGGTAATTTCTTGCCCAAGGGTATGAATACGGGAGATAACGTCGGCTTGCGGAATAAGGGTTTCAACGTGATGCTTTTTCATGATTATGCCTTTCATAAACTAAGATGTTTTATGATACATCAAAAGTGCGGTTGAATCCAAAAAGAAAGGCTGAAGAATCTTCAGCCTTAAAACTTAACGAATTTACTTTTACTCTACATCTGCTGGACTGCTATCACAATCGCTGCGGACTCGCTACACCCAATGCCGTGTAACTGAGTGCTATCATATCAGGTTTATTTTTGTTGTCAATAAGAATTATTATCAATTGCATTAATTACCTGAAATTTTCATCTCGTCGAGTAAAATGGAGCCTGATTGAATGTTAGAGCGATGCTCAATGTCATCACTCATTGCCACCATATTGGCGAGCATGTCGTTAAGGTTGCCCGCAATGGTAATTTCACTCACAGGATAAGCAATTTCGCCATTTTCAACCCAATAGCCCGCCGCGCCGCGGGAGTAATCCCCTGTCACTAAGTTCACGCCTTGCCCCATCAGCTCCGTAACCAAAAGCCCTGTGCCCATTTGCGCTAAAAGTGCGGTCAAGCCACCGTGTAAGTTCGGGCTGACGTGCCAGTTGTGAATGCCGCCAGCATGGCCTGTGCTTTGCAGTCCCAGTTTTTTTGCGCTATAGGTGGTTAATAAATAGGTTTGTAAAACGCCTTGGTCGATAATCACGCGCGCTTTTGTTTTCACCCCTTCACTATCAAACGGTGTGGACGCAAGCCCTGCGCGTAAGTGCGGTTTTTCCGTGATGGTTAACCAGCTTGGCGTGATGGCTTGCCCAAGTTTATCCAATAAAAAGCTCGTTTTGCGATAAATACTACTGCCGCTGGCGCCACCCACAATGGTGCCTAAAAGGCCTGTTGCCACATCGTTTAAAAATACAACGGGCGCACTGCAGGTGCGTAATTTGTGTGGATTAAGCCGTTTGAGTGTTTTTTGCGCGCACTGTTGGCCAACCCATTCGGCACTCGCCAGCTGGCTGAAATCGCGCGAGATGGTGTATTCATAATCACGCTCCATTGCGCCACCATCTTGACCAATTACACTGCAAGAAAGCGAATAGCGTGATGAAAGATAGCTGGCCAGCATGCCGTGCGTGTTGCCATAAACGCGAATGCCGCTGTGAGCGTTCACACTCGCCCCTTCACTGTTAACAACCCGCGAGTCAAAATCTAACGCGGCGCGTTCAGTTTGCAGAGCTAGGGCAATGGCATCATCCACGCTGAGATCGTGGGGGTAATAAAGATCAAGATCAGGCGGATTGAGGGCTAGCAATGCAGGCTCAGCAAGGCCGTTGCAATCATCTTCTGAGGTGTATTTGGCGATGCTTAACGCCGCTTCAACCGCACTTTTAACCGCACTTGGGCTAAGATCTGAGGTGGAGGCATTGCCTTTGCGTGCGCCAAGATACACCGAGATGCCAAGCGCGCCGTCGTTGTTAAATTCGATATTTTCAAGTTCTCTCAAGCGACTCGAAACCGACAGCCCCGCTGTTTTAGTGGCGCCTACTTGTGCGCTCGCACCCGCTTTTTTGGCATAATCCAGTGCCATTTCAGCCGCATTTAACAATGCTTGCTGTTGTTGAATTAAAAGGGATTGTGTTGACTCTGTCATAGTTCACTCTTTTGTAAAAAATTGCCCCATTCTACCGCACTTTTGCGTCGCTGTTTAACGTAATTACATAATTTATGCTATGATGAGCGCAATTTTGACAACCACAGAGAGTTTATGCAACACAATACGCCTGACTTTTTAGATAACACCGACCAAGATGACGACATCATTTGGGTCAGCAAAAGTGAAATCAAGCGCGATGCGCAAGCCTTAAAAAAATTCGGCGAAAAATTGGTCGCACTCACCCCTGCACAGCTTGACAAACTGCCCCTAGAAGAAAAATTGCGTGATGCCATTGACCTTGCCCAGCGCTCACAACGCGGCGCCTTGCGTCGTCAGTTGCAATATATCGGCAAACTGTTGCGCACAATGGACGTGGAGCCGATCAAAGACGGTTTGGAAAAGCTGGAAAATCGCCACAATCAGCAACAAGTGCTATTCCACCGCTTGGAAAAATGGCGCGATGAACTGCTTGAAGAAGACAATAATGTGCTTTTCTCACAGCTGATCGCTGACTACCCCGCCCTTGATATTCAGCATTTGCGCAACTTAATTCGCGGCGCCAAAAAAGAACGTGAGGCCAATAAGCCACCGAAGTTTTATCGAGAAATTTTTCAATATCTCAAAGAGTTGTGCAGTGATGAGTAAACCATTTCCAAGCGCACGCGCGCTCTTTCCGCCACACAAGCGCAAGCTCAAAGTGTTGCGCTCACGCCTGCGTTATTATTTTTATCGCACCAAAGCGCGCGCGCAATGTGAGCCGTGGATGGATTATTTGTCCAACCAGCCACAGACCAACGCCATTTTTGAGGCTCAGCCATACCGCCATTATGCCTTGCTGTATTGCTATGGCGACAAACGTTTCACACCTGCCCAGCGGCGGGAGGCAATGCAATATACCTTTGATTTTGTTGCGCAGAAATTAGGCGCGCGCTATGACGCCTTAGTGGCACAAAATGCGCTGCCTTTCGCGCCGTTGACAGACGACATCAGCGCCTATTTCAACATCAATCAAATTGATCCGCTCGAGGGCTTTTTCTCACTGAATCTGCGTGATCACAGTGCGCAGCGGCTGTATGATTTGGTTTTTATGATCTTGCCTGACAAACGCATGGTGATCACTTCGCTACAAGGCCCTAAAGGCGAGCAAGCACAAGCACTGGTGCGCAGCCTCACTAAGCAGCTGCATGGCATGCGACCGCACTTTATGTTAGTCAATTTGATGAAAATGCTGGCCGCGCACTGGGGTTGCACGCTCTATGGTGTGGCACACAAACATCAAGCCAAATACCGCTTTAACGATCACTCTCGTTTACTGTTTAACTACGATGAATTTTGGGCTGAAAATGAAGGTGAGTTTGAAGCGCAATCTGGCTTTTGGCGCCTGCCAACGGCGATTGAACAAAAATCGCTGGAAGAGATTGCCAGCAAAAAACGCAGTATGTATCGCAAACGCTACGCTATGCTAGAACGCGCACAAGCCGAGATTGCCACATTCTAACACCAAAGTGCGGTTGCAAGTTAGAGTTTGCGCCGCCCGATTAAAGCATGGGTCAAGGTGGTGCCGTCGGTATTTTCCAACTCGCCACCCACAGGAATACCGTGGGCAATGCGTGTGACGGGGATGTCATATTGCTGGCAAAGCTGTGCGATAAAATGTGCGGTGGCGTCGCCCTCAACAGTGGGATTTGTGGCTAAAATCACTTCACTAAAGGTTTCACTGAGCAAACGTTGTTCAAGCAAATCCAGCCCGATTTCTTTCGGGCCGATGCCATCGAGGGGAGAAAGATGCCCCATCAACACAAAATAGCGACCAGAATACTGTCCTGTTAACTCAATAGCTTGAATATCAGAAGGCATTTCAACCACGCACAACTGCTGACTTTTTTGCCGACGCGGATTGCGGCACAGGGCGCAGACCTCTTCTTCCGTGAATGTACGGCATTGGTTGCAATGCCCAATTTGGCTCATGGCGCGCTCAAGCATTTGGGCAAGGTTCATGCCACCACTGCGGTTGCGTTGCAGCAAATGGTAAGCCATACGCTGGGCCGATTTTGGGCCCACACCTGGCAGGCAACGCAAGGCATCAATTAATTGCTCTAATAATGGGCTGATTTGCATAGGCTGTCTAAAACCGCACTTTCATAAAAGTGCGGTCGGCAATTAGAATGGCATTTTAAAGCCAGGTGGCAGTTGCATGCCGTTGGTGATAGACGCCATTTTTTCTTTTTGCAACTCTTCGGCACGGCGCACCGCATCGTTGTAAGCAGCGGCGATCAAGTCTTCCAGCATTTCTTTGTCGTCTTCCATCAAAGACGGATCGATTTCAACACGACGGCAATTATGCGCACCGTTGATGGTGATTTTCACCAACCCCGCGCCTGATTCACCTGTCACTTCCAGCTGGGCGACTTCTTCTTGCATTTTTTGCATGCGCTCTTGCATTTGCTGCGCTTGCTTCATTAAATTTCCAAGTCCACCTTTTCCAAACATTGTTTTTTCTCTCTCTTTTCGTGTAAAAGCTGCATTTTAGCCTAAAAGGTTGACGCTGGCAAAGGCTAACCGACTGGCCGTATGCTATCAAGCTCCAGTGTCGCATCAAACGCCTCCTTGAGGAGCGCGAGCTTGTCGTCTTGCTCAAGGGCGGCTTTCGCGGATTGGCTTAGTTCTTGATACACTTCACGGCGCAATTCGATGGGAGTTAGCTCATCGCTATCATCACAAATTTCAACGCGTAACTGCAAGTGCGGTTGAGAAAAATACTGTTGTAATTTGCTTTGTAATGCCTCGAGGTAATTATCCCGCTGCAAATGACTAAATTGCGAGCGCAGCCCAAGGACAATTTCCGTTGCATTGTGGCTCAACAACAAGGCGTTGAGTGCCAGCTGCTTGCTCAAGCCCGTCATACCCAACGCCTCCACATCCGCCGCCCATTTATCACGCTCGGCACTAAGCTGCAGCACTTTTGCCACCACGTCAGGCGTATAGTCTTGCAAAATGGCTTGTTTTATTTCCGATGGGCGCAAGCGGTTGTCATCATGGCTTTCAAGCTCAGGGTTGAGCCACTGCCAGTGATAATCTTCACCAATTTCATCGTCATTACTTTCGGGTTGGATATCTGGTGTGGGCACCTCTTGATCAGGCTCTTCAGGCGCGAGCGTGTGTTGTGCTAGGTGGTTTAAGCGCTCAAGCAAATCAACCTTGCCGCAGGTTTGCGCTTGCACTTTGCTCGCAGGCGCTGGCTCAGTGATTGCTACGGGCTTTTTTTTTTCTTCTTGATTGAGTTTTTTTAACGCAGCTGCTGCGCGCAAGGCGGGCGAAAGTGTGTCACTCGTCTCAGCATTGAGCTCATCGGTCGGCGTTTCTTTAACGGCTTCGCTGACCGCACTTTGCACCGCATCATAGTGCTCCACAGTCGGTTTAACCACTTGCGGCTTCGTCACCGCACTTTGCGTTTTCAGCTGCTCACGCATGGCGTCAATTTTGCTTGCGGTATCTGGCGCGGCTGTTGGCTTGCTTGCAGGCGCAACCTGCCAATTACTCGGATGGAAAGCCAATGCACGCAACAATGTCATTTCAACGCCACTGCGTGGCTCGGGCGCAAACGGCAGCTCCTTGCGCCCCGTTAAGATCAACTGATAATAAAACTGCACATCTTCAGGGGGCAAATGCTGCGCCAAAAAGCCAATGCGGTCATCGGTTTGCTCACCTTT
Source organism: Spirabiliibacterium pneumoniae (assembly GCF_014884995.1). GTDB lineage: Bacteria > Pseudomonadota > Gammaproteobacteria > Enterobacterales > Pasteurellaceae > Spirabiliibacterium > Spirabiliibacterium pneumoniae. The sequence continues at coordinate 82,740 of NZ_JABMII010000001.1, forward strand.
TAACAACTGGCGCATGGCAATCAAATGCAGCTGGCTGGCCAGCTGCTGGAGAAGTTGATCCCAGCCAATTCCTTTCTGCGCCACCGCCGAAATCGCCTGCATTAAGGTATTGCCATCGGCCAGTTGCAGCGCTTGAATAATATCCAACGCTTGGTCATCATCCAGCGTGCCAAGCATTTGCTGCACAGTGGCTAACCGCACTTCACCATTACCCATCGCAATCGCTTGATCGGTCAAGCTCAACGCATCACGAATGCTACCCTTGGCGGCTTTAGCGAGTTGCTCAAGTGCGGTCAGGTCAAAAGCGAGCTTTTCTTGATTTAAAATTGCGCCCAAGTGTTCGCTGATTTGTTCGGTGTCCAGTGCTTTGAGATGAAACTGAATGCAACGGGATAAAATCGTGATCGGCAGTTTTTGCGGATCGGTGGTGGCAAGCAAGAATTTGACGTATTCAGGCGGCTCTTCTAGCGTTTTGAGCAGCGCATTGAAACTGTGACGCGATAGCATATGCACTTCATCAATCAAGTAGATTTTAAAGCGCCCTTGCACGGGTTTATATTGCACATTGTCCAGCAAATCACGGGTGTCTTCCACTTTAGTGCGGGAAGCGGCGTCGATTTCTAATAAATCAATAAAACGCCCTTCTTCAATGGCTTTGCAATTAGCACATTTGCCACACGGCGTGGCGGTAATGCCCGTTTCGCAGTTCAATCCTTTGGCAAACAGCCGCGCAATGGACGTTTTACCCACCCCGCGCGTGCCTGAAAACAGGTAGGCATGATGCAGTCGACCCGTGTTTAGCCCATTTTGCAATGCGCTGAGCACATGCTGCTGGCCGACCACTTGCGAAAAGGTTTGCGGCCGCCATTTTCTTGCCAAGACCTGATAGCTCATGTTATCCCTTAATATTGATCTTCACTAAACTCAACCACGTCAAAACACGCAATGTTTTCTTTCGCCAACCGCTCTTTGCCGCCAAGATCAATCAAGCGAATAATAAAGCCTGCATGCTCGGCTTTACCGCCTAAGCGACGGATCAATTTTGCTGTTGCCTCCACCGTGCCGCCTGTTGCGAGCAAATCGTCGATGATCAACACATTATCGCCTTCCGTAATGGCATCAACGTGGATTTCTAACGTATCTTGTCCGTATTCTAATTCATAACTTTGCGAGAGCGTTTCACGCGGCAGTTTGCCAGGCTTACGCACCAAGACAAACGGCACGCCAAGCGCCAGCGCTACGGGTGCGCCAAAAATAAAGCCACGCGACTCGGTGCCTACCACTTTGGTGATGCCTTTGTTGCTGTAATGTGCCACCAACATGTCGATAGCCGCTTGAAATGCCAGTGGATTTTCAAGCAAACTGGTAATATCTCTAAAAATAATGCCTTTTTTTGGATAGTCAGGAATTGCTTTAATCGCGGAGCGAATCAATTCACACTTTGCAGTCATTATTAAACCCTTAAAAAGTCGAAATCAAATTAAAAACCTAGCATAGCAAAACGCCCATTTTGTGCAAGTTATTGTGCGGGCATTTTGTAGATATCTTCGCCATCTTTGCGCGTTTTTAACAGCCGTAAAATCCATACATATTGCTCAGGTGACTCACGCACATAATCTTCAATCACCGAGTTCATATTACGCGCCATCTGCACGTCATCATCGCTTAATGACATAGACGGTTTAATTTTTAGAATGTATTTACCCTCTTGCGCACTGTAACAAGCAAACATCGGAATCACCACCGCGCGGGCGATTTTCGCCATTTTATTCAGCCCTGGTAACGTGGCTTTGTAAGTGGCGAAAAAGTCAGCATAGACACTCAGCTCCTCGCCGTAGTCTTCATCTGGCAAATAGTACCCCATTTCACCAGCACGTACGCGGTTTAAAAACGGCTTAATGCCATTTTGCCGCGCTTGCATTTTGCCGCCAAAGCGCTCACGAGTTTTGTTCCACAAATAATCCACCAGTGGATTGCGATGCGGATTATACATCGCCGTCATCGGCATGCCTTGAGTGTGCAAAATAATGCCTGAGGCATCAATCGACCACGTATGGGGCACCAATAAAATGATGTTCTGCCCTGCTTTGCGCGCCTCAATAATGTGCTCAAGCCCTTCAAAACGGGTGCGCGCTTTCAGCTGCTCACGCGAGCGCAGTGCAATCTCGCCAATGCCCAGCATCACTTGACTGACAGTCACAAACATCTGTTCGATGACCGCACTTTTTTGCTCGTCGCTCCACTGGGGAAAGCAATAATCAAGGTTAACCTTCGCGCGATGATATTGCTTTTTCGCCTTGCGTGCCACCATGCGAGCGAGCTTAGCAGCAAGAGCGTCACGCCAGCGATAAGGCAAAAATGCCAACAGTGCGATCACTCCCATGCCAAGCCACACGCCCCAATATTTGGGGTGCAAAAATTGCCACGACCATGCAGGATCATAGCCCACACGCGAGGTCAGGCGGATATTTTCATCGCTCATTAAAACCACCCATTATCCATTGCCAGTTTCACTGTCATAATCAACGACATCAGTACCACCATTGGGCGGATCAGTTTTTGCCCTTTGGTTAATACCATTTTTGCGCCCATCCGCGCACCTAAAAATTGCCCCAGCATCATCAAAAAACCAATTTCCCACACTACATGCCCGCCAAGGATAAAAAATAGCAACGAGGCGACATTGGAGGTAAAATTGAGCACTTTCGCGTGTGCGGTGGCTTTGGCGAGGTTATAGCCTAGTAGAGCGACAAACGCAAGACTGTAAAACGACCCCGTGCCTGGGCCGAAAAAGCCGTCGTAAAACCCAACCCCAAAGCCTGCGGTGAGCGCAAACACGATCAAACTTACACGGCGTTGTTTATCCACAACGCCAAGATTGGGGGACAGCAAGAAATACAGCCCGATGGCGAGAATCAAAAATGGCAGAATTTTTTTCAAAAAACTGGCATCAATTTGCTGCACCAACAACGTACCCAGTGCCGCACCAATAAAGGTGCACACAATCAAAAACCACACCGAGCGAACATCTACCGCTTTTTGGCGGATAAAATACCAACTCGCCGAAAATGAGCCGCCACAGGCTTGTAACTTGTTGGTGCCCAGCGCCATGGCAGGTGACATTCCCGTTGCCAACAGCGCAGGGATAGTGATAAGCCCGCCTCCGCCCGCAATGGCATCAATAAAGCCCGAAATGCACGCCAAGACAAACAACAGCGCGATCACGTCAAAGCCTAGATCCATAGGTTCTCCTCATCATTAAAGTGCGGTTAATCTTGTAGCCATTTGTATTTATCAGGAGCATCAAGCACTTGCTGGCATAATGCAGGCAGCGCAGGCACGCTTTTTTTCGGCTTACTCACGCTCGGCTTCGGCGGTTCAAACCAAGAATAAAGCTCCGCACCACAGCCTTCGCCAGCGGGGATAGGCGCTTGCTCTTGGCAATATTTGGCATCACTTGGGCAATGCAAGCGTACATGAAAATGCGCATCATGCCCAAACCACGGGCGAATTTTGCGCAGCCAGTTGCGATCGCCGCGCACGCTTTGACACAGTTTCACCTTGATGGCTGGGTTGACAAAAATGCGCGCCACTCGCGGGTCTTGACTAGCCAGTTTCAACATGGTGGTTTGCCCGTTTGTCCACACTTGCTCATCCACCACTTTGCGCGCACGATCAACCATTAACGTGGCCACTGGCGTTCTTGCTTCTTTATCACTCAACGGGCCAAAGCGCAGCCAAATATCGGCATCTAGCCCGATTTGGTGACTGGCGTGGCCCGTTAAAAAACGCCCGCCGCCTGGCATAGCGATGTCGCCCACCAGCATGGTTGGCAAGCCCGCTTGTTTCACGCGCTTGCCCAGATCTTGCAAATAACGGATCATCATCGGGTGCCCGTAGTAGCGATTTTTCTGCATACGGATAACTTGATAGCCCTCACCGCGCCACGCCAACGGCTGCGCGCCAATAATACAGCCATTACTGTAGCCCCCAACGGGCAACGCCTCACCTGGAATAGGGCGCTTAATTTTTTGCCACTCGGTTTCCGCCACCGCACTTTGCATCGTTAAAAGTGCGGTCAGCGCGAAGGTTGCAAGCATGATTAACCGTTTCATTATACCAGCTCCTTTAAGCCACACTGTGCACGCTGGCGTAATAGGTGGTCGAGTAAGACTATCGCCATCATCGCCTCAGCAATCGGCACCGCACGAATGCCCACACACGGGTCGTGGCGGCCACGAGTGACTACTTCCACTGCTTGGTTGTTCACATCCACACTGCGCCCTGGCACCGTGATACTTGAGGTGGGTTTGAGTGCAATGTGCGCGATAATCGGCTGCCCTGTACTGATTCCCCCTAAAATGCCGCCAGCGTGGTTGGAGCAAAAACCTTCAGGGGTCATTTCATCACGGTGCGCTGTGCCTTTTTGGCTCACCACTGCAAAGCCGTCACCAATTTCTACGCCTTTCACCGCATTAATGCTCATCAACGCGTGGGCAAGATCGGCATCGAGACGGTCGAAGACAGGCTCACCTAAGCCCACAGGCACATTTTGCGCCACCACGGTGAGCTTAGCCCCAATGGAGTTACCTTCTTTTTTCAATGCTCGAATCAGCTGATCAAATTGCTCGACCGCACTTTGGTCAGGGCAGAAAAAGGGGTTGCTGTTGACCGCATCCCAATCGATCGCATCAAGGGGTTGCTCGTTTATTTTCACATCGCCCATTTGGCTCAAAAATGCGTTGATTTGTACGCCAAAATGCACTTTAAGGTATTTTTTCGCGATCGCCCCTGCTGCCACGCGCATAGCAGTTTCTCGCGCAGAGGAACGCCCACCACCACGATAATCACGCAAGCCATATTTTTGTTGATAAGTGTAATCCGCATGCCCTGGACGGAATTTGTCTTTAATATCGCCGTAGTCTTTAGAGCGTTGATCAGCATTTTTGATCACAAGCCCGATGCTAGTGCCCGTTGTTTTGCCTTCAAATACGCCAGAGAGAATTTGCACTTCGTCATCTTCACGCCGCGGGGTTGTATAACGTGACGTGCCAGGTTTGCGACGATTAAGGTCATGTTGCATATCCGCCTCGCACAGCTCCAGCCCTGGCGGCACACCATCAACAATACAACCTAACGCCACCCCGTGGGATTCCCCAAAAGTCGTTACGCGAAAAAGCTGTCCGATACTATTTCCTGCCATATGTTATCCTTGTCTAATGTTCATCATCGCCATCAAAGTCCAAATCAAGATCATGGTCGCGATGGTGTTCTTCATATTCTTTAATCAATGGTGGCTTGCGTGTATTTTTTGCCTTATTGACCGCACTTTTTAACTCAACGGGCTGAGAATTTTTAGTCCCCGATTCATTGGCTAACGCTTGTTGGTCGAGCTTAAGTTGCTGGCCATCAGCAAGGTTTTTGATATACACATCCAATTGGTTGAATGCAATTTCAATATTATGCTGTTTGAACAGTTCATCGATACGACGATTTAAAAAGTCAATCGTTGGGTTGCGATATTCTGTTTGGCTGACATACACCCGTAACTCGTGATCCAACGTGCTGGCACCAAAGGTGAGAAAATAAACTGACGGGACAGGCTCTTTTAGCGCGTGTGGCGCTTCATCAGCGGCTTGCAAAAGCAGATCCCGAGTGAGCTCTAAATCGGATCCATACGCCACACCCACCTCCAGCACAATGCGCGTAACCGTGTTCGACAGCGACCAGTTGGTCAAACGCTCTGTCACAAAGGTTTTGTTTGGTACAATCACCTCTTTGCCATCAAAATCTACAATGGTGGTGGCGCGAATGCGGATTTTCGATACTGTACCGCTAAAAGAGTCAATGGTGATAATATCCCCAATGCGTACAGGGCGCTCAAATAAAATAATGAGGCCTGAGACAAAATTGGCAAAGATTTCTTGCAAACCGAATCCCAGCCCCACCGACAGTGCGGCAAATAGCCATTGTAATTTGCTCCACGACATGCCTAGGCTGGAAAATGCACTGCCCGCCCCCACGGCAATGATTAAATAACTTAAAATGGTCGTGATGGCATAAGGCGCGCCTTGCGAGAGGCGAATGCGCGAGAACACCAAAATTTCCAGCACCCCACTTAAGTTTCGCACTACCAAATAAGTTCCCCATAAAATCAAGAACGAACTGAGCAAATTGAGCAGCGTGACGGATTCCAGTTCCGTTTTGCCATTTTCACCCGTGCTAGTTTGCTGCCATAGTGTGATGCCGTCAAGGTAATATGCCACGCTCAGCAAATCTGACCACACCCAGTAGAGCAAGCCGACCAGTAAAATCCACATCACAATGTCGCTGACTTGACTAATTTGTTGATTAACGGTGGCAATAGCGATTTGCTCTTCTTGCGCATCCACCATAAACTCCTCGCCGCGTGTTTCTTGCTCTTGTTGTTCCCGCTCACGCTCACGTTTTTCTTTCAAACGACGATAAGCTAGCTTGCGCGCTGACACACGAATGGCACGATGGATAATCTCACGCAGATAAAACCACAAAATGGTCACTACATAGGTGTATGTAATATATTTGATCAAAATAAGTGCGGTGTAGTAATAACCTAATCCAATCAATACAATCAATATGATCGGGATAAGTACCAACAACACACTAAAAATGCGCAGAACTGTGGTGTAGTTGATCTGCTCGCCACTATTTTTATGATCCGTTTGCATGTGCTTAACGGCATTGCTAAATGCTGGGCGAATCTGAAATAAAAAGGTCAACAACGCTACCACAATCATCGTCTCACCAAGATAATCATTCGTAACGCCAGTATCTTCAAGGCCAGTAAAAATAGACGCGTTAAGCAATACCACCAAAATCGGAATAGATCGTTTTAACGTGCTGCGGAACAGTTCATTAGTCGTTTGCGAAAAATTGAAGTGGCGATAGCTGATACCATTTGGGCGCAGCAATGCCAGCATAAAAGCAAAAAAGAGCCAAAACGCCGCCATCCGAAATGCCCAAGGCAAATAATCGAGCGGCGTTTTAAACATAAAAAATAAAATCACCGTGAGGCTAACCAAAAACAATAATGTGCTTGGCAATGCTAACAATACGGTATAAATCAACACCATAATAGTGCGCCATAGGCTATCACCATTAAGTGTGTTCACTTGTGAGTTATGAAACGTAATACGTTTTTTGATCCACTCTTTGCGCCAGCTGATCAAAAACATCGGCACCAATAACACCACCAACAGCAACGCCACCGATGTAATATGTTCACGCCAGTGGCTAAAGCCCATCAAGCCGACAATTTGCTTAATTTGCGCACTGGCCATTTTCGGCAAGTTTTTAAACCATGTCCAATCCACAGGAATGTTGCTGCGCACCCAAAAACTTTGCTGCTCGAGTTTGCTTTGCAGCTCATTACTAATGCTCACTACCTGTTGTTGATTAAGCTCAATATTAATTGCGTGATTAAGCTGCTCATTTAGTTGAGTGATGATGTCGGTTAACAGCTTACGGCGATCTTGTAAAATCGTGGTCAGCTGTCTTTTCTCCAATGCACTAAATTGGGTATTGTGCTCTATTTCTAAGTTTTCAATATAATTGGCAGGATTAAATACCTCATCACGCTTTTCATTTACGTTAAACAGCATAACACGCAATTGTGTGATGCGATTAGGCAAGTCGCTGATCAAACTATCACTGGGCAGTGAATGGCGCTGCTTATTAATCACACGAGAAAGTAGTAATGTACCCTGCAAAGCACTAATTTGCTCTTCTAGGTTACGTTGAGTTTGAATGAGATTATCCAACGCATTGCGAATGCGCAAGCCATCTTGTACCAATTGATTGTTGGTATTGGTTTGCTCAAGTAAATCTTGACTGAGTTTTGAATTCAATGCCAGCTCGGATTTGATCAGCGGATTAGCTAAATTATTGCCACTGCTTTGCTCTAGCTGGGCAACCTGCTGCTGCGATAATGCCAAACGCATTTCACTGATTTTTTGCACCAAGCGCCCTTGAATGGCTTGAATATACTGCTGCTCAGCGGTTTTTTCTGCGATTTGCGATTCGTATAATGACGTTAAGCGTGAGCCGCCATTAAGACTGAGCTGATTGTATTGATTGCGCAGTTCAATCAACTCCAACTCCGCTTTATATTTATCACGCAACGATGGACTAACCTGTGCGCTGAACATCAACTTGTTAAGCTGTGTAGTACGCTCAAGGTTTTCGCTCAGTGACATTTGAATCCGTTCAGGTGCACTGCGTTGCGCTACCAGCTGCGTGTTTAAATTGGTTAACTGCGTTTGAATTTGTTGAAGTTTCGCTTCATTACTGGTCTGCATGGCAGTGAGTTCATCTAGTGTTTTGTCTGACCACTGTTGCGCCACTTCATCTGCTTTGGGCTGATCATTAATTTGATTAAGGCTACTTTGGCTTTTTTGAATCAGGCTATCGGCTTGATTCACCGTGTTTCGCAGCGCATCGATAGCACTTTGTTGCTGATCGACTTGCGTCAATAATGAGAGAGTATCTCGCAAATTATTCAACAACAGCTCTGTATCTGGCTCTTTTTTGTCGCTTTTTTCCACCGTCTCAATTTGTGCTTGCACATCGGCTTTTTTCGGCAGCGTATCTTGCCCCAATGCGTGGGTGCCAAATAACAAGAGCACAATGAATGAAAACAACCGTAAGCCAACCTTCAACATAACCTTCCTTATTATTTAATCATATTCACGATTATTTAATCATATTCACGCGCTCACGCAGCGCTACACGTGAAATTTTAATCGCGCCTGGCGCCATGACAGGCAGCGGATAGTACGCAACGGGCTGCTTAAAACGTTCAATTTGCGTGGCAATACGCTCAGCCAGCACCGCACTTTGTGTGGCAAAATCACCCTGCGTAAATGCCACAAACGCCACTACTTTGTGCCCGAACTCGGCATCCACCTGCCCGACCACATAAGCCTGACTAACCAGCCCCGTTTGATAGAGCACTTGCTCAATCTCCTCTGGCTGCACATTTTCACCACCGCAAATGAACATATTATCCATTCGTCCTGTGATGTTCAATCGCTCGCCGTCAAAAGTGCCGCAATCTCGCGTGGCAAACCAGCCTTGCGCGTTGACAATCGGCACTATTTTTCCTTGTTGCCAACGCCCCAACGCCAGCCCCGCACCGCGTACCCAAATTTCACCTTGCTCCACCCGCAGCTCACGCCCTCGTAATAGTGCAAAGTGCGGTTGTCCGCTGCGTTCAATATAAACGGTGGAGGCCATCTCCGTTAAGCCATAACCGCGATAAACCTCAAGCCCTTGCAATTGCGCCTGTGTGCACAATTGTGGGTCAAGATACGCACCGCCGAGCAACACTTTCTGCCCTGCTCTGACCGCACTTTGCATCGTTTTTTTCTGCTTCAGATAGCGCCACAGTTGGGTGGGTACAAGCGAGCAGTGGCTACAACGGGTAATGTCGGCAAGCAGATCATCACTCGGCAGACGCAAGCAGGCGCCTTGGCTAATCCAACGCCAAGCAATGCCTTGACCAGAAACATGAAATAATGGCAAGGTGTAAAGCCATGTGTCTTTCGCGCTAAACTTCAGTGCTTCACATACACCACAAGCATTGGCTAAATGCGCCTGTACATTGTGTACGATGGCTTTAGGTTGCCCAGTGGACCCAGAGGATAGCGTCATGCTTAGCCCATGCCAAGGGTTGACCGCACTTTGTGCTAATGCTCCCGTCAGCGCCAAAGGCGTCAGTGGCAACGTGATTGGCTTTTCCGCCCAATAAAACAACAGCTGATTGTCATCGCAAATGCGCTTTAATTTTTCAGCGGGAAAATGCGGATTGAGCACCATTACGCGCGCGCCTACCGCTAAAGCGGCAAAATAGAGCAATAATTGTATTAAGCTGTTGTGCCCAATCAGCGCCACCCCTGCATGCTCGCCCACATGGGCTGTTCGCAACTGAGCACAAAGGGCATCGAATGTGCGCATAACATCGCACCAACGCAATGTACGAGATGAAAAAAGCAAGTCATCGATTGCACTTGCTTTTTCACCCCGCTCACAGGCGATGCGCTCACTTGTACGCAGCTGCGCTAAATGCGCTTGCCACGCTAGTGCATCATGCAGTGAAATACGATCTGACATCGTCGATCAAATCAGTCGGCAAGTGCATAGACGTCATCGCCCCTTCCAGCATCAACATTTTCCGCTGACTATTGGTGTTAGTGATCACCCAGTAGGGTGTTTCCGGGATTTGCTTTGGCTTGGTGTGTGTGCCGGCTTGCAACAAGGTGGCTTCATCCCGCGCAAAATACACCCGTGTTCGCCCCGCTAAAGATTCAGTGGCTTGCGCGAACGTCTCAGGATTAGCTCGATAAAGTGCGGTCAAAATCATTAAAAATTTCACCACCCCCTTGCTCTCTTGCTGAAAGGCTTCTGAGTCGATCACCTTGCGCACGCGGTTAACCACGTGCATGATGGACTCTTGCGATTGTGTTTTTTTGCTTACGGTCACCTCAGGCTGCACGTTGCTAACCGCTGGCTTTGCTGGCATAGGGATACTGACAACCGGTGTTGGCGCGCGCTCAACATTGGCTGGCTCGGGTGCTGCCACCGCAGGGGAATGGTCAGCCGATAAATTTAACAAGCGACGTAAAATATCCGACGCGCTCTCCCCAATGGATTGGGTGTTAGACACGAGGTATTGATAAATTTCTTCGTCGACTTCGATAATTTTCATGCTTCTCTCCTCTTGCGCTAAGCACAGTTTTGCTTATGGCAGTGATTGCTTGATTTGAATATTATTTTGCCCCATTATACTCATTTAAAGTCCGTTTAACTACGATTTAACAAACACAAATGTCACAAAATACACAATTTCTCCATTATCAATGGCAAAATGCCGAAAAAACAATCAGCAGCGCGCCCACCATGGTGCTTCTGCACGGCTTATTTGGCGATCTTAATAACCTTGGTGTCATTGCGCGTGCATTCGCGCAAGACTACCCTGTGCTGAAAATCGACCTGCGTAATCATGGGCATTCATTTCATAGTCACGAGATGAACTACGCTGACATGGCGCAGGATGTGATTACGCTGCTTGACCAGCTTAGCGTGCGTGACGTGATATTAGTCGGGCACTCAATGGGTGGGAAAACCGCTATGGCGGCGGCTGAGCGCCTTGGCTCACGAGTTAAGCAATTAATCGTGCTAGATATTGCGCCTGTTGCTTATGGCCACAATGGGCACGATGATGTGTTCAATGCTTTGTTTGCCGTACAAAAAGCGATGCCTGCAACACGCCAAGAGGCCAAGCCTATTTTGCAGCAACATATTCAGGCCGAAGGTGTACAACAATTTATGCTGAAATCCTTTGATGCTAGTTCACCTGATCGTTTTTTGTTTAATTTGACCGCACTTTATCAAAATTACGACAACATTATGAGCTGGCAGCCATTGCATATCAGTGTGCCAACACTATTTATTCGCGGCGGGCGATCGCAGTATGTGGCGGACCACTATCTGGCGGCTATCCACGCGCAATTTAGTGCGGCAAAAATCGTAACAATCGACGACACCGCCCACTGGCTGCACGCGGAAAAGCCAAGTGCGGTTATTGAGGCGATACGCGCGTTCTTAGCCTAATTTAACTTTTTTGAAAAGTATGGTATAGTTCGCAAATCTGGCCAACGGCTTATCATTCTCACTTGAATGAAATAACGTATGATTTATAACAAAAAACAAGATTAGGGTAATCAACATGGCAGTAGTCGGTTTATTCTATGGCAGCGATACAGGCAATACTGAAAGCGTTGCTAAAATGATTCAAAAACAATTGGGTGACAACCTCGTTGATATTCGCGACATCGCAAAAAGCACCAAAGAAGATATTGAAGCCTATGATTTTATTTTGATCGGCATTCCAACTTGGTATTACGGCGAAGCACAAGCAGACTGGGACGACTTTTTCCCTACGCTGGAAGAAATTGATTTTACAGATAAAATCGTCGGTATTTTCGGCTGCGGTGACCAAGAAGATTACGCAGAATACTTCTGCGATGCCATGGGCACCGTGCGCAATATCATCGAGCCTCATGGCGCAACCATTGTCGGCCACTGGCCAACTGAAGGATATCACTTTGAGGTTTCACAAGCCTTGATTGATGCTGAAACCTTTGTTGGGCTTTGCATTGACGAAGACCGTCAACCAGAGCTGACCGAACAACGGGTGGAAAAATGGTGCAAGCAGATTTTCGATGAAATGTATTTAGGTGAACTCATCTAACGATTATCATTTGCAATTAAAAGTTATTCCACATAAAATACGAGGGAAATATGTGGTCGCAATAAGGCAAAAGCCTTTATAGAGAGGATATATGTCTGAACAAAATATTCAATTACTCAAAAAAGCAGGACTAAAAGTCACTGAACCTAGGTTGAAAATTTTGGCGTTAATGCAATCGACTACCAACACAGAAATGCAGCACTTCTCAGCAGAAGATATCTATAAAATGTTGCTTGAAGAGGGGGAAGAAATTGGACTGGCCACGGTTTATCGTGTATTGAATCAATTCGATGAGGCCAATATTTTAACTCGCCACAATTTTGAAGGTAACAAATCGGTGTTTGAGCTTGCGCCTGTGAGCCACCATGATCACATCATTTGCACCGATTGCGGAAAAGTGATCGAATTCACAGATGATTTGATCGAAAAACGCCAACGTGAAATCAGCGAAAAATTTGGCATTGAGTTGGAAAATCACAGCTTATACCTTTATGGTAAGTGCAATAGTGCCAACAAATGTGATGATGGTAAAAAGTAAGTCATTAGTTGATATAAATTATTTGCTTTTATTGTCAAATCCCCCCAAAATAGGCTGCCTAATTTATTTAGGCAATAAAATAATTATTTTTAATTGCTTATTTTGGGATTTTTTATGTCTATTTTTCAACAAACTAACCCGAACCGCCGTCGTTATGGCGTCGCCATTTTAGTCGGCATCATTGCAGGGCTTATCTCTGCTTTCGTAAAATGGGGTGCTGAACACCCGTTTCCGCCACGCAGCCCTTTGGATCTGTTCACTGCTGCCTGTCAAGATCCATCACAAGCCTTAGAGGTATGTTCACGCGCATTTTTGAACCCGCCACACGTATTTTTGCGTGATTACTTGGGCATTGACCCAACAGGCGCGGCATTCACATTTGCAGATCAAGCCTTCAACTGGATTGGTGTCACACACATCACCTTCTCACTGGTCTTCGCGGTTGGTTATTGCTTGGTCGCTGAAGTCTTCCCGAAAATCAAATTCTGGCAAGGGATTGGTGCAGGACTTATCGCTGACATCTGTGTACATTACATTACTTTCCCACTGATGGGTCTTACTCCGCCAGTGTTAGACTGGCCGTGGTATGAGCACATCTCTGAATTGGTCGGACATATTTTCTGGTTCTGGACGATTGAAATCATCCGCCGTGACCTGCGTAACCGCATCACGCACCAACCAGACCCTGAAGTCCCATTAGATCAACCTTACCGTTAATGATAAAACCGCACTTTAAAAGTGCGGTTTCTTTTTTCAAGGCGTTTAATACCCGCTGTGGTAACACAACGTCGCCAGCTCCACGCCTAATCTGGCAATGGAAAAGCGTTGTTCATCACAGGCAGTGAAGAACGTCACGCCGTTATCGTGTTCATGAATATCACTGATATGTAACTGCGCGGCCAGCTCGCCCGTGCTCACGGGGGTGACTAGGGATTTTTCAGACACATTCACCAGCGTATTCGCTCGCCACTGAGCAATCAACGCATCTAATGCCAGTGGATAATCACTGAGCACGCTGATCTGCTGCGCCAAGCCATAGAAAACCGCACTTTGCACGGGGTGAATCACCAGATCAAGCTCACCTGGCAGCACTTTTTGAAATTGCTGCACCAAGCGCGCAGGGCTAAAGTGCGGTGCGCTAAACGGTGCAACATCAAACGCCAAACGCTTCTCGTCATCATCAAGCGGAATACCGTTGAGCAACTTCGCCGTTTGCCCTGCTAAGGTGCGCACCTGCTCTTCCCCCATATAGGAGGCGGGCAACAAGCTGGAGATAAACACGCGCGTGATCGCACTTTCCATCAGTGGCGCCACAGCAATCGCCAGCTGACTAATTTGCGCATCAGGCAAGCAAACTATATTATGGTTACGCAGTTGGCTTAACTGTTCATCATTCACGCTAGGCACCACCAGCGGCACATCATGCAAACTCGCAAACACACCCAGCAAATCAATCACCACACAACCGCTTTGCGCTGCTGCTTGAACAGCCTGCGCATGGCTAATATCTCCTGCAAAAAAGAGATAATGCACCTCGCTCCAATCAATTTCATCCATCGTTTTTTGCGCCACCGCACGGTTATGAAAACGCAGCCCTTGCTCATCACCAAAAGGCACAATTTCTACCGCATCGACATGCTCAAGTGGCAATGCACTCTCTTCAAGGGCATCGATGAGTTTTTCTGCCAGCGCAAATTCTGCGGCGATCACCGCTGTCATCATTTCCTGCATATTCTCTCCTGTGCAACCGCACGTTGACATTTTTATTGACATAGCCCGCTATTTTACGCAATTCTATACACTAAGTCTTAAAAATTTTGTGAAGGATTTATGACACCGGCTATTCAACTTTTGAAAAAACACGCCATCATGTTCACGCTCCACCCCTATGAGCATGACCCTAACAACACGCATTTCGGTGAGGAGGCTGCGCAAAAGCTCGGAGTAAGCCTTGCGCAAACCTTTAAAACCTTGATGGTGGCAGGCCCTGATAACAAGCCCATCGGCGTGATGGTGCTGCCCGTTTCCCATCAATTAAGCTTAAAAAAGGCCGCCAAAGCCCTTGGCGTTAAAAAACTGGAGCTTGCTCCTTTAGATATGGCGCAAAAATCGAGCGGCTATCTGGTTGGAGGAATCAGCCCGCTGGCGCAAAAAAAAGCGTTGCCAACGTGGATTGATGCCAGTGCCAAGCAGTGGGATAACATCTACATTTCAGGTGGCAAGCGTGGGCTTGATATCGCCCTGGCGCCAGCAGATCTCGCCACGCTTACACGCGGACAATTTGCTGATTTATTAGACGAAGCCTAACCTTAAAGTGCGGTCGGTTGACCTTGACGCAGCCGTTTAGCCAGCGCTTGGGCGAGCTGATGTTGGGCATGATCAGCCAGCTCACGTCGTGTTTGATCATCGCTTTCAAGGGCAGGGAAAAAATGCAGCTCCACTACCGCACTTTGCTGTTTTGCCAATGCTTTAAGTGATTGCAATAAACTGATATCGCCATAATAGGCCATCGTCGAGTTACAGCGTGTACCCGTGTGATCGGGGTAAAAAATTAACAGGGGGCAGATGCTAACATTGGCATCGATCGCCGCTTGAAAAAAACTGCTTTTAAACCCCAACACCTGCGCGCCGTCGCTCGACGTTCCTTCAGGGAAAAGAGTGACTTGCTCACCGAAACGCAGCGCCTGTGCCACGCCTTGCACTTTACCTTGCGTCGTATTACTGCCACGCTGACGTGAAATAAACACTGTTTGCGCTTGCGCCGCCAGATAGCCAATCATTGGCCATTTACGCACATCTTCTTTGGCAATAAATCGCCCTGGCAAGACAGCATTCAGCGCAAAAATATCCAGCCACGAAACATGATTGGCCACAATTAGACGACCCTTTTCAGGGCAAAGCTCAGGCAAATTGTAAGCCACCACGCGGATGTTGAAAATCGCCAGTACGTTTTGCGACCAGCGCTGAATGCGCGCTAATTTTTGTGCAGGTGTGCTGCGAGGAAAGAAAATCACAATTTGCAGCATCCCACTGACAAGGTAATAAAACACCTTGAATAAACGATAAAGAACGGTTAACTGCTGCATGCTTAAGCTCGGCTTAAATGTTTGAAATAGCGATCATCTAGGCGATCAATCGTCATCAAAATCAATACATCCGCCGTATTGAAATCAGGGTCAAAGGTTGGCTCACCGCAAATGTAAGCACCCGCGCGCACATAACCCTTAATTAACGGTGGAGTTGACACAGCCAAATGGCTATCAAATTGGCTCAAATCAATTGGATTGCGTGGGAACACGCGCCATTTTTCAGGGCAAAGGTAATTTTTAGCTAATTTACGATACAAACTGGCCACAACATCACCACCATTGTGCATGCTCATGCTGCCGCAACCAATCATATATTTTAACTGATTTTCTTGCATAAACTTCACCAAGCCTGACCATAACATCAGCATCACCGCACCTGTACGATAATCCTTATGCACGCATGCCCGCCCTAGTTCCACTGTGTCTGGAAGGAGCGGCTCAATATTACGCAAATCAAACTCAGTTTGGCTATACCACTGCCCTAATGCGTTCGCACCACGGGCAGTCAAAAGACGATAGCACCCCACCACATCGTCTGTTCGTTCATCCACTGCAATCAAATGCTGGCAAAACGCATCATATTGGTCAACATCTCGTCCATCTACACTATGCACCTTCGCCCCCATCTCCTGCGCAAACACCGTATAACGTAATCGCTGTGCTTGTTCAATTTCAGATTGTGTGTTGGCTAATCTTACGACAATAGCGTGCTCATGTTTTTCAGATGTCAGATCGTGCTCCAACATAGCGTTCCTTTATCTCTCGCTTTGATTGCTAAAGGCTAATAATAACATCGTTCGCTACGAGTGAAAACTATTAATCAATCCCATCCCGAACGCACGACTGCACAATATCGTATGCTTTAAATAGTAAATAAAATAAATCAATTCATTTTTAGTGTAATATTATGAAAAATCAGTCTGTTATCCTCATTCGCATCTTGCAATGCACACCTTTCGGGGTAAACTCAAAGGGTAATTTGTTTTGCAAATTACAATTTACCTTTTCTGTTTTCCCCAGCGTTAGGCTGGGGCTTTTTTCACTTGCGCACGATTTCATATTGACACGGTGGCATAAATTGTTATGTTAATCGCTTGAATTTAATATGTGAGAACAGCGATGACAACACTCAAACCCCAACAGCAATTTTCCACCTTCTTTTTTGCAATGGCGGTCTTTTTCTTAGCGTTAAATTTACGCCCTGCGATCATTGCGATGGGGCCTGTGGTTGATATTGTACAACGCAGTCTTAACACCAGCGCTACGATGATGGGCGTGGTGGGCACGTTGCCCGTCTTGGCATTTGCCATTTTTTCACCTTTTGTCGCCCGCCTTGCTAAGCGCTTTGGTGCGGAGAATGTCATCATTATGGGCATGATTGGAATTGCCCTCGGTTGTGCGCTGCGCTCGGCGTTCAATAATATCTGGACGGTCCTGCTCGGCACTTTTGTGTTTTGTGGCGGCATTGCGATGGGCAATGTGCTGCTTTCATCGATGATCCGCCGCTACCGCCCACGCTATGTCGAACGCCTAACCGCACTTCAAATGCTCTCATTCAGCGTTGGCTCAGCCGTGGCGTCAAGTATCTCGGTGCCACTTGCTGATGCCTTTAGCTGGCAGCTGTCTCTTGGGTTGTGGGGCGTAGTGGTCATTCCTGGTATCAT
Organism: Spirabiliibacterium pneumoniae; assembly: GCF_014884995.1. Classification (GTDB taxonomy): domain Bacteria; phylum Pseudomonadota; class Gammaproteobacteria; order Enterobacterales; family Pasteurellaceae; genus Spirabiliibacterium; species Spirabiliibacterium pneumoniae. The sequence continues at coordinate 100,320 of NZ_JABMII010000001.1, forward strand.
CATTTGGTGGCGCTTGCGGCAGAAAGTGAGCACGCCTCACGCTGAAAAGCCACACCTCAATACCCCTGCTTGGCAAGGCAATATTTGGAAAAGCCCGCTTGCATGGAAAATTAGTATTTACATGGGCTTACAGTCGATGATGTTTTATACTATGGCAAACTGGTTGCCTTCACTGATCGCCGCTCGTGGCTTTACTTCTGTGGAGGCTGGAAACTACAGCACGATTTTCCAATTTATCGCCTTTCCAACCGCACTTTTACTCGCACCGCTGGCAGAAAAGGTCAACATTCGCCTACTAATCACGGGCGCGTGCTTGTTTACTTTGGCGGGCTTTTTGCTGCTATGTTTTGCAAGCGTGCAATGGATGTGGCTAGCAACCGCACTTTTAGGCATTGGCGGATGCGCCAGTTTCACTCTATGCTTAATGTTATTCGCCCTAAAAGCAGAAAGTGCGGCGCATTCCGCGGCACTTTCTGGCATGGCACAAACGGTTGGCTATTTAATCGCTTCTTTCGGGCCAATTGGTGTGGGGTATCTTTATCAGTTACACAACGATTGGGCGCTGCCAATATACGCCATTATCGGCGCATTACTATTACAATTTATCGCTTCGTTGATCGTCGGGCAGGAGTCGCACACAGCTTAAAATCAGATTGAACTTTTTGATATAAGCACGTTCTAATAAACACATTTCACTCAATAAGGAAACAGGATGAAATTCAATCTTAAAACCACAGCTGTTGCTGTATTCACTGCCGCCTCCGTGTTCGCATTCACCCCTATTGCTAATGCAGCGCCGAGCCACACAAGCGTAAACGTGCACTTCAAAAAAGGCGCTTATGCCGCCACCTACAAGGGTGTGATTAAAGGCTCACAATACAATAGTTACTTTTTCAAAGCCCAAAAAGGACAAAAATTAACCGTGACTGTCAACACGAAAGAGAACGCCGAAGCGGTACTTTACGGCTACGATAATTTTATGGAGGGCGAAGCCTACACATTGCCAAAAAGCGGCAAATATGAAGTGCGAGTATTACAACCTCGTGCAATGGCACGACGCGGCAAAACCTCACACTACAACGTGACCATCAACATCAAATAACCCACAAAAAAGCTGAGTTCATCATCACTCAGCTTTTTAGTTTATCCGCCATTTTTAATGGTTTCCAATGCTTCCCAGCGCTCAAGTGCGCGTTCAAGTTCTTGCTCTTTCGATGCCAATAATGACAAGGCCGCACTGGTGGTTTGGTGATCTTGATTGAAAAAGCTCGGATCGCTAACCGCACTTTGTAATTCCTCAATTTCGTGCTCAAGCCCCTCAAGCCGTTGTGGCAGCTCGTCAAGCTCACGTTGTTCTTTGAAACTTAATTTGCGCGTGCGTTCTGTGGCTTTTTGCTTCGGCTTTGCTTGAGTTGTAACCGCACTTTGTGTTGTCTCAATACGTTGTTGGCGACTGAATGCGTTATCTTGCTGCTGTTTGGCATCATAATATCCCCCAACATACGGGGCAATCACGCCATCCCCTTCAAAGAAATAACACTCCGTTGCCGTATTATCAATAAATTGCCGATCGTGGCTGACGATAATCAATGTGCCTTGATATTGACTTAAAATATCTTCCAACAGCTCCAACGTTTCCACATCCAAATCATTGGTTGGCTCATCGAGAATCAGCAAATTGTTCGGCTTGAGTAAGAGTTTAGCCAGCAATAACCGATTGCGCTCTCCGCCAGACAGCGCTTTAACAGGGCTCATCGCCCGTTTAGGCGGGAAAAGGAAATCTTGCAGATAACCCAACACATGGCGCTTAACGCCATTGACTTCCACATCTTGCTTGCCATCTGCCACGTTATCCATCACCGTTTTTTCAACATCCAGCGCTGCACGGTGTTGATCAAAATAGGCAATTTCCAATTTTGTGCCTGACCGCACTTTGCCATTCGTTGGCTGCAACTGCCCAAGCAACAACTTGATAAAGGTCGTTTTGCCGCACCCATTCGGTCCTACCAACGCAATTTTATCACCACGCATCAAGGTTGCCGAGAAATCCTTAATCAACGTTCGCCCGTCCACGCAATAGCTGACATTGTCAAGCTCAAACACAATTTTGCCTGAGCGTGCGCTTTGATCGAGCTGAATATTGACATTGCCCAGCACTTCACGCCGCTCACGGCGCGCTTGGCGCAATGCCTTCAATGCACGCACACGCCCTTCATTACGCGTGCGCCGCGCCTTGATGCCTTGACGAATCCACACTTCTTCTTGCGCGAGGTGCTTATCAAACAGCGCATTCTGTTGCGCTTCGATGCGCAAATCGTCTTCTTTTGCCTGCAAATAATGATCATAATCACCTGGGTAAGAGGTCAGCTTGCCACGATCGAGATCCACAATGCGGGTGGCCATTTTGCGGATAAATGCCCTATCGTGAGAGATAAAGACAATGCTGCCCGCAAATTCCAACAAGAACTGTTCAAGATAGCTGATCGAGGCAATATCAAGGTGGTTCGTTGGCTCGTCAAGCAGCAAAATATCAGGATTGCTCACCAATGCCCGCGCCAACGCGGCCCGCCGTTGCCAGCCACCCGAAAGACTTGAAAGTGCGGTATCAGGTTTAAGCTCAAGGCGTTGCAGCACATCATTGATGCGATTTTCAAATTGCCAGCCGTTGACATGGTCAAGTTCAGCCTGCACATCCGCTAATTGCGCCATCAACTCATCACTGCACTGCTGTGCCATCTGCTGCAACAGCGTATGATGCTTTTTCAATAACTGGGCAACATCGGCAATGCCTTCTGCCACATACTCAAACACACTGCCTTGCACATCGCGTGGCGGATCCTGCGGCAAGCGCGAAACCACAACCGCACTTTCACATTGCAACTGCCCATCGTCAAGTGCGGTTTCGCCAGCTAAGACTTTCATCAACGTGGATTTACCTGCGCCATTACGCCCCACCAAACACACGCACTCACCCGCGTCTATGTGCAAATCGGTATGGTCAAGCAATGGTGCGTCACTGTATGCCAAATAGGCATGGGTTAAACTTAAAAGAGCCACAAAAATCCTTATTCTTTTGTTATCTCATTGATTACCAATGGCTTATCAAACACATTCACGCCACCTTTTACGCCGAAATCAAGTGTTGTGACATTATACGCAATGGAAATATTTTCTTGCTCAAAGCGCTTTTTCAGCGCCATAATAACCGCACTTTGTGCGTTTAAATAATCATTATAGTGCGAAAATTTAATCCAAAACCGCACTTCAAAATTATAAGTCGAACTGCCAATCTCGGTGAAATAAAAATCAGCTTGTTGTGAATCGACAGTGCATGGCAGCGCTCTCACCACCTCCAATGCCACCGCTTTCACATGCTCAAGATCATCACCATAAGACACGCCGCTTGAAAGTACCACTTTTAGACGATCTTGCGCGGAATAATTAATAAAAACACCGTTATAAATCAGCTGATTAGGCACATACACCAATTTGCCCTGCAAGCTCTTCAAGCTCACCGACACCAGCCCAATTTGCTCCACCACACCAAGATAATTCTCAATTTTAACCCAGTGCCCAACATCAAAAGGGCGTTGCGTTTTTATCAATGCACCCGCAAACGCATTGGAAGCGATGTCTTTAAAGGCAAAGCCTGCGATAATGCCCACAATCCCTGCGCCAGCTAAAAGATGGGTAATAAAGGTTGTCAGGTTTAAAATGTCCAGCGCCAAAATTATGCCTGAAAAACACATAAACACAAATACCAACAGCGACACCAACGCCCCCATGCGCTGCGCTTGTGGAAAAAGGCGCTCATAGGCTTTCAGACTGGCCTTGCGTAAAACACGCGCAAGAAAATAAAACAGCACCAGTACAATCGTGGCAGCAAGCACATTTGGCAACATCGCCAACAACCACGCCTGCCACCCCTCAATAGTGTGCTCAACCACCGAAATAGGTTTATCTGATTGTATCATCTGTGTTGAATATCCTATCATTGAATATTAGTATCCGATCCAGTTGATTCCTTACTAATACAACCTTCAACAGACTCTTCAATCTTCTCTTGTTCTTGACCTAGGTTTTTCTTTTCTTTTGTTTCAGACTCAACTTTTGCTTTTGCTTTTGCTTCAGCTTCGGCTCTGGCTTCAGCTTCTACCTGTTCCAAGCACTCTTGGTATTGTTGAATAATATCTTCATCAAACGGCTGAGCATGTTTCTTATTATTACGAGGGTCAAGCTCGGTCGCAATAGCTGTTGTTGCCGCTGGCATTACGACGTATTCACTAAGCTCTTCTTCAGGCACTGATTTTTGGCTCAGAGTGTAGAGTACGAGAATCAGCGAGCAAATCGCATAAAAGCTATAAAAACCAAAGTCCACAAATTGTGACATCACCACCCCGAGTAATGGTGGGGCAATCAATGCACCTGTGCCATACGCAAACAATAAACTGCGGCTGACTTCAACAGTGCTCATTTCTTTTGGAATGACGTCATTGGCGCGCGCGATGCTGAGCGCATACAACGTAAATAAGCTGGCACCAAGCAAAAACGCAACACCATATTGTAGCCACAGGTTATCTGAACTATAAAAAATCGCAACAATGCCGAGTGCTGCACTTATCGTGGCCAATAATGAGCAAACCAAAATGGCGTTGCGGCGGCCATAACGGTCAGAAAGACTAGCGATCGGTATCTGAGTAACAAAGCCACCGACCATGGCAACCATTAAGTAAATGGATATTTGCTGCACACTAAATTTTAAGTTCAACAGAAATACCGAGGCCATGGTATAAAAACCATTAACCAATAACCCGCCAATAAAACTCGCAACTAAGGCAAGAGGAGCAATCATTAATACACGCGGCACACTAATGCGGTCGCGTGGTGGTAGCTGTGGCTCTTTTATACGGGTAAGCGACACGGGAAGCATCGACATCACCACAAACATTGCAGCAAGAATAAAAATATTACTACTGCTTAATTTCAACGATAACAAGGCAATACCTAAGGTAAAAGAAAGGTAAAAGACTAAATTATAATTTGCCAATACTTTGCCACGCGTGCTAACTGTGGTCTTTTCACTGAACCAGCTTTCAATAATCATCAATAAACTGTAATAACAAAAACCAAGTAATATCCGTAATATGCCCCACACCCAAAGATTTTCTAACATGATATGCCCGAGGGCGGAGATGGAAAATAATGCACCAAATACACTAAACGAGCGAATATGCCCCACACTTGATACAATACGATGCGCGGCGACCGCACTTGAGGCCGCACCAACAAAAAATGCCGCATTGAGAATACCAATGGTGATCTCACCCACGCCCATTTCTGCTAATTCAACCCCAGCGGAGTTTAGAAAAAGACCATATCCTGCAAATAAAAGAAAAACGCTCGCAAAGAGAGAGTAAAATTTAGTTGATGTTGGCATAGCTAGACTCATTTTATTGTCATAAAGAAGGCTCACACTGTGAGCCTTAAAATAGTAAAGTGTATAACGCATATGTGCAATGACTAATTGCAATTAATGCGCTCTTGCAGAAATTATAACTTACGCACATCACTGGCTTGTTGTAGAAGTAGGCGACTTTCTTTTAAAAATCGCTCAGAATATTCTCCAAACCAAGTATTTACCGCATTGAATTTATCAATGAAAGCTTGCTTATCGTTCTGCTCAAACAGGCTTAGCGTGTCTTTAAAACATTGCTGCAAGGACGCTATCACAGCAAGGTTTTCTGGTTTATCCATAATAATATCCGCATACAATGCGCCATCTTGTGCGAAGAGTCGCCCAATCATTGCCAATTCTAAGCGATAAATCGGCGACGACAACGCCAATAGCTGCGCCAATTCCACAGGCTGCTGAGAAAGATGTAAGCCATTCACAAACGTAGAAAAGTGGCGCAACGCTTGCACATAAGTCATATTTTTATCGTGTGACTGCGCATCCGTGTGATAAATCACCGCCCCCCACATTTGCATTTGTTCTAAAAGCCACGCATACTGCTGTGGCTCGCGCCCTTGACAGCACACCACCACCTGTTTTGCAAAACTTGGAATATCAGGTCCAAACATCGGATGCAGCCCCACCACAGCGCCGCGGTGTACTTCAAGCATTTTTGCCAATGGGCGTGCTTTGACTGACGTAAGATCCAACAACAGCATTTCTTCACGCAAGTGCGGTCGTAGTTTTTCAAGTACCGCGAGCGTATCGTGAATTGGCACACTGACAATAACAACATCGGCGTCTTGTAAAATGCTGTCAGCCTTTGCCCAATCATCACGTTCAAGGCTTTCACAGTGATAGCCCGAAAGGCGGAGATAACGTGCAAATAAACCACCGAGTTTACCACCACCGCCGACAATAACGATTTTTCTGATCTCAGGGTTAACACATTTAAAGCCTGTTTTATGTTCATTTTGATAAGACTCTCGCATCACGCGGCGTAGAATATCTTCAATCAAATCGGGCGACACACCAAGCTCTTCAGCCTCTTGCCGACGTTCAGCCAACATTTGCGCCTCGCGTTCAGGCACGTAAACAGGCAAGCCATGTTGATGCTTAACTTGCCCGACTTGCTCTACTAATGCTAAGCGTTGAGAGAGCAGAGAAAGCAATGTTTTATCAATGCGATCGATTTCATCGCGCAGCAGCTTTAAAGGCTCCATAAATCCTCTTATAAAGTGCGGTTAGCCAGTTTTTGATGTAGCGATTTTAGCAGGCTTTCTGTAGTTTCCCAATCAATGCAAGCATCTGTGATCGACACGCCATAGCGCAGCTGCTCAACTGGCACATCAGCAGACTGATTGCCCGCATGCAGATTACTTTCAATCATTAAACCTGTAATGGATTGATTACCCTGACAAATTTGCTCAACCACACTTTCTGCCACAAGGGCTTGACGGGTATAATCTTTGTTGGAATTGCCGTGGCTACAATCAATCATAATGGATTGCTCAAGCCCCGCGTTTGCCAAAATTTGTTCACATTGTTGTACAAAGTGCGGTTCAAAATTTGGTGTTTTACCGCCGCGCAAGATCACATGCCCATCATGGTTGCCTGCCGTTTGCAATAAGCTCACCTGCCCTTTTTGATTGATACCGATAAAGCGGTGGCCTTGAGAAGCGGCTTTGAGCGCATTCACCGCAACATCTAACCCACCATCAGTGCCGTTTTTAAAGCCCACCGCCATCGACAAACCCGACGCCATTTCACGGTGCGTTTGCGACTCTGTCGTGCGCGCGCCGATTGCCGACCAGCTAAACAGCTCCGCCATATATTGTGGCGAAATAGGATCCAGCGCTTCAGTCGCCAGCGGCAAACCCATTTTAATGATGTCTAATAATAATTTCCGTGCGATGTAAAGCCCGTGTTCCACATCGAAGCTGCCATCTAAGTGCGGATCGTTAATCAACCCTTTCCAGCCCACTGTCGTGCGTGGCTTTTCAAAATACACCCGCATCACAATGTACAGCGTATCCTTCACTTCATCTGCGAGCGCCTTAAGCCGCTTAGCATACTCAAGCGCCGCTTTCGGATCATGAATAGAGCACGGCCCAATCACCACCAACAAGCGTTTATCACGCTTATGAATGATATCGGCAATTTCACAGCGGGTGGTGGCAATAAAGCGTTTTTCATCTTCACTCAAGGGCAGCTGGGCTTTTAGCTCGTGTGGCGTGATCAGGATTTTTTCATCGTTAATGTTGACATTGTGTAGCACGTCTTTATTCAATACAGCATTCATGGAGGTTACCTTTTACTTTTTGTAAATTTATTTTTACGATTAATGTAATTTATTCGTTACAATACTACATATTGCCTATTTTCGCAAGGGCGCAATCTATTTTAACCGCACTTTTATCACAAATCAGTCGCTGGGCAAAATGGAGGCTTGCAAAGCCTTAGCATACACAGTAAAATGCTCTCTCTTGTCATAGCTGAACTAGAGATCGGCTATTGATGTATTTTAAACAACTTACTATTAGGAGTTAACATGTCTCTAAGCGCTGAAGCAAAAGCGAAAATCGTCGCAGAATTTGGTCGTGACGGTAAAGATACGGGTTCATCTGAAGTACAAATCGCACTTTTAACCGCACAAATCAACCACTTACAAGGTCATTTCTCTGTACATAAGAAAGATCACCATGGCCGTCGTGGTTTGTTGCGTATGGTTTCTCGTCGTCGTAAACTGTTGGACTACTTAAAACGTACTGACGTTCAATTGTATCTTTCTACCATTGAACGCTTAGGTTTGCGTCGCTAATCTCTGCTTTGATTCAAAACCCTGCATTAGCAGGGTTTTTTTATACCCAAGGTATAGCATATTGACCGCACTTTGCATATTATTTCCGCAATTAAATCACTTGCGTTAAATTGATGGTTGACTTCATTAGGTGAAGTTTGTATCATCTGCACCACTTCAACGGAGGAATGGTCGAGTGGTTGAAGGCACCGGTCTTGAAAACCGGCGAGGGTTTATAGCCCTCCGTGAGTTCGAATCTCACTTCCTCCGCCATATTCTAAAAAACCGCACTTTACCATCAAAGTGCGGTTTTTACGTTTAGGCTTGAGCAAGTCTCGTTAAAAGTGCAGTATAAATATCACACACCGTGACAGTTGCCGTTCATCGAAATCAAACTCTGCTTGATGATGCTAGACCGCTTCATGCGTCCTCACGATGGAATAAATCATCTTAATAGTACGCGCGACAATTTTTTGCATTTTGTTTAAATTGTGTTATAAATATTCTGTGACACAAATCACAATTTTATTGTTTTAGAGGAGAATGCTATGGGCTGGATTGCAGCTATTATTGTTGGTGCGTTAATCGGTTGGATCGCTGAAAAAGTGATGAAAAGCGACATGGGGCTGTTGATGAACATCATCATCGGGATTATCGGTTCATCATTAGGTCGCTGGCTATTTGGCACCATTCTTGGATTTGACTCTGCCTACATGGCAGGTAGTTTCTCATTTGCAGGCCTGTTCTTCGGCGTACTGGGTGCGGCTGTCTTAATTTGGATTCTGCGCTTTTTCAAAATTTTGAAATAACACTTGATGTAAACCGCACTTTTAATGTGCGGTTTTATTTTGTCTTACAACGATGTACTACACCGCACTTAACACCCCAATTGGCAGCATGACGTTGCTGGCAGACGATGCCACCTTACGTTTTGCCTTGTTTGAACGTGAACGCCCCGTTATTCAATCACACTGGGTGCATGCGCCAAATCACGCCATATTAACGCAAGCGATAACCGCACTTTCGCGCTATTTCGCGGGTGAAAAAGTGCGGTTTGACACGCTGCCCATCGCGCCACAGGGCTCGGCGTTTCAGCGCCAAGTGTGGCAAGCGTTATGCTCGTTGGATTATGGCGAAAGTGTCAGCTACGGGCAACTGGCGGCGCGCATTGGGCGCAAAAGTGCGGTGCGGGCGTTGGCCAATGCCGTTGGGCAAAATCCTATCGGAATTATCATTCCTTGCCACCGTGTGTTGGGCAAAGGGCAAACGCTCACGGGATTTGGCGGTGGCTTGCCTGCCAAGCGCTATTTACTCCAGCTGGAAAATATTGCCTTTGTTGATCGCGGCAAAGAATATGTTAATCGCAAAGCGCATCAGGGGCTTTAAGGCGAAGCAACACCAGCACTTCATAATGGGCAGTGTGCGGGAACATATCAAATAACCGCACTTTTTGGCAGTGATAATGGGTTAACTGCGCCAAATCCTGCGCCATGCTGCGCGCATTGCAGCTCGAGTAAAGAATAAAGTGCGGTTGCAGTTGGTTTAAAAATGCCGCCAGTTCTTGCCCAATCCCACGCCGCGGCGGATTAACGATCACCAAATCGGGTTTCTCCGTATGGTTGACCACGCTCACCGCATCTAAGCTGGCGAACCGCACTTTGGTTTGCTTATTCACCAGCCCCATTTCGCGAGCAGATTGCGTTGCGCTTTCAATGGCGGGGGGTGAAATTTCAATCCCTGTCAGTGAAAGTAGCGCGTGTGGGTGGGCTGCGCGCAAGGCCTGCAAACAATGCAGCCCAAAGCCACCTACACCACAAAATAGATCCCAAATATGGGAAACAGGCAGCTCACTTACCCACGCTTGCGCTTGGTGATAAAGGGCGCTGGCCACCGTAGGGTTGGTTTGGAAAAAGCTATTCGGGCGCAAAAATAGCGGCACATCATTGAAGATTTCACAAAGTGCGGTCTGCGGCGTGAGTATGATCTCTTGCTCACCTTCCAAAATGGCGGCGTGCTGCGGCTGAATATTGACACTCACCACCGCCAACTGGGGCAAACGTGCTAACAGCGCTGGCAGTTCACGCGTAATCAGTGCTAACTTTTTATCACTATGCAGCACCCAGCGCAGCATATAGCGCCCACTGTGCTGGCTAAAACTGAGCAGGATATATTTCAACTCCCCTTTGCGTTTTGCTGGGTTATAAGGTACAAGACCAGCCCGTGCGATAAAATCTTTGAGTGCGACCATCAGTTGCTGCATGGCCGTTGGGTAAAGTGGGCAATAGCACAAATCAACTGCACTTTGGGGCATTTGAGGGTCTGGAATAATGCCTAAAATTGGGCGCTCTACGCTGCCACTCACCGCCATTTTGGCACGATTGCGAAAGGCTGCAAAGGGGGAGGCATAAGGCGGCAAAAACGCTTCATTTGCCACCTGCAAAGGCGCAAGCTGGCTGAGTAAGTGTGCGGACTTACGCGTAAGTTGCGTGTGGTAGTCAACCTCTAGCCACTGGCAAGAGTGGCATAATCCTTGACGATGATAATCACATGCCAGTTTAGCCATGGCGCGCTAACCACTGCTGCTGCAAAGCGTCTAACGTGCGCTGACTGTTGCGCCAACGCTGCGTTTGTTGCAATTCATGCAGTGAAAATGCCTGACGCTGATAAAGCGAATGTAACCGCACTTTTGCCGCCTGCGTTGGCGAATGTTGCAGCTGGTCAAACACCATCTCCACGCCTTTGCGTTCATTACACAGCAAGAGTAAATCACACCCAGCTTGCAATGCGCGCTGCGCACGCTCAACAAAATTGCCCATAAAGCCCGCGCCTTTCATGCCCAAATCATCGGAAAAAATTGCGCCGTCAAAGCCCAATTGTTGGCGCAGCACGTCTTTGAGCCAATAAGGTGAGCCGCTGGCTGGCTGATTGTCACATTGGGTGTAAATCACATGTGCGGGCATAATTGCGTCGAGTTTACGCCGCGCAATCAGTGTGGCGAACGGCTTAATATCCTGTGCGAAAATAACGTCTTTCGGGCGATCATCATAAGGCGTTTCTAAATGGGAATCGGCTAACACATAACCATGCCCTGGAAAATGCTTGCCTGTAGCGGCCATGCCTACCTCGTGCATGCCGTCAATAAAGGCTTCCGCCAGCTCGGTGGTCAGCTGAACATCACAGCCAAAACTGCGATCGCCAATCGCCTGACATTCATGCCCGAGATCCAACACTGGCGCAAAACTAAGATCAATGCCCAGTGCGGTCATTTCAGCGGCCATCAGCCAGCCCGCTTCTTTGGCATACAACGCGGCAGTGGCTCTGTCTTGTGCCAGCGTGGCAAAGGCTTGCATGGCGGGCAACTGCGTCAACCCTTGGCGAAAACGCTGCACGCGCCCCCCTTCTTGATCGACGGTGATCAACAATGGTTTTTTCACTTTTTTGCGCACATCGCGAATCAAGGCTTGCAGCTGTGCCACATCGTAAAAATTACGCGTAAACAAAATCACACCCGCACACAATGGGTGGGCGAGCAGTTCAATTTCATCTTGCGTAAGCTCATAACTTGCCAAATCAATAATTACACTCGACATGCTTTCGCTCCTCTTTTACCGCTTTTACCGCTCGCCACAAGTCATTCAGCAGACGTACCCACGGGATGTAGCTGGTGGTTAATTTCTTTAATTGCGTTGTTTTTTTAATCACCGTATTATCCGCCAAGTAATGCTGCCACAGCAATTGCTGCTGGCTTTGGTCAAGTTCATTGTTAACAATCACACTGGCGAGATCAAAAGCGGGATTAGACCAGCTGGCATATTCCCAATCCAGCCATATCAGGCGATTGTCAGGCGTGAGAACGATGTTGTGGTGGTGTAAATCATGGTGCCCAAGTGTTGTCAGCGCACTTTCTTTATAAGCAGGCAGTGCATCAAGCGCCAATAACCATTGACTTTGCGCCTCAGGTGGAATGCGCTGCAACAAAAAGAAAATATGCTGCATCAAGTCTAAGTGCGGTATGGCGTGCAGGTGCGCCTGTTCTTGTTGTGAAAATTGGTGCAACGTTTTAAGCTGCGCCGCCAATTGGGTTAACAAGGCATCATGCCATTGCGTCACGCCCTGCCCATCCACCCAGCGATAAACCACCCCGAGCGCATTATGCGCATAAAGTGTGGGTACAAATGCCAACGACGCAAGGCTTTCCATCAACACTGGCTCAAAACGCCGCTGAGCACCCAGCTCATCACGCGCTTCGGAAAAATAGCGCACAACATATTGCCCACCGTCTGCCAAGCTCACCTTAAAGGTATCTGGTACCAGCGCTAAAGCCTCACGGACCGCACTTTGCCACTGAAAATCCGTTTCAATGCGCGCGCGCAAATCACTCACGGCCTTTACCCATAATATAAATGCGGTAATTCTGACTGTCTGGCGTTGGCCTATGCAAGGCAATGCGTACCGCACTTTGCCCTTGCAAACTTACGCACAACCACGGCGGCGTTTGCGCCCAATCGGCCAATTGCGTCACGCCGTTGGCGTCATACCACGTAATTTGGTATTGCAGTGTAAGCAACTGATCGGTTACGTTTTTTAGTTCAACCTGTGTGTTGCCGGCGAATACACGCGTTTGCGCCGCCACCTGTGCATCAACATTGACAATTGGATGATCGCTGGCGAGATAACGCTGTGGCGCGCTAGAACAGGCACAGAGGAAAAGACAAAGTGCGGTTAAAATAGCGTTTTTCATCTTATTTTGCCAGCATTGGCCCCAACGGTTGCCCACCCACAAGGTGCATGTGAATATGAAACACCTCTTGCCCGCCGTGACGGTTACAATTCACAATCAAGCGGTAGCCATCGTCACTGATGCCCTGCTCTTTAGCAATTTTAGCCGCCACCACAAACAAATGCCCCAGTGCTTGCTCATCTTGCTCTGTCACATCGTTGACGGTTGGAATCAGCTTATTTGGAATAATCAAAATATGGGTTGGCGCCTGTGGCGAAATGTCATGAAATGCCGTGACCAAGTCATCTTGATAAACAATCTTGGCAGGGATCTCTTTGCGGATAATTTTACTAAAAATGGTTTCTTCAGCCATAGCTCACCTCATCGTATGTTAATGGCTTTAGAATAATCAAGTTTGCCGCCTTTAGCAAGGGCAAACTACGGCCACAAAAGTGCGGTTTTACCGTAAAAACACTCTATAAAATTTAACAAAAGTTTAAATTTATAACATTGTTTTAACAGTTATTTTTGATCTAAATCACATTTTTTTATAACAGCTCGTTTTCACGCAAAAAAGATTTGTCGGACGCGGCGTTGCCCCGTATAATGCTAAAAAAAATTAATAAATATTAAAATTTTTTTGAAATTGAGGGTCAAATCGAGCTTATGAGCGCAAACGAACAACCAAATAGCGTGATGTTAACGCCCACTCAAATGACTGCGGTTGCAGTGTCTGCTGGTGCTTATAAAGCGCGCAAAAATCAACTTCTCTCCTTTGTTTCTGCCATTGTTTCTGGCGCCTTTATTGCCATTGCATTTGTTTTTTATGCCACCACCCAAACAGGCACTGCTGATGTTGCTTGGGGCTTGGCCAAATTTGTCGGCGGCATTGTGTTCTCCCTTGGGATCATCATGGTGATTGTCTGCGGCACCGAGCTTTTCACCTCCAGCACCATGACTGTGCTGGCTAAAGTGGAAGGCAAAATCAGCTTTGTACAAATGTTTCGTAACTGGGCGGTGGTGTATGCTGGCAACTTGGTGGGCAGCTTGTTTATCGTGGCGCTCGTGTGGTTTGGTGGACAAACTATGGCAGACCACGGTCAATGGGGCTTAACCATTTTAAACACCGCACAACACAAAATTCATCACACTTGGCTTGAGGCCTTTTGCTTAGGCATTTTCTGTAATATTATGGTGTGTATCGCCATTTGGATGGCTTACTCTGGCAAAACATTGACTGATAAAATGTTAATCGCCATTTTACCGATTTCAATGTTTGTTGCATCAGGCTTTGAGCACTGTGTGGCAAATATGTTTATGATCCCAATGGGGATCGTTACCGCGCACAACAGTAGCGCAGAGTTTTGGCAAGCGATCGGGTTGAATGCTGCGCAGTATGCAGATTTAAACATCGGTCATTTCGTTCTCAACAATTTAATTCCTGTAACATTAGGCAATATTGTGGGTGGTTCGTTTTGTATTGCCTTGGTACAATGGTTTTTAAATCGGGAACATCACTGAGTTTTTCGGCACGCCTAGCGTGTCGGGTAATTTTTCAATTTCTTCTTTAAATAAGGAATGTTTATGACACAATTAACTGAGCAACAAATTACAGCCTGGGCCGGTTTCAAAGAAGGTGACTGGCAAAAAGAAGTCAACGTGCGTGACTTTATCCAAAAAAACTACACCCCTTATGAAGGTGACGAATCATTCTTAGCGGGTGCCACACAAGCCACTACTACCCTTTGGGACAAAGTAATGGAAGGCATCAAAGAAGAAAACCGCACTCATGAACCTTTGGATTTCGACACTGATCTGCCATCAACTATCACCTCTCACAAAGCAGGTTATATTGAAAAAGATCTTGAACAAATCGTTGGTCTTCAAACTGATGCGCCTTTAAAACGTGCTATCATCCCATTTGGTGGTATCAAAATGGTGGAAGGTTCATGTAAAGTTTATGGACGTGAACTTGATCCACAAGTGAAAAAAATCTTTACTGAATACCGTAAAACACACAACCAAGGTGTTTTCGATGTTTACACTCCAGATATCTTACGCTGCCGTAAATCAGGCGTGTTGACAGGTTTGCCTGATGCTTATGGCCGTGGCCGTATCATCGGTGACTACCGTCGTGTTGCCCTTTATGGTATCGACTATTTGATGGCAGATAAAAAAGCGCAATTTACTTCATTGCAACCTCGCCTCGAAAATGGTGAAGATTTGCAAATGACTATTCAATTGCGTGAAGAAATTGCTGAGCAACACAAAGCCCTTAATAAAATTAAAGAAATGGCTGCGACCTATGGTTGTGATATCTCAGGCCCTGCAAAAAATGCGAAAGAAGCCGTACAATGGACTTACTTTGGTTACTTAGCTGCAGTTAAATCACAAAATGGTGCTGCCATGTCATTTGGTCGCGTATCTTCATTCTTGGATATCTACATTGAACGTGACCTTAAAGAAGGCACTATCACTGAAGAACAAGCTCAAGAATTGATTGACCATTTGGTAATGAAATTGCGTATGGTGCGTTTCTTGCGTACCCCTGAATACGATCAACTCTTCTCAGGCGACCCAATTTGGGCAACTGAATCTCTTGGTGGTATGGGCTTAGACGGTCGTACATTAGTGACTAAAAACACCTTCCGTTTCCTTAACACCCTTTACACCATGGGTCCAAGCCCAGAACCAAACATGACCATTTTGTGGTCTGAACAATTGCCTGATGCGTTCAAACGTTTCTGTGCAAAAGTGTCTATCGACACTTCATCTGTGCAATATGAAAACGATGACTTAATGCGCCCAGACTTCAACAGCGATGACTACGCTATCGCCTGTTGCGTGAGCCCAATGGTTGTGGGTAAACAAATGCAGTTCTTCGGTGCACGTGCTAACCTTGCAAAAACTATGCTTTACACCATCAACGGTGGTATCGATGAGAAAAATGGTATGCAAGTTGCTCCTAAAGCTGAACCAATCACCTCTGAATACTTAGATTTTGACGAAGTGATGACCAAAATGGACAGCTTCATGGATTGGTTAGCTCGTCAATATGTAACCGCACTTAACATCATCCATTACATGCACGATAAATACAGCTACGAAGCCTCACTCATGGCCTTGCATGACCGTGATGTTTATCGCACCATGGCGTGTGGTATCGCAGGTCTTTCCGTTGCTGCTGACTCACTTTCAGCGATCAAATATGCCAAAGTAAAACCAATTCGTGGCGACATCAAAGATAAAGATGGTAATGTTGTTGCGAAAAACGTTGCACTTGACTTTGAAATCGAAGGTGAATATCCACAATTCGGTAACAACGACCCACGTGTTGATGAACTCGCATGCGACTTGGTTGAACGTTTCATGAAGAAAATTCAAAAACTTAAAACCTACCGCAATGCTGTGCCTACACAATCTGTGTTGACCATCACCTCTAACGTGGTTTACGGTAAGAAAACAGGTAACACCCCTGACGGTCGTCGCGCAGGTGCGCCATTTGGACCTGGTGCTAACCCAATGCACGGACGTGATCAAAAAGGTGCTGTAGCATCACTGACCTCTGTTGCTAAACTGCCATTTGCCTACGCAAAAGACGGTATCTCATACACCTTCTCAATCGTGCCAAATGCACTGGGTAAAGATTACGAAGCACAAAAACGTAACTTAGCAGGCTTGATGGACGGCTACTTCCACCACGAAGCAACCATCGAAGGCGGACAACACTTGAACGTCAACGTAATGAACCGTGAAATGCTGTTAGATGCAATGGAAAATCCTGAGAAATATCCTCAATTGACTATCCGTGTATCTGGTTATGCTGTACGTTTCAACTCGCTCACTAAAGAGCAACAACAAGACGTTATCACCCGTACCTTTACACAAACTATGTAATAAAGTGCGGTAACGCCAAAAACAAAACGCCCCTTATGGGGCGTTTTTTATAAAAGGAAATTATATGTTATTTGAATTCATAATTTCGTTAATTTTTATAATATGTATAATAGCAGCATTAATATTTGACTATAAAAAAATAGAAAAAGCGATAATCATGATTATCATATTATTATTGAATATAGGATTATCACTTTATGTTAAAAATAACATAGATAAAACCAATTTTTTTGACATCACAAACCCTCCTGTACTGTTCTTATTAACTTACATTATAAATCTAGCATATTTCATATGGCTATTAAGATCATCTCACAAAGTAATATTTTACTATAAAAAATTTAAATGGCTAATATCATATACAATACCTTTATCTGGACTAATAATTTATTTGATTTATCCAATCATCACCTCCAATATAAGTCTAAATGAAACAATAGAGCTCTATACTTTTTCCTCATCATTATATTTTAATGATTTTAAATCTTTAGTTATGCCAATTATAATCTCCCCATATATTTTAGGCTTTATTTTAATCATAACGAATGCCGCTTACTTAATTTCTGTAATAATAGACTATAAAAATTATAGAAAAAAATTATTTGATATAACTGTAAATATAATTATCCTTATAATAAGCTATTCATATATAGTTCAATATTCGAAGTGGATACATAAAGTAGGAAATGAAGAAGAAACTACTAAATTATTAGTCTCTATTGAATATATTCCTATTTCTGATAATTGTAGTTACCTAAAAACACTTAAATTGGATAAATATACAAAAATAAAATTCATTGAATTTAATAATGTATCGATTGCAGAACCAATATGGAAAGAGAATATGCCACATGATAATCAAGAAAATATTCTTAAATATCAATTTAGTAAAAAGCTAGTACCATGCTATAAGTAACATTAATATGGTACTTTACTTTTCCGTATAAAGTATAAATTGATATTGCTCCGTATTGAGATTATAACGTAGGTGATAGACTGCTTTTTTTGCTACATTAACATTCATCTGATGAGGCTCACTCACCTCATCGCTTTGTGCTTGTACCACTAATCTAACCTGCCCTACTGGTAAATAAATGGCTTGCTCGCCTTGAAAAGAAAAGGGGCTGACATTAATGCCGTTGTACGACAACACATCCACTCTATCGGCAAAACCTGACTGATGAGATGAAAGCACCACCACACTCTGCTCATGCTGGTCAAGACGCGCTTTTTCTCGTCGGTTACGTAGCACATTACCGATAAACCAAAAGCCAAGCAGTACAAGTACCGCCAGCGCAATAACCCAAATAATATTATCCATAACGCCTCCTTGTGAGAATGAAGTTACACTCACTATAGCATTTCCTTGAAATCAAACTCAAATAGCGGGCAACAAAAAGCCCGATGAAATCGGGCTTAACGGTTAGTTCGATGAGAATATATTTTTAAACGACTGCCACCAGCTGTGTTCGTCGTCGAGTTCAATTGGTTTGACGTCGCCTTTTTGTACTTCTGGCAACGGTTTGTCTAAGGTGAAGTCACTGACGTTGCCTTGTTGTGAGAAGGTGACCGTTAATGTACGCTGCACAGGCTCTTGATGGCCCTTTTGTTGTAAGAAGACGTAATACCACACATAACGGTTGTATGGATCAATCAATAGTGGGGTACCGAGCAGATATTGCACCTGTTGCGGCGTCATGCCAACTTGGAGCTGGTCAACTTGATCTTGCTGTAGGTAGTTTCCTTGTGGTACATCAATCCGATAGACCAGCTTATTATACAATGAGCAAGAACTGACACTCACTGCGATGAACGTCAAGGCGAGAAGAGATTTTATACGCATAAGTTTACCTTTTCCATCTAGGTTGGCTTAACCGCAAAACGGCATGCTGTTTTCAATACGGTTTATAATGCCAAAAAGTGAGAGCTTTTTCTACTCATATGTGCATATGAAGCTAAAAAATCCAACCGCACTTTAGTTTTGTTCACGTTTGGCAAAGCGTTGTAGCTGATCGCGTAAATTCGCAGGCAGCCCCTTGAGCAATAACGTATCAGCCTGTTCATCCCAAATTAGGCGTTCACCCAGCAATGCCGCATCAAAGTTGATAGTCACACCTTTACCTGAACCTGAATATTTTGTTAGGCTTTTAAGTGCACTTTGCACGGGTGGAATTTGCTCTGCAAGATCGTACTCCTGTGTTTGGCTAAACGCACTAAATGCCTGCTCATTCAGCACAGGTAAAGTCGACGAGAGATCAGCAAGCACAATTTCTTCCCCTGCTTTGAGTTGCCCTTTGCAATAATCAAAAGTTTGCGCTTTAACCGCCTGAGTTTGTTGCGCGTTAAGTTCACCTTGCTGGCAAAAATCATCGACGGCTTGTAATAAAGTCAAATTTTGCTGTTTTGCGTCAAACCCTGGCTCAGCACCAAGAAAATCCATAAAGAAATCCGCCACTTTTCGCCCAACGCGACCTTTGAGATAACTCAGATAACGTTTATCACTGGCATCTACTTGCAATTGAGTCAAATTAATACGCGCGGCGATGTCAAATTGCGCCATGTTGAGATAAGAAACTTGATGAATGTCTAGCGCTTCATCAACAAGTACGCTCTCACGGTTATCCAAAAGTGCAATAAACAGATATTGGGTGGCCAAAAAAGTGTAGTGACAGAAAATAAAGCTGCCACTTTCAGCAAAATTGTATTGCCCTAACTCTTGACTCAGTGCTTGCGCACTTTGCTGACTAAATAATAAAAAATCCAGTTCGCCTTCTAGGTATTGATTTAAGTTTTGCGCAAAACGAGATTCTTGTTTAAACACGCCGTAGGCTTGCGCTTTGCCTTGGTAATGTTGGTGTAAGGTCAACATCATTTGCAAGATGTCGTCTTCCACCACCAGCGGTTTAGCACGCAGGCGCGTTTTTAGTGTGACCGCCTCGCCGTCAGAATGGCTGCGTTCAAGTTGGTGGAGAATAATTGCCTTTACATCAATACTCATAATCTGTGCCTAAGTTGAAAAATTTGTCGACATTATACCGAATTTTGTTGTGCTTTTTTAGCTGTCAAAAAAAATTTGTGCTACTATATCACGATAAATAATCCTATTTGCTCGCAAACTCAAGCTAAGAAAAAACATGGCAAGACAATCAAAATATTCCGACACACAAGTGCGTGCATTACTGCAAGATTTGGCGGCAGTACTTGAACAACACCACGCCAGCGTTGACCTCGCCTTGATGGCGTTGGGGGATACGGTAACCAATCTGTTGAAATCCAGTGTTGCACCTGCGCAGCAACAAGCCTTGGTAGAGACTTTCTGTCGCGCATTGCAACAGTCGTTTAAAACGCATCACTGAGTGCAGGCAAACATGTTGAAGGTGTCGCGCCAATACTGGGAAGCCATCTCGCACAAAATTGCGTGGGGGCATTGGTTTGCACTATTTAATATTATTTTTGCCATCTTAATTGGCGCGCGTTACGCATTTATTAGCGACTGGCCTGACACCTTTATTGGCCGATTTTATTTTATTATCAATATCCTAGGGCATTTTAGCTTTATTGTTTTTGCACTTTATCTGCTAGTGCTCTTCCCTTTAAGTTTTCTTATCAAAAATCCCACCACTTTCCGTGGGATAAGCGTTATTTTTGCAACCATTGGGCTGACATTGTTACTGTTTGACAGTGAAGTGTTTTATCGTTTTAATCTGCACTTATCAATTCTGATTTGGGATATTTTAGTCAATCCTGACAATGGACGACTAGCACGCAATTGGGAAATCTTCTTTGCGCCGATGCCATTCATTTTGATGGTATCGATGATTTTCTCGCGTTGGAGTTGGGAGAAATTACGCAGCCTTGAGCGGCAAAAATGGGTTAAAGGTGTCGTATTTGTGCTCACTCTATGTTTTATTTGCTCACATTTAATCTACGCATGGGCTGATGCTTATTTTTACCGCCCTGTCACCGCGCAACGGGCTAATTTACCCTTAGCCTACCCGATGACTGCACGAACTTTCTTGCAAAAAAATCAACTGTTGGATAAAGAAATCTATTTCGATCGTCTTTCACAAACTGGGCGATTAGATGCGCCTGCGTTGGACTACCCGAAAACCGCACTTCATTATGCACCGACACAACAAATGCCGTTGCAAAATATTTTGCTCGTCAATATTTCGGGGCTACGTTTTGATGCGTTGCAAAGTGGCACAATGCCCACTCTGCACGATTTTGCCGAACAGCACATTCAGCTCACCAACAATTACAGTGGCAGTAACGAGCAAGATGGAGCGCTGCTTAGCCTGTTCTATGGTCTCAACGCAAACTATTTAGACAGTGTTTTAAACCAAAAAATTCAGCCTGTGTGGTTTGATCGCATGCATGATCTAGGCTACCAATTTGGTGCTTTTGCCAACGCCAGTAGCACACTGTATAAAAACACGCTGTTTGGCAATGCCTTAAATGTGATTCACGATGATGACAAACGCACCCATGCTTGGCTGAATTGGCTACATGCCTACAAACAAGCACAAACGCCATGGTTTAGCTATGTGCAATTTGATCTGATCAGTGCTATGAAGAATGTGCTCAATGCCAGCGAAGACAAGAAAGAAGCGGAATATGCCCGACAATTACAGCGCATTGATGGCTATCTAGCGCAAATGCTCGCACAGATTAATCAAAGTGCACCCGATACGGTTGTGATCATCACCGCTGATCAAGGCTATTCTTTTAATGCAAAATTCCAGCAAGATAGCAACTATTTTGGACAAGATCGTATCCAAGTTCCCCTTGTTATGCAATGGCGCGGACACGGTTCGGGGCATTATGCCAGCATTACCTCATTGATGGACATTGTGCCCAGCGTGATGCAAGATGTGTTCGCAATAGAAAATCGTAATGGCGATTATACCCAAGGGCGTAACCTATTCTCGGCGGACAATGCCTCTTGGGTGTTTGCCTCTAACCAACGCTGGAATGTGATTATAGCCCGTGATGGGACACAGTACCAGCTGGATTCAAAAGGGGAATACTTCCAGTTTGACGCTCAACATCGGCTCATGCCATCAGAAAAACCACCACTTGAGCTATTTTTGCAAGTGTTTAATCGTGATCGCAACTTTCTTGCGCGATAATGCCCTGCGCGCAGGCATAGGCGGAGCTCCACGCCCACTGAAAGTTATAGCCGCCCAGCCAGCCCGTCACGTCCAGCACTTCACCGATGAAATACAATTTGGGCTGCGTTGAGGTCTGCATTGTTTTGGATGAAATCTGCGCTGTATCCACGCCCCCCAAAGTGACTTCGGCGCTGCGATACCCTTCGGTGCCGTTAGGATAAAATGGCCAATGATGGATCAACTGCGCCAGTGAATTTAATGCGCTATTACTAAGATCAGCCAAAAGGCAATCATTAAACGCCTGTTTCTCCGCCCACAGTGCTACCAAACGCTTAGGTAAAAATTGGCAAAGTGCGGTTTTTAATTGCTGTTTTGGTGCACACTGACGCAAGCGATTGAGTGCAGCTTGTATGTTTTGTTGTGGCAATAAATCAATATGCACAGGCTCATTATTCTGCCAATAATTGGAAATTTGCAATATCGCAGGGCCTGACAGCCCACGGTGCGTGAACAACATTTGATGACTAAATTGCATACCGCACTTTGCTTGCACCATAACGGGCAGCGCAACCCCCGCCAGCGACGCCAAATCAGCATCTACCTCGCGGAAGGTAAACGGCACCAAACTGGCTCTTGGCGCACGAACATTTAAGCCAAATTGCTCCGCCAGCTGATAACCCAGAGCACTGGCGCCCAATTTCGGCATGGAAAGCCCACCTGTTGCCACAACAAGATGTGATGCCTGATACAACTGATTTGCTGCAATGGCAAAGTGCGGTTCGTGATAACTGACGCTTTCCACCGCCTCACGCAAGGCAATGGTCACATCGCCTTTGTCACACTCGCTTTGCAGCAATCGAATAATTTCACTCGCCCCCAAATCGCAAAACAGCTGTCCATGCTCTTTTTCGTGATAAGCAATCTGATATTGATTGACTAGCGCGATGAAATCCCACTGGGTAAAACGGGAAAGTGCGGATTTAACAAAGTGCGGGTTGGCGGACAAATAGTGTTCAGCCCCCACATCAAGGTTGGTAAAATTACAAAAACCGCCCCCCGACATTAAAATTTTGCGCCCAATTTTTTTGCCGCTATCAAGCACCAACACGCGCAAGCCCGCCTGCCCAAGCACCCCAGCGCAAAACAGCCCTGCAGCACCTGCGCCAATGATGGCAACATCATATGTTTTGCTCATATTTAATCTTAAAGTGCGGTTGCGTTATTTCACTTCTTTGCCTTGTGCTTGCAAATCGGCGTGATAAGAAGAACGCACAAACGGCCCACACGCGGCATGCTCAAAGCCCATCGCCAACGCTTTTTCTTTCATCACATCAAACTCATCGGGCGAAACATAGCGGTCAACTGGCAGATGATGTCGGCTTGGTTGCAAATATTGCCCCAAAGTGAGCATGGTGACGCCATTGTCGCGTAAATCTTGCATCACAGCCAAAATTTCCTCATTGGTTTCACCCAGCCCCACCATTAAGCCAGACTTGGTTGGAATCTGCGGAAATAACGCTTTAAATTCACGCAATAAACGCAAAGACCACTGATAATCCGCCCCTGGACGAATCTCTTTATACAGTCTTGGAATATTTTCTAAATTGTGATTAAACACATCTGGCGGCGCGGTGGCAAGCACCTCGAGGGCCTTGTCGATTTTGCCGCGGAAATCGGGCACCAAAATCTCAATTTTAATTTCAGGGTTAAGCTCACGAATAGCTTTCACGCACTCAGCAAAATGCCCAGCGCCGCCGTCTCGCAAATCATCACGGTCAACGGAGGTGATCACCACATAGCGCAATTTCATATCACGGATGGTCATCGCCAGCTTGCGCGGCTCCTCTGGATCGGGCGGCAATGGCTTACCATGCGCCACATCACAAAATGGACAGCGTCGGGTGCAAATGGCCCCGAGAATCATAAACGTTGCCGTGCCGTGATTGAAACATTCCGCCAAATTCGGGCAAGAGGCCTCTTCACACACTGAATGCAGCCCATGCTTGCGCATCGCATTTTTAATCCCCTCAATTTTCACGCTGCTGGCGGGTAATTTAATTTTCATCCACGCCGGCTTTGGTAAAAGTTCTTGGTCTGGATTAATATTTTTAACAGGGATAATTGATGTTTTTGCCGCGTCGCGATATTTCACGCCGCGTTCCATTTTAAACGGCTTGCCCATAAAGTTCTCAGTTAATGATTATTGCCACCCTTCACGGTGGTGAAATGTTGTGTAGTGCATAATGTTGCAAAAATGTTGCACCAATTGTGGCGCAACCGTATCGCATTGTAAAGTGCGGTCATCAATTAATTCGCTCAGCTGGCACATTTCAAGCCCCGCATAACCGCAAGGATTAATGTAAGTAAACGGCGTGAGATCAAGGTTCACATTAAGCGCCAGCCCATGAAATGAGCACCCTTTGCGAATGCGAAGCCCCAGCGAGCAAATTTTACGCCCGTCAACATAGACCCCTGGCGCATCAGGTTTTGCGGCACTTTCAATGCCGTAGTCACGCAAAGTGGCAATGACCGTATTTTCTAACGCGCTGACCAACTCTCGTACATTAAAAGTGCGGTTATGCTCTTTGTGGCGTTTAATATCAATGAGTACATACATCACCTGCTGACCGATGCCGTGATAAGTGATCTGCCCGCCACGATCCGATTGCACCACAGGAATGTCACTTTGACGCAATAAATGCTCCGCTTTGCCCGCCTGCCCTTGGGTGAACACCGACGGGTGCTGCACTAGCCAGATTTCATCAAGCGTGTCATCACTGCGCGCATCGGTAAATGCTTGCATCTTCTCCCATGTGTCAACATAGGGTTGTATGCCGAGCTGACGAATGATAAGCGTTTTGTCTCGCTGTTCCATAACCGCACTTTGCTTACAACACCATACGCACGCCGTCGATTTCCGCCAGCGTTTTGTATAAGGTGTCGATTTGTTCAATATTTTGTGCTTGTAGCGTGATAGAAACCGCTTCGTATTTGCCTTTTGAACTTGGTTTCACCTCTGGGCTGTAATCACCAGGCACCACTTTTTGCACTTCGGCGACCACCTTGTCTTTAAGCGCTGTGTCAGCTAGCCCCATCACTTTGAAGGTGAAGCTACACGGGAAGGTGAGCAAATCTTTTAGGGTTTTATCTTCACCTAGATCGTTTAAGTTAATCTCTTTTACCATCGTATTCTCTCTTAAAATAGGCTTTTCACGGTCAACACAACCCAGTCAACCATCTTGCCAAAAAAGCCTGCCTCTTCCACACTTTCAAGCACTTGCAAATCTACTGTGGCGACGTCTTTGCCGTCGAGTTGATAAACCACTTTACCCACGCTTTGTCCTTTGGCCAATGGCGCTTCTAAAAAGCGATTATTCAACTCGTAGCGGGCTTTGAGCTCACTCATTTTGCCTTTTGGAATGGTGATAAAGCCATCCTCTAGCGTGCCCAGTTTGACTTTATTTTCCGCCCCGTAATACACGCTTTGCTCTGAAACGACCGTGCCAGCCTTAAATGGTTTTAAGGTTTCAAAATGGTTAAAGCCCCATTGCAAAATCTTCTTGCTTTCCACCTCACGGCCTTTATACGTTGGCACCCCCATCACCACAGATACAAAGCGTGTGTCGCCATTCACCGCTGACGCCACTAAATTGTAGCCCGCTTGATCGGTATGGCCTGTTTTGATGCCATCGACTTGTAAATTTTTATCCCATAGCAAGCCGTTGCGGTTATTTTGCTTGATTTTATTAAACGTGAAATCTTTTTGCGCATAAATGTGATATTCATCTGGCAGATCACGAATTAAGTGGCTGCCGATCACCGCCATATCGTAAGCAGAGGAATATTGCCCGTCAGCATCCAGCCCATGCACGGTGGCAAAGTGGGTATTTTTCAGCCCAAATTGCTGAACATATTGATTCATCAACTCAATAAAATTGTGCTCACTGCCCGTTAAATGCTCCGCTAATGCGACACACGCATCGTTACCAGAGGCGATGATCACACCATGGTTGAGATCGCTGACACTCACTTGCTGATTGATATTTAAAAACATCTTTGATGAGCCTGGGAATTTTTTCCCCCACGCATTTTCACTCACAGTCACGATGTCATCATTATGGATTTTGCCTTTTTTTATCGCATCACCCACCACATAACTGGTCATCATTTTCGTCAAGCTCGCGGGAGCATAACGTTCATTCATATCTTTTTGTGCCAATACGACACCTGTGTGATAATCCAGCAACACAAAACTTTTGGCATTCAGTTGTGGCGTTGGAATATTAAATTCCTGCGCTTCGCCCTCAGCGAAACTGAAACTAGAAACAGATAAAGTTGCTGCTAACAACGTTACGGCTGATTTTGAGTGTTTAAACATAGCAAACAAACTCCTTTGGCTTATTTTGCGTTATAAGAATATAAAATGTTTTCCTTTTGCCCTTCTTTCACCAGCTGAGACTTCAACTGATTAACCATGCTCTTGCTGGCGATTGGGCCGAATTTCACTTTGTAGCGTTCTCCATCACGAATAATTTCGCTGTTGATATTATCCATGGTGAGTTTAGCAATAAGCTGCTTGGCTTGTTTGTCACTGCCAAGATTGACACTTTGCAATTCATAAGTATGGGCAGACACGCTCACGTTTTGCGGCGCGTTTTGTGCGGTTTCGACCGCACTTTGGCTTTCGCCTTGTGCGATTTCAACGGCATTTTGCGCGTCTTTTTGCCCTGGTAAGGGCAAATTTTTACGTTTGGCAATGGTCATCAGCTTTTCACCACCTGGTCCACTGATATTGCCGTGGCGGTCCACATGCACAACGTCCAATTTCACTTTAGCCGTGCCACGGTTAAGCATACCAAGCTCGCGCGCAGCTGCTTTAGATAGATCAATTTTCCGATCACCCACAAATGGCCCGCGATCATTGACTCGTACCACCACTTTGCGCCCGTTATGCAAATTGGTTACCAATACATAACTTGGAATTGGCAAGCGTTTGTGTGCCGCGGTGAGTAAATTTTCGTTATAAATTTCCCCACTGGAAGTTTTACGTCCATTAAATTTTTTAGCGTAAAAGCTTGCTGTACCCGTCACCGAGTATTCTTTTGCCATTTCGTGATTAAGTGTTTTGTAGGTTTGCCCGTTCACTGTATAGGAATGGCTTTTGCTTTTAGCTGACTGACTCAAGGCAGGGCCTTTCACGCCGTAATACTTCTCAAGCGCGCCACCCGCATTAGCAAACGCCGTTTGCATGCCTATACACAGTGAGAGCAAACTCCAGAGTGTGAATTTTACATAGTTCATAAAAAGTCCTCGCAATACCTTAAAGGTATTGTGTAATTTTTCGCTTGTGGGTGTGGATTGACATAATCAGCCCAAATCCTGCCATCAGCGTCACAAAAGACGTGCCACCATAGCTAACAAGCGGTAATGGTACGCCAACCACCGGCAAAATACCGCTGACCATGCCGATGTTGACAAAAATATAAACAAAAAAGATTAAAATTATCGCACCTGTTAAGATGCGGCCAAACGAAGTGTCGGCTTTGCCAGCAATCATCAAACCACGGATGATGATAAACATATAAATCGCCAGCAAAATCAACACACCAATTAAGCCGTGCTCTTCACCGAGCACTGCAAAAATAAAATCGGTATGTGGTTCGGGCAAAAATTCCAATTGCGACTGTGTGCCTTGCATCCAGCCTTTGCCAAACAGCCCGCCTGATCCAATGGCGATTTTCGACTGAATAATGTGATAGCCCGCCCCCAGTGGATCTGACTCAGGGTCAAACAACGTCATCACGCGGGTGCGTTGATAATCGTGCATTAAAAAATACCACATGATTGGGATAAAGCCTGCTAAGCCCACCACAGCCCCTGCAATCAACCGCCAGCTCATCCCCGCTAAGAATACAACAAATATGCCCGATGCGCTAACTAAAATCGACGTCCCCAAATCAGGCTGAATAGCCACCAAAATGGTCGGCACAAAAATCATAGCCAGTGCAATGAACGTGTTCCAAAAGCTCGGCGGTAGCTTTTGCCGCCCTAAATAGACCGCCACCATCAGTGGCACCGAAAGTTTAACAATCTCTGACGGTTGAAAACGAAATAAGCCCAAATTCAACCAACGCTGCGCGCCCTTACTGGTGGTGCCAATCACATCTACTAAAATCAACAACACAATGCCAATAACATACCAATAAGGCGCAATGCGTTCATAAAAACGTGGCGGCAGTTGTGCCATCACGATCATCACCGTAAAGCCCAGCGCAATTTGAATCACACGGCTTTGGAACATTGCCTCACTGGCACCTGATGCACTATAAAGCACAATCAAGCCATAGGCACTAATGACTACCAGCCCTAAAAACAGCCAGAAATCTAAATGCAATCGCGCCCACAGCCCACCGAAAAAGCGTTTTTCCTCACTCATGGCTGCGCCTCCTGCGGTGTAACCGCACTTTGTGCGTTATCCTCTTTAATATGCCCCATGCGCAGCAAATAATAATCAAGAATTTGGCGCGCAAGCGGTGCCGCATTGCTCGAGCCGCCGCCAGCATTTTCGAGGAAAATAGACAACGCAATTTTAGGCTCATTGTAAGGCGCAAAAGAGATAAACCAAGCATGATCGTGCAAATGCTTAGCGAGGCTTTTCGCATCATATTTTTGATTCTCTTTCAAACCAAACACCTGCGCAGTGCCTGATTTGCCTGCGGCATAGTATGGCATGCCCGTAAACGCTTTACGCGCTGTGCCTGATGGCCCATAAAGCACTGAAAACATGCCTTGCTTGGCTGCGTTCCAATAGGCATTGGGCACACCCGTGATATCTTCATACAATTTTGGGTCCTGATATGGCTGAATCTGGTTACCAATAATTTCTTTCATAAAGTGCGGTGTGTTCACTTTACCATTATTAATTAAAATACTCAGCGCCTTAACCACCTGCAATGGCGTGGCCGTCCAATAACCTTGCCCTATACCCACAGGAATCGTATCCCCCATCACCCACGATTTTTTAAAACGTTTGCGCTTCCATTCACGATCTGGCATCACGCCGGTGGTTTCCTCACGAATATCCACGCCAGTCGGCAAGCCAAAACCGAACTTTTTCATCCATTTAGAAAAACGTGTGATGCCCATATCGTAAACCACTTGATAGAAATAGGTATCTGCCGATTCCATAATCGCTTTATTCAAATTCAGCCGCCCGTGGCCACTTTTCAACCAGTCGCGATAACGTCGTTCTGTGCCCGGCAGCACCCAATAACCTGGGTCGTAAATGGTGCTGCTAGTGCTGATCACGCCCTCTTGCAATGCCGCCACCGCTGAAAATGGTTTGATAGTTGACGCTGGTGGAAATGCCCCTTGCGTGGTGCGGCTGTATAACGGTCGGTCTGGATCGTTAAGCAAAGTGCGGTAATCCTTACCTGAAATGCCGCCCACAAATAAATTGTTGTCATAAGTCGGGCTGGAGACCATTGCCAAAATACTGTTGTCACGCGGGTCAAGCACCACCACTGCACCACGACGCCCGTCCAGCAACTGGCGAATGTAGCGCTGCAGTTCGATGTCGATGGTCAACTTGATGCTTTTGCCCGATACCGCTGGCTGTTGACGCAACGTGCGTATCACCTTGCCGCGGTTATTGACTTCTACTTCTTCAAAGCCCACCTCGCCGTGGAGTTCGTCTTCATAATAGCGCTCAATCCCGAGCTTACCAATATCACTCGAGCCTGCGTAATTGGCTAGTTTGTCATCTTTTTTCAGTTTTTCGACGTCTTTATCATTAATTTTCGCCACATAGCCTAGAATATGGGTCATATCCTCTCCGTAAGGATAGTGCCGCTTGAAATAAGGGCGTACTTCAAGGCTAGGAAACTTATATTGCTCCACCGCAAAGCGAGCGATCTGCTCTTCGGTTAAATTGGGTTTGAGCAAAATTGGGGTGTAACGTGAGTTACGACGGCGCTCTTTTTTAAACGCCTCAATGTCTTCGTCTTGCAAGCCGACAATCTGGCGCAGCGCGTCGTAGGTTTGTTCCAAATTTTCGGTTTTCTCTGGCACGATATACAGCCCGAAAAACGTTAAATTTTCCGCCAGCACATGTCCATTACGATCATAAATTAATCCACGCGTTGGGGGAACGGGCAGCAATTTAATACGGTTACCGTTCGAGCGGGTTTGGTAATTCTCAAAATCGCGCACTTGCAAGTGATAGAGATTTAATAATAGCAATGCCAGCAAAATAATGACGCCAATAAACGCCACCAGCGCCCGTCGTAAAAACAGGTTCTGCTCTGCTTTGTTATCTCGAATAATCTCTTTCACAACCGCACTTTCTCTTATTCACGATGGTAAGGGTGATTGGTGGACAAGCTCCAAGCACGATATAAACTCTCCGCCACTACCACGCGCACCAACGGATGTGGCAGGGTTAAGGGTGAAAGTGACCAGCTGCGCTCAGCGGCAGCTTTAACCGCACTTGATAATCCCTCAGGCCCGCCAATTAGCAAGCTGACATCGCGCCCGTCTTGCTTCCAGCTTTCCAACTGGGTTGCGAGCTGCTCGGTGGTCCATGGCTTGCCTGGAATGTCTAAAGTGACAATCATCGATTTACCACACGCCGCTAACATCAGCTCACCTTCTTTGTCTAAAATGCGTTTAATATCCGCATTTTTGCCACGTTTGCCCGCAGGAATTTCCACCAGCTCAAGTGGCATTTCTTTTGGAAAGCGGCGCTGATATTCATGAAAACCTTCGCTGACCCAGCTAGGCATTTTCACGCCCACGGCGATAAGCTGAATTTTCACCTTAACCCCAAAGTTTTTCTAATTGGTAGAGATCTCGGCTTTCTTGCTGCATAACGTGCACAATCACCTGCCCGAAATCGACCACCACCCAATCAGCGGTTTCAATACCTTCAGCGCCAAATGCGTCAAAACCGCACTTTTTACATTGCTCCGTAAGATTTTGTGCAATGGATCCCACATGGCGGCTCGACGTGCCCGTGCAGATCACCATATTATCGGTAATGCTGCTGTTGGCGCGTACGTCAAACACATCAATATCGGTGGCTTTTAAATCGTCTAAAATTGTTGTCACTGTTTGGACTAATGAATCTTGCAAAAGTTTCCCCATAGATTGTGTTAAAAATAAAATAAACAAAGGCGGAATTATAACCGCACTTGTAAAAAAAGCGAAATGCCTGACCGCACTTTTGGTAGCAAAGTGCGGTTGCGTGGTCATAATTAGCGTGAAAAATTCCGTCGGCGAGAGGTGCTGCGATTGCCTGTGCGCTGATTGTTATTGCTGGTGCGACGGCGGCGCTGCGGTTTTGGCAAGTCGGTTAAAAGTGCGGTTTCGTCATATTGGCTAACGGGAATATGGTGGCCAATGTAATCTTCAATCGCAGGCAAGTTCATGGCATATTGCTCGCAGGCAAAACTGATGGATTTGCCTGTTTCACCCGCACGACCTGTACGCCCAATGCGGTGCACATAGTCTTCGCAATCATCTGGCAAATCATAGTTAAACACATGGGTCACGGCTGGAATGTGCAAGCCACGCGCGGCCACATCTGTCGCAACTAAAATATCCAACGCACCTTGGGTGAATTTATCAAGTAAGGCTAAACGTTTGTTTTGCGCCACATCACCTGTGAGCAAGCCAACGCGATGACCGTCAGCGACCAAATGCGCCCAGATGTTTTCACACTGATGTTTAGTATTGGCAAAAATAATGCAGCGATCTGGCCATTCTTCTTCCAGCAACGTTTGCAGCAAGCGCATCTTATCTTGATTGGATGGATAAAACAGCTCTTCAGAGATTTGCGCCGCAGTTTTTTGCTGCGGTTCAATTTCGATATATTCTGGATCGTTCATGTCTTCAAAGGCCAGCTCGCGGACACGATAGGAAAGCGTGGCGGAAAATAACATCGTCAAGCGCTCGGTGTTGGCTGGGCAGCGGCGCAGCAGATAACGAATGTCACGAATAAAGCCGAGATCGAACATACGATCCGCCTCATCCAGTACCACCACTTGGATTTTATCGAGGTTGATGATGTTTTGTTTGACATAATCGATAACGCGCCCAGTGGTGCCAATCAGCACATCCACGCCTTGTTCGATGGCTTTAAGCTGCTTATCGTAGCCATCACCACCATAGGCCAGTGCGGTTTTCAACCCCGTTTGTGCGCTCAAGGTGTCGGCATCGTGGGCGATTTGCACCGCCAACTCACGGGTAGGCGCCAAAATTAGCGCGCGCGGTTGATTAGTGCGCACCGCACTTTCTTGATCTTTCAATAAATGGTGGAAAGTGGCAATCAAAAACGCCATGGTTTTCCCCGTACCCGTTTGCGCCTGCCCTGCCACATCGCGCCCAGAGAGCGTGATCGGCAAGGTGAGCGCTTGAATCGGCGTACAGAAATCAAACCCCTTGCACGCAAGTGCTTGCGCAACTTGCGGATGTAGCGACAATTCGCTAAAACGCAATGAGGTAAGGTGGGTAGTTTTTTCCATGACGACTCCTTTAATTGTTTTCAAAGTCCTAAGCATAGCATTTTGCGTCATTATCCACAAAATAAACTTGATTTTTATCACATAATTGCACGGTTATGGCGGAATTTCGCAAATCAGGCTAGACAGTGCACGGTTTTAATGGTAATTTTACGCCCATTCAAAATTTTAGTGCGACCGCACTTTAACATTCCATTAATCAATTCAATTTACACTTTTCTATATTACATTATGAATTTAACAGAACTGAAAAACACGCCTGTCTCTGAGCTAGTTAAGCTCGGCGAAGAGCAAATGGGGTTAGAAAATTTAGCCCGCTTGCGCAAACAAGACATTATTTTTGCGATCTTAAAACAGCACGCTAAAAGCGGCGAAGACATCTTCGGCGACGGCGTACTAGAAATTCTACCTGATGGCTTTGGCTTTTTGCGCTCAGCCGATAGCTCCTATTTGGCAGGGCCTGATGATATTTATGTTTCACCAAGCCAAATCCGCCGTTTTAACTTGCGCACAGGCGATATGGTGGAAGGCAAAATCCGCCCACCGAAAGAAGGCGAGCGCTATTTTGCCTTATTAAAAATCAAAGAAGTCAACGCCGACAAACCTGAAATCTCCCGCAACAAAATCCTATTTGAAAACTTAACTCCGCTGCACGCCAACTCCCGCATGTATATGGAGCGCGGCAACGGCTCAACAGAAGATCTCACCTCTCGCATTCTCGACCTTGCGGCGCCAATCGGTAAAGGTCAACGTGGCTTGATTGTCGCGCCACCTAAAGCAGGGAAAACCATGTTGCTGCAAAGCATTGCACAAAGCATCACCTACAACTACCCTGAATGTGTGCTAATGGTGTTGTTGATCGACGAGCGCCCAGAAGAAGTGACCGAGATGCAACGCATGGTGAAAGGTGAAGTGGTGGCCTCGACCTTTGACGAGCCAGCAACACGCCATGTGCAAGTGGCGGAAATGGTGATTGAAAAAGCTAAACGCTTAGTTGAACACAAAAAAGACGTGGTGATCTTGCTTGACTCCATCACCCGACTCGCGCGCGCATATAACACCGTGACCCCAGCATCAGGAAAAATTCTCTCAGGTGGGGTGGACGCTAATGCGCTGCACCGCCCAAAACGCTTTTTTGGTGCGGCGCGTAACGTGGAAGAAGGCGGTAGCTTAACCATTATCGCCACCGCACTTGTAGATACAGGCTCAAAGATGGATGAAGTGATCTACGAAGAATTTAAAGGTACAGGTAACATGGAATTGCACCTTTCACGCAAAATTGCTGAAAAACGCGTATTCCCAGCCATTGACTTCAACCGCTCAGGTACCCGTAAAGAAGAGCTACTCACCACCCCTGATGAGCTGCAAAAAATGTGGATTCTGCGCAAAATTGTTCACCCAATGGGTGAGATTGAAGCGATGGAATTCTTGCTCGATAAACTGGCGATGGCGAAAACCAACGAAGAGTTTTTTGAAGTGATGAAACGCTCGTAACCGCACTTTTCCAATTAAACGCCCGCACATTGCGGGTGTTTTTTTACCGATAAGCTGTTATAGTAACAAAAACGTTACAAATTAAGGGGAAATGAATGAAAAAACGTTATATTGCACTCACGTTAGCAGTCGTTTTAGGCGGGGCTTGGCTTGGTGGCAGTTGGTATTCAGGCAAACTGTTAGCCGAACAATACCCACAGTTGGTGGAACGCGTAAACAGCGAGTTTGCGCAAGTCTCCCTCACCTCGCCTTACAAACTTGAGTACAAAACTACCAAATACAACAAACACTTATTCACCACCGCCATTGAAAATCAGCTGGTGGTAACCGACACGCAAGAGAATAAAAGCTATACTGTGCCATTTAAAATTTTGGTTGAACACGGTCCACTGCCACTGTCTCGTTTAATGACATTGCACTGGTTGCCCGTGATGGCCAGTGGCAACATCGAATTACTCAACGACCCAAGTATTAGCCCTATTTTTGCAGCCACTAACGACAAAACACCGCTGAAAGGCGATTTTACTGTTGGCTACGATCAAACTGTGGCACAAACTCTTAATTTTGCAGCAATCAACTACCGCAGCGAAGATGGGCAACGCGAGTTTACCTCAACGCCATTTAAATTTATCAGCGATACCGATCTCAACGGCATCGGCAAGGTGGAAACGCAGATCGACAGTATCTCCATCACCAGCCTCGCCAGTGATGGCCTCGATGGCGATTCATCACCGTTTAAAATGACGCTCAGCAATGTCGCGGTCAAATCAGACTACCAGCCAACGGAATACAAAAACATTGGCGTGGGCACGCAAAAGCTCACCCTTGACTCGCTCGATCTGTTCGACAGCACGCAAGCTGACGCGAAGGCATTTTTCTCATTGAAAAACCTCGATGCCAACGGTGATGTGACACTTGATAACGATTCGGTTAATGTTCGCTCAAAACTGCAAGCCGATAAAGTAGTGCTCTCTGGGCAAGATTTAGGCAAACTATTTTATGACATCGCTTTCAACCATTTAGACGCCAAAGCCTTAGACGAACTAATGGCCACCATTCGCAACGCCCAAAATATGGACGAAGCGCGCCTTGAGCACGCATTGCAAAGTGCAGGCATGGCCTTTTTCCAACATCAACCTGAGCTAAAACTCCAGCCATTTAGCCTCACCAACAGCGTGGGTGAAAATAAAGTGACCGCGGATATTGCCTTTGCTCAAGCTGATTGGCAAAAAGCGTTGATGAAAGGCAAAGTGCTCTCGTTATTTGATCGCTTTGCCATCAATGCCGATGTCAACAAACCCGCATTGACCGAAACGGTAAAAGCGCTAAACATGATCGATGAAGATGCTGATGCAAAAACTGCACTCTCACAAGCACAAGCCGATGTGGATGAAATGCTGCAAAGTGCGGTGGCTGAAAACATTTTGCAAAAACAAAGTGACGAGCACTATACGCTTGAGCTTAAGCTAGACAAAGGTGAGCTGAAACTCAACGGCACCGTCATTCCTGAAAAGGACATCGCCAATATGCTACTGATGGGTATTTTAGGCGCGGGCTTTTATTAACCCATAAGCGAGATCAAAAAGGCGATGATTTCATCGCCTTTTTCTTTGGCCACCTGACCGCACTTTACAATTTATGTTATACTACCCCAAATTGATGAGTGAGAAGCGCGGATGAGATTAAATAAATTCACAGACTACAGCCTGCGAGTGTTGATTTATCTAACAACGCATCCTGACAAATTAAGTACCATTCAAGAAATTGCCCAAGCGTATCAAATTTCTGAAAATCATTTGATGAAAGTGATCCACAATCTCAGTAAACTGGGATTCATCCACTCCAAGCGCGGCAAAGGGGGCGGTATTGCCCTTGCCTCTCAGCCTGATGCCCTCAATCTTGGTGAAATCATTCAAAAAGTCGAAGGCGACGACCCGTATGTGAAATGTGATGGCTGCTGCATTGTTAGCCATTGCCAACTGCCGTGCATTTTTGAGCAAGGGCTGGCTGCGTTTTACGGTGTGCTTAGTCAATACACCTTGCGTGATGTCATCAACCAGCCAGAGCTGCTCGGCACACAATTTTACCCCCCTATTGAAAACAAAGTCGGTTAATTCCCTCTTTACCGCATGCGCACGTTTGGTTATGATAAATCGTTCTCATTGGGGTGCGCGAAGCGCTGAGAAAATACCCATTGAACCTGATCTGATTAGTAGCAGCGAAGGGATTTGAGACGGGACACCGCACTTAGATCCTTTTTTAACAAAAGGATTTCCTATGACTATCAAAAAAACTATTCTGGCAACCGCACTTTTAATCACCCTTTCAAATGCGGGGGCTTATGCCGCAGCCAAACCCGTATTAACGGTTTACGGTTATGACTCATTCACCTCCAAATGGGGGCCAGGCCCTGAATTGAAAACCGCCTTTGAGCAAAAGTGCGGTTGTGAAGTGAATTTTGTCACCTTTGAAGATGCCGTAACGATGTTTAATCGCTTGCGCCTGCAAGGCAAAAAAGCCAAAGTTGATGTGGTAGTGGGATTGGATAACAACTTGCTGCCCGAGGCAGAGAATTCCGATTTGTTCGACAGCAACAAGGTGAAACTTAACACCCTAGCCTTGCCGCAAAAGTGGGACAATCACACCTTTTTGCCGTATGACTATGGGCAATATGCGTTTATCTACGACAACCAAAAACTCAAAAACCCACCACAAAGCCTGAAAGAGTTAGTCGATCGCCAAGACATTAAAATTATCTACCAAGACCCACGCACCTCCACCGTTGGGCGCGGCTTATTGGCATGGATGAACAATGTTTACCCGAAAAATGACGTAGCCGAGGCGTGGAAGCGTTTGGCAAAACACACCGTCACCGTGGGCAAAGGCTGGTCGGAAAGCTACGGCGCATTTTTGAAAGGCGAATCGGATATGGTGCTAAGTTATAACACCTCGCCGCTTTATCACCAAATCAATGAAGGGAAAGACAACTACGTCGCCGCGCCTTTTGCCGAAGGGCATATTGTGCAAATTGAACTGGCGGCCAAAACCAAAAGCGCATTGCACCCAAAACTCGCGGATCAATTCCTAGCATTTTTGATCAGCCCTGAGGCGCAAAAAACCATTGCGTTGAAAAATGTGATGTTGCCAGTGATTAAAACCTCAGTCAACGCGCAATATGATGCCTTCAAGCCATTTGCCAGCCTGCCTGTGCCGTATCCAAGCGACATTCAAAGCAAGGCGCAAATCAACGTGTGGCAACAAGCCCTTAGCCAATAGTGAAAGGCGCATTTCGCCAACTTTCCGCCACGCAGTGCCTGCTCGGCAGCAGCGTGGCATTAGCGTTATTGGCGTTGTATCTCAACAGTGCAGGGCAACTGCTCGCCCAAGCTGGCTTTGGCGATTGGCGCGGGCTTTTTCGCTCGTCCTATTTTTGGCATATCATTCAATTTAGCCTATTTCAAGCGCTGCTCAGCACGCTGTTAAGCACGGCGTTAGGGCTGGTGTGCGCCCATGCGCTGCACTACCAACAATTTTTGGGAAAGGGCTTGCTGCTCAAGCTGTGTTCGCTCACCTTTGTGCTGCCCACGCTGGTGGCGGTGTTTGGGCTGCTGGGGGTTTACGGTCTTTCAGGCTGGCTCAACCGCACTTTGATGTTTTTCGGGCAAGGCGAGCCGCTGAGCATTTATGGCTTGTCAGGCATTTTGCTAGCGCACCTGTATTTCAACTTGCCGCTGGCCACCAAATTGTTTTACAGCGCCCTGCAAAGCATTCCGTCAGAGCAATACAAACTGGCGGCGCAATTAAATATTCGCCGCCTAAATTTGTTCACGCTCCTTGAGCTGCCTTACTTAAAAAAACAGCTTCTGCCCACCGCCACGCTGATTTTTATGCTCTGTTTCACCAGCTTTGCCATTGTGCTCACCCTCGGCGGTGGGCCAAAATACACCACCCTTGAGGTGGCGATTTATCAAGCCTTAACCTTTGATTTTGATCTCGCCCGCGCAGCGATGTTAGCCGTGGTGCAGCTGCTGATTTGTTCGTTGCTTTTTCGCCTTAGCCATGTGTTCACAACCCACACCAGCACAAGTGGAACCCCCTCGCACGCGTTTTTGCCCACGCCTGAGCGCACTTTGCGCTTTTTTCATCGGTTAGCATTATGCGCGCTGGCACTGTTTGTGGCACTGCCACTGGGCAACATTCTTATGCAAGGGATAAGTTCGCTCAACACGCTGAGCACCAGCACATGGACAGATATTTGGCGGGCAACACAATATTCCCTCGCGCTGGCGTGTTGTGCGGGGATGATGTGCATAGGCATGAGCGTGGCATTGCTGCTGTGCGCACGGCAGTTGCATTTTTATGGCTTTGCGAAAAGTGCGCGCGAGCTGATGAATATCGGCATGGTCATTCTCGCCTTGCCTATGCTGGTGATTGCCACGGGGCTTTATTTGGCTTTGCGTGATCTAGACAGCACATGGTGGCTATTTGGTGTGGTCGCATTGTGCAATGCGCTGGTGGCCATGCCGTTTGCTCTGCGCATTTTGCAGCCTGTACTTTATGACAATATGCAGCGCTACCAACGCCTTTGCCAATCTTTAGGTATTACAGGATTCTCACGCTTTGAGTGGGTGGAATGGAACACCCTCAAACAGCCACTGCGCAGCGCACTGGCGTATGCTTGCGCGTTG
This sequence comes from Spirabiliibacterium pneumoniae, assembly GCF_014884995.1. GTDB lineage: Bacteria > Pseudomonadota > Gammaproteobacteria > Enterobacterales > Pasteurellaceae > Spirabiliibacterium > Spirabiliibacterium pneumoniae. The sequence goes on from NZ_JABMII010000001.1 coordinate 139,005, forward strand.
TCTTTAGGCGATTTCACCGCTATTGCGCTGTTTGGCAGCCAAGACTTAACCTCACTGCCAAGACTGTTGTATCAACAACTCGGGCATTATCGCACGGGGGATGGTGCTCTAACCGCACTTGTGCTTTTGCTATTATGCGCAGCACTTTTTTTAGTGATCGAAAAAGATGATAAAACTTCATAATCTCCAATTTCATTATGCCGAAACCGCTTTTTGCTTTAACCTTGACGTTGCAGCCGGTGAACATCTGGCGCTGGTGGGCAAAAGTGGCGCAGGCAAATCCACGCTGCTGAATTTAATCGCAGGCTTTTTGCCGCCCAGTGGCGGTGACATTGTGTTGGCAGGCGAAAACCACACCCACAGTGCGCCACACCTGCGCCCTGTGTCAATGTTGTTTCAAGCGCACAATTTATTTGACCACCTCACCTGTGCCCAAAATATCGCGCTGGGCTTGCAACCGCACTTGCGCATCACTGCCGCACAACAGCGCCAAATTGACACCATTGCCGAGCAAATGGGCATTCGTGAACTGCTCTCCCGCACGCCCGATGCGCTTTCAGGCGGGCAACAACAACGGGTGGCACTGGCGCGCACCTTACTGCGCGATAGGCCAATTTTACTGCTTGATGAACCTTTTTCTGCCTTAGATGCCGCACTGCGTGGCGATATGCTCTCGCTGCTGGCGCGCATCAGCGCTGAACGCGCGCTGACGGTGGTGATGGTCACGCATCAGCTTGATGAAGTACGGTCGTTTATTTCACGCACGGTGGTGGTCGAAAATGGAAAATTAATATAAATTTGCTTAAGTAAATAATCGTTTTCCGTTACCATAGCCGAAATAACTTAGAAAAAGGATTTTTGATGAGCGTACAACCCATTGAACTGAGCCAACTCACCCCCCACCCGAGCGTGGAATACTGGTCGGTGTGCAAAGTCGAAGCATTATTTGAAACCCCCTTTTTGGATTTGATTTTCCGCGCGGCACAAGTCCACCGTGCCCATTTTGACCCGCAAGCCATTCAGCTTTCTACCCTACTTTCGATCAAAACGGGTGGTTGCCCAGAGGATTGTGGCTATTGCCCGCAGTCAGCGCGCTACCACACGGGTGTGCAAAACGAAAAATTGCTCGATGTGGACGAAATCATCGAGAAAGCTAAAATCGCTAAAGCCCGTGGCGCAGGGCGTTTTTGCATGGGGGCTGCGTGGCGTGGGCCAAAGCCAAAAGATGTGGAAAAGCTCACCAAAATCATCAAAGCCGTGAAAGCGTTAGGCCTTGAAACCTGCGGCACCTTTGGCCTGCTACAAGACGGCATGGCCGAACAGCTCAAAGAGGCGGGCTTAGATTATTACAACCACAACCTCGACACCGCCCCTGAGCACTACAAAGAAGTCATTGGCACACGGCGCTTTGATGACCGTATCAATACCCTTGGCAAAGTGCGCAACGCTGGCTTGAAAGTATGTTGTGGCGGCATTGTGGGCATGAACGAGACGCGCAAAGAGCGCGCAGGCTTAATTGCCAGCTTGGCCAACCTTGATCCGCAGCCTGAATCTGTGCCTATTAACCAATTAGTCAAGGTGGAAGGCACGCCAATGATGGACGCAGAAGAGCTTGACTGGACTGAATTTGTCCGCACCATTGCGGTGGCGCGCATCACCATGCCAAAAAGCTACGTACGCCTCTCCGCTGGGCGGCATGGCATGTCGGAGAGCATGCAGGCGATGTGCTTTATGGCGGGCGCCAACTCCATTTTCTACGGTGATAAACTGCTCACCACCCCACTGCCACAAGAAGACAGCGACATGGCATTGATGGCTAAACTTGACTTGTACCCTGCTGGGCACAATCAGGCAGACACGCCAGAAGAAACCGCCTAAAAATGCAAAGTGCGGTCAGCCCTTGATGTAACCGCACTTTAAATTAATTATCCAACGTTTGATACTCTGCCTGTGTGATGGTGGTGTCCCACAAGCCGATATGCAGCTCATGTTGATGGCGATCGATCCCCGTATAATTCAGGCTGGCATCCTCATAACGGCGGAAATTGTAGATCGCGCTATTCATCAAACTTTCATTAAAGAGATTCAATTGCACCAACAACTCAAAATCCTCTTGTGTTAACCCCGTCACCTTTTCAAACAGCTCAGGCTCAACTTGCGTGATAACATCTTTCAAGGTGTTTTCACGATCATCTGTTAAATACATAAAAATCGGAATGCGGGTGGCAAATTGAATCAGTTTTTTCTGAATTTCTTTGCGTAGGCTTGTGCGTTCTTTTTCATCGGCTTTTAATTCTTTTTCCTCTTTGGTGTTAAGTTTTCCTTCGCTTTGCTTTTTCTTTTTATCTTTTATCGCCTCTGATTTATTGATGATGGTGCTAATGTCTTCATGCAGTGAACGAAACCCTTCAATTTTTTGCAACGCAGCCAAAGCTTGTGGGTTATTTTGCAATGCTTTTAGCACATCATTGTTCACATTCACCAACAGTGCACTTTGCCAACGGCGTGCTAGCAATGTCGCACTAATGCTCTTAGTGGCGATGTCCAATAAGGCTTCCGCATTAATTTGTGTCATCACACCGCCATCGTAGGCCAGCACTGGCATAAATTCGATAAAATCGGCAACCTTACGCTCAAGAGAAAGGTCAGGATCGGCATTTAAGCTGTTGCTGTATTCGGCAATTTGCGACAACGCACGGTTAGGCGCAAAATCAAAGACATAGCACTTTTCTTTCAAAATAGCGATGTCGTTTGGGCGCTCACGGTCTTGCCCCTTCAATGTCCACGGTGTTTGCACTCGAAACGCTGCTTGGAAATAGCTCTCAGGCGTGCTGCTGTTGCGCAGCATAAAGATGCCTGTCCATTCAGGCACCGATACCCCAGTTGTCAATTTACCGCATGTTAAGGTGATGGATTTGCTTTTCAACCCATTTTTACCAATGGCTTTGCGCACGGGCGCTAATGCCTTAACGCCAATCCCTGCCTCAGCCCCTGCTGCCACCACAATATGATAATCATGATAAAATTGGTTGGCTTTTTTGCGTAACAAATTTGCCATGGCATGGCAGGCAGCCACATCGGGCAAAAACCACACCGTATGCAACAGCGCATTGAGCAAATCACTGTCACTAAACGGCATAGGTGGTTTTTCTGCCCCCATGCGCAACTCATCAATTGATGTATGCAAGGTGTTAGAACCATAGCGGATAATGTTGAGCCATTTTTGCACCGACTCCTCATAAACAAAGCGCGCTTTATCTTTTTCCCCCTCCGCTTTAAAAAACTCATTGAGGCTAAACTCATTGAACTCACTTTCTTGCGCCACATTGATCACATCATCGGATAACTTATAGGTCAGCATCACCATTTGTGGCAATGCAGCATAAGGATTATTCTCACCTTGCCACTGGGCTTTGGCGTGTTGCTCGTCGGAATAAGTCCAGTTATAGATCGCTTCTTCGATAAACTCACCGTTTTGCAATGCTCTAAATGGCGTGCCAGAAAGATAAAGATAGTGATTGCAGGTAATCGGCAAATCATCGGTGTCGCAATACTCTGCCTCTTCCACTTCGTCATTGACCAATTTTTTGGTGTTCTCTTTCCATGCCCCAAAGTGATATTCATCAAAAATGATACAATCCCAATTGAAATCGTGCAGCCATTGATTATGCGCTTTAATTTTGCCTTGTTTTGTTTTGCCCCCCACATTTTGCAAGGAACTAAAACAGATCATCGGCTTATCAAGGTGAGTCATATCTGGCGGTGTTGCGCCACTGATATTATTGACAAAATGCCAACCGTTGAAATCAACATGATGGGCAAGATCATCTTCCCACGCACTTTGCACCGCTGGTTTAAAGGTGAGAATCAGCACCCGTTTCCAGCCCATGGTTTTCACCAATTGATAGGCAGCAAAGGTTTTGCCAAAACGCATTTTGGCATTCCATAAAAATTTGGGTTCTTTGCCTTTATTCATCGGGTCTTGATGAAAGCGGCGGAAATAATCGGCAGTTTTTTCAACCGCACTTTGCTGCTCTGGGCGCATCGCAAAATCACAAGTGCGGTTAAAATCCAACGCTTTGTCTGGATTTTTCGCAATGTTGATGGCTTTTTTCACATCATTAAGCCCACAACGAAACCACTCCCCCTCAAGGCGTTCAAATCCGTGTTGCGCCAAAATGCGATGCACATCGTGATCGCGAATATAGTGCTTGTCATTGCAAACCGCACTTTCCTCTAACACAATTTTCCATGATTGAGATGGCATTTTAACCGCACTTTGCTGTTCTCTCACTCGCTCAGCGGCACTGCGCTGTGTGAACCCCACCTTTAAGCAACCTGGGAAACGGCTGTCTTGATAAGCATAAATCGTCGGTGTCGCCAATCGGCTCAGTAAGCTATTCATCGCTTGCCTCCATTGGTCGCACCATCGATTCAATAAAGGCAATCTCTTGCTCAGTTAAGCCATATTTTTGATACAGTTTTTCATCAGACCAAGGCTGGGAAAAGTCTTGCATAGGGACGAGTTGATAGACTTTTTGTGTACCATGCTGAGTATTTTTTAATAAAAAAACCATAAAACGGAAAAAACGAGTTTTAATGTATGAAATAGCATTTTTTGCGCTATACTCATCATCAAATGGACCTATCAACAAATAAGTTTCTGAACAGCAGGTATTCGGTTCACCTAAAAATGGCTTATTGATAATTTGTGAAGGAAACGTACTCCCCATACCGTAGGCTTCTGAAATATAAACTTTATACTTATCTATCCATTCTTTATTTTGTTTAACTTCATCTCGACTAATATAGTTCATCGACTTATTCACATAAATCTTCACAGTATTATGTTTACTTTTAATATAACCTCTAAAATTAGTCGGAAAACCAAAAGGCTTTCTTGGACTAACTAATTTGCTAAAGGATTTTTCCTCTAAAGCTGATATCTTATTGAGGATTCCAATGGCATTATTATCCCGAATAAAAAAATCCAGCTCTTGCTCCTTTAATGGGCGCTTTAGGCGAGAAACACATTTTCCTTGTCCATAATTTGACACTTCACAATCACTTTGATACCCCTTTTTCCGCAGGAAATAACACACCCCCCCTTCAATTTGAACACCTGAAAAGCAATCACTTGAGTTTGGAAAGTCGTGCAATTCACAAATATCGCGATCAGCAAGCATCGCCGCTCGAAAATCATCTAATCCCTTGCCGCCAGAATACCAACGTGCAGGAATAATCATGATTAAGTAGTCAGGGTTGAGTTTTTTCGCCTGTTCAACAAATAAGTGATAAATTGGCTTTGCGCTCGCTTGTGCGCCGCCATCACTGAGTTGATAAGGCGGATTGCCAATAATAACGTCAAATTTCATGCTGTTTAATTTCTCAAAAAGTGCGATCGGGTTGTGAATAAAATTGTAGGCGTGGCTTTCTCGGTTTTCGCCGCGGTCAAACACGGCTTGGCTTGCGCCACAGTGGCGGCATTTGCCATCGACCCACTCATGCGCAATAGCACGATAAAAAATATTCCCGTGTTCATCATCAAACACTTGGCATTGAGAAAACGCATTGTTCGCGGTGCGAGAACAATAAAGGCTGCGGCGGCTTAACAGTGCGGTCAGCTCGGTAATGCCAATGCCGAATAATTGGTGGGTGTAAATATGGTTAAGCCGTGCTTGTAGATCGGGAAAGTGCGGTTGCAACCCCACAATCAGCCGTTTGGCAATTTCACGCAAAAATACACCCGATTTGGTGGCTGGGTCTAAAAACGTGCTGTTAGGGTCGCTAAATAGCGATTGTGGTAGCCGATCGAGCATTTGGTTGACCACACTTGGGGGCGTGAACACCTCATCGTTAGACAGGCTCGCCAAGCACGAAAGCACATCAGGATTATGGTTCAATAGGGTAGGCATCGGCTATCTCCAAATAGTGTGTCGGTGGGTATTGAAAAAACGAGCGAGAAGGGTCATCGTCTTGCACCACAGCTTCATCAGAAAACAAATCTGCCTGACGGTTTTGGCGTGATGGCGTTAAAGCGGACTTTTGCGCTTTTTTACCGCACTTTTGCCCGCCGTGGTTGACGAGGCGGTCAAATAAATAATCGTGTCGCTTCAGTAAGTTATCGCTCACAAATGACCAATGCGGGAAAATAATCGCCTCTTGGGCAAGGGCTTTGAGTGAGGGTGGCAAGGATTCTGGCAACGTGAACTGGGTTTTGGCCGTCATCTCAAGGGCATCACCATGCACAATATTCAATGTCAAAATATAGTGAATGGTGCGTAAAAAGCGGGGCTTGGCATGGCGTTTAAACAAAGTGCGGTACTCACGCTCCACCAACTCAAACAAGCGTGTGCGGCACTGTTCAACATTGTCTGGCAGCAGCTCAATGCCATAAATGGAGCCAACTGCGCTGACCGCATTACGTTCGTATTCCACTTGGCTGCGTTTATATGCCTTGCGCACCACCGCCAGTTTTCGCCGTAAAATTTCAAGCAGAAAATTGCCCGTACCGCACGCTGGCTCAAGAAATCGGCTGGTGATCCGCTCACATTGATCGGAAACCAAATCCAGCATGGCATTCACCTCTTGGGGGCGTGTGTACACCTCACCATGATCTGCCACTCTTTTTTTGGAAACTATTTGCTTTTCAGTTATCACTACAAGTCTTTTTAATAAGGCTATTTCATAGTAACTATTTTTGATCATTATTTAACTTTTGTAAAACTGGTTTTATCTTTTTTTACTAACAGTGATAGCGTGAGCGCTATGAATGATAAGAGCCGATTTTCAGCACGTTTAATCAAAGCGTTGACCGACAAAGGATATGACGCTACGCCTGCCGTACTCGAAAGAGAATTTAATTTACGAAATCACGGGGAAACCGTGACACCGCAGGCTGTCCGCAAATGGCTATGTGGGAAATCAATTCCACGCCTTGCTAACTTACGCTTGCTCAGCGCTTGGCTTGAAGTGGATATGCTGGAATTTGTCTCGCTTGAAAAGCTGAAAAAATTAGAACTCGGTGAAATGAGACGTAATCGCCATCTTTATGTGTGGGAAAACGCCCTCAGTGCAAAAGAGAAGGAACTTTTTGCATGTTTTATGGAACTACCTGATGCACAAAAAAATACGGTGAGTGATGTTATCCTCGCCTTACACAAAACGCATGTTATTCCATCAAAAACATAAAATGCAGTTTGGCATTTTTTAACAAAAAACCGCACTTTAAAGTGCGGTTTTGCGTTTAACTTGCATTATTTTTTCTTTTTCGCTTTGGCGTTTGGCAGGTCGGTGATAGTCCCTTCAAACACTTCAGCGGCAAGGCCAACAGACTCATGCAAGGTTGGGTGAGCATGGATTGTGAGGGCAAGATCTTCCGCATCACAGCCCATTTCGATCGCAAGGCCGATTTCGCCCAGCAATTCACCGCCGTTAGTCCCCACAATGGCACCACCGATCACGCGGTGAGATTCTTTGTCGAAAATCAGCTTGGTCATGCCGTCTGAGCAGTCAGAGGCGATCGCACGGCCTGATGCCGCCCATGGGAATGTAGCCACTTCGTAGTTGATGCCTTCGGCTTTACATTCTTTCTCGGTTTTGCCCACCCACGCCACTTCAGGCTCGGTGTAGGCAATTGATGGGATAACTTTCGGGTCGAAGTAGTGTTTTTTGCCCGCGATCACTTCCGCTGCCACGTGGCCTTCATGCACCCCTTTGTGCGCCAACATTGGTTGGCCAACCACGTCGCCGATGGCGAAGATGTGGTCAACGTTGGTGCGCATTTGTTTGTCAGTACGGATAAAGCCACGTTCGTCCACTTCAACGCCTGCGAGGTTGGCATCAATCAATTTGCCGTTTGGTGTACGACCGATAGCAACAAGCACGGCGTCATAGCGTTTGGTTTCATTGGCTTTGCCTTCCATTGACACATAAATGCCATCTTCTTTGGCTTCCACCGCAGTAACTTTGGTTTCCAACATCAAGTTGAATTTGTCACTGATGCGCTTAGTGAACACTTTGACGATGTCTTTATCTGCCGCTGGGATCACTTGGTCAAACATTTCTACCACATCAATATTAGAGCCAAGCGCATGATACACAGTACCCATTTCAAGGCCGATGATACCACCGCCCATGATGAGCAAGTTTTCAGGCACTTCTTTAAGCTCTAATGCGTCGGTTGAATCCCAAATGCGTGGGTCTTCGTGTGGGATAAATGGCAATTGAATTGGGCGAGAACCTGCGGCAATAATCGCGTTGTCAAATTTGATGGTGACATCTTCTTTTTCGCCTGCCACAATAATGGTGTTCGGGCCTGAGAATTTACCGTAGCCATTGACCACTTGCACTTTACGCATTTTCGCCATGCCCGCCAAACCGCCTGTTAGTTGGCTGATGACTTTTTCTTTCCAGCCGCGGATTTTTTCAACGTCAGTTTTTGGCTCACCGAAAACGATACCGTGTTGTGCCAGCGCTTTGGCCTCTTCAATCACTTTCGCCACATGCAATAAGGCTTTTGATGGAATACAGCCAACGTTCAAACAAACACCACCCAGTGTTGAATAACGTTCAACAATTACGGTTTCCAAGCCTAAATCGGCGCAACGAAATGCTGCAGAATACCCCGCAGGACCTGCACCTAAAACAACCACTTGGGTTTTAATCTCTTTACTCATAATTTCCCCTTTTGTGTGCAACCGCACTTTGGTTCATTATCCCACGCCCGAAAGCGTGGGCTGGATTTCGATTACATGACTAAGCGACGAAGATCTGCCAATACGCTGCCAATGTAGCTAATGAAACGCGCACCGTCAGCGCCGTCGATCACGCGGTGGTCAAACGATAATGACAATGGCAGCATCAAGCGCGGTGTAAACTCTTTACCATTCCACACTGGCGCCATGTCGGATTTAGATACCCCAAGAATCGCCACTTCAGGTGCGTTCACAATTGGCGCAAAGTGGGTTGTACCTAAGCCACCGAGGCTTGAAATGGTGAAACAGCCACCTTGCATATCGCTGGCGGTCAGTTTGCCTTCGCGTGCTTTTTTAGAGACTTCCATCAACTCACGAGAAAGCTCAATAATGCCTTTTTTGTTGACATCTTTAAACACTGGCACCACAAGACCATTTGGTGTATCCACCGCCACACCGATGTTGATGTATTTTTTCAGTGTCAAACGTTGGCCGTCTTCTGAAATGGAGCTGTTAAAGCGTGGGTAGGCCTCAAGTGCTTTAGCAGCGGCTTTCATAATGAACACCACAGGAGTGATTTTCACGCCCCATTTTTGTTTTTCAGACAGTACGTTTTGCTCTTTGCGGAACGCTTCCAGCTCAGTGATGTCAGCACGGTCAAAATGCGTAACGTGTGGGATCATCACCCAGTTGCGATGAAGATTTGCACCCGAGATTTTGTTGATGCGAGTTAATTCAACTTCTTCGACTTCACCAAATTTGCTGAAGTCCACTTTTGGCCATGGTAACAAGCCTAAGCCTGCGCCATTCGCTACACCGCTTGATGCGGCAGGCGCTTGGCCAGATTCCACTTGTTTGATGATGTTTTTAACGTAGTTTTGTACGTCTTCTTTCAAGATACGGCCTTTGCGACCGGTGCCTTTCACTTTATCAAGGTTGACACCAAACTCGCGTGCTAAACGGCGCACAACAGGGGTTGCGTGAGCAAATGTCGCACTTTCTACCACTTCTTGTTGTGAGCTGACCGCACTTTCATTTTTCGCAGTAGACGCTGGCGCTTTTTCTTCCGTTTTTGCTTCGGTTTTTGCTGGCGCTTGCGCAGGCGCAGCTCCTGCCACTTCAAAGCGCATAATTAGACTGCCAGTTGCGACTTTGTCGCCATCTTTCACCAAGATTTCTTTCACCACACCGGCAAATGGTGCTGGCACTTCCATCGAGGCTTTATCGCCTTCAACAGTGATCAGTGATTGCTCTTCGCTGACGCTATCACCGACAGATACCATGATTTCAGTTACATTAACTTCGTCACCGCCAATATCTGGCACGTTGACATCAACCACGCCACCTGCAGCTGGTGCTGAGGCTTCGGCAGTGCTTTCTGCAACCGCACTTTCACCGCCTTCGCTGGTTTCAAAGCGCATAATCAAGCTGCCAGTAGACACTTTGTCGCCGCTTTTGATTAAGATTTCTTTCACCACACCCGCAAATGGCGCTGGCACTTCCATTGAGGCTTTGTCGCCTTCAACGGTGATGAGTGACTGCTCTGCTTCTACTTTATCACCCACAGCCACCATGATTTCGGTTACGTTAACTTCATCGCCACCGATATCAGGCACGTTGACATCCACAACCGCACTTTGAGCGGCTTGTGTAGGTTTCTCGGCTGGTTTTTCTTCAGCTTTAGCAGGCGCAGCCTCTGCTGCGCCCTCGGCTTCGAGCACCATCATTGGGCTGCCAGTAGACACTTTATCGCCTTCTTTTACTAGCAACTCTTTCACCACGCCAGCTTCTGGCGATGGCACTTCCATTGAGGCTTTGTCGCCCTCAACATTGATAATGCTTTGGTCAACATCAACTTTATCGCCTACTTTTACCATCACTTCTGTTACGGTGACTTCGTCGCCACCGATATCAGGTACTTGAATTTGTTTAGACATACTATTTCCTTATTCTTAACTGATTATGCGTATAGTGGATTGATTTTATCCGCATCAATACCATATTTCGCAATCGCATCAGCAACCACTTTCTTATCAATATCACCTTTCGCTGCCAATTCGGTCAATGCTGCCACCACAACATAGTGCGCATTCACCTCAAAGTGTTCACGCAAGTTCTCACGGCTGTCGGAACGACCAAAACCATCAGTGCCCAGCACGCGATAGCTTGAGGCAGGTACAAATGGATGCACTTGTTCAGCATATAATTTGATGTAATCTGTCGCTGCCACCGCTGGTGCATCGTTCATCACTTGCGCAATATACGGCACACGGGCTTTGTCAGTTGGATGCAACATATTGTAACGTTCGGCATCCGCACCTTCACGTGCCAATTCTGTAAATGAAGTCACGCTGTAAACATCAGATGTCACACCAAAGTCATCGGCCAAGAGCTTAGCGGCTTCACGCACATGGCGTAAAATCGCACCAGAGCCGAGTAATTGCACCTTGCCTTTGCCTTGACCATTGACGGTCTCAAATTTGTAGATACCTTTGCGGATACCTTCTTCCGCACCTTTTGGCATGGCTGGTTGGTCGTAGGTTTCGTTCAAGGTGGTGATGTAGTAGTACACGTTTTCTTGGTCTGGACCATACATACGACGCACACCATCTTGGATAATCACTGCCACTTCAAAAGCAAATGCTGGGTCATAAGACACACAGTTTGGAATCACCGCAGATTGAATGTGGCTGTGGCCATCTTCGTGTTGTAAACCTTCACCATTTAAGGTTGTACGTCCTGATGTGCCACCGATCATAAAGCCGCGTGCTTGTTGATCACCTGCTGCCCACATTAAATCACCCACACGTTGGAAACCAAACATAGAGTAATAAACAAAGAATGGGATCATTGGCACGTTGTTGGTGCTGTAAGAGGTCGCTGCCGCCAACCATGATGCAGTTGCACCTTGCTCGTTGATGCCTTCTTGCAGCACTTGGCCGTCCACTGCTTCACGATAATAGGCCACTTGTTCACGATCTTGTGGGGTGTAGTTTTGACCATGTGGGTTGTAAATACCGATTTGGCGGAATAAACCTTCCATACCAAAAGTACGGGCTTCGTCGGCAATGATTGGCACAATGTGTTTACCCACTGATTTATTTTTCAATAACACGTTCAATGAACGCACAAACGCCATGGTGGTTGAAATTGGGCGGTTTTGCGCTTCAAACAGTTGTGAAAAGTCTTCCAGCGGTGGCACGTCAAGCTCTGTGGTGAAACGGCGCGCACGAGTTGGTAAGTAGCCATTGAGTGCTTGGCGACGCTCGTGGAGATATTTGTACTCGTCTGAGCCTTCTTCAAATTTGATGTATGGCAATTTCTCAATATTCTCATCACTGACTGGGATTGAGAAATAATCACGCACATGACGCACGCCAGACATATCCATTTTTTTCACTTGGTGAGCAATATTTTTACCTTCGGCAGCTTCACCCATGCCGTAGCCTTTAATAGTTTTCACTAAAAGCACAACCGGTTTGCCTTTCACTTGTTTCGCTTTGTTAAACGCCGCGAACACTTTAATTGGGTCATGGCCACCACGGTTTAATGCCCAAATTTCATCATCGGTCATATCCGCAACCAATGCCGCCGTTTCAGGGTAACGGCCAAAGAAATGTTCACGCACATAGGCGCCATCTTTAGATTTCATGGTTTGATAGTCGCCGTCCACCACTTCGGTCATCAGTTGTAGCAATTTGCCTGAGGTATCGCGTTGCAATAGGCGATCCCAACGGCGGCCCCAAATGACTTTGATCACTTCCCAGCCACAGCCTGTGAATTGACCTTCTAACTCTTGAATAATTTTGCTGTTACCTGTGACTGGCCCATCAAGACGTTGCAAGTTACAGTTGATCACGAATACCAAATTGTCTAGTTTCTCGCGTGCCGCAAACGCCAACGCACCACGTGATTCGACTTCGTCCATTTCACCATCACCTAAGAAGGCGTAAACAGTTTGATCAGAGGTGTCTTTCAAGCCACGGTGTTCAAGGTATTTCAAGAAACGCGCTTGATAAATGGCATTCAATGGCCCTAAGCCCATAGATACGGTTGGGAATTGCCAAAATTCTGGCATTAATTTTGGATGCGGGTAGGAAGATAAACCATGACCATGCACCTCTTGACGGAAGTTATCCAATTGTTCTTCGCTTAAGCGGCCTTCAAGGAAAGCGCGAGCATAAATTCCTGGAGAAATATGACCTTGGAAGAAGACTAAATCCCCCCCACTTTGTTCTGTACGAGCTTTGAAGAAATGGTTAAAACACACTTCATACATGGTTGCGGCAGACTGGAATGACGCCATGTGACCGCCGAGTTCTAGGTCTTTTTTCGAGGCGCGCAACACCATCATAATAGCATTCCAGCGAATAGCGCCACGGATACGACGCTCAATGTCTAAATTACCTGGATAATTAGGTTCATCAGCGGTTGGAATGGTGTTGACATAGTCAGTGGTGGTGCCAGTTGGCAAGGAAACATTGTTAGCGCGTGCACGCTGCATTAATTGCTCAATAATAAACTGTGCACGTTCAACGCCTTCTTCACGGATCACGGAATCGATGGCTAATAGCCAATCATTTGTTTCCGCTGTATCCACGTCATTTTTAACCATATCGGACATAGTATTTCCTTTTTGTTGTTCAAAAGTGCGGTCAAGCCACAGATTTGATGATCACTTACACGAAAAGCAGATTTATTTTTTTCCATAAAATAAATATTAATGGTTTGTAATAAAAATGCTAAAAATTATCTTGTTTAATATAGCCTAAATTTGCAAAAAAATTAATCCCTATCTGTAAAATATCCGCCATTTACTCAACTTTTTTTGTAAAAAATTACCAATTTTGATAATTTCAAGTGCCAAGACCGCACTTTGCATTTTTCCCTGTGCAAATTCATAGCCTTTTGGCGAAAAATTCTCTAAAATAGCGCGTTTAATTTTCAAGCAGCACAAAAGTGCGGTTTTTTCTGTGGGATACAAGATGAGCAATAGCCCTAATATTGGATTTTTAAGTTTAGGCTGCCCGAAAAACTTAGTCGATTCGGAGCGGATTTTAACCGAGCTGCGCACGCAAGGCTATAACATTGTGCCTAATTATGATAATGCGGAGCTTGTGATCGTAAACACCTGTGGTTTTATTGACTCTGCCGTGCAAGAGTCGCTGGAAGCCATCGGTGAAGCATTAGATGAGAATGGCAAAGTGATCGTCACTGGTTGTCTTGGCGCAAAAGAAGACCAAATTCGCGAAGTCTATCCTAATGTACTGGCTATCAGTGGCCCGCACAGTTATGAAACCGTGCTTAAACAGGTGCATAAATATGTCCCACGCCCTGAATTCAACCCCTATTTGAGCCTAGTGCCCAAACAAGGTATCAAACTCACGCCAAAGCATTATGCCTATTTGAAAATCTCTGAAGGTTGCGACCATCGCTGCACGTTTTGCATTATCCCGTCTATGCGTGGAGACCTTGACAGCCGTCCTATCGGACAGGTGCTCGATGAGGCAAAACGGCTGGTGGACGCTGGCGTGAAAGAGCTGTTAGTGGTATCCCAAGACACCAGTGCTTACGCCCTCGATAAGACTAAAAAAGAGAAAAGCAAAATCGCCTTTTGGAATGGCATGCCGCTAAACAATTCGCTTCAAGCGTTGTGCGAGCAGCTTGCCACCCTCGGCGTGTGGGTGCGGCTGCATTATGTTTATCCGTATCCCCATGTGGACAAACTTATCCCACTAATGGCGCAGGGTAAAATTCTGCCGTATTTAGATATTCCGCTACAACATGCTAGCTCTAAAATTCTCAAAGCGATGAAGCGCCCTGGTAGCATTGACCGCACTTTAGAACGCATTAAGCAATGGCGTGAAATTTGCCCACAATTAACCTTGCGCTCAACCTTTATTGTCGGCTTTCCAGGGGAAACGGAAGACGATTTTCAACAACTGTTAGATTTCTTAGAAGCGGCACAGCTTGACCGTGTGGGCTGCTTTAAATTTAGCCCAGTGGAAGGCGCACCTGCCACCGAGATGGCAGAGCAAGTGCCTGAAGAGGTGAAAGAAGAACGTTACCACCGCTTTATGCAAACCCAACAGCGCATTTCCACTACACGTTTAGCACAAAAAGTGGGGCAAACGCTCACTGTGCTCATCGACGAAATTGACGATGACGGTATTATCGCACGCTCAATGGCCGATGCCCCCGAAATCGACGGGCTGGTGTATCTACAAAACCCAACGCAAAGTGCGGTCAAGGTCGGTGATTTTGTGCAAGCGAAGATTACTCATAGTGATGAGTATGACCTGTGGGGCGATATTGTCCGCTCATAGCGTTCGAAAACATACTAAAAAGGGGCATATATGCCCCTTTTTATTGCACCTTTATTTAGCCAAACATCCACGGCACCACTATAACGGTTGCGAGCATCACAATCAGCGTAAATGGCACGCCCACTTTCAAGAAATCCCCAAAGCAATAGCCACCTGGGCCTAAAACCATGGTATTCACAGGTGATGCCACAGGTGTCATAAAGGCGGCAGAGGCCGAAACCGCAATCGTAATCACAAATGGCACTGGGGAAGTATCCAGCGCTTGCGCCATAGCGATGGCAATCGGCGCCATCAAAATGGCAGTTGCCGTATTGGAGATAAATGAGCTGATCAGCGCACATAAAATAAACAGACTACCAAGAATGGCGTGAATGCCAAGCCCTCCGACAAGGTCCAATAAGCCATTGACGGCAAGGTCAATCCCGCCCGTTTTTGTCAAGGCGGTAGCAAATGGCATCATTCCCACAATCAAGACAATGCTTGGCCAGTGAATAGCGCGATAGGCACTTTTGGCGTCCACACAACGAAATTTTGCCAGTAACATACACGTTATAAGTGCTGCAATCACATTAGAAACAACGCCACTGAGCATCATCGCCACCATCAACGCCACCGACAAAATTGCATGGGGTGCTTGACTGGCGGCGGGTGCAACGTTGTCGATCTCAGCGGGATAGTTAAGGATAAAAAAATCACGACTATTAGAACGCATTTCTTGAATTAAACGCCACTCACCAATGACGAGGTATTGATCCCCAGCCGCCATTTCAATATCACTGGGATTGACTTCAAGCAGCTGCCCACCACGTTTAATGCCTACGATGATCAAGCCATAGCGCTGTTGAAACTTGATATCACGCACACTTTTGCCAATCAATGTGCTGTCTGGAATAGGTGAAATTTCTGCCATGCCGACAGTTTTTGATTTTTCACTAAAATAGTTACCACGCACCTCCATCGGCTTGAGTTTATTGGCCTCACAAAAGGCTTCCCAATCCAAATCAGGCGATGAAATATCTAACAATAAAATATCCTTAGCACGTAAATCAGATAAACCAAACGCGCTAACCACAATACGACGAATCCGTCGCCAACGCTCAATCGCCACCACCAAAATACCGTGTTGTGAATGCAGGTGTAGCTCATCTAGCGTTTTACCCACTAAAGGTGAATCAGGCAAAATCAGTGCTTGTTTAGAGCGCCCTTGCAAATGATAACTTTCAATCAAATCATTCATTGAAGTGCGATTGTAGTTTGTTTTTATATTCCCACCATCGCCATCCAATAAATGGCGCACAAACAGCATATACACCACGCCCAGCACCAACACCATAATCCCAATCGGTGTAAAAGAGAAAAAGTTAAGCGCAGGCAAGCCAGCACGCACCAGCTCAGCGTTGGCAATCAAGTTCGGCGGTGTGGCAATCAACGTCATCATACCGCTAATTAACCCTGCAATACTCAATGGCATCATTAATCGGCGTGGCGAGATATTCATACGAGTACAGATGGCCAATACCACAGGAATGAAAATCGCAACAATGCCCGTAGAACTCATAAACGCACCCAGTCCGCACACGATAAGCATTAATAGCAGCAGTACCTTTAACTCATTATTATTGGCCACTTTCAACAGCCACGCCCCCACCTGATAGGCCACCCCTGTACGCAATAGCGCATCCCCCACAATAAATAACAAGGCGATCAAAATCACATTAGGGTCACTAAAGCCCGCTAAAATTTCATTGGTGGAAAGAATACCACTGATACTGAACGCCACCATAATGAGCAACGCGACTACGTCCATGCGTAGTTTATTAGAGATGAATAATACAATAGCGGCGCCAAGGAAAAGCAGCACCCAATAAAGATCCGTGTTGATTGCGGAAAGTCCTGAAAATATACTCACAAAATGGCCATTAAACACAATTGAAAGACACGATTATAACACAGCCTTAAACATTAAAGTGCGGTTTTTTTGACGTTATTTGACCGCACTTTACACATTATTTGGCGTAATGCCATTATGCTACGCGGCGACGCACCTGATGAATTGTATTCGTTACCACCCCTTGCAAATCAACGTCATTTAATGACGCCAGCTGTAAACAAGACTGCGTGGAATCCAGCGGAAATAATACCCAGTTGACAGACGATGTTGAGAAGACTTCAAATATACTCAGCTGACCTGCAATCGCAATCACAACTAAATCCCCTTTATTTACCGCATTACTACGCTCCACCACCAGCACATCGCCCGCTTCAATTCCCCACGCGGTAAGATTAGTATTGCTTACGTGCATAAAAAAAGTCTCTTGCGGCTTTTTGATGCAATATTTATTCAAATCCAATTTATAGCGCACCGCACTTTGTGCATCTTTATCGTAGCACAGTGGCATAGGCTGATAACTGTATGCGCTGGGGTGTTGGTGACTCATCATTTTCATATCGGCTCCTTATAACAGCATCACTGTTTTTTTATACAGGTATTTATACTGTGTTTTTATACAATTCGCAAGCATTTTTTTGATCCTTTATTGACCGCATCACAATTTCATGGCTAACCCTTTGAAGATTTAACACATTTCACACTTTTTGTTTTGCATTATGTTTATTTTCGGGTAATCTTTCATCACTGGGGGCTTTGCTGAGCAAGGCCGTGTGTTTCACATGATGACTATAACTATCTTATGAGTAACTCAAATCGACTAACCGCACTTTTATTTCAAGGCAGTTTAATTGCTAAAATCGCTGTAGGCTTAGTGCTCGGGCTGATTGTAGCCCTGATCAGCGCACCACTAGAACCTACTTTAGGTTTTAATCTCGCTAATAGCGTTGGTGTGCTCGGAGAGCTTTTTGTACGCGCACTGCGCTCGATTGCACCCATTTTGATTTTTATTTTAGTGCTTTCAGCCATTAGTAATAAAAAGAAAAGTGACAGTGATCACAGTGGCAAAACCATGAAATCGATCATCGTGCTATATTTGATCGGCACTTTTTTAGCCGCCTTAGTGGCGGTGATTGCCAGTTATCTGTTCCCAACCACACTGTCATTAGCCACCACCGATGCTGAGCTCAGCCCACCACAAAATGTCACAGAAGTGATCATGAGTGTGCTGATGAACATTGTCGATAACCCAATTAAAGCCCTGTTCAACGCCAACTATATTGGCATTCTCGCGTGGGCAATTGGGCTGGGGTTTGCCCTGCGTCACGCTAGCGATACAACCAAGCGATTTATCCACGAGATGGCTGAAGCGGTGTCGATGATCGTGAAAGTGGTGATTGCCTTTGCGCCATTTGGGGTATTTGGCTTGGTGGCTATGTCTATTGCCTCACAAGGTTTGAGCGAACTTAATACCTACGCACGCCTGATTGCCGTGTTGGTGGGCGCAATGCTGTTTGTGGCATTTGTTGTCAACCCAATCTTAGTTTTCTGGAAAACACGCCAAAATCCTTTCCCATTGATTTGGGTGTGCATTCGTGAAAGTGGCCTAACCGCATTTTTTACTCGCAGTTCAGCTGCCAATATCCCTGTCAACATTAATTTGTGTAAACGCCTCAATCTCGATGAAGAAACTTACTCCGTTTCCATTCCACTCGGCGCATCAATTAATATGGCAGGAGCCGCCATCACGGTTACAATTTTGACCTTAGCCGCTGTCAACACGCTCGGCGTTGAAGTGAGCTTTACAACCGCACTTTTATTAAGTGTTGTTGCCAGCATCTGCGCCTGTGGTGCATCTGGTGTCGCAGGCGGTTCTTTACTGCTCATCCCACTGGCGTGTAGCCTTTTTGGGATTTCCAACGACATCGCCGCTCAGGTGATCGGTGTGGGCTTTATCATTGGGGTTATCCAAGACTCTGCAGAAACTGCGCTGAACTCCTCTACCGATGTGGTGTTCACTGCTGCCGCCGACATCGGCGAGCGCAACAAAATTAACTGATGAAAAGCGAACCTTGTGTTCGCTTTTTTCATGGGAAAACTATGTTAGAGCTACACAACGCACACATTAAAATTGCGCCACAGTGCTACCTTACCATTGATCATTTCACGCTGACCAAACCGCACTTTGCTGTAGTGGTGGGGCATAATGGTTCGGGCAAGAGCACACTAGCCCAGTTCATTAGCCAAGGTAAGCCTTGTGAACGCGGAGAATATCAAAATTATTTCCAACGCCCTGCGCTGCTTTCTTTGCGTGTGCATCAGAAACTGATTGAACGCATCGCGTATGAGCTTAACGATGACACACGTTCACCCGATGATCATGGCCCAAGTGCACAACAGATTATTTTAGAAAATGCCACGCAGCCCTCAACTCTACCCCGCATTGCCGCCCAACTTGGCATAACCGCACTTTTATCCACGCCATTTAAGCTGCTTTCGACGGGGCAAGCACGCAAGGTGCTGCTGGCAAAAAGTTTAATCAATGCGCCTGATTTGTTAATTTTAGACGAGCCTTTTGAAGGGTTAGATCACGCATCGCAAGCCCAGTGGCAAACGCTGATCGCCCAACTTAGCCAATCATGTTGCGTGGTGTTAATTCTCAATCGCCTGCACGATATTCCACCTGCCGCACAAAGTGTAACCCTGCTCAGCCACTGCCATCAAGTGCTGCAAGCACCTTTTGCTGAAGTGCAACAAAACCCGATTTTTCAGCAGTTATGCTATGCCGAAAACGCCACGCACCAAGCCATTCCTGCCCCTTTAAGCCCTGCGTCACCACTTACGTGCGCACTGTTGTTCGACCTTAAAGAGGTGTCTGTGCAATTTGGCGAAAAAATGATCTTAGATAAACTGTCATGGCAGGTGAAATCGGGTGAGCATTGGTGGATTAAAGGTGGCAATGGTTGCGGAAAATCAACCTTACTCTCCCTCATCACCGGCGATCATCCGCAAGCCTTTAATAATCATGTACACATTTTTGGTCGCCAACGTGGCAGCGGCGAAACCGTATGGGAAATCAAACAGCATATTGGTTATGTGTCCAATCAACTGCATTTAGACTATCGCGTCAACTGCTGTGCGCTGGATGTCATCATTTCGGGCTTTTTTGACTCCATTGGCGTTTATCAACACGTGGATGAACCAACACGCCTGCGTGCCATGCAATGGCTTGAGCGGCTTAACCTCACGGCATTGGCCAATCGCCCATTTAAAAGCCTTTCTTTTGGGCAGCAACGCCTTTTGCTGATTGCCCGCGCGATGGTTAAACACCCACCCGTGCTGATTTTAGATGAACCGCTAATGGGGCTTGATGCCCTCAATCGCCATTTGGTGCTGACATTTATTGAGCAGCTTATCGACAACAGTCAAACCCAACTCATTTTTGTTTCTCACCACGATGAGGACCAACCTCGTTGCATTAACCACACGCTGACTTTTATTGCAAACGGCACAGGTTATGATTATCATCAAGGTATTGTGTAATCATGGAGTTTATTATGGAATTTCTCGACAGCTTACCCGTAGCGGTCATCTTTTTTATCATTTTAGTGGTCGTCACGCTATTTTCCAGTTTGAAAACTGTACCACAAGGCTATCACTGGACGATTGAACGTTTTGGGCGCTACACTCGCACGCTGACCCCAGGCTTAAATTTTATTGTGCCGTTTATCGACCGCGTGGGGCGCAAAATCAATATGATGGAACAGGTGATCGACATTCCATCACAAGAAGTCATCTCTAAAGATAATGCCAACGTTTCCATTGATGCGGTGTGCTTTGTACAAGTGATCGACGCACGCAACGCCGCCTATGAAGTGAATAATCTAGAACAAGCGATTGTCAATCTCACCTTAACCAATATTCGTACCGTACTTGGTTCAATGGAGCTAGATGAAATGCTCTCACAGCGAGATTCGATCAACTCTCGCTTGCTCACGATTGTTGATGAAGCTACCAATCCGTGGGGCGTGAAAGTCACGCGAATTGAAATTCGTGATGTGCGCCCACCGCGTGAACTGATTGATTCAATGAACGCCCAAATGAAAGCGGAGCGGAATAAACGCGCGGAAGTGCTTGAGGCCGAAGGGATCCGCCAAGCGGCAATTTTACGCGCCGAAGGGGATAAACAATCACGCATTTTGCAAGCGGAAGGGGAACGCCAAGAGGCCTTCTTAAAAGCCGAAGCACGTGAGCGTGAAGCGCAAGCGGAGGCACGCGCCACCAAAATGGTGTCTGACGCTATCGCGCAAGGTGATACTAAAGCCATCAACTATTTCGTGGCACAACGCTACACCGAAGCGCTACAAAAAATCGGCCAAGCCGAGAACAGCAAAGTGGTGCTAATGCCGCTTGAGGCGGGCAATTTGATTGGCTCCATCGCTGGCATTGCGGAATTGTTGAAAACACAAAAAGACTAGGGGGCATTATGGCGTGGCTAACTGACTGGGGTGTGTGGCAGTGGCTCATTCTCGGCTTTATCTTGCTGATTGGTGAACTTTTACTTCCTGGTATTTTCTTGCTATGGTTTGGAGTTGCAGGCATTATTATGGCTGCCCTGACCGCACTTTTCTCTTTATCAACTGCGCTCAGTTGGGTGCTATTTGCCTGCATTGCTATTATATTCAGCCTCGCATGGTGGCGCATTCAGCATCGAAAAGATCAAGCCGATGACCATCATAACGATCTCAACCAGCGTGGCGTGGCTATGCTTGGGCAAACGGGGCGTGTGCTCGCATTCGCCGACAACGGCATCGGTCGAGGGCAATTTGGCGACACTACTTGGCGCATTCAAGGCAACGATTTACGCATCGGGGATAATATCACCGTCACCGCCGTGCATGGCATCACTCTCACCGTTGAGAAACACCCATGAAACAACACTTGATTATCTACGCACACCCTAACCCACAAAGTTTTAATCACGCCATTCTCGAGCAGGTTGTGCATGCCACGAAAAAGTGCGGTTGGCAGCCCGTGGTACGCGATTTGCACGCGCTTGAGTTCAACCCTGTGCTCTCTTGGCAAGAACTCGCCGAAAGTTATCAAGGCATCATCAATGAACACATCGCCCAAGAGCACGATTTTATCCGCCATGCTGATCTGATCACCTTAATTTACCCATTATGGTGGATGGGCTTCCCCGCCATCTTAAAAGGCTACCTTGACCGCACTTTAACTTTCGGCTTTGCCTATCAAACCCTCAACGGTAAATCGCAAGGCCTCCTCACAGGCAAACGGCTGCAACAGTTCATCACCATTGGTAGCAACTGGCAAGAATACACAGGCTTTGGCTTTGACAAATCCATTCGCGACACCCTCGCCGACGGCCTATTTAACTTTTGCGGCATCACAGACATCACCCACCATGTGTTTGATGATATTCATCTCGTTGACAAGCCAACACTAGCTAACTATTTGGAAAGTGCCTATCACATCACCGAGAAAAAACTAAACGCAATATCATCCCCCAATACATTTAGTAAAAGGCTCTAACCGCATTTTGACTAACTTAATGCCGTGAGTGTTTTAATCTGCTTATTCACTTCACTCATTACACTGAATTTTTTCAGGTTTTTAACTTTAGGGGAGATGACTTTGCCGTGGCGAAACTCGAACAAACCGATGCCACGAATGAAGAAACTGCCTGTGAACAAGATGCTCACATAGCGTGCAATTTGGAGGGGATTGTAACGTTTAAAAACACGAATTTGCATAGTACACTCCTGTTTTTATTGCTTTAATTATAGGGGTTGTCTGTATGATTTTCTTCTTGTTATCACGTTAGACTCAGTATAAAACAAAAAGTGCGGTTAATGGTGATTTAATTAACCGCACTTTGAATGAGATCACATTTTTTGCACTAGCTCTTTTTAGCGCGGCGAGAACGTACGGCTTGCGCTAAATCGCACAACGCTTTTTCGCTGTCTTCCCAGCCTAGGCAACTATCGGTGATGCTTTGCCCATATACTAGGGCTTTGCCGTCGACTAAGTTTTGTCGCCCTTCCACGAGATGGCTCTCAATCATCACGCCGAAAATGTGATATGAACCATTGGCGATTTGCTCACACACATCATGACATACATCAAGTTGTTTTTTAAACTGTTTTTGGCTATTAGCATGGCTAAAGTCAATCATCACATGGGCAACTTTACCCTTTTCTGCCAAACGTTCGCACACTTGCTCAACCGAGTCGGCATCATAGTTTGTTTGTTTATCGCCACCGCGCAAAATAATATGGCAATCTTCATTGCCTTTGGTGGTCACAATGGCAGAATGGCCGAATTTGGTGACGGATAAAAAATTATGGGGCGCTTGTGCCGCGCCAATGGCATCCAGCGCCACTTGTACACAACCGTTGGTGGCATTTTTAAAGCCCACTCCACATGAAAGCCCTGACGCCAACTCACGATGCACTTGAGATTCTGTGGTGCGCGCACCGATAGCCCCCCAACTCATGAAATCCGCCATGTATTGTGGGGTGATCATATCCAAAAACTCACCCGCAGCTGGCACTTGCATATCATTAATATCGGAAAGCACTTTACGCGCCATGCGCAGCCCGTCATTAATCAAAAAGCTATCGTTGAGATAAGGATCATTAATAAACCCTTTCCACCCCACCGTGGTACGCGGTTTTTCAAAATAAACCCGCATGATAATTTCAAGCTCATTTCCAAGCTCTGCACGCACCGCTTTGATTTTTTGTGCGTATTCCAGTGCTGCTGTTGGATCATGAATTGAGCACGGACCAATGATCACGAGCAAACGATCATCTTTACCATGAATAATGTTATGCGCTTTTTCACGTGCTTGCGCTACAGTTTCAGCGGCGATGTCACTGGCAGGATACTTTTCCAGCAACGCCACTGGTGGCAATAGTTGTTGTGTTTTTTCAATGCGTAAATCATCGTTTTTATAATATAGTTTATTTTTGCTGTTCATGTTCTTCTCTTATTAATAACTACTTAAAACCTGTGCTGGTGAGAGTTTCGCCGCACGCGAAGCGGGGTAAAGGCTTGCCATCAAACTTAAAATCAAGGCCGCAATAAACACCATTGCCACATCAAACCAGTGCAATTGACTTGGTAAGAAGTCGACAAAATAAATGCCATCAGACAAAATGTGAATATTAAAAAGTTGTTCAATGCCTTGAATAAGTGCGGTCAAGTTTAGTGCCACCAATACCCCTAAGATAATGCCATAAAAACACCCTTTCATGCCAGCGAGCATACCATAATAAATAAATATTCGACGAATAAAATGCCCATTGGCGCCGAGTGTGCGTAAAATGGCGATGTCCCCTTGCTTGTCTTTCACCGCCATAATCAGCGTGGATACAATATTAAAACACGCCACTCCAATCACGAGCACCATGGCGATATACATAATGCTGCGAATCAATTGAATATCGCGATACATATAGCCAAATTTACCCTGCCAACTGCTTGCCCATAGCTGTTGTGGATAATTGATAATCCCTTGATAATCAAGCTTGTCAAGCACAAAAGGATCATGCAGAGCGATTTCAATGCCAGTTGCTTCACGCTCGGAGAGATGTAGCAAATGGCGCAACTGCCCAATCGGCATCAAGGCAAAACTATGGTCAAGCTGGCCATCAAGGCGCAAAATACCTTCCACACGGATACGCTCCCGCTTACTTTTTGCCATATTGCCGCTGTTACCCTCTTGCCCTTGAGATAACAACAGCGTCACCCAATCGCCTTTTTGCACACCGAGATCGTGGGCAATTCCTGCGCCTAAAATCAGCCCTGAATCAGCATTGAACGCCTGCCATGCACCATCTTGTACAAATTGCCCCAACGCACTCACGTTATTTTGTGCTGCTTTGTCCACGCCACGCACCTGTACCACTTTCAGGCGATTGCCATTTTCGACTAAAGCAGTCGTGCTGACGTAGGGCGCCACGCCTTTAACCGCACTTTGTGCTGAAAACAGCGAGGCTAACTGTGCCCAATCGTGCACATAATTTTCACTGCCTGCTCGGGTGGCATAGGCATTAATTTCCACATTCGGCACCACCGCCAGCACCCGTTGGCGCAGCTCGCGCTCAAAGCCATTCATCGCACTTAGTCCAATAATCAATACCGCCACGCCAAGCGCTATGCCCACAGTGGAAAAGGCAGAAATTAAACTCACCAGCCGATTTTTCTGTTTGCCACGCTGATAGCGCCACGCCATCATTAACGGTGTGTTCATAGTGCAGCCTCAGTTTGTAACACGCCATCTCTCATCACCATTGTGCGTGACAATTTTTGTGCTAAAGTGCGGTCATGGGTCACTAACAAAAAGGCAATTTTTTGCTCTGCGTTGAGCATTTGGATCAATTCAAAAATGCTCTCAGTGGTTTTATGATCCAAATTCCCAGTAGGTTCATCGGCTAGCACTAAATCTGGCTGATTAACCAGCGCGCGAGCAATCGCTACCCGTTGTCGCTCACCGCCTGAAAGCGCAGAAGGACGATGGCTCAGACGATGTGCCAACCTAACCGCATGGAGCATATTTTCCGCCTTATCTTGCGCCTCACGCTTATTTTCTTTGCCAATCAAGAGCGGCATCATCACATTTTCAAGTGCTGAGAAATCCGCCATTAAGTGGTGAAATTGATACACAAAGCCGAGATGACGGTTGCGCAGCTGCGCTAATTGACGGCTGGAAAGACTAAATAAATCCTGATTGCACAACTGCACCGTGCCGCTATCGGGCTTATCCAACCCACCTAATAAGTGCAAAAGCGTACTTTTCCCCGAGCCTGAGCTGCCAACAATCGCCACCAATTCTTGTGGCTGCATAGCAAAACTCACCTGTTTAAGCACGTCGGTGGTTTTCTCGCCCTCTTGATAGGATTTGCACAATTGTTGACACGAGAGCAATGGCGTGTTTGAGAGAGTCATATTATTCATAGCGTAATGCGTCCGCAGGTTCAATTTTGGCTGCTCGATAAGCAGGATAAAGGGTTGAAAGCAACGTTAACGTCAGCGTGAGTACGCCTATCAGCAACAGCTGGTTGTGGTCAAACAATACAGGTAGATGAATGCTGTTTAACGGCAAATAGTGCATAATCTCATTGATGTTTGAGGCCACCAAAAAGCCCGCAAGCAAACCAATGGCGGTGCCGCTGACGCCAACCAATAGCCCTTGCAAAATAAAAATGCCCATCACATCACGCTTTTGCATACCTTGGGTTTGCAAAATGGCAATTTCCCCTTGTTTATCGAGTACCATTAAGCTCAAGCTCGTCACAATATTAGCAATCGCCACGATGATGATAAGACCAATCAGCAGCCCCATCATATTTTTTTCCATCGCCACTGCTTGGAAAAATTCACCTTTTTGCTCACGCCAATCAGCAATTTTCCATTTTTCTTCAGGAAAATCATGGGAAAGTGCGGTCACTTTAAATGGATCTTGCATAAATACACGCATACCTTGCACCTCATCAGGTGCGATGCGCAAAAGCCGACCAACATCGGCAAGATTGGCAAAAGCGCTGTGGCCGTCATTTTTCTGGCTGCTGTCTAACACTGCTGACACTTCAAACAAGCGCTGCACAGGCACGCGCCCAAATGGCGTATATTGGCTGTTCGCCGCCAACATCACCCGCACTTTATCCCCCACCTGTAAGTTGAGCTGTTGTGCCAGTGAATAAGGCAGCGCAATGCGATAACCACCTGCGGGCAAAGTGCGGTCAAAATCCGCAGTTTCATCCGCCAGTGTGGGATCATCGTCCCAGCTTTGCACCCCCAAAAGCCGTGCCGCACTCATGCCCGACGCCGTTTGCAAAATTACATCACTTTGATTAATTGGTACGGCGTGCATAATGCCTTGCGTGTGTGGCAAAGTAAAATCAACAGGCAAATGCCCCTGCTGCGGCATAATGATGGCATGGGGCAGGCTTGAGAGCACATTTACCTTTTGCTGATGCTGCAAGCCGTTCATCACAGAAAGTACGATCACCAACGCCATCACACCGAGTGTAATGCCAATGCTGCCCAGCCACGTGACAATGCGCCCAAAGCGATCGGCACTTTTTGAGCGCCAATAGCGCCATGCCACAAAAAGGGAGACATTCAATGCCATTATTGCTGCTCTTTAATCCATGTTTCGATATTATCGCGCACCTTATGTAACAAGGTGTCAATCGCACTATCCGATGCCCATGCGATATGCGGGGTGATGAGCAAGTTTGGTAATTCTTTAGCGGCTTGCATAATCACGTTACCTTTTTCTGGCGGCTCTTTGACCATCACATCTAACGCTGCGCCCCCAAGCTGACCGCACTTTAATGCCGCCACTAAAGCGTTCTCGTCCACCAATGGCCCGCGCCCCGTGTTGATCAAAAAAGCGCCTTTTTTCATTTTATTAATGGCGGCGGCGTTGATGATATTTTGCGTTTCTTCCGTCAGTGGGCAGTGCAAGCTGATGAAATCAGACTTTGCAAGCACATCATCAAACGGCAAATACCCTTCACGGCACGTACTTGCTTCTGCTCGCTCGGCGAAGATCACGTTCATGCCCACCGCACTTGCCAATCGCGCCACCTCAGTGCCTAAATTGCCCTTGCCGATAATGCCCAACGTTGATCCACGAATGTCGGTGATAGGATAATCAAAATAACAAAACTGTTTATTTTCAACCCAGCGATCGCTTAATTGATCGCGATACCAGCCCATTAAGCTGTGTTTTAAGGCGAAGATCATGCCTAAAACGTGTTCAGGCACGCAAGTGGAGGAATAGCCTGCGACATTTTTCACGCAAATGCCACATTCTTTCGCGGCTTCTAAATCGACATTGTTCATGCCCGTTGCAGTGATGGCAATCAATTTTAAACGTGGCAATTTCGCCATTAATTCACGATCAATCACTACTTTATTAGTCACCGCCACATCCGCTGCTTTGAGCCGTTCAAGTCTGTCTTCAGGGTCAGTGAAAGGATAGGTAATCCAGTTGTGTTCTAGGCGCGGTTTTGGCACGACGACACCTTTGGGAAAAGTGTCAGCATCAAGATGCACAATCGTCAGCATAGGCTCTCCTTTTGTCACTAATGATAAATGTGGCTAATGTTTTCCAATTGGGTAATCTTATCACGCAAAACTTGACTATTGGGATCTTCTGGGCATTTTTTTATAAAATTGTTAAAATCATCACGCGCCAGCGCCACACAGCCTAAATTCGCGAGCACCACGCCGCGGTCTAACAGTTCGTAAGGATTTTCAGGGTAACGCTGCATACACCACTCAATCAAGCGCAACGCCGCCATATCCTGCTCTTCACGCATTAATGCCATTTTGGTCAATTGCACCAAACGCCCTTCCAGAATTTCAGTATCAGCTAGCGCCACATCGCGTGGGTTAAGTGTAGCGCCAAAACCGAGATGACCTTGAATTAATTTGTTCAAATGATCAAGGCTAATGTAATCACCATTCCAAGGGTCAATGAATGCCACCTCACGCCCCACTTGCGCTTTTAAAATCAACTGGGTTGGGAAATTGACAGGCAACAGCGGCAAGGCAAAGCGGTTGGCTAAAAAAAGCAAAATTGCGCCAAGAGACACTGGCATACCTCGCTTGCTGTCTAAGATGGTCGAAATTTTCAGGTTATCCGATAAGTAATAGCGCATGGGATCACAAGCAAAGCCAAGATCACGATAAAAAATGTGTAATAGCTGATCGATTTGGGCTTTCACGGGCAAAGTGCGGTCTAATTTGCCCCCCACCTCGCGTACCAAATGCCCTAACTGGCCATAAATGCGGCGCGGTTTGAGTTCATCACTCAGCACCGACTCCAGTGTCACCATCAAATTGATTAAGATACGCTGGGCGTGGGCTTCGGTTTTACTTAAGCGTTCGTGTTGTGTTTGTGTCATGTTGGTTTACCTGCCAAAGTTACACGCTCAAGGCCTGCATAATCGAAAATAGTTTGAATGTGTTGCCAATGTTGTTGCAAAAATTGTGATCTCACCGCCTCACCTTGCTGCCAGCCATGTTCAAGCAAGAGATAGCCGCCATCATTAAGGTGGGCTGGGGATTGTCGAATAATCTGTTCAATGTCACCCAAACCGCACTTTTGTGCCACCAATGCACTGCGCGGCTCAAAGCGCACGTCGCCTTGCTCAAGATGCGGATCGGCTGCATCAATATAGGGCGGATTACTCACAATCAAATCGAAATGTTGACCTAACAGCGCGTGAAACCAATCGCTTTGCACAAACTCCACGCAAAAGATGCCGTTGCGCTGCTGATTACGCTTGGCCAGTGCAACCGCACTTTCAATTTTATCCACCCCGACCACGCGCAAATGGCAATCATGCTGCTGACAATAGGGCTGAAGTTCACACGCCAGTGCCAGTGCTATTGCCCCGGTGCCCGTGCCGAGATCAAGAATCGCAAAGTGCGGTGGATTGAGCTGTGCGATCGCCGCACGCGCCAGATCCAGCGCGCGCTCAACCAGCACTTCCGTATCTGGGCGAGGGATCAACGTACTTGAGTCAACGTCTAAATTCAGCGACCAAAACGCCTTTTCCCCTAAAATATACGCCATCGGCTCACCTTGACAACGGCGATTGAAAAGTGCGGTCAATGCACTTAATTGTGTATCAGTTAAGAATTCATCATCAAATGCTATTAACTGCGCGCGTGTCTTTCCTGTAACCTTCTCGAGCAGTAGGTAAGCATCCAGTTTTGCGCTTTGCCCCACACCGCACTTTGTCAGTGTTTCAACCGCACTTTTAAGCCAATCGGCGTAAGTGATCATTAACTCTCGTCCGACAGCGCAGCGAGTTGGTCCGCTTGATATTCGGTGATGATCGGCTGAATTAACTCGTCCATTTTGCCGTTCATCACCTCATCGAGACGGTAGAGCGTTAAATTGATGCGATGATCTGTTACCCGCCCTTGTGGGTAGTTGTAAGTGCGGATTTTGTCCGAGCGATCGCCACTGCCGAGCAAGTCACGGCGAGTATTGGCGGTTTCTGCCGCTTTGCGCTCTTCTTCGGCTTTCACAATGCGTGAGGCCAGCACCGACATCGCTTTGGCTTTATTTTTATGTTGTGAACGCTCGTCTTGACATTCCACCACAATGCCCGTTGGCAAGTGGGTAATCCGCACCGCAGAATCGGTGGTGTTTACGTGCTGACCACCAGCGCCCGATGAACGGTAGGTGTCAATTTTCAAATCGACAGGGTTAATTTCAGGCAATTCAGATTCTGGCAATTCAGGCATCACTGCCACAGTACATGCCGAGGTATGAATACGCCCTTGTGATTCGGTTTTCGGCACGCGCTGCACCCGATGCCCACCGGATTCAAATTTTAACTGCCCATAAACGCCCTCACCGCTGACTTTTGCGATTACCTCTTTAAAGCCACCTTGCTCGCTTTCATTCGCGCTCATCAGCTCCACTCGCCAGCGCTTGATTTCCGCATAACGGCTATACATTCGAAACAAATCACCACAGAAAATACCCGCTTCATCGCCCCCTGTACCCGCACGAATCTCCAAAAAGCAGTTGTATTCGTCATTCGGATCTTTCGGCAGCAATAACACTTGCAAACGCTGCTCAAGGGTTTCACTTTCCGCTTTGCATTGCTCAATTTCTTCTTGTGCCATCTCTTTCATCGCGGGATCATCAAGCAATAATTGTGCTTGCTCGAGATCGTCTTGCTGTTTTTTCCACGCATTGAAGCATTCCACCACCTCGCCGAGTTGGGCATATTCTTTGGAATAGGCGCGGAATTTGTCTTGATCGCCTATCACCTCAGGCGAGCCGAGCAAAGCTTGCAGCTCTTCATGGCGCTCGTTGAGGCTATCTAATTTTGCAATAATGGACTCTTTCATTGTTTTTATGTCTAAATGTCGATTAATAACGGGCTATTCTAGCCTACTTTGTGGGATTTTTTAACTGTTTTGGCTTAATCTTCGTGCTCGTTATCAAGCCCGAGTGCGCTCGAAAAAAGTTGCAGCGCCTGTGCATCACCTTGTTTCACCAATTGCGTAATGGCGTGAGTGGGCGGGTGCAACAAGCTATTTGTGAGCTTGTAACTCATCTCTTGCAGCACTTTGTCCACATCTTGCCCCTGCGCAAGGGCGGCCTGCGCTTTCGACAATAACGCCTGACGCGTAGCTTCTGCGCTCGTGCGGTATTTACGGATTAAATTCGAAGATTGATGCAATTTCAACCATTGAAAGAAAGCTTGCGCCTCTTGCGCAACAATCAGCTCTGCTTGCTCGGAAGCTTGCTGGCGCTGGGCTTTGTTTTGCTCAATAATGTGTTGCAAATCGTCCACACAATAGTGATAAACCGCATCAAGCTCGGCAACTTTTTCCTCCACATCACGTGGCACCGCAATATCAATAATCAACATCGGGCGATATTTACGCGCTTTTTGCGCGGCTTTGACCATGTTCACGTCAATCAACGGCGTCGTGCTGGCGGTAGAACAAATCACAATGTCGGCTTGATTCAGCCCCTGTTGTAAATCCGCAAGGGAAAGCACCGTCATCGGCGAAACGCGCTCACTTAGCGCGCGCGCACGCGCTAAAGTGCGGTTGGCGATCATCACCTTGCTTGCCCCTTGCTGAAAAAGATAGCGACTCACCAGCTCAATGGTTTCCCCCGCGCCGAGCAATAAAATCGTCAGCGGCTGGAAAGAATCAAAAATCTGGCGCGCAAGACTGGTGGCGGCATACGCCACCGACACGGCACTGCTGCCGATTGCCGTTTCACTGCGCACGCGTTTAGCGCTGGCAAAACTTTTTTGAAAAAGGCGGGAAAATTCACTGCTTAAGGTTAAGCCTTGACGGTGATAAAACTGCTCACTAGCAGCGAAGGCTTGTTTCACTTGACCTAAAATTTGTGGCTCGCCTAAAATCAAAGAATCCAGCCCACAAGCAACACGCATCAAATGGCGTGCCACGCCCATATTTTGCTCAACGTAAAGGCTTTTTTGCACCTCGGATTGGCTCACCCCATGCAACGCCACAAACCACGCAAAAATGCTCTCCAGCCACGTTCGGTTTTTCTCGCTGTGTTCATCAGGGGAAATATGGCGCGCGTGGATATAAATTTCCGTGCGGTTGCAGGTGGAAAGAATCACCGCACCTTCACCTAAGTGCTGTGCGTGAATTTGTTGCAAGGCAAACTCGCGCTTTTCATCACTGAAAGCAACCTTCTCGCGCAACTCCACTGGCGCGGTTTTATGATTAATGCCAAGCAATAAAATGGTCATTTGGGCTTGCCCCACTCCCCACACGAACCGCAAAGTGCGGTAAAACGCAACATTTTAATCAATTGTGCGCCAATGGGCAACCACTGTGATTTATGGCTGCCAACCAGCCCCGATGGCTTTGTATAAATTGAGCAAATTTTGCCCTTTAAACAGCCGCAGCTCCAGCGCATTTTGGGCAAGCGTGAGCGCCTCAAGGCGTGCGCGCAGCGCTTCATCTAACGTTTTATCGCCATAATGAAACAGCTGTTCGCCTTGCTTGGCTTGACGCTGTGCCAAGCTGACCGCACTTTGCAATTTTTGACTTTGCGTTTGCAAGGCATATTGCAATTGATAACTGCTTTCTACCTCGCTTAGCGCTTTAAGCAAGGTTTGGTCATACTCTAAAAGTGCGGTTTTTAATCGCGCATCGGCGGCATCAATGTTGGCTTGAATTCGCCCGTTGGTGAAAATCGGCAACTGCACGCCAAGGCTGACCAAACCCCCCACACCTTTAAGAGTCGGCAAGTCACCATCAAGCTCAATGCGCCCGCCTTGCCCTAAAAAACGAATGTCAAATCGGGGCAGTAAATCGGCTTTCGCACTTGCCAGTTTCGCGGCATACGCCTCGACCACGGCTTTTTGGCCTTGAAGATCAGGGCGACTGTCCAACAAGCTCCCTGGGCGCACGCCTGTTGGTGGCGCGGGCAAATGATGAAGAATCGCATTCTTGCCTAAAAGTGCGGTTTTATCCAAATGAAACCCTTGTGGCGCTTGCCCAATCAGCACCGCAATGCTGCGCTCATAGGCATTAAATTCTGCCAACAAGCTAGTGGCTTGGGCGCGCACCGCCTGCCATTTGGAATCCACTTCACTGACTTCATAGGCGGTGGCTTGCCCTGCATTAAAACGCCCTTTGACATATTGGCGCATTTTGCTCAAAGTGTTTGCCATGCTATTGAGCAACGCCCGTTTTTCTAAGGCCGCCGCCGCTTTGAGGTAGTTTTCAGCAATGGTACTGGCTAATATCATTTGGCTGCCATATACGCGCGCTTGTGCGCCACGCGCAGCGGCACTAGCAGCATCGGCATCACTTTGCTTTTGCCCGAAAATATCCACCTCCCAGCTGGCCATCACACCAAGATTGGCGCCATAGCCTTTGCTGTTGATGTGGTCATCTTGCCCCAGCAAAGTGCGGTATGGCTCGCCAACAGGGTTATCAAGGCGGCTGCGTTGCCCCGCCACATTAGCACTCACGCCCACATTCGGCCCGAGATCACTTTGTGCCAGTTGCGCCGTGGCGCGCGCTTCATTTAAGCGGGATTGCGCGATGGCAATATCAGGGCTAGTTGCAAGCCCTTGCTCAATCAAGCGCGTCAGTTGCGCGTCGTGCCAATAGCGCCACCACTGCTGCATATTCTGCACTTGCCCCGCTTTGACTTGCTCAAAATGTGCTGGCAAATTGATCTTGGATTCTAACGGCACTTGCGTTTGGCTGCACGCGGTGAGCAACAGAGCCAGTGCGGTTAATACACATTTAGACTGCGACATAAAAACTCCTAATTTTGTCTTGCCAACATAGAACGGAAACTGAAAATGGCCAATGCCACAAACACCGCGCCAAGCACCGCCATGATCAACACGCGATGCCAAATGGTTTCCCAGCCTGCGCCACGGAATAACACATCTTGACTTATCGCCACAAATTGTGTCAAAGGCGAAAGCTGTATCACATCTTGCACCACTTGCGGCATATTTTCAAACGGTGACGGCGCACCAGAGAGCAAATAAAGCACGATATAAACAGGCAAGCACAACAAACTAAATTGCGGCATGGTTGGCGCTTGGGTGGCTAAAAATAAACCCAGCCCTGCAATGGAGAATAGGTAAACCACCTCACTGGCGGCAAATAATGCAATGGAGCCATTAATGGGTGCGCCTAAAAATTGGTGCACCACAAAATAGAGCGACAGCATGGCAGAGACCAAAATCACTAAGCCGTTTGCCAGAATTTTAGAAAATGCAATTTCACTGGCACTCACGGGCATCACTAGCAAATGCTCAATCGTGCCGTGTTCTCGCTCACGAATGACCGCGGCACCCACTAAAATCAGCGCCAACAAGCTGGAATTCCCCGTAATTTGTGTCATCGGCATAAACCATTCGCTGCGTAAATTACTATTAAACAGCACATTCACCACTGGCTTGAGCGGCAAAATTTCACTCATTGACGGCTGCTGTAAAAATTCACTGATTTGGCGATTGATAATTTGGCTGAGATAACTCGCCCCCACGCCTGCCTGCGTCATCGCAGTGGCATCCACCAATAATTGAATTTGTGGTTGCTCGCCTGCCATGATTTGTTGTTCAAAATTCGGAGGAATGGTGAGCACAAAAATAAATTCGCCTTCATCCATCGCTTTGTCAATCTGCTCAGGCGAAATGGTTTGCACCTGCTTAAAATACGGCGGCAAAATCGCGTCGCGAATTTGATAAGACAGCGTCGAGTGATCTTGATCCCACACCGCAACGGAGGCATTTTTAACCTCTGTGGTAATGCCTTTCGCAATGGAATAGATGGTGAACGTGAACATAATCACCACCAGCCCAATCAAGGTGTAATCACTAAACAGACTGCGCAATTCTTTCACTGAGAGAAAATAAACATTTTTTAGCCAACGCAACACATCACACCTCCTGCTTTTTCAAAAGTAGGCTGGCAAGCATCAGGTAGGTGATGAAAAAGCCTAATAACACGCCATAAATTGAAACAAAACTGGCAAACCCTAGCCCTTTAGTGAAGGTGCCAAGACTGATCAAATTATACCAACTGGTCGGGAAACTCCAGCCAATCCAATAGCCCACGCCAGTTAGCGTTGACATAGGGTATAAAAGCCCTGAGAAGTTGAGCGCTGGCACCATAGATATGATGGCGGCGGCGAAAATGGCGGCCACTTGCGATTTCACAAAAGCCGAAATCAGCAAGCCAAAGGCGGTAGAGGACAAAATCAAACACAATGCGCCCAAGCTCATCGCCCAAAAAGAGCCTTTCATCGGCACGCCAATGAGCACAATGGTCAGCCCAATCAGCACAAAATAGCTCGCCATCGCCAATGCCGCATAAGGCAGCTGCTTGCCTAGTAAATATTGCCAGGTGGCAGCGGGGGAAGAATAAAGATTGGTAATCGAGCCAATTTCTTTTTCACGCACCACCCCAAGTGCGGTCATCATGCACGGAATCATCATCAGCGTGAGCATAATCAACCCCGGCGAAATGGCATTGACACTGCGAAACGATTGGTTATAAATAAACCGCACTTCAAGGTCAAACGCTTGCGGTAGGCTGTAGCCTTGCTGGGCATAGAAATCTTTGACATATTGCGTCATGATCCCTTGAATATTGCCAACAATATTTTCGCCCGTAAACGGCATCGAGCCATCCACATAAAACGCCACTTCGGGCTTTTGCCCTTGCAACAATTTACGCCCAAAATCTGGCGGAATATCCAGCGCTAAACGCGCTTTGCCGCTGCGCAGGCTGTCGATCAATTCACCGCGCGTACGGATTTGCCCCACTTCGTGGAAATAACTCGATCCTTCAAACTGCTCCACCAAGCGGCGGCTTTCTTGGGTTTGATCTTGATCCCACACAGCGAAACGCAAATTACTGACATCAAAAGAGATACCATAGCTGCCCGCCAGCAGCAAAATAACGGGGCCAAAAATAGCGAACAGCAAACGGATTTTATCGCGCAGCAGCTCCTTGCCTTCACGAATAGCAAAGGTAAAGACAATCATAAACCAATAGGCTATACCTGTTGGCTTGCCTTTTGCCTCACTTAAGCCGTCGTTTTCACGTGCGTTATCGGCTTGCGTAACCGCACTTTGTTGCTCTTCTTGCTCTAAAAAGAGGATAAATGCCTCTTCCAACGTGTCGGCGTGTTGTTCTTGGCGCAGTGCCTCTGGCGTGCCAACACCGAGCACTCGCCCGCGGTGCATAAACGAGATGCGATCGCAACGCTGTGCCTCGTTCATAAAGTGGGTGGAAACAAAAATGGTAATGCGATCCTCACGCGAGAGTTTGAACAGATATTCCCAAAACATATCCCGTGCGGCAGGATCAACGCCCGAGGTCGGTTCATCTAAAATCAGCACTTCAGGATGATGTAAACACGCTGCCGCCAGTTGTAAACGTTGGCGTACCCCAAGGGAGAGTGAGGCAGGAATTTCATCGGCAATCTCGCTTAATTCAAATTGTTTCAGCGCCCCCTCGACCGCACTTTGCCGTTCTTCGCCTTCAAGCTGATAAAGTTTAGCGTGCAAATCCAGATTTTGCCGCACACTGAGTTCTTCATAAAGGGAAAACGCCTGTGACATATAGCCCACGCGCTTGCGCGTTTGCATATCGCCTGCTTCCACACTTTTACCAAGCAATTTGGCACTGCCTGAGGTGGCGTCCAAAAGCCCTGTGAGCATTTTCATGGTGGTCGATTTCCCGCAACCATTTGAGCCCAAAAAACCGAAAATCTCTCCTTGAGGAATACTGAAACTGACATCGTTCACGGCGGTAAAATCGCCAAATTTTTTCACCAAATGCTCCGCTTCAATCGCTGGTGGCGCATCAGGGACTGGCTCAAATGGTGGGATCTGGCTGTCGTCCCAGTGGGTTTGTTTATCCTCTGGCAGCAGTTTGATATAAGCCTGCTCGAGATTCTCACTTTGGGTGCTCGCAAGCACATTGGCGGTTTTGTCATTAACGAGCAATTTGCCATCGTCCATCGCCAGCAGATACTCAAATTGCTCCGCCTCATCGATATAGGCTGTGGCAACGAGCACCGTCATATCTTGAATTTCTTGGCGCAGATCATTAACCAATGTCCAAAACTGACGACGGGAAAGGGGATCAACTCCCGTTGTCGGCTCGTCTAAAATCAATAAATCGGGGTTGTGTACTAGGGCGCAGCACAGGCTTAATTTTTGCTTCATGCCACCGGAGAGTTTACCGGCGGCGCGGTCAGGAAAGGGCGCCAAGCCAGTGGCTTGCATCAAGCGTTCAATACGCTGCTTACGTAGTTTACTATCTAGCCCATATAAGCGCGCGTGGAAGTCAATATTTTCATAAACAGAGAGCGTTGGGTAGAGGTTTTTACCCAACCCTTGGGGCATAAACGCCACTTTTGATGAGAGCACTTGGCGGTGAGCTTTGTTTTTGACATCACGCCCGAGTACTTCTACATTACCTTTTTGGATGATTTTCACCCCAGCAATGAGTGAAAGCAACGTGGATTTGCCCACGCCATCAGGGCCTATCAAGCCGATGGTTTTGCCCATCGGCAAGGTTAGTGACACATCATCAAGGGCGCGCGTTTTACCATAATTGTGGGAAACGTGCTCAACCTTGACGGCGAATTTTTGCTCACTCATGAAAGCCCTCTCAAAGTGCGGTTAGTGCGGCAATTTCACCGCTAATTCTGGCGGAAAGCTGGCATTTGGCGCAGTCAGCACATAGCCATTACCCGTCATACCGCCTTTGAGATATGGCGCAATTTTATCCACAGTTTCTTTATCAATTTTTAGCTTGACTTTAAACACCAGTTTTTCACGCTCTTCAGCGGTTTCAACAAATTTAGGGGTAAATTGCGATTGTGCAGCAACATACACCACTTTCGCAGGAAACACGCTGTCAAGACCATCAAGCACGATGCGTGCTTCACTGTTAAGCGCAATGTTGTTGACCACAGGGGCTTGAAAAAAAAGGTTCATGCTGACATCATCAAGATTAAGCAGGCTGACCACTTTACCACCAGCAGGGATAACATTACCCACCTCAGCGATAGTATACTCAACTCGGCCAGCTTGCGGGGCGCGCACTTGCATGTCTTCATTCACGCTGGAGGCTTGATCAACTTGCGCTTTGGCCGCTTCCACCGCAGCACTCGCCTCTGATTGTGCGGCTTTCGTTGCTTCCACTGCCGCTTGCGCTGCATCACGCGCCGCGATACGTTTTTCAAGTTCTGATTGAGAGATTAAGCGATCACGGCGCATTTTTTGCGCGTTGTCTAATTCCATTTGCGCCACATTGAGTTGCTGGCGGTGAGCTTGCACTTCCGCTTGCGCGCGGCTGACGGCTTGCTCAGCGCGCGCTTGTTGCGCTTTGGCCGCTTGCAATTGGCTGGAACTGGTGCTGGAGGAAAGTTCTGCCAACACGTCGCCTTTTTGTACTTGCTGTCCTTCACTCACCGCCAAGCGTTCAACGCGGCCAGGATAAAGGCTTGCCACGTCCATGCGGGCAAATTCTAGTCGCCCATTGCTATAGCTCACACCTTCATATTGTGCGCTTTTATCTTGAGTGAAATACCAATATGCACCGCCAGCAATTATCAGTAACAACACAACGATCAATATTTTTTTCATGATTACCTGCCAGGCCAAAAAGATAGTAACTATAGTGACAAATACTATAAAGTGCGGTCGAAAAGATCAAGCTCACAGCACTATTTTATTAAAAATAAAGCAAAAAAGAGGAATGAGATCATAACAACGTGAAACTATCACAAGAAGGGGTGGATTCTCCCCCAGCTTGATCTCGGCACACAGTAATTTAACTTGGGCTGCTTTCTTCCGAACCTGACCCAGTGAGCCAAACCCTGTTGCGAGGAACCAAGGGAGAACCCATAGAGGACTTGAAAAATCAAGTGCGAGCATTGTGCTATAAAAGTGCGGTCATTGCAAGTATTTGCGCGGCATTTGCTGATTTATCCGCCATTTTCATTGTATTGTGATCTCAACTTTGTTATAACCTACAAAAAGGCCAATGAAGGACACCTATGAACAGTACAATTTTAGACAAACTGATCGCCTTACTTCAGCTTGAAATGATCGATGATCACTATTTCCGTGGTCACAATGTTGATATGGGGCTTCGTCAAGTGTTTGGCGGGCAAGTGATTGCCCAAGCCCTTTACGCCGCCATGCAAGTGGCACCTAAAGATCGCGTGTTGCACTCCACTCACGCCTATTTTTTACGCACAGGCGACGCTGCACACCCGATTTTGTACGATGTTGAAGTGCTGCGCCATGGGCATAACTTTAGTGCACTGCGCGTAAAAGCATTACAACACAATGAGCCGATTTGCCACATCACGGCCTCCTTCCAAGCTCCTGAGCAAGGTTTTGAGCATCAATCAGTAATGCCACACGTTGAGCCACCTGAAAAACTGACTGATGAGCTTGCCGCAGTTCGCGCCATATCGCCTTATCTACCTGAGGCCATTCGTGACAAGCTCACCGCTGAGCGCCCATTTGATGTGCGCACCAAGTATTTGAATAATCCGTTCAAAGGCATTGAATTCCCGCCTGAGCAATACGCGTGGTTTAAAGCTAATGGGCGCGTGCCCGATGATTTGGCGATCAATCAATGTTTGCTGGCCTATTTCAGTGACTTCCATTGTTTGCTGACCGCACTTCACCCGCATAAAAAAGGCTTCTTAGAACCAGGCATGAAAGTGGCAACCATTGACCATGCCATTTGGTTTCATCGCCCGTTTAATCTCAATAACTGGTTGCTGCATGCAGTGGAAAGCAATAACGCTTATGGCGCGCGTGGCTTGGCGCGTGGGCAGATTTTCGACCAACAAGGTCGGCTGATTGCCAGCACTGCACAAGAAGGCTTAATGCGCTTTAGTGCTGCCTAAACGCAAAAGTGCGGTCAAGCCATGCTCAACCGCACTTTAAAAAAGCATGAGTTAGTCGATAAGCCGGGTTCTGTCGCGGACAATCATTCCTCTAGGCGTGCATTCGCACACACGCTCAAGCAACCTACCCGAACGCTGCGCGGGCCACGCATTGCGTTCCTATTTGGTCTTGCTACGAGTGGAGTTTACCCTGCTGCACACTGTTACCAGCGGCACGGTGCGCTCTTACCGCACCCTTTCACCCTTACCTGTGGCGAAAAGCCCATCGGCGGTCTGCTCTCTGCTGCACTTGTCGTAGGCTCACGCCCCCCAGACGTTATCTGGCACTCTGCCCTGTGTAGCCCGGACTTTCCTCTCATCTATTTGTCCCCTCCACAACGGGCAAGGGCTTCAATAAACCAGCGATTGTCTGACTAACTCAGCGCGCTATTCTACGCCAAATCACGGCCTTGTGCTAATAAAATTCACTAAAAAGTGCGGTTTCGCACAAAATGGTGATGTAGTGATTTATCCCGATGATAACTTACGTTAGAATAATCCCATAATTGTTGTGGGAGAAAACTATGGATTATTTACATATCGCACGCCAAACGATCAGCATTGAAGAACACGGCTTGGCGACCTTGCGTGAGCGCCTTGACCGCACTTTTAATGACGTGGTTGAGTTGATCTTAAAAGGGCAAGGGCGGCTGGTGGTTTCAGGCATTGGTAAATCAGGGCTGATTGGGCAAAAAATGGTGGCGACCTTTGCCTCAACAGGCACACCGAGCTTTTTTTTGCACCCAACTGAAGCCTTTCATGGCGATTTGGGCATGCTTAAACCGATTGATATTGTGATTTTAATTTCTTACAGTGGCGAAACCGACGATGTCAACAAGCTCATTCCCAGTTTACAAAATTTCGGCAATAAAATCATTGCCATGACAGGCAACCCACATTCCACACTGGCAAAAAACGCCGATTTTGTGTTGAACATTGCGGTGGAACGTGAGGCTTGCCCGAATAATTTGGCGCCGACCACCTCTGCCATTGTCACCCTCGCCCTTGCCGATGCGTTAGCCGTAGCGCTGATTAAAGCGCGCAACTTTCAGCCGCAAGATTTCGCCCGCTTTCACCCTGGCGGCAGCTTAGGCAGGCGATTGCTCACTCGCGTGCGCAACGCGATGCAAACCAAATTGCCTGTGGTTACACCAACGACACCATTTAGCGAATGTGTCACTATTATGAATGAAGGGCGCATGGGGATTGCGGTGGTGATGGAAGATGACACGCTAGCAGGCATCATCACCGATGGCGATATTCGCCGTGCTTTTTCCGCTAAGGGGGTGAAGTGCATTCGCTTAAACGCACAGGATATTATGTCGCGCAACCCGAAAACAGTGGACGCCGATGCCTTTTTAAGCCAAGCCGAAGACTTTATGCGTGAGCATAAAATTCACTCCCTGATCGTAACCGAGCATGGCAAGGTTGTAGGCCTCGTCGAATTTTCAAGCTAAGGGCAAATTATGAACGCAACACTCAAACCGATCAAATTATTAATCACCGATGTCGATGGCGTTTTGACCGACGGCGCGCTCTATTACGACGCCAACGGCGAGGCGCTGAAATGCTTTAACGTGCGCGACGGGCTGGGCATTCGAATGCTGATCGAAAACGGCGTGCAAGTGGCCGTGCTTTCTGGGCGAGATTCCGCCATTTTGCGCAAACGGATCGCCGACCTTGGCATCACGCTGTTCCAACTCGGCAAACTCGAAAAGCGTACCGCCTGCCAGCAATTAATGACACAAGCGGGCGTGAATAAAGCCGAAACGGCGTATATTGGCGATGACAGTGTTGACCTGCCCGCCTTTGCTTGCTGTGGGGTCGCGGTGGCGGTGGCTGACGCGCCTGATTATATCCAAAATGCCGCTGACATCACGCTTAAAACTGCTGGCGGCAAAGGCGCGCTGCGCGAACTCAGCGATGCCATTTTACACGCGCAAGGCAAAGCCGAGATTTACACCAGCGCTCAAGGCTTTTTGAAAACAGCCAAGAAAATGGCGCAATAACCCCTACGATTGACCGCACTTTTCCCCACAAAAGTGCGGTTATGCCCAAAACGCATAAGCTATAACCCTTCATTCTTTTACACTGAGCCACCTCATCGTTAATCTAGTGAAAACACAACAAATAAAGAGGATACTTTATGGCAAGATTAACTGTTCACACCGCGCAAAGCGCCCCTGAAGCCGCACGCACACGCGTAGAATTAGTCGAGAAAAATAACGGCTTTATTCCTAATTTAATCGGCGTGTGTAAAACGCCGAAATTCTTTGCATAAAACTTCACTATTTTTTGCATAGGTTCGGCGCTATTTTTTATGCAAATAAAAGTGATTTTAACTGTATTTAAAAGTTAATTAAATCTATATTTTAGACCTCCATACCTCTCCAGCCGATCTACTCGCCAGTCAGTTGTTCTAACCCCACTTTAGACTTCACTTCACCCTCCAACAGAGTAATGCTGTGTCCAACAAAACAACGAAGCGACGAAATGAGGTGAATGATGTTTCCAGTTAAATTACGAACCGAGCGGGAGATGATGTTAGAGGTTGCGCTAGTTGCAGATAGAGAGGGACGCAGCTTTAAACCAGGTCATTTTCTTTATCATGTTAACGGGCAATTA
The DNA here is from genome assembly GCF_014884995.1 of Spirabiliibacterium pneumoniae. GTDB lineage: Bacteria > Pseudomonadota > Gammaproteobacteria > Enterobacterales > Pasteurellaceae > Spirabiliibacterium > Spirabiliibacterium pneumoniae. The sequence goes on from NZ_JABMII010000001.1 coordinate 181,554, forward strand.
TACCGTAGCGAATACCTTGATGTACTATTTATCCACACCCATTACCACCACCGTATTATTGCACTACAAAACGCTGAAGATATCAATGCACCTTGGTATTACTGCTTTTTTTCTGAGTTATATGCCGCAGGCGTTAAGCCATTATCACCCAATCAGCAAGATTATTAACGATTAAAGCCCCAATTGGGGCTTTTCTTTTAGAACCGATACACTAGGTTGTCTTCATATTTCCCACTATAACTGGTCGACGTTTTTACGATAATACGCTGCGCTTGCTCAAATGCTTGCCAGTTATGGCTTTTGCTTTCAACTAACCACCCAATAAAGCGGATAAACTCACTTTTGGTTGATGAGAAAAACAGATAGGGCGGTCGAGTGAGATGGATAAGGCGCAGAAAGTCAATCAAGTCAAAGTAGTTCGCCTGCTTATAGGCCGCCTGATGGGTGCAGAGATACGGTGGGTCAAGCACAAACAAGGCCTTTTTATCGGCTTGAAATTGCGGTAGCAATTGATGGAAAGACTCGTGTCGCACCTCAATGCCATTGAGATAATCATCAGCATTGGGGTAATCACTCAAGCGCACACAGTTGTAAAAGCCATGGCGATAAAGTGACTGCACGTCGGGCACTTGTTGGCCACTGAATAACAGCCATGCGCAGAGAATATGTGGGTCTTTGTACCCGTCAAAGGCCTCAATGGTCTCAATCACGCGGTGGCGCATCTCGTGAGACAATCGTTTTTGGCGAGGTACATCATGCAAAAGTGCGGTCAGCTGTTGACGCAATCGGTTAATGTCGGGGATATGTTGCAACCGTTCGGCATAACCATCGAAGTCGTTGTAAATCACGCGGGCTTTTGGCTTGATGCGTTTCGCCACGTGGCTCAATAACCCAGAGCCACCAAAGGCATCAATAATCGTCCAGCCTTCACCCTCATCAGGAATGTGCTGATTTAAAAGCTGTTTAAAAGGGGTTAAAAATTGTCGTTTTTGCCCAATAAAAGGCAGAGGGGCTTGGGTATAGTGTTTGATGTTATCCATAATAGTGCTCCTATTATGGCGTTCTGGCACTCGGGGCGCTCTGACACTCTCAATTGAATTGATTAATCGCTTTGCAGCGATGGCATTTGATTTCGAGTTTATCCACGTTGCGGGCTTTAGCCAGTAATTTGCCACAGCGTGGACACCGAAGTGCTTTGGTTTGGTCTGTTGATTTCTTCTGCATTTAATCACCTTGATGTTAATTTTGATTGCATTTTTATACTGTATAAATATACAATTTAAACACCCAGTGATTTCGCAGTGGGTGGCTCATCTTTCCGCCCGACCAAGGCTTTGCATGGAAAGATGAGCCTTAAAATGACGTTTAACGCGGTTTAAAAATCGCGGCCAAATGGTTGGGGCTAAATCGCCAGCCGTCTTTGCCGCCGTTGATGGCATTGGCGCACCATTCAGAGCAAAAGAATTTGTTGCTGTTTTCTCGCATACCGAATACTACGCCAATTGCACCCCACCAGTCGTAGTGTTTGCCTTTGGTGAGTTGGTAATAAAGTTCAATTTTCGCTTCACTGATTCCTGTAAGTGGCACTAAATCCCATTTCTCATTTTCAACATCAATCACTTTTTTGCGTACACCACCATCACGAATGCTGGAGGAATAACACATAAAATAGTCCTCGTAGTCGTAGTGGTGACCTGTCAGCCATTGGGTGTGTTTGACTGCGATTTCACAATGCGAATACTTGCCTTTAGTCAACTTGCGCGTGAGCCAATCGGAAAAACGCATTACCAAAGCTTTTGGGCTGTGACCTGTTTTGTGTCCTTTGTAGAGGGCAAGAAAGACTTGATTTGTCATTGCTGTGCCTCCGCCAGTTTCTGCATCTTGTTGATAATGTCGTCGTGGATAGATTGCATTTGCTCAACGCTTAAGCCATCGGCTTTAAGTTCGTATTTACGCATACGCTGAACAGCTAACTGCTCTTGTAACTGGCGCAATCCCTCTGCCTGCTTCATAATTAGCTGCGCTGCTTTTTTCACGTCCATCTTCGCTGCATCAGAAAAGCTGGTGATGTAGATGTTAGGTTCATCTTTATATCCACTACCAATAAAGGATTTTGCCGCTTGTTCACGGGCTTCATATTCCACTGTAAACCGAGTCCAGCGCATGGTTATTTGAGCTGCTGTTTCATCAATACTATTGATTAAATCATGTTGCACCTGCTGATTTAGTTCTTTTTCTTTCTCTACACTAAGAACCCATTCATTATCAACCCATTCATGAAACTGTGTTGGAGGTTCTTTTTCTGTATATTGCTCATCAAGTTCTCCAATCTCTTTAACCTCGAATGGTTCTTTTGTTTTTTTGTTGTAAACGATTTTGCCGGTATAATCAGGAACATATTGCCAGTTATTATTAATCAGTCTTATAACAAATCCCCGTTTCTCTATAGGTGGTGTTTCAAAGGTATAATTTGGGGGTAATGTAAATTCAAAATCAGAAACAATATATTCTCGACCCAAGTTATCGTAATATTTCTTACCAAATACATCTTCTTTCATAGCATTCTCCTTCTAAGAAATTCTTAGCCACATATACACTTTAATGTAGCGACCTCTGACATTTAGTGCCGCATTGTTCGAACCAGCATTAGATATCGAAACAGAGTGTCCATGAGAGCCGATATCTACGCTATGACTATGGTTTCCACTTGAATTTGTATAAATAGGAAACTTCCACATATTTTTATATGTTCCGTAGGTTCCTTGTTGTCCACCTTGTCCAGAATTACCGGCCCAATGCCAACCTGAATGAGTGTGTGCGCCTGTGGTATTTGTATATTTAGTACCAAGATTTGTACTACCAATGCTTGCAGAGTGACTATGTTGTGGTAATGGAACACTTGGTGAGTTGGTGCCTGTTGGCGTTTTATTAGCTCGACCAGAAGATGCACTGTATAAGGTAACGTCATCTTCAATGAGTTCCCATCGTCCAGGATATCCATAAGTTGATGGATTAGATGGGTTAATAGTTAACAACAAATGTCCAACTGGAAACATTCTATTGATTGATGAGTCAACATAAGACTGATAAGCAATCTTTTCATTACCTGTAATAGCTGGGAAAGCTATATGACGACTTTCACCTCTTTTCGTTTTATAAACGTAGTTGAATCGAGTATCATTCTCTGAATTAGGATTAACTTCCCACCGCCATTCACCACCACCTTTGATAGGTGCGTATAAACGCCCCCAACCATTATTTTCGATTTTTACCTCTCCTATAACTGTTCCACCACCATTAAGAGGTAATTTTCTATTAGCGTTATCATTTACTGTCTTCACAGCCAATGCACTTGCACCAAATACCGATGACACCATGTTGATACTATCGGTTAATTGGATTTCACCTTTTTGGCTGGTACTGCCATTGCGCCGATTGGCATTAATGACATTGACAATAGCCTGATACACTTGTGTCGTGTTACTTGGTATCGGTGATAAACCCGCTTGGCTAAGCAGATAATGCAATTCGTGGTACAAATCTAATAATCGCTCTTGATTATCATTGAGCCACTTGGCTGTTACACGCGTTCCTAACGTCCCTTGTGATGGGTCGCCATCATGAAATTGCCCATCCTCTGAATCAATTTTGGGTAGAAGTGTTTTCATTATTCCTCACTATTGATAAGCAAAATAACAATATGTGTGCGCAGGTTTTAATGCTTTAAAAAAAGCTTCAACAATAGGGTCACCAAATTCAACCAAACGTTCACCTGCCAACGATTCGCCAGCACGAAAATAGCGAATATTGTCGTCACCATTGAGTACTGTCACCCGCCACATAAAAATTAAATTTTCAGTGGCTTCCTCTCGAAACTGAACTAAGTCACCTGGTGCGGGTAAATCATGCTGCAAAGGTGAGAACTCTTTAATCTGAATGTGATAACCAATACTTTCAGCTAACCGCGTGAAATAAGGAATAGAAAGGCCACCCAGTGCATTTAATTGGATGACCACACGTTTAACGCGCTCTCCATAAGGTTTACTCATATCCGTTTGGATACCGCACATCCGCTCCCAATCAGCCAGCATCTTGCCCGCACTAGCAGGTTCAGTCGTGTTAAGCAACATCGTTGCCCCTTGCTGCAATCGCTCAAAAGCACGTCCATCAACCGCGCACTGCAATTGCAAGCATTCTCCCTGAATGCTATAGGCAACGGGTGGATAAAGTTGGCTTAATGTAGTTTGATAGTCCATTACATCTCCGTGACATCCACTGTACCTAACCTAAACCACTCAATTTTAGAGCGGACATCAGCTGTTTTATTTTCTGAAGGTGTAATCAACTTACGATCAACCACACCCACCAAATCACTAATAATGGCCTCACATTGAGAAACAATTAAATCATCGCCTGGTGTCAAGGTATTAAAATAGTCTGTTAGTGCCGCTTGAATAGCGCGCTTAATTTCACTTAATGTGATGTTTTGCAGTTTTACTTGGATAGTAAAGTTCACTTTAGTGGCGTCAGGTTTTACCACTTTGGACTCTTTGGCTGTGACAGGGCGGACCTCATCAATATAGGCCTGACAACGACGAACAGTATCATCACTAGGCAAATCATTATTGCTTGTAATGGCAATATCAACTGTGCCTAGTCCACGACGGAGTGGATAAATATACGCTGCCTCCACACCATCAACCTCAAGCGCCCAATTTTTATAATCGTATTGATTACCACCTGCAGGTGGGCGACGAATACGTTCCAATAAACGATTGAGTAGCGACGCATCACTTTCGCTGTCTGTTGCGCCGATAATATTATTCAGGCTCACGTCAGAACTCACCCCAGCAGGTGCCGCCATTAAATGACCTGTGGTTGCTTGAGTGATGTTTTGTGCCAACCCTGTCGCAAGGGACTTCACCGCCACTGTGACTGTGCAACTAGATGAAATGACCGCACTCTCTGTCGTGCTATAAAAGCGGTTATCATCGGTTTTAATTTGTAGCCCGACAGGAATTTGCGCATTTTCATTGCCCGTAATCACAACCCCACGCCCTTCAGCATAAGTCGCTGCGCGGCGTTTAATGCCTCGCAAACCTGCGTGTTTTTCCAAAAATTGACTATCTGCTGTGTCTGGGAAAAATTGACGAATTAACCATTTTTGGTGTGAATAAAGCCCTTCTGCAACACTCGCTAATGCGCTCGCGCGTGCATAAGTATCAGAATCGACATTAACATCAATCGTCGGCACAAGAGATTGGTAATCCCTTAATATTTGAGTGCGAATATCGTCTAACGTTGGGACTAAATACACGTTTTATATCCTCTTTAAATCGGGTTTAAATCACCTTAACAGGGTGTTCAAATTCAAATGATTTGCCTCGACTATCTGTCACCTTAATCAACAGCATTAATTGCCCATTATGGGGTTGTTGATGCGAAATGGTTATTTCGCTAGCACGCCCATCATCGAGTAAGGGCTGCAAAGCCTCCATCGCATATTGCTCTGCGAGAAGGCATATCCGTGCAAGGTCTTTTTCACGTTGTAAAGTATGGAGCAGAGAGCCTACACGCCCATCTGCCCACCAGCTCCCGAGCGGTGTGGTTAGTCTGATATACACGGCATTTTGCAGTGAATCTATTTGCCTACTTGTGTAGTCGCCAGTAAGCGGGCTGATCTCTCTGTCCATATCATCAGTGTAGAGAAATCAGCCCAAGGCTAAGAGATGAATGACTTCAGCACGAAGCCATTATTGTGAAAGATTATTGCGGTTTTCCGCTGCCACTATTTTTGTGGGTATGGTTAGCCAATGAGACTGTGCCCGCCTTAACATCGCCATCAGTGGAAATAGAGCCACCCGTTTGAGTAACATTGCCACTAAAGGTCGCACCACTACCACCTTGAATAGCCAAGCCACCGTTGCCACTAATTTGTCCTTGTGCGGTTAATTGCGCAGAGGTTGTCAATGTTGGCGTGGTAAAATCCGTCGATTGACTCGCACTCACACGATATTTTTGGCATGTCACTTTGAATTCATTGCAATCAACTTCGATAATGCGTCCTTTTTTGAGCATAATATAGCTGCCACTTTCGTCGTAAATCGCTACCTCGCCTGAGGCTAGTGTTTTGATACGATAGGTGCCATTTTCGCTGGCCACGACCACGCTGTGGCTGGTTTTGCCACCAATAGGAATAATCACCGCTTGTGAACCTGCGGGTGGGCGAGAGGTAAAGCCAAAATGCTGCATAAACTCCACATCTTGCAACGTTTCACCCGCAAGGGCAGAAACTTGCGCTTTTTGAATATCATCATTGGGCTTTATGCGATTTAATGTACCACGAAAGGCCGCACGAATGGTGTCACCCAAGTGTTGTGATTGGTTTTTCATTTGTTGAAGTAATTTTTGCATTATGCCCCCAGTGCGATCAGCTCACGATGTTTTTTACCTTTGCGACCTTTTTTACCTTTGCGTTTACGTGCTTTTTCTGCTTTTGCTGTGTACGCATCAGGTGTCCAAACACCATCTTGTTTAAAACGCAGTTCAGTTTGCGTGCCCGTGGTGCGTGAAAGGGTAAAACGACGCCCCATTAAAAAGAAAATTGCATCAATATCATATTCCTCGCAGATAATATGTACGCGCTGACCTGGTTCCCATAATGTCCCATCTTCTGTTTTATGATCAGGCACGGTTATGGTTAGCGTAAAGCTAGATAATATGCTGTCACTAATATATTTTTTCGCGTGCTTTTTTAGCGCTTCAAGGTTTTCTGCATCGGCGATGACCACAGTCTTCGGCTTATACATCGGCACATCAGGATCACGATAAACCCACTTTAAATCATTTTTATTTTTATCTCCTGTGCGTCCATGTCGTTGCGCTAAAAACGTGACCTCACTGTAACGTTGTGAAATATCAAACGTCAGCTGCGCATCCGAAAAGTTATTACGCTTGCCATCCTTGGTGCAGCACAGTGTTGCCACGGGTGGCGTCGCGTAGTCCGCACCGCCAACAATTAACGTGCCATCAGGTGAAAACCAACAGTGTAGACCTGCACTGTTGGCACAGCGCATAATCGCCGTCCACGCATTTTCGCCCACATCAATATCGACTTTATCAAGCACAGGGTCGTTCTCTGCTTGCAACCGCACTTTATCAATGCCAAGAGGCTGCACAATGCGCTTAACTGCCCCGAGCACCGTCATCCCTTTCACATTGGTGATTGGTGCTGAACAGTCTAATAAAATGGACGCTTTATCTCGCCCGTTAAGGTTAAAAGTGCGGTTACCTTTGCTGATAGTATGGCGTGTGGTGTCCACAATGCCTGATAGCACCACTTGCCCATTAATGAGTACCTTCGCCGTTTTACCCGAAAAATCAGGAATAATCGTATCCTGTGAAGGCGTGCCAATCTCAAAGCTAAACGCGTCGGCAGGGATTAAAAAATCACTATCAATGTCATAGCGTTTCCAATGCGTATGGCGTTTACCATCAACTTCGACCGCAATTTCATTAAAGAACGGCGGATTATTTTGCATAGCCATTAATCAACACTCCTCGGGCAATAAAATTCGGGTGATCAATATGGGGATTTAACCGCAATAGCTCATCGGCACGGCGATAATCATGATAAAAATAGTGAGCCACTTGATGAAGGGTGCCGCTCAATGGGCTTTCGCGTACAGTCAGTGGCGGTTTTTGGTTGATCATCGCAATGGCTAATTGTTGAGTACGATGCGCTGCATTGCGCAAGCTTTCTTGTAATTGATGACTACGGCTATAAAGTGCGGTATTAGGTGCATCGACGAGCGCGACTTGCTCAACTTGATGCACGTATTCACGCACCCGTGAAAGTGCAATAGCTAAATGCGCTCTCACTTTTGCATTCATTTGCTCAATTTCTCTTGGGGTGAGCTCCTCACTGTGTTTTTCTAGCAGCATAACCGCCACTTGGTTGATGGCTAACGCACCAATCGCATGAAATACTACGCGAATAGGTTGGACATCTCGTTCGCTGAGCAAAGACGTTAGGGCTTTTTGACGCGCTAACGAGTGATAACCTTGCGGCGTTTTGCCTTGCGCTACCGCATTCGGTATGGCATAAACTTGCTTGCCAATACGTTCAACCTCATCAAAACGAGAGAGAATAGCAATATCATCTAGTGCAGCCTGCGCCTGTAGATGTGACACAACGGCTTGCGTGATTTGCGTCATCACATGTTGGGAATGCGCGCCAAACGTACTGGCGGTGACAGATGATGGTAAACGGAACAGCGAATTGCCACCCTCTACCAATGACATAATATGTTGCGCACAGCCCGTTAACGCGCCCCATGCGCCCAAAAGCCGTGATTTGGCGTCATAAACGGCACTCACGACTGACATCATATCACCAAAAAAGAGCATGGTCGTATCAATGGCATCTTCTAACTGGTTGAGTAGATTGTCCAATATGGACAGATAATGAGCAGCAAATGAAAAAATCGGTTTCATCGGCGTAGCTTGCTTAAAACTCAAATCTAGCGCAACGTAGTCCACATTATCGGCCTCATGGCGAAAGCTGGCAGAATAACAAATCATATCCTGCATGCGGCCACGCACAGGGTGCATGAGCACATCACCGCCTGATTTTTGTAACACCTCAAGGAATTTTTTAAAGCGCGTGTAGTAGCCTGCACCATAAAAAATAGCTTGCAGTTTGACCACGGGTGAATTGATACCCATATCCTCTAAATCTGCGCCATTCACAAAAGGATAGCCGTGCTCTACGATAGCACGATCAAAACTATCATCGACACTCAGTACATCAAAGCGCACGCCACGGTATGACGCTTGCTGTATTGGCATTGTCCAACCCATTATTACCCCCGATTAAATTCTGTCACCGCTTTTTGCTCCACATGCTCATACAGCACGCGCCCATCTAATTCGATTTTATTAGTGAGATGAATAACTTGTTTTTGTGTCTGTAGCGCTTTTTCAAGTGATTGGCTTACGACTTGACCGACTTGCTGAATATCAGCACTTAAATTGACAGGTTGTCCCGTTTGCTTTTCAATAAACTCACGTAGTAGCTGCGCATTCTCATTCTTATCCCCAAATGCGGTTGAAAAGCGCATTGAGAGAGGAATATCAACATTATGCTGTTGAGCATAATCCATAAGTGCTGCACGTTGAGGATTCGCATTACGGATGGCATTATCACGCATAGTGCGTTTAGCTTGATTCAAATCCGATTGAACATAGCTCTGAGCTGCTGCAGTTGCCGCAAATGTTGCTAACGGCAAAAATCCTACACTACTCGCATTTGCTGCTGCACCTGCACCAGCCGCACCTGCACCCACGGTGCCAGCTATACCGCCTGCGCCTTTACCAAAAGAATTCATAACTGACATCGTGGCTAATGCAGCCCCAAAGGTGTAAACAGCATCTTTTGCCCCCACAAGGAATTGCGTTAACTCAGGATATTGTTTACCGTAGGTTGAGAGTGTAGATGTCACGTCTCCTAATTGTTTGTTAAAAGCCTTCATATTATCGAATTCAGAGAATTCAACCGTATTTTTGAGATCTTGAGTCTTATACTCAGCTGTCGAGCTGATGACTTGATGCGATGTTTCAACTGCACCGTCAGCATTATGCACACTATCTTTTACTTCATTGCCCAGTTTTTTATTATTTCTCATTCCAAGCAAGGCCATTAGAGCTTGCCTATCGGAAATGACTTGCCCTACAGCAGTACCCTCTACAAGCGTGGCCATCTCTTCTAATAGTTTTTTCTGGTCTTCTTTTTTGGCTTTACCTAACTTTGATTTTAGTTGCTGATACCGCTTGTCATTACTCACCACATCATCAATGATTTGAGAAAATGCATCGAGTGAGTTCATGCCTTTATTTTTGTAGTTCTGCATTGAACCAATCAGATCGATGCCAACTGTTTTACCCGTTTTGGGGTCAATATAATCCAACTTTGAAAAACGCTGATTAGTTTCTTTAGACGTGATTTTAGCCAGTAAATTAACAAGATTATTACCAGCCTCATCAGATGTCCCCGCTGTAACCCTTGCTTGCTGATTAGCAACTAGCAAGGCTTCAAACCCGCTCATACCACTAAGTCCTGCTTGTTGTGCTGCCGCCATTTGTTGCGGAAGCCAACGAGCCATATCAGATAGCTCAAAATTACCTGCCTGACCTGCAGCAACAGCTTTATCAAGAACAGCACCAATCTGATTTTCATCAATGCCCATTTGCTGCATTGCTGAAATGGCAATTCTTGCAATATCATCAGTGCTTGCACCTGTTGCAACGGAAGCTTTTTGTAGTGTTGGAAGTAGATTCATGGCTGTCTTGGTTTCTACAGCACCAGATGCGAGCATAGTATCTAATGCACTCAAAGCATTTTCTTTAGTGCCTCCACCAATACTAACGGCATTTCGAATGGCCTGATCAAGTTCATTCATGCCAGCAACTCGCCCATTGGCATCACGCTCGGAAAAAGCAGTATTAGAGGCCATGGCCAATTGATTTTCATAACTCATGGCTTTTTGGCTTTTATCACGCAATGCCATAGTACCCACTGCCAGCCCCGCACCGACACTCATGACGCCACGACCGATATTGGCAAAACGTGTTGTTTTAAAACCATCAAGTTCTCTATTCAGAGAGGATATTTGTTTTTGTGCGGCTCTAGCTTCTTTTGCCAGTGCCTGACTAGATAGCATGCCACTATTTTTTAGTCGTTCGTAGGCATTACGAGTTTGTTCAATTTCACGCTGAATGCTGTTTTCACTACGAACACCTAGAATTTCACGAGTCCGTATAGCTTCTCTGATTGTACGATAACTTTGTTCTGTCACTCGCGCGGTTTTTTGCACGCCTTGTTGCGCTTTCAACTCGCTTTTTTGCGATTGCTGTTCAATTTCTTGGGTGGACTTTTTGACTTTGTCTTTAATAGACGACATTGCCTTGCTGACAAAATCTTTTGCCCTCACCTCTAATGCAATTTTAAATCTGCTTGCCATGTTAAACCTCGTTTAAGTCGCCTTTAAAAATACGAAAAAAGGGCATTTAGCCCCTTTTTCTGCGCTGTAACCTGTAGTGTGTGCTACTCCCCCGTTGCCGCTGTGTTTTAATGCCTTGGCTTTCAAGCCAGCTTTGTGTCCATGCGTAGATTTCCAACGTGGACATTCTCTGCACATCTTGCTCGCCAAAGCCCATTTTATTCAGCAAAATCACCGCACGTCGGTAATCGGCATAAACTGCACCTAGGCTGGGGCGTCGACTGGATTCGGCAGGGCTGGGCTTGCCGAATCGTGCGAACGCTTTTTTCGCAAGACAGTCAATGCGTCAATCACCACGGTGTAGTCATAAGCCAGCAAATTATCGAGCAAAAACTCAGGTGTCAGCACAGATTGCGGAATACCTTCAATCTCCAGTTGCTGACCCAAATAACTTAGATCTTCCAGCATTTTCTCTTCGCTCGTTAATGGGCGATCTTCAATGCCCAACAAGCCAATGGATTCCATCACGTCGAATGCCTTGCAGCGCCCACGTAACGTCAACAGACTCAAGCTAAAAGCAAAGTGCGGTTTGCCTTGATACATCACGCCATGGGTCAGGGTGCCTTTTTCTACTAAGTCCATTATTCAGTCACCTCTTTCAGTGCGTTCATGGAAATATCAATCACCGCTTCATTGTCCACAGTGTATTTCTCGCCCACCTGTGTGGTGAAACAGCCCAAATAGCTGGTACGTTTGTCGTCCTGGCCCAATGGGTAAATGGTGATTTTGGCATCCTCAATCGCGCCCCAATCAACTTCAGTGCCATCAATTGGCATAGCCGCTGTCAATTGAATTTCCCACGTGGCAATGCCTTTGGCAAAACCACGCGCTTGCCCCTCTGAGTTCATGGTTTTCACCAATTTACGCCCCGTGGCTTTGGTGACAGTTAAATCCGTAATTTCAATCTCGTTGCCGTCCACTTCAAGAACGGCAGAGCCTGCATATTTCTCTGCCATAGGTCACTCCTTATAAAATCAAGTTAATACGGTTTGCCACCACATGCAAGCCATTCACAACATCGGTTGGAATCTCGCAATCAAGACGGTTCGGGTCTTGCAAATTGCGCACCACCAGCAATTTTGCTTTATGATCATCGACGTTTTCGACAATTTCCAACGCAGAGAGCTTGTACAACACGTCCAAAATCTCCGACCGCACTTTGGGTGGCGTGCGTGAGCTGAGTTTGGCACGTGGGAATCGCAACTCTAAGCGTTGTTCAACTGCTTTGCGTACATAATCAAGGGTGCGAATGGTGGTCAAATCCAAATAGCTTGGGTCATCGGTATTCGTTGCGGATTTGGTGTAAGTCGTAATCGCACGCACAATCTGCACTCGGTGATTGACTACAGTAAGCGGGGTCAGTCCGTGATATAACGCTTGATTGACTTCACTGAGCAGTGGATTTTGGCTGGCATCCACTTCGCTCAAGCCTTTAACTTCCAGCGTATTGAGTGGGCGCGCTGGGTCTTCTTCACTGGCAATCACCGCGCCGTATCCCGCTGCAATCAAAGCATTAGGCTCAACGCAGCCTTTATACCAGCCGACAGTCACGCGGTTACCATTGATTTTTTCGGCGTAAGTTGTGCCTGTTGACATTGTTCCGCGCCATCCCAACACACCAATACCTGGCTTTTTCTCCAGTGGGCTGGAGACAGTATCAAGGTGCTCACGCAAGGCTTTGGCATTTTTATCATCAGCAAAAGGGGAGATGATAATGTGATATTGCTTACCCGCCACAGACGCTAACGCTTTCGCCAAATCCGCATTCTGTGCGCCAGAGCTAAAGGCACTGGCCTCAAGAGTAATGTCAGGCGTGCTGTTGCTGACACTCAAGCTGATTTCATTGCCAATTTCCCCTTTGCATTTTGCAGTCAAGTTCACAGTTTTACTGGAAACTTGCGCACTCACAGGGCAAATATCGCTGGCATTGATCACCGCTTTTAATCGTTCTGCTACCGCAGTGTCTGCTTCTTTAGCCGCAACCGCAATGGCATACTCGACGCCCGCAATCACCACTTTCATCACACCTGCACTTGATGCCGTGCCAGCAAGGGTTAAGGTGGCAGTGGCTGCCACACCTGATGAGTTATCTTTCAACCCCATCACCGAGAGGCGAATAAACGGGTTGTTTGCAATCGCCATGCGCGTCATCAAATGCGCCCATGAACCTGCACCAAAGCGATTTTTGGCATCAACATCTGAAAACACACGCTCAGGTTCGGTAAAGTCCGCCGTACTTTCCACCGACATTGGTGCAACAATTAACACCTCTTGTTCATTGGTCGGCAATGTGGTTACTGCACCTTTGGCATTGTATTCTGTAAATACACCTGGTCGGCGAATACTCCCTGGGATTTGGTCAAATTCGATATGGGTGTCAGCCATTTTCTACCTCACTGTTTCTACGATTAGACTTCACTTCAATTAAATCGCCATCTGCAATACGACGCAGGTAATATGGCGTTTCGTCCACGTCCACCGCACTTTGTTCAATAAAGTGGTGTGGGCGGTGCTCAAAGGGCACTTTCACCCCTTTGGCGGCTTTCACTTTCATGTTTTCTCCTTGGTTTCAATCTCAAACGGCACTTGGGCTGCATTGGTTGGGTCAAACAGTTTGCCTTCAAGTGTCCTCAACTCGGCGTCAGGTGCTGAGAGTTTGCCTTGATAGCGGTTGAACAGATAATCAGGGCTATTAATATCCGCTGTTGGCTCTGGGAATTTGCCATCGTCCAAAAAGTCTGATTGTGAGTAACGAATATCAAATTCAATGGCATAAGCCGTTAATGCTGAATTTTGCACAGGCGCTTGATTGAATAACGCTCGCACCTCGGCAATTTCAATCGGCTCAACCAATTGCCCCAGTGTTTGGTTGATGAGCAAACGCTTTACTGCACTGATTAACTGATTTGCGCCAATCTCGCGTTCAGTCACGCCACCGTGACGACCTGCTTTTTCACTTCGTAATGAGCGCACCAATACAATCACGATAAATTTATCGCTGGCTTTAATGCGATAACTACGCGCTGACACACCCATGCGCTCAAAGCGCGAGCCACCATAAGTCACTAACACTGCAGGCAAGTTCAGTAGATTCAATTTAGGGTCATCTAGCTCACCACCATAACTTTCTACACGGCGAGCCAACTTACCCAACCCAAGCTGCAAGCGCTCAACCAGCGCATTTTCAATACGGCTTATCACGGCTAAATACCCTTGAGTTACCATTGACAAACTGCACGCCATTAGCGAGCGCATCACTGGCATTATCAACATCATCCTCAAGCCCGAGAGAGACTTTGCCACTGGCAATATCGTCAAGCTCTTTAAGGCTTAATTTATAACGTGCGATAATTTCATCCGTGATGGTCACCCCTGACATACTGCACAGGCGATAACGCGCTAAGTCACAACAAATGCGAGTGAGATTGCGCGGAATGGTTTTAAGTGGCAGGCGATAACGCCCCGCCAGCGCACCATCAATTTGGCTACTACTGTCATCAAGTGCGATTTGCAGTACGGACTCATTGACCTCACCGTTGCCCTCGCGGTCGGTTAACTCAATGCTTTGCACCTCACCAACCCGAATCACAAAATCACTCACACTGGCGTACATCACTTACTCCTTGGTGATAAACTCAACCGTCAACCATGGGTCTTGGGTCAAGGCCTCAATATCACGCGCACTGAGTTGGTCAAGCGCAATTTCAACCGTACTTTGCTTATTAAAGCGATACCCCGCGCGGCCATAGCTTTCTTGTGGGTGAATGGCTTTCAACAATACCGACACACCAACAGCTTCCACCTCACTAACCGCACTTTGGTCTTCTGCAACCGCACTTTCAACCTCAACGGCTGAGGACTCTAATACGGTACTTTGTTGCTTTTTCACTTTTGCCATAAAAACTCCTTTAACCTCCCCCACGCGGGTGGGGGAGAGGTGATTATTCGATGATGTAAGGACTCACCATCACTTTCAAACGGCCTTTTAAGGTGTTGGTTGTGCCATTGATGACATCGGCATTGCAGATGTCTAACGCCGCTTTCTCAAGGCTTGGTGGAACAAGCAATACGTTCGGGCGAATGTTCAAGAATGCACCACCGTCCGCTTTCAATGTGGTCATGATTTCAATAATCTTCATCACATTTTCAGCATTGAGTCTGGTCTCTTTGACTTTGTGCGCTAATTGCCAAAATGCAAAACCTGCTGTACAGCGGTAACGCGCGCCCCAAAGGTATTTATCTTCCATAAATACTGTGTCGGACTTAGACGGGTCAAATTTCGCTTCAAATTCAGGTTTGGTGCGCTCTTGGAAAATCAGTGGCTTAATCACATTTGTGGTATCCATCAAATACCAAGACTTCTCACCGCTATCTGAACCTGTAGTCAAGTTAACTTGGTTTGTTCCAGAACTTGTGCCATCAACGTTTTGATAGTACGGATGGTCTGTGTCAAAGAAGTTTTGGCCGTCATAGCACAGGGTGGATTCACCCGCTTTGAGTAAGCCAAACACCAATTCGTCAGGCAACTCAGCGGCGGCTTGTCCCATTTGCGCCATCATCGGGCGGAACAAGCCAACTTGGTCATCTTCCACATCGGTGCGTGGTACGGACACGGTTGCCTCGTACTTTTTGTTTTCAAGGCTAATGCCTTGGGCTTGCATTTCTTTAATCGTCCGTTTTGATGTCCATTCCACCAGTTTCGGGAAAGCACTCATAAAGCCATAGGTGTTCACCTTGGTATTAGACGAAATCGGCATCGCCAACGCGCGCCATTGCGGATCAATGTGTTTTAAACCGCCGTTAAACTCTGCACGAAAAGCGGCGTCTAACGCTTTCAACACTTCTGATTTTTTAAATCCAGCCATAAATTATGCTCCAGTAGGTAAGATTGCTTGAAATTCTGCGTCGGTCATGCCTAGCATTTTGGCGGCCGCACGCTGCTCTTCTGACAAAGCGACTTTGTCAGCTTCATTCGGGTTTTTGCCCTCGGATTGCGATTGAGTGAATGCCGCAGGGGCGGTGGCTTGCAAGTATTCAGAAAGTGCGGTGGCATCTTTTGCACCGAGCTTTTCAGCCCACGCTTTCTGCGCTGGCAACAAGCGTCCCTCTGACAAAGCCACGTCAATCATATTTTTTACTTTGTCAGCGTTGACTTCGCTTTGCAGCTTATTGAGCTGTGCTTGCACGGCTTGCAACTCGGAAAGTGCAACATATTCTTTCGGATCAGGTGCTTTTTCACTTAATGCCACCACATCGGCATTGGCTTTTTCCAAACGGCCATAAACATCAGTAATAGCCACGCCGCTTTTTTCTTGCTGATTACTCAATGCAACCAACTTTTCTTTCAATGCGTCTTCACTTGCCGCAGGCAGGTTAAAGAGCTTTTTCAATAGTTCTAACATAGGATTTCCTTTTGCTTGGTTTACCAAATCAGAGGCTGCAATCGCTTCTTCCAGTTCATGGAGTGCAGGGCGGTTGGTCAGTGCGGCATTAATCACCCGAATCACTTGGCCGCTTTTATCGGCTAAAAAATAGGGTGAAATATAGCGATATTCTTTTTGCTTGATATGCGCGGACGCTTTCGTTGTCCAACTCACATCAGCAAACAAGCCTTTACCACTGATATATTCCGCATGCTCAATCCAACCTGCAGCAATATTGCCTTGCCCGTTTTTATCCAGCCATAATGTTTGATGCTCATAGTCCACCATCATTTTGACTTTGCGTGCATTGATTTCCTCGGCTAACGCATAGCCATTAGAGTCATCTACATACCAGCCCTCCTTACTGCGCCCATCAGCGGGATAAAACCGTCCATACGGGAACAACTGAATGCGCCCATTGGGGACAATTTCAAAACTCAATGCGACGGGGGTTAATGACATAAAAAACTCCTTAAAACGAAATGTCAGGGCTAGAATAGGTGAAAAAACACACGCACAAGGGGTGAAGGACTTCAGCACGACAATTTAGGAAAGATTTTTGAAGGAAAGGAATAAGGAGCAACCCATCAAGCAAGACCCTTTTTAAAACGTTTTAAACCGCTTTTAAATCGTTTTAAAAACCACTCACCCGACCCATTGCCCCAATTCAGAGAAAAACGCCCCTACGGGCGTAATATTGGCTATTTGAGGATTTTGCGGAAATAGGCTTGCACATCATCAAGCAAGTCTTGCTCATCCCTTGGTGTCAAAGTCATAAAGGGGCGGGCTGGAATGGTGCTACCAGGGTGATTGACCGCACTATATACGCCACCGCCAAAAGCCAGTGCCTTTTTAAATACAGGTTTAATTTGGTGTGGTGCGGTTTTGCCACCAAAATGATGAATGGCTGCATAAGGCACATTAGTACCAACAATGGCCTCATTGTTATCCCATGAGGCTTGAATCGAATTGCGCAAATTACCTGTATCAATCAAGGGTTGACCATTAGGGCGAGATTTTACGCCTAACCATTTTGGGCGACCGCCAGCAATAAAGTTCTTATCAACCGCTTTTTGCATTGTGCCCGCCAGCTTGCGCATTAAGGGAGCGTTGTAATGGGTTTTCTTTGCCAATTCCTCTAATGCCTTGATAAGCTCGGCTTCGTTGTTGACTTTAATTTCTATCATTAAACACGCACTCCTGCTTCTGTTGCAATTTTAAACGATTGTGTTACCATCAAAGTGCCACTAGAAAAGCGATGAATTCTGCTGATCGCAGCCTACTTGAGGTCGGCTCAAGTGTCTGAGAGCGTGTGGGGCTTCGCAGTACCCCCTAGTGGCAAACTAGACGGTTGTCAGAAAAGCGGTGAATCTCCCTGCCGCAGCCTATCTAAGATGGCTTGTCCTGCTTAGATGTCCGAGAGCGTGTGTAAGTGACCGGGAGCCTTACCTGATAACCGTCCATTTTTTAGCTAATTTATCTATTTCAGCTTGCCCTATTCCTCTCATTGAGGTTAAAAATAATTCTTTCTTTTTTGAAACATATTTAATAACCACGATATATTTTCTATTGTCAATTCGCTTAATAAAAATCAAATTATTGTTCTTATCTTTGAATAAATCATCGGGTTGATTTATCACGTCAGGCAAAACAGCATATTGTTCTAATGTAAAATTAGGGTCACCTAATCGACTATTAAACTGCTTAATCAAGGTATCATCTGACAACCACACCGTACCCTTTTTAATTCCCAATACATTGCGCTTTTCTTGGCTGATAATACCTGCCGCAAACATATATTCTTGCCGTAGATGATTGCGAATGGCCACCATTTGCTCGGCATTGGCTTTATCCTTGATGCCGAGTTTTGCTTTTTGTTCCACTAATTCTTGCTCAAACTGGGCATAATTTAATTGAAAAGCCTTGCCCCCCATCTCCCTTTTAGCAAATTGATGTGCCAGTGCTTCAGGGTAGAGGTCTAAATTCGGGCGATAAACCGTGCGACCAATATTGCGATCAAAACCACGATCAGCCATCACATAGTGATCATCACTCACCTTAAAGGCGGTGGTTTGCTCGCGGGTGGTCGCATTGACTTGACGTGTGTGCTCTACCAAATCGTCTTCGCCATTGCGTACAATTAAGTTATCTCGCGCAATATCCCTAGGTGCAAGCGCAATCACCGAGCAACGGCAGTTAAAGCCATTGGGCGGATAAAACGTATCCCAAAACGGGTCATCATAGCGATAGACCAGCCCATTCATGGCGCTATGGCTTGGACGGGTGCGGTTATCATTGACGGCGGTATATTGCCAATAAGGTCGACTATCAGCATTATCACGCTGTTGTTGATAACGCTGCGCAGAATACGCCGACTGTGTATTGGTGCGATAAATGGTATTGAGTCGCCACGGCGTGCCAAAATGCTCACCCGTTTTGGGGTCGGCGAGTTGATAGCCTTTGTCGTAATAGGCCACCCAGCCTTTGCGCTTAAAATGTGCCAACATCTCTTTTTTCCACTGTCCAAAGGCGATGCCGTTTTCATGCGCATCAATTAAAGACTGATAAATGTCTTTGGTCATCTCAAGGCTGGAAAGGTTGGCAATGCGGGCAGCCTTACCGCGCACCGAGTTGAGCATCGCCACGTCATCCACATCATTAAGCACAGCATATTTACTGCGCAAAAACTCCAGTGCCTTTTCGGGGCGCAGACCAAAGGCGAATTTGACATCAGCGCCGCTCATTGACAGCCCCCAACAACTCAGAGACAAACAACGCTTGCGTTAAATAGCGTTCATGTTCGCGCGTGTCTAATTGCGGGTAGCGTTCACTCAACGCGGCAAACGCCTCCTCATAACTACCACAACGTGCCAAAAGCCCGACCGCACTTTTGACCATTGGGTTGAATTGGGCATTGAAATCAATATCACCCAACGCAGTGTCCACCGCACGGTCGAGTTCGCCTTGCGTGCCGTTTGCCTTGGGCAAAGTTTCACCAGCTGCCACACCACGACACGCGGCACACTGGCAACCGTGTTGCGCGGAAAGTGCGGTTTGCTCGTGTTCACCCTCGCTTTTAAAGCCCATTTGAAGCGGTTTTAAAAGCGCTTCACCATCCGACGCATCAGGGATGCCCAACTTCTCACGCGCCCAATTTTCAGGGATTTGCACGCCAATATTCACCAGCTTTGGTAAGCTCTCGGCAAATTGGCTTAAGTCCTCACGCTCTTTGGTGTCAAACTCAAAGTACGGGATATGTGCGGGGTCAATATTCGGATCAACGTTGACCTGCAAATAGGGCAGAATAATTTGTTGCGTAATGGTTTGTGAAAGCTGCTTGGCGTCGCTCACTAGCAAATCACGCCGCACTTCATTATGCACCCTTCCTAGTGCATTGGTGGAGCTTTTACCGTCCGCACCCGAGGTTAAGGTTTGCCCCAAAATCAAGCGTGCAATAGCTTTTTCACACCAATCCACCATCTGCAAAAACGGGTTGCTGGCGTTACTCATGCTGCTTGCAATGTTGTGCAATTCCACCTGCATGCTTTCAGGCATAATCCCAGCGGCATTGTGGCCAATTTCCGCCAAAGCGCGCAACAGCGTGCGTTTCTCATCAGGGGTGGCACCTGCACCGTATTTACCAATGCGAATTGGCATGCCGTAGAGCTCTAAAAACTCGGCAAAGTCATGCACCGAATAGTGCTTGAACATATAGAGCCAAGCCAACGTACGGTAAAGTCCACCACGTGCAGCTTGTGTTGAGCGGGACTTGTGATAATGCACCACCCAGCTTAATGGGCGTAGTGGCTCGCCGTCTTGATTATCTGGCGTTTTCAATCGCAAGTTGTCGTCTTTATCCCATCTAAACCACGACTGTGGCCGATGAATAAAGCGCGCAGGCAACCATTTATTTTGCTTGTATTGCCACTCAATCTCCAGTGCAGAAAAGCCATGACCCACCGCATCCATACAATCCACCAGCATATCTTCCAGCCCCGTGAGCTGATAGAAATACTGTTCAATCTCTTCACGCAGGGCTTCATCTTTTTCACTGGCATTGAGTGGTGGGGAAATTAACCAATCCAACGTTAAAATAGCGCGCTTACGGGTTTGGATATTGGCGGCAATACCCGCATCACGCTCTTCAATATCTAAAAATAAGTCATGCTGCGCACGGATATCACCGTTTTCAGCCTCTTCTAGCAGCGATTTTAGCTTAGACGGTGTGATGTTTTGACTCGGGTGCTCAGACAAAATGCGCCCCGCTTGCGTGACCATCGCCTCTTGCGTTTGCAAGGTTTCATTGACCGCACTTTTATTGACTACCACACTTTTCTTTGTGTTATTGCGTTTATGTTTCTTCGCCATTATCGACTCCAAATACTGTATAAATCATCGTCTTCATCGTGCTTTTCCAGCTCATCAACACTCATCCATTCAATTTGCCCCACGCCGCTGACGGCATTACGCCACAACATCTCTAGCGCATCAGGCCCATCATCATGATCCGCTTTTGGGAAGTGGCGCAACTGTTCAATTAAGGTCGCTTGGCTGGCATGGAGTAGAATGAGGCCGTTGGCAATGTGTGGCTGCAGGCTTTCAATGCGCAGCATTTTGTCTGTGTTGGGTTTCACGGCACTTGCGGGCACAGGCACGCCACGCTGGGCAGAACGCTTGACCAACTCATCTTTAAAAAACTCTTGAAATTGCACCGTTTCCACAAACCAACGGGTACAGTGATATTGCTGCTGCAAGCGAATGACATCTTCAATCATCAAATCAGGCAGTCGCTTTTTCACCTGGGCTTCAACCACGTACAACTTACCCGTCGCGCGATGATAGCCACCAACTAAAATCGCACTCGGGTCACGGCTTGCACCTGCTTTGCCCATTGATGGGTCAAGTGAGCCAAAATACACTAGTTCGTCGGGCAGCTGCGTCCAATATTGAATTGCGGAGGCAAACACCGCCTCATCGCTTGAAATAGGGTCATTTTGGTATTCACTGTCAAAGGTGCTATGACCATCACGGGCGCGTATTTTCATCAACGTCAACAGTGGGCGAGCCGCCCATGACACCACCGCGCCTTTGTCCATCTCTGCTTGATTGGCGGCATAAAACGCATCCGCCACCGCCTCACCCTCATTGAGATAAAAACCCTCCCATTTATCCCACAACGTCATATTGTCAGGTAGTTTTTTGAGGGCTTTAAATTTTGCACTATGCCACGCCTTGGACTGCAAAGTGCGGTTTAACACACTGTCGTAGTGCAAAATGGTTCCGATATAGACAATATCCAATTTACCGTCGGCACTACCCAGTGGTAATACGGTTTTTTTCAGCCAGCTGTGCAACTTGTCGCGTTGCTCTGGGCTGCGCACTTGCTCGTCATTTTCAATATCATCAAGCACGACCAAATCAGGGCGATAGGCACCATGGCGCAAGCCCCGCAATTTTTTGCCCGAGCCTGCCACCTGCACTTTTTGATTTTGGGCGGTAATGATGGTTGAGGCCTGCCATACGCGCCCTTGTCCCGAACAATCAGGGAAGTCAATGCGCAAGCGTTGATTAAATTCCAGCTCCGCTTTAATCGCCTCCAACATCGGGTAAGCCTGATCAATACTGTCCATCACAATGAGGCAGTAATTTTTCTTGCCCGTGACAAGGCAATAGAGCGTAAAAAGCTGTGACACAATCGTGGATTTCGCCTCCCCCCGCGGTGCCGCTATGGCTTCCAAGCAGCCTTTAGTGGCACGCAGTACTTCAGGCAAGCGAGCGAAAAGGTAGTGGTGCAATTCGGACTTTTCACTTGAGCGGGTGTAGTGCGGAAAGTAGTGCGTAACAAAATACGCAAAGCCATCGGCTTCATCTAGCACACACTCACGGCGTGCGCTCACAGCCTTAGGGCTATCGTCCCAACCATCATAAGCGGCATCAATTTTTTGTTGCAGGCTTTCTCGATACGCACGCAGCTCTTGTAAAAAATCTTTATACTTCATGACATCCTCAATCCATCAGCAGCAATAACAAAATCCACCAGCCCCATTGACCACCATCGCGAGCCGACAAGCAGGCGGCAATCACCACAAGAAACTGACACAGGCTCATTGCTTAAATTCCTTATTCAAGGTTTGCCCAAAGCCATCGAGCAAGTCTAAAAAGTCGCTGAGTAAGTGTGGTTTTTTGGATTGGATATAGTGCCCAAATAACTCAATGGTTTTCATCGCTGTCGCCAGCTCCGACACTTCGGGCAGAATGCGCTTACTGGCAGCCGTCATCTTGGTAAAACTGTCACCCAGCCCACTTAAGAGTTCAGCTTTTTCACTCGGTGACATCTCGGCATTTTCAACTTCATCCATCACCTTGGTGAAGTGCAAAATAAAGCGAGTCAGCAACCCACGCGAGACCTCTTCGGCTTGCCCACCTGCCATCGTGGCCGCCTCGCGCACCATATCCCAGTCATCACCTGCATTCTGCGCTTGTTTTTTCCAACGCCGCGCTGTACCAAAGGACACACCTGCCTTTTCCGCCGATTGTTCAAGCGTGAGCATCTCAAACACATAGTAGCGGCGAACATGCGCCTTCGTTTTCGCATCGTGTGCCATTTAACCTCCAAACTTGGCTTTGATAATTTCAAAACCAACTGTGGTAACTAAGCCGCCTAAGCCCCCCACAGCAAAGGCTTTCAAGCCCAAGCGGTGCATGCGGTGCTCCAGCGCCGATAAACGACTGTCGATGTTGTCCACTTGCTTGCAAACATCATCTAACTTGCGATCAGCTGATTTCGCGAGCATTAAAATTTCCAGCAATGTATCGGCGGTGTTTTGAGTTTGTGTTTGCTTCTTATGTAATCGTGCGGATGTCATTTGTCTGCCTTGTTGTCCAATTTTTGATTAATACTTTTCAACTCATTGCGGATTTCCAGCAACACGGTGTCAAAATGCCCTTGATTGACTTGGGCCAGCTCTTTGGTTTGGTATTTATCACGCACCTCTTTTATCTCGATTTTAAAGTCGTGCAACTCGTCTTTCACCGACTTCAACCAAAAGCCGACAAAGGTGACTGCAATACTGACCACGCCATTGAAAACCCACTCGCCACTAATTTGAAATTCCATCTCCACCTCGACAAATGCGTTCATAGGTTTGGTTATGGCTGAGCACCTGTCGCTTCGTTTCCAACGTGTCTGTACGATGCGGATAAATCAATCCAAAGGCAGCACAACCACTAGGGCGCATCTCTAAAGTAGCCTTTTGACTGCAAGCTGTCATCAACCCCATTGCCGCTAAGGCGACGGCTAGCGGCGTCAATTTGTTTACGTTGTTCAGCATTGTTTAACTCCTTGGCAATAACGGCCTTCTCCGACCGCACTTTTTCAATTTCTTGGCGTTGTTGAGCAATTTTTTTAGCCTGTGCTCGGGCATGGAGATACCCCACAACAAACGTCACGCCAAATGCACCCAATGCGTATAATGACCACATCATTCAGCGTCTCCTTGTTTGGTGGTGCGTTCTTTCAACATCGTCACCACCCCCTTGGAGGCAGGCGAGCCAAACACGCACACAGCGGCGTAGTACCAAAACCAGTCAGACACATAGCTTTTATCCGCCCACACGCCATAGAGAAATGCTGCTGTTAACACAATCCAGCTAAACACTTGGATAAAGCCCGTGGTGCTGGTGCGCCCATCGGCGTTGGTAATGAGTTGCGTTAATTTCATCACACACCCCGAGCACCGAGAGAAAGATAAAGTGCGGTTGCTGCCGTTGGTTTACCTTTGACGCGGTAGCTCCACGCATTTTTGCTATATCGACGTGGGCGTGATTTCCCTTTGGTAGCAGATAAACGAGTAAAGAGTGATTTAAAGCGGTTTAACATGTTCATTCGGCGTACTCCATAATGGTGTGATTAACATGAGGAATAAATCCATCCTCCACCCAGTTTTTGACGTCAAAGCCTGGGCAGATTTTGGGTGAAAATTCACGATGACCGTGCAAGGTCGCGTTCGGGTAGGTATGTTTGAGCTTATCAACCAATTGCTTCAATGCGGCCCATTGTTTTGCAGTAAAACGGTCTGTGCCAACGAGGCAGATGCCAACCGAACCTGTGTTTTGTCCCTTGCAGTGTGCGCCACGTTCACCCACCGCACGGCCTGTTTCCAGTGTGCCGTCGGTATCAATCACAAAGTGATAGCCAATGTATTTCAGCGCGCGATTAAAGCGAATTACGTCATTAGTATTGCGATGAAACAGCCGCTTTTCATGCCATCCGTCGATGATTTGCGCCGCGGTTTTGCCACCACGGGCAAGCCGCACGCCATTGGCTGTGGCAGCGCAGTGAATGATAATCTTGTTGATTTGTGCCATAACATAACCCTACTTCTTGATAAGTAGGGTCATTATGGCGTTGAGAGAATAATGAAAAGAGAGGAAGGGCTTCAGCACTCTCTATCAAAAGAGAGCCGATTGATTGGTTGTGGCCGACGACATTTTTCGCAAAATATCCCAGCCAGCGCGGTCAGACACACCGTATTTGGGGCAAAGCTCCAGCATAGCAAGCCGACCACTCTTGCCATTACTTTCAGTAAGCCAATCAAAATCAGCTTTAAAGCGATAATTGCGCAGCAAACGCAACGCCACCTCACACCGTGGGATATAAACTTGCTCAATATTGAAATATTTGCGCAACGCCACCGCACTTTCACGCCCAACGGCCTCAACTAATTTAGGGAAGTAATATTGCCCGTCGGTAAAACGAAAGGTCGTGCCGCCAAAGGCATTGATCAGCTTTTCCGTATCCACAAAGCCAATCAGCTCAACCATCTCCAGCACCACCTCGGGCAGATAATCTTGCACATCTTTAAGCTCCATAACCCCTCCAGAAACGTCAATTAAAAGGGATTATCAGGGCAAAAAGTCAAAAAGACATACAATTAAACGAAAAAAACCGCACTAAAAA
Organism: Spirabiliibacterium pneumoniae; assembly: GCF_014884995.1. GTDB lineage: Bacteria > Pseudomonadota > Gammaproteobacteria > Enterobacterales > Pasteurellaceae > Spirabiliibacterium > Spirabiliibacterium pneumoniae. Next base: position 206,996 of record NZ_JABMII010000001.1, read on the forward strand.
GTGCGGTTCACAACATAGTGCATTTTAGAATTTTTCTGCTGGTCGATCGTCTATAGTCGATACCTTTAGTTTAGGGATAGAAATGTTAAGCTCAATCCAATACATCTGACCTTCAGAACTTCTAACATTCATCTCAATAAATCTAGTGTCTGCTGGTAGTTTTTCCATAATTTCCTCTTTAGAAGAGAACCGTGATTTTCCTTTTAAAAGAATAGAGTCTAGTTTAGATTTTTCCAAATAAAATAGTGTTTGCTCAGTAGATTGCTTTGATTCAAGAATATCTAATTTATCACTAACTCTATTAATTTTTTTACCTTTTTCAGCACTATCAAACATATCTTGGAAGATATTAGCTAAATCCTTGCCATCTTTAATTTGATACAGAACAAAACCAGATTTCACCAATCCTCTAAATAATCCCCAAAACTCTGAGCGACTAATTGAATATTCGGAAGGCCTTAATTTAACTGAGTTTGTTCGATCTTTATCTAACATGATCACGATATTAAAAGGAATATCATAAAGCTTTTCGTAAGCTTCAGGAGCGCATATTTTAACATCCGAATCGAATTGACAACGACCAAACATTGGAAATTTCCGCATAAAATCACTTTTATACATATCAAAGGGATACTCTTTGAATATTTTATGGTTTTCAGTGGATTGAGCTTTCCAAAACTCTGCATGGCCAATAAGGGGAAATGATAGCATCGTAACTAAGAGTAATTTTTTCATGTCAATTATACTAAAAAAGCCTCAAATGAGGCTTAACGTATCAAAATGCTAAAAATATGTCTATCTGAGCTTATTGAAAGTTTGATCAGACCATCATTTTTTCTGCTGTCGCTGATGGTACACCGAGAGCATTTGGATCACCTTTTGCAATCTCGGTACATCTAACCAATGGACAAATTGCACGCCGTAGGATTGGCGCGCAATGCCATCGGCATAGGATTGAGGTAACTTGTTCTCAGCCAAAAGTGCGGTGATTTTGGCCAGATAACGCGCTTTTTTGGCCGCAGGGCTTGGGCGTTTTTGCCCTTTCGATTGTGCGTGAAAGCCCTTTTCTTTCATCACTGCGAGCACCTGCGCGAGTTGCACGTCGGTCATCTCACGGCAGCTCACTTTGCCAACCGCACTTTGTAATAACGCACGGTAGGTATCATCATCAAGTTGCAAGGCCGTTTTGCCGATATGAATTTTAGCGATAAGTTTTTGTCTTGATGTTGCCATATAATTTCCTTCTTAGTTCATCCAATCGTGCCAAATTACGTGCAACTTGCTCATCGCTTAACTCTGGTGCAGGCAATGCCTCAACGGTTTTTCGTTTTGGCATGCGATCAATCAGCATTTTAGGGGCTGGGAAACGTTCACACTCGGCATAAAGGCGCTGAAAGCCTTTTTCAATGCGCCATTTGTCGTCTTCCTCATTCCACCCGCCATAGAGTTTGACACTCTCCAGCGCTATCACCCACACTTTTGCCGTTTTCTTAATCAGCTCCTCGGGTGGTTGATTGGGCAAGCGCATTAATATCAGTCCACCGAGCCCTTGGGCAATGGTTGCATTGAGCCAGTTTTTATTACTCATTGGCAAACTCCGCTAAATGTTGCAAGGCTTGCCCTGTTTTACTGGATAAGCGCGGTGCATTTTGCACAGGTGTAGCCAGCACTTCACTTTTGCCTTGCCATTTACTCATCACCTCCAGCAAATAGCCGTGGGATTTCAGTGGCAGACTCAAGCTGTGGCGATTTCCTAACACCACATTGAGGCTATCAACCCAGCACGCCAGTGGGGCGTCAAACACTTGTCCATTGCGTTCAATGCGCTGTGCTTGCACCATTGGCAGCAATTCACCGAGCAATTTTGCCAAGCGGTCAGCCGTCAAGGCCGACTTTTGTGGCCGAAATAGCCCCAAATAGCGCACAGCTGCCTTTCCAAAGTGCGGGTCGATAGACAATGCTGTCATCACCGCTTCACTGGCAGCATCATGTTGCAACAGCACATCTAACGACATCACCGCCCCGCACGCAGGGCACTTACATTTCATTGTCTGTCACTCCTAAACTTGGTTAAAACCCATTACTCCGCACTCTGTTGCCAAAGTGCGGTAAATGGGCTTTAGTTACACCGTTTTTTAACTTCCTCAACCTCTGCTAAAAAGGCATCACGTTCCATTAATAACCGAAATAACAAGGTTTGTATAAGTAAGCTCGCTTTATGCTCATTAACAACATCAAATGAAAGGTTCCAGTTTTCGTTTTTACCCATAAATTTAACTTTAGCTTCTGCAAGAACAGGAGCATTATCAGATGAATAATCTTCAAAAACAGAAGATACAACAGGTAAAACATCTGCAACATCTTTCATCAATTGAGATACTGTCTGCGTAAGCTCAGATGGCATATCTGATAAAACGCTTTCTTCACCTGAAGACCATGTCATCTCAGCATGTTGATTACTAAGATCAACATTGACAGACAAAACCAAAGTAAAACTTTCCATATTGATTCCTCGTTTGTTGTAAATAAAACCCATTACTCCGCACTCTGTCACCAAAGTGCGGTAAATGGGCTTTATTCACACCGTTTTTTAATTTCCTCAACTTCTGCTAAAAAGGCATCACGATCGTCTAGCAAGCGAAGCAGTAAGTTACGAACATAGCGACTTGCTTCTCTTTCGTCTGCCTTTTTACATGACACATACCAGTGATTATCATCGATAGTAAATTTGACTAAAGCCATACCATGGCCTGAAGATTGTTCAACCACGAAATCATCGAATGATGATCGTAAAAATGGCGAGACGTGGTTCACATCTTCAGCTAACTGTACAATTCTCTGTTTTAATTTAGCCGGTGCATTAAGCAAATTCTGGCTATTTTTACCAAACCATCTACAATCCAGCTCATTGCCAATAAAGACAGATAAGACCAAAGTAAAACTTTCCATATTGATTCCTCATTTTTGTTGGTTAAAAAACCATTATTCAGCCCTTTAAACGGCGTTTAAAAGGCTGTAAATAGGCTTTATTTGTGTCTGCGTAGCCAAACAAGAAAAGCAACGAACACCATATAGCCGAGAGAGAAAATCACCTCATTTGTGCTCACGACCATTCCTCCATCTCAACAACCTCAAACACGGTATGAATTTCTTTTGGTAGCGCATCTAACTTATTGCAATCAAAGTTGTCGGTTTGCTCGGCTACCGCTTCAAAATCCTCTGCGAACACTAAGAATTCAACTAGGCAGTTAGCGCGCACAATGATACGTTTTTCATTACTGCTCATATCAAATCCCCGCCATATCTAATGCAATCGCACGATATTGGTCAGTCTCCCCAATGCGTTCATATAACCGCACATAGGATTTTGAGCCGACCACTTGCACGCTTTCGCTGATGGCGTCCATGGCCTTCAGCCAGCGTGGGTCTTCAATCGCCACACGGCGCAGGGCTAAAATGCGGTTGGTGTTGAGGTTGCCTTCTTTATCCACGTCAAACGCACGCTCAATCAAGGCTTTCACTTCACTGCGTGAGCCTTCCGTCCACTCAATCAAGCACGCATCAATCAAGGCTTTTGCCGCTTGAATGCGTTCATCAAAGGCAAGATGATCATTAATGGCACGCTGAATTTTGTATTTGCCGTCAAAGCTAAACAGTGTCAGGTTGCCTTTTTTGCCACCGATAGTTGCGCCGTATTTTTCGGCAGAGAGGTCAACAAAAGCACCAATGTCGCCAAAAAGTGCGGTTTTGTAAGCTTTCATCTCCTCATGTAGTGCTTTGCCTTTTTCAATCCATTCTCGCACCAAGGCATCGCGTTCTTTGTCGATGTCTTTAATGCTACTTTCTGGGATTAATGCGCCTTTGGCATCGCGCCAGTAGCCTTGTGGGATAGTGTTGTCAGTCATGCTGTTCTCCTTCGTCACGTTCTGTTCCAATTTTGATTAATAGCAGGCGATTATTGAGTCTGTCGCCAATCCGTCTGCGGTAGGCTTTACCTGATAAATAACGTAATGTGTTTACCGTCATGTTCATCTTGGCGGATAACTCGTCCAACGTGCCGTCTGCCAAGTTTTGTTCGCCCTTGTAAACCGCATAAATTGCACGAGCACGCCCCATCTAGCACCTCCCACCCATCACTCTGTTGTAGTTTTCCATGCAGCGAATGCGGCGGATATTGGCCAACGCGCTGTCAATAAAGCGGTGATAAAGTGCTGGGTTTTTCTCGCGCACCATCTCTTTGGCTTGCTCCAGCATCACAATCACATCATCAATTTCTTGCACGCGATCGTAAGGGTCAGTGTGCTTTTTCATTGGGTTACTCCTTCATCGTGAAAATCAGTATCTGGGTAGTGCTTAAATAGCCAAGCTTCTTGTTCAGGGGTTAAATCGGGTTGAAATTCGCCGTTGTCGGCTTTCCACTCCTCATTGGCTAACGTCTTCCAGCAGGCGATGTCGTTCTCACCACAAGGCTCACTGGCTTCACTCACGCGGTCTTGACAGCCCACACCGAGCACAGCGGCCAGCACGGTGGCAGAAAGTAAATATTTCAGGCGTATCTTCATGGCTCACCCCCGTTTTACGCGTTTGGTTAACACAACAAGGCAAGGGAAACGCCCATCTTGAGAAGAAACAATGCAAATGCCTTGTGCACGCAGTTTTTCGGTGATGTCTAATAACGTTTTCATTCCAGCCTCCTAGTTAATCAACATCTCGGCATATTGGTTGATAATCGCGTTATTAATCGGTCTGCTATTCATTTCAGCGGTGCGAATAACACCGCGCATTAACTTGGTGAGCCTGCGCGCATTGCCTTTGCTCACTTGAAATAATTTCTCGTTAAATTCCGATGTTCCCAGTCCGCTTTCAGCTAACATTTCAATGTCGTCTTTCGGTAACGCATTACCAAGGTCACACAACAAACCCACTCGGCTATATAACTGCGCCAACTCGCCATATTTCCCTTTTAAGTTGATCAACAATCTCGGCATGCCTGCCAATACCACACCGCACTTCGTGATGTCGTGGATGCGGCGAATGCACTCCAAGCTCTTAACCGAGAGCAATTCCGCCTCATCAACAATAATCAAGCGTCCCTCACAGAGCTTTTGCGTAATGCGCACAAACAACTCGTGATTAGCACCTGTGTCCGCCACACCCAGCTTTTGGCACAGTGTTTTGAGCAATACTTTCGGGCTACAACTCGGCTCAACTTCCACCAACACCACATCAGGGTTTTGTTTCACATATTCTTTCAAGGCCACTGTCTTACCCAAGCCAGCTGCACCAATAATTACATTGATGTCACTTTCTACATGGGCAAAGCGAATAACATCAAGGCATTTTTTCGCCGCCAATGTCGGCACAAAGTCAGCCTTAAACCGACGCTCTACCACCTTGTCTTTTTGGCGTTGCAGTAAGCGACGTACGGCCTCATCAACCTCTTCTGTGCGCCCTGCATAAGTGCCTTTTAAGTATTGATTAATCACCGCAGTGGATTTACCCAACTCGCGAGCAACTTGTGTTTGATTAAGCCCCATGCGCTCCATATAGGCTCTTAGTTCTTCTCTCATTTATTCCCCCATAGCTTTTTTACGTTGATATTCCAGTTCCGATGGCAACATCGGGATTTTTTCAGCTTGTTGCAGCTTGATATTGTTAAAACCGCTCAATAAATCGGTGTTGTGATGCTCAATGGTGATGGTTGGGTTCAGCTCAGCTTGAATTTCTGAAATCTGCTCTTGTTTAAGTTGCATGCGGCGGTTAGCCCGCTCTTTGCGTGATTTCTCAACCAAAGTTTCAGGGAATGCAGCACGCTTATTGCCGTTCCATTCAGCCACACAAATCAGGCTACCGTCTTTGTTGCGCACCACCACAAAATTGGCGTCATGAATATCAATGCCCACAAGTACCTCTTGACCATCGACATTAATTAAATCAGGGTGGAAGTAGTCATTATTGAATACCTGCAACCAGCCACGCTGTGCCTTGCGTTTCACTTGCGGTCGGAACATGTCCCGCGCCTCAATGGCACTAACTTGTAAAATTTCCTCTTCAACCAACAATTCACGGCGTTTTTGTGCTGGGGTGCAGCCAATTTCACTATGCTTATGATGATTGTTGTACCACTCCACACCAGCCTCCACCGCGTCAATAAACGCCTGCCAGCTCGGCAATTTGCCTTTTGCCCATTTTTGCTTGTCGGTCAAAAGTGTCTTACCTTGGCGTTGTGCTTTTTCAAGGCTCACCACCGCGGTGCTGACTTTGCGCACAGTGTCTGAATCTGCGCCTGTGCCGTGATAGGTTTCAAACTGACGGGCAATGCGCAGCCCCAATGTTTTATTGATGCGCTCAATAATCCCACGCCCTTGCGGATTACCTGGAATACCTGTTTGGTGGTTAATGCCAAGGCGTGGAAAAATACCTGTAATATCACCATCCAACTGCCAGTTTTTCTCACCGCCACCATTATCAGAGTAATAAATGGCAGGGATGCCATGCCGCTCAACACCGTGGCGAATGGCATCGGCCACCGCTTTAGCATTTTCGGATAAGCTCACCGACCAGCCGACAATGAAACGGCTCGGGGCATCCATCACCAGCGTCAACTCAGGAATAAATGGGCGACCATGCTCAGGGTGAGCGACTTTCATCTTCATAGCGTGGCCATCACCCACCCACACATCGTTGGCTTTGAGTTTCGACCAGTCGCGTTTCACATAGGTGTTCAACGCACGCAGTGAGGCACCTGTCTTGCGCCCAATTTCACGCACATTGAGTGGTAATTTCGCCAACCCACGGCGCACGGTGGAAAGGGAAGGCAAGGTTTTTAGGCGTAAAGGCTGGTCGGCAAACGCCTCACAAAAATGCGCGGCATAAAGGTCATAGGCCTCTTTCACACAAATACCATTGGTGTTGCGATAAATCGCCATAAAGTCCAACAACCAACCTAACTCTTCCGCTGCTCGGGCTTGGCGCACTGCTGGGGCAAGCGTCACCAATCTCTCGGCAGGGGTTTTGCATTTGTGATAGTCCAGCACCCAACCCATCAATGTGCGAGAGGATAATGTGCGGTGACGTGATGTTTTGGCATTGGCAGTGTTAATCAATTCCATCATCTCTGTCGACACAGCATTATGCTTGGCTTGCTGACAAAGGTAATCGACCGCATTTTTACGCGTCATGCTTTGCTCTAGGTCTGATACCACAGCCACCAACGCCATGCGTGCATCGGCAATATCACGCTGCTTTTGGGTCAAACTTTCTAAAGAATGATTTTTTACTGCAGGCACATTCACTTTAGCTTTTGGCTGAGCAGTTAAGGCAAAACGCTCACGGATCTCATCTTGAATTTCCTGCGGTAAAGACGCCAAAGCATACTCAACACCGCCACCGCGACCAGAACGTTTACGACACACCCATCCTTCACGCTTTGCTTTTTCAATGATGTTTTTGGCAGTAGATGGCGCACTATTTAGTTTTAAGTTTGCGATCTCTGTCGAAGAGTAGTATTTTTTTAGTTCATTTATACTCATAAACAATACCTTTTTGTTTCATTAACCGTAAAAGTTGTTTATGATTTAAAATTATGCGTTAAAGTTGAACGATAATTCCTTTCTGCAAAGCGTCCAGCCCATATAAGTTCAGCTGGCACACCAATTGCGTCAGCAATCAGTCGTTCAACTTTGGGATAAGGTCTATCCAAGGCAGTCCGAATGGTGCTGTAACTCAATTGAGTTTCCTTGGCTAAGGCTCGCAATGTCCACCCTTGCTTTTTGAGGGCAGCAATAATATCCGCACGATGCCAATCGCTAACTGCGGTTTTTTTAGTGTTGTTTAATACGCTCATTTGTTACACCCTTTATCTACATCACTTGAGCATATTAAAGCGTAAAACTAAAACAAAAGCAAGTTAAAACTTAATAAAAATGAGCGTAAAACTTAAAACAAAAGCAAGTTTTTTCTTTAAATGAATTTTTAATAGGTAAAACAATCACTTAATTTAGTTTTTCGCGTAAACGTTAAATTTAAAGGAAAGAAAAAGATGAGCAAAGCTAAGATTTACGATCCGCTGTTTGCCGAACGCATGAAGTTTATCGCTGAAAAAGTATTCAGCAATAACAACAGCGAATTCGCCAGAGCAGTTGGCGTGGCAGTCACCTCTTTGAATAGATGGCTTATTGGTGAAGCTGATCCTTCCCGCTCAAACTTAATTCGTATCGCAGAGGTGGCCAATGTATCGCTTGAGTGGCTAGCAATGGGGATTGGGAGTAGCGACAACACCGAAAAAATGCAAGACACTGAGTTAACCTCTGATGATGGATTTGCAACAATTGATGATTGCCGTGATATTGCTATTTCTGCTGGCTATGGTCGTGAAAATGGAGATTATTCAGAGCAACAACACACTAAAATAGAAAAGGCATGGCTAGATGCTAGATGGTTGAACGCTAAAGATTGTGCTTTGTTTAGAGTGTCTGGTGACAGCATGTTCCCAACCTTGAAAGATGGCGAGGAAATCATTGTTGATCGTTCAAAACAAGAACTTAAAGACGGAAAAATCTTTGTTATCAATCGTCAAGGTGAAATGTTAGTCAAAAAAGTTCAGTTAACCCTAAATGGTGTGAAATTGCTGAGCGATAATTCTTTTTATGAGCCCATTGAGCTAGATGAAACCGATGCAGAGCACTTGAGAATCGTAGGGCAAGTAGTGCGGGGCTACAAGAATTTTTAAAAGCGTTTAAAACCCTTTTAAAAACCGATCAAACACCGTTCAAAGTATGCAAAATAAATTGCACTTTTCGCTCATTTTTGACCATTTTCAAAAATCCCTTTTTTGCATAACAACCCACCCCACAAACACAACAAAGCCCCTGTTTATGGGGCTTCTCTCAACATTTTTCGAGCCAAATTTTTTTCTTTCACTTATGCAAAATTAATCAGTACCCCACACGTGCTCGCCAACTCACCGCAAGCGCTAGCCTTTTATCAAGATGTGGGCAAACTCAATGGGCAAAATAGCCTGAATAAATTTGAATTAGAAATTGTGCAAATTACTGCTGCAGTCAATAATGGCTGCGATTTTTGTGTGGCGGGGCACAGTAAAATTGCAACGTTAATTGGTTTGCCTGAAAAGGTGCTACAAGCACTGCGTAACCGCACTTTGATCGAGGACTCCCCCAAATACCAAGCGCTGGCACAGTTTACGCAACAGCTCATTGACACGCGCGGACGCATCAGTGATGCACAATTAGCCCATTTTAAAGAGGCAGGTTATGACGATCAAAACGTGCTTGATGTGGTGATGGGCGTGGCGCTGGCAACACTGTGTAATTATGCGAACAATGTGGCGAAAACGGAAATTAACGATCAGCTTAAAGCCTTTGCACCTTAGTTTACTTTCCCGTTAAAATCAATTTTTGCTGATAATTCAGTCAGTTATGTTTTATGATCTACATCACAAAAATTGATTTTTTTCTGTTTGCTATAATTTCAATTAATCCTTTCGAGTGATACACTTAACCCACTATTTTCATTCACACTAAGGATAACATCATGGATTATCGTATCGAAAAAGACACCATGGGCGAAGTTAAAGTGCCTGCTGACAAATACTGGGGTGCACAAACTGAACGTTCTCGTAATAATTTCAAAATCGGTCCTGCCGCTTCCATGCCACATGAAATCATTGAAGCATTTGGTTATTTGAAAAAAGCTGCCGCTTATGCCAACTGTGATTTGGGCGTGTTACCCGAGGCAAAACGTGACTTAATCGGGCAAGTTTGTGATGAAATTTTAGCGGGCAAACTCGACGAGCAATTCCCGCTTGTGATTTGGCAAACTGGCTCAGGCACGCAGTCCAATATGAACGTAAACGAAGTGGTTTCACACCGCGCGCACGTTCTCAACGGCGGCAAATTGGGTGAAAAAAGCACCATTCACCCAAATGATGATGTGAATAAATCCCAATCATCTAACGACACTTACCCAACCGCGATGCACATTGCTGCCTATAAAAAAGTGGTGGAAGTAACCATTCCGTGCGTGGAGCAATTGCAAAAAACGTTGGCGAAAAAATCCCAAGATTTCAAAGACGTTGTTAAAATTGGTCGCACCCACTTGATGGATGCAACCCCGCTCACTCTTGGGCAAGAATTTTCCGCCTACGCCGCCCAATTAGCCTTTGGCTTGAAAGCCCTGAAAAACACACTCCCGCACTTAGCTGAGCTTGCCCTTGGCGGCACCGCAGTGGGCACAGGCTTAAACACGCCAAAAGGCTATGACGTGAAAGTGGCCGAATACATCGCCAAATTCACAGGCTTGCCGTTTGTGACTGCGCAAAATAAATTTGAAGCGCTGGCCACCCATGACGCGATTGTAGAAACCCACGGCGCATTGAAACAACTGGCTGTGTCGCTGTTTAAAATCGCCAACGACATCCGTTTGCTCGCCTCTGGCCCACGCAGTGGTATCGGTGAAATTTTAATTCCTGAAAATGAGCCTGGTTCGTCCATTATGCCTGGCAAAGTCAACCCAACGCAATGTGAAGCCTTGACGATGGTATGTGCACAAGTGCTTGGTAACGACACCACTATTGCCTTTGCAGGCACACAAGGTCAATTCCAATTAAATGTGTTTAAACCTGTTATGGCGGCGAATTTCTTACAATCAGCACAACTGCTCGCTGACGCTTGCGTGTCTTTCGATGAACACTGCGCCAGCGGTATTGAGCCAAACCACCCGCGCATTAAAATGCAATTGGAAAATTCATTAATGCTGGTGACCGCACTTAATACCAAAATTGGTTATGAAAATGCCGCAAAAATTGCTAAAACTGCACATAAAAATGGCACAACATTGCGCGAAGAGGCGATCAATCTTGGCTTGGTCACACCAGAGCAATTTGATGAATGGGTGCGCCCACAAGATATGGTTGGCAGCCTGAAATAAGCAAGTGTAAAACCCAATACAAGCATCTTGCTCAAATGGCGCGATTGTGGTTCAATTGCGCCAATGTTCGCTTTTAGAGGCAAAATAAGATTGAAATGGTTTAAACTACTACTGTTTTGTGCGTTGCTTGGCGTTGCGCAATCGGCTCTCGCACAGTGGATTCCACTTGGCACCGTTGATTATAAATGGGGTCCATTTCACATTTATACCATCACTTTGTTTAGTGAAGATGGGCAGTATAAAACAGGCCAACGCCCGCTAATGCTGACCTTGAAATATGCCAAACAGGTGGAGGGCAAAAATTTTGCCATCACACTGAAAAAAGAATTGGATGACATCGCCCCTGATGTGCCAAAAGAGACACGAGATCAGTGGTTTACGCAGCTTGAAAAAGCTCTGCCCGATTTTCATCCCGAAGACAGCCTAAGCTATATCGCGCTGGAAGATACAGGCTATTTCGTGCTTAACGACACCGTACTTGAGCCACAATTTAGCCCCGAATTTAACCAAGCATTTCTGGATATTTGGCTATCTGACAACAGCAGTTTTAAGCGAATGCAGGATAAGCTGTTGGGAAAGGATAAAGCACAAAATGAGGTTAAGGAAGAGCCGCAGTCCACTCAACCTGAGCCTGAACCTGTGCGCTCTGATGTGAAAGACCCAGATAACACCGAGCAGCCCTCCAATACACAGCAAGAAGTAACTAAAAGTGCGGTTTAAACCGCACTTTTGTTTTATAAGGACTTGGCCAAACGCTTAAGCCATGCAATTTTCAGCTGATAGAATTGCGTGCTCACATTCCAAATGCTATCTTCCCCACTACAGGCAAAATAGCGCTGCTCACTTTCAAGGCGCTCTGTATCTTCAAGCCAATCGCCATCAAAATAAAATGTTTCTAACGCCTTAATGTTGCGCTCAGCTGCCTTCCACTGCTTTTCAAAAGCGTGCAACATCTTTAAATCACGCTCAGCTTGCGCCAAGCGCTCATCCATATGTGCAAATTCGCTACACAGCTCCTCAAGTGATTTTTTGGGTTTTGCCATCAGAATAATTCCTCAGCTTTTGGTCCTGAACCATCACCACGGTCAATCATGATTTTGTAACCTCGCTCTTTAATATGTCGGCGCACAGGCTCAGTGCCTTTGATAAAGTATTCTTTAAATCCTCCACCCAGCAAGCCACTAGCTTTATCAATACGTTTTTCGATAATATTTTCTGGCATCTCGTCTTGACGTTGTGGGACATCTTTAAGCACAGCTTGCATATAACTTTGCCACGCAGGCATCGCTGTCACTGCACCGGCTTCACCACGGCCTAAATCAAATTTATTATCGTCAAAGCCGACATACACCGCTGTGGCCAAATCGGCACCAAAGCCTGCATACCACGCCACTTTGTTGCTGTTGGTTGTCCCTGTCTTGCCGCCAAGGTCATCGCGCTTAAAGCTGGCTCCCATGCGCCAGCCTGTGCCTTTCCAACTGCTTCCTTTTTCGCCATAAACAGCCGTATGCAATGCGCTACGCATTAAAAATGCCAACTCACCTGAAATAACACGCGGTGCCATTTCTCGTTTTTCGGCGTCCGCTAACAACGTCGGTGCTTGCGCGTCATCTAACTGTTTATTTTCAATTTGTAATTCAGGAATATCAGGCACGCTTTCTGGCTGCTGATCAGGGTCGCCATCCGTTTGCGCACCTGTGCTGACCGCACTTTGATCTTTTTCTTCCGCAGAGTCCAAAAACGCCAGTTTTTCCTGCTCGCCATAAATCACGGGAATATCATTACAGGTAAAACAAGCCTCTTTCGGATTGGCTCGATAAATGGCGTTGCCTTCATTGTCTTCAATTTTGGCGATCAAATATGGGTCAATCAAAAAACCGCCATTATCAAATACTGCATAAGCACGCGCCATTTCCAGCGGGGTGAATGACGCCGCCCCAAGTGCAAGCGCCAAGGTGGCTTGATATTGATCTCGTTTGAAACCAAAGCGTGGGAGGAAATCTGCCACATAATCAATGCCCACCATTTGGGTGGCGCGCACCATCATCACGTTTTTCGACTGCCCTAACCCTTGACGTAGGCGTAACTGCCCGTCATAACGGTTGGGTGAGTTTTTAGGTGACCACGGTTTTTGCCCTTTTGTGTAAACCGTAATTGGGCTATCGTTTAAAATGGTCGCCAGTGTTAAGCCCTTATCAAGCGCTGCGGCATAAATAAAAGGCTTAATGGAAGAGCCGACTTGCACCATAGATTGAGTGGCACGATTAAATTTACTCTGCCCATAGCTAAAGCCCCCCACAATGGCCACAATGGCCCCATCATGACTGTTAAGAGAAACCAGCGCGGAGTTCGCATTTGGAATTTGTGCCAGCATCCACTCTTGTTTATTATTTTGGCGAATCCAAATTTGCTCCCCTGACCGCACTTTACTATTTTTACTGCTAGCACCAGCCCACTTCATACCCGAAAGTGGCAAATCAAGCGTACTGCCGTCGGCAAGTAATAAATGCGCCCCATTTGCATTGGTTGACAGCACCGCAGCTGGAATCAACGGCTGGCTGTCAGGCAACTTGCGTAAAAATCCTGTGATACGCGCCTCATCCCACGGCGTTTCATCGCTTTTCCATAGTGGCGCACCGCCACGATAGCCATGACGCATATCATACTGAATAAGATTATTACGCAGTGCCGTTTGAGCATCACGCTGATCATCGGAATGGATTGTGGTGTAAACTTTATACCCTTTGGTATAGGCATTTTCTTCGCCGTAGCGTTTCACCATTTCTTGGCGCACCATTTCCACCACATAGTCCGCTTGAAAGTCCAGCTGGCTGCCGTGATAACTGGCGGTAAGAGGCTCCTCTTTAGCGGCTGTGTATTCATCTTTGTTGATATAGCCTTCATTCAGCATACGCCCAAGCACCACATTGCGCCGTTCGGTAGCACGTTTTAACGAATAAAGCGGATTCATCGTTGACGGCGCTTTTGGCAGACCTGCAATCATCGCCATTTCACCTAGGCTCAACTCTTGCAAACTTTTACCAAAATACGTTTTCGCCGCCGCCGCCACGCCATAAGAGCGGTAACCGAGATAAATTTTGTTGAGATATAAGTTTAATATCTCGTTTTTACTGAGATTTTTTTCAATTTCGATCGCCAAGACCGCTTCTTTGATCTTACGTAACAGTGTTTTTTCTGGTGAGAGATAAAAATTGCGCGCTAACTGCTGGGTGATCGTGCTCGCACCTTGTGAAGCGCCGCCATTCGTCAGCGCCACCCACACAGCTCGCGCGATCCCAACAGGGTCAAGCCCGTAGTGCTCATAAAAACGGCTATCTTCTGTCGCTAGCACCGCATGGATCAGCTGAGGAGGGATATTATCTAGCGCAACGGGAATCCGCCGCTGCTCACCGATTTCGCCAATTAATTTATCATCGGCGGTGTACACCTGCATAGGTTGCTGTAATTCAACGGATTTGAGCGTTTTGACATCAGGCAGCTCAGATTTGATGTGATAATACATAATCCCCACCGCCACACAGCCCACAATGATGAGCGTCAGCAGTGAACTTAATATAATTTTTACGATCTTCATCGAAAATATCTCTCTTGCCAATCGTGATCTTGTTTCAAGTGCGTTATAACGTTGGGTGTACGCACATATTATGTAAATTTAACTCGTAACCATACTATGATACCGCAGGATTGGCAAACTATGGAAAAATTTATCGCATTTTTTGCAAAAGCCCGCCGCCCTAAGCCAACAGTAGGCTTGGCAATACAAGGCGAGCAGCTTATGCTGTGTGTGATCGACGCAAGCAAGCAGGCGCATTTTGCCGAAATCCCCATGTCAGCAACTCTCACAAACTGGCGTTTAGACGCCATGCCCTGCGCGCTCAAACACTGTCAGCTCGTCGCCAGCCTGGCCTTGCGCAATGTGTGGTATAAAGCCATCATTACCCCACACAGTTCACACGCCACCTGTTATCAACAAGTGTTGCAGGTGTTGCACGAAAGCCTGCCGATGCCTGCCACGTCGCTGTATTTTGATTTCCATACCCATGCACTGCAACACGTTGGCACCCGACGCCAGCTTGATTGTGTGGAAATCATCGCCTGCCAACGCGAACATTTGCACCACCTAAAAAAGAGCTTGGCGCCCCTCAAGCTCGCGGTGGTGGATTCTCACGCCCATGCGCTGCATCGTGCCTTTGCTTTTTGCGCCCCCACCGCCCCGAATCATGCTCTGTTTGTGTATCTTGCACGGGATTTTTGCTGTTTGATTTATCACGATGCCCTGCCGTTAAAGCATCTTTATCACAGCAATCCAGCTGGTGCTATCAATGCTTGGCAAAGCCGCTTTGCTGACTTGAGCATTACACATATTGTGATCTACAACCCCGATGAACTGACACTGGAATTACCGTGGGACGTACCTCAAAGTACACTTTGCGCGAAACGCTACCCACACTTAGAGGCACTCGGCTGTGCATTATGGCAAGGAGAATCCCATGCTTAACCTGATGCCTTGGCGTGAGCAACAGCTTAAACGCCGTACACTCATGTTGACCGCACTTTATCTAACAAGTCTTGCGCTTGCCGCACTTGTGGCACTCTGGCTTAACACGCAGCAGACCGCCGCGCTCAACAAACTCAACGACACGCAACAGGCGATCACAAGCCTGCGCGTTCAAAATCAAAACGCGCAACAGCAACTGAATTTGCTGCAAAAAAGCCAACAAAATACACAACAAATGCCACTTATAGCAGACAAAGTGCGGTTTGTTGACTTTATGCAATGGCTAAGTGCACTCACGCTACAACACGGACAACTCACCTTGGCAGAGCTGGACGCCAGCCGTCTCGATCAACAGCTGCTCTTAGAAGGTGAGCAGCTTAGCGAGCAAGAATTTGAGCAATTGCAAACGTTTCTCGCCAGCCACTGGCTGGACAACGATAGCGCTCAGCACAGCAAGCTCACCCATTTTGTTGCCGACCATGATGGGATCAACTTTCGCCTTGTCAGCGGGGTGATGGATGAATAACACCCAGCCTTACGGCAAACTATGGCAATGGGCGCACTTGCCCCCACGCTGGCATACGCTGCTTGTGTTGCTGCTCAGTGCGCTGGTGCTCGGGCAAAGCGTAATGCGTTATCAGCAAAGTGCGGTTCGCCTTGCAACACAACAGCGCGAATTAGATGAACAGCGGCAAACATTGGCAAAAAAACGTCAATTACTCACCGCACTTGAGCAAAAGCAGCGCAAGAATGCCGATCATCTCAAGCAACAAATGGCTAGCGTGGTGCCTGAGATTAATCGCCAACTGTTAGCCTACGTTGCGCAGTTTCCGCAAATTAAAATGTACACGCCGCAGTGGCAATTTGATCAACAAACCACGCTTGCCTTGCAGTTTTCAGGCCCTTATTTAAGCCTAGATGACATGCTCAGCACACTGTTTGAACGCTTTACACAGCTCACCCCGCTGCGTTTAAGTTTGCAAGCTCAAGCCCAGCAAAGTGCGGTACACGCCCGCGTAGAATTTTTTATCACAAACAAGGAGAGCCAATGACGCGCATCACTGTATTCGCCCTGACCGCACTTTTGCCTTTGGCAAGTCTCGCGGCAAACGATCCTTTTCATCACCAAATGCCTACCACGACAACGCCCGTGAGCGCAAGCGCTCCGTGTGGGCAAACGGAGCTGATAATGGACAGCCCCATCGAGCAATACAAGCCCGTTGGACTGATTATCCACAACGATAAGCCACACATTTTACTCAAACTCGGGCAAGAGGTGTTACTGGCCGAACCTGGGCAGATCATCGGCAACACATGGCAAATTGACAAGGTGGAACAACAGCGCATTACTCTGCGCCATTGTGGTGATAAAAGTGAAAAAATTTGGCATCTGTGAGGGCAATTAAGATGATACGTAATGGGATTGTGATATTAACTTTAATGAGCTTCAGTGCGGTGGCTGCGCCCATTTCATTATGGCTGAAACAAGCGCCATTAGCCGATACATTACAGTTTTTGGCATTGTTAGAAGATAAAAATATGATTATCAACGACGACGTGGAAGGCAACGTGAGCCTGCGCTTACATAATGTTAATTTCACACAGGCTATCAACAGCTTAGCCAAAACACACAAACTGGATATTAGCCACGAAGGCGACACCTATTTTGTCGCCAACGCGCTCACCACGAAGCCGAAAAGCCTGATCCCACTGGCTGAGCCTGCCACCGTGCGCACACAGCGGGTGAAGTTGCGCTATGCCAAAGTGGGCGAGCTTATTGAGGTGCTCAACCCGAAAACGGGCAGCCTGCTTTCCCCTGATGGGCGCATCAGTGGCGATCAGCGCAGCAACAGCCTGATTTTGCAAGACACGCCCGCGCAGCTCAAACATTTGGTGAAATTAGTGCAAGAGCTAGATCAACCCAGCCAACAAGTGTTAATTGAGGCGCGCATTGTCACCATCAGTGACGAAAGCATGCGTGAATTAGGCGTGCGTTGGGGGCTATTTCAACCGAGTGAAACAGCAAGTGCGGTCACAGGCCGACTTGGTGGCAACGGCTTTAACAACCTCGACAACCAGCTTAACGTCAATTTTGGCAACAGCTTTGCCACCGCGGCAGGCGTAACATTACAGGTTGCAAAGATCGATTCTCGCTTGCTGGATTTAGAGCTGACCGCACTTGAGCGTGAAAACAATGTCAACATCATTGCCAGCCCACGGCTTATCACCACCAATAAACAGGCGGCCAGCATCAAACAAGGCACCGAGATCCCTTATGTGATCAATGCCAAAGACACGCAAAATGTGGAGTTTCGTGAAGCTGTGCTTGGGCTTGAGGTGACACCACAAATTTCGCACGATAACCAAATTTTGCTGGATTTAACGGTCAGCCAAAATGCGCCTGGCAAAAATATCGCCTACGGCGAAAATCAGCTCACCACTATTGATAAGCAAGAAATTCAAACCCAAGTGGCCACACAAAATGGCGAAACCATTGTGCTAGGTGGCGTATTTCACGACACCATCAGCGATCATCAAGACAAGGTGCCACTGCTGGGTGATGTGCCTGGCATCAAGCATTTATTCGCGCGAGAAAACAAACGCCACAGCAAACGCGAACTGGTGATTTTTGTGACACCGCACTTAGTCAAAAACGCTCCCAAAGCCACACCACCCAAAGCGAAAAAGGCCTTTCACTACGGTTTTTAACAAAAAATCGTTTCAGTGGTTGAAAAAAGGGGTGATTTATTGCGATAATTAACCCCTTAATTATTTGTTAAAGTGTTAGGGGTTATTTTCTTTCCTATTATTCTCTATGTAGCTCTCCCCTTACCTTTAACTTGCCTGTGGTCGCGTCCAGCGGCTTTCTAATCACTAACGAATAAGAACACAATAACAATGGCAGAAAAAAGAAATATTTTCTTAATTGGCCCAATGGGCGCTGGAAAAAGTACAATCGGTCGCCAACTTGCACAAAACTTAGGTATGGATTTTGTTGACTCTGATGATGAAATTGAACAACGTGCAGGAGCTGACATCGGTTGGATTTTTGATGTTGAAGGAGAAGAAGGCTTTCGCAAACGTGAAAGTCGCATTATTGATGAACTCACCCAACGCCAAGGCATTGTGCTATCAACGGGTGGTGGCGCAATTATCAAGAAAGAGACTCGCAATCACCTCTCTGCACGCGGCATTGTCGTTTATCTTGAAACCACGGTTGACAAACAATACGAGCGCACCCTGCGCGACAAAAAACGCCCTCTGCTGCAAGACGTCGATGATCCGCGCCAAGTGCTGGAAGATTTAGCCAAAGTGCGCAACCCGCTCTATGCAGAAATTGCAGACATTACTCTCAGTACTGACGAGCAAAATGCACGCACTATGGTCAGCCAATTGATAGATTTAATTGACGATTTTACCTCAATCAACTAGGACAAACTATGACATCGGTGAACGTTGAACTCAATGATCGCAGTTATGCGATTGCCATCGGCGAGCATTTATTGCGATCCCCAGCAGCCTTTGCCCCCTTAGCGCGTGGTGATAAAGTGATGATTGTCACTAACCCAACGGTAGCAGGCTTTTATCTTGACACCGTCACTCGCACGCTCACATCACTTGGCTGCGAGGTGTCTAACGTTCAACTGCCCGATGGCGAAAAATTCAAAACCCTTGATTCCCTCAATCTGATCTTCACCGCACTTTTAGAACAAAAACACGCGCGTGATACAACCGTGTTAGCGCTCGGTGGTGGCGTGATTGGGGATGTGGCAGGTTTTGCTGCGGCGAGCTTTCAACGTGGCGTGCGCCTGATTCAAGTGCCCACCACACTGCTCTCACAAGTGGATTCGTCCGTGGGCGGCAAAACTGCCGTGAACCATCCGCTTGGCAAAAATATGATCGGCGCGTTTTATCAGCCGGCGAAAGTGGTGATCGACACCACCACGTTGAGCACATTGCCGATGCGTGAAGTGTGCGCGGGCTTAGCCGAGGTGATCAAATACGGTGCGATTTTAGATTATGCTTTCTTCTGTTGGCTTGAACAAAATATCGACAAATTACTCGCCCTTGAACCTGCTACGCTGGCCTATTGTATTCAACGCTGTTGTGAGCTAAAAGCGATGGTGGTGGCCAACGATGAGAAAGAACACGGGCAACGCGCCTTGCTCAATCTTGGTCACACCTTTGGGCACGCCATCGAAACGCATCTTGGCTATGGCAATTGGCTACACGGTGAAGCGGTGGCGGCGGGCATGATGATGGCAACCGCACTTTCGCACCGCTTAGGCAACATCTGCCAAAATGATGTCTCTCGCCTTGAGCGCCTACTTGCCCGTGCAAATTTACCCACTGTCTCACCCGATGGCATGACGGCAGACGACTACTTACCATTAATGATGCGTGATAAAAAAGTCCTGAAAGGGCAACTGCGCTTAGTGCTGCTCAAACAGCTTGGGCAGGCCTACGTCAGCGCGCTAAACGACATTGACAGCGTGAAAGCAGCTATCAATGATTGTAGTCAATTTGACTGATGATGACGCACACCAACCGCCCTGCCAGCAAGCACCGCCCATTTTTAAAATGGGCGGGCGGCAAGTTTCGTTTAATTCCAGAAATCAACAAACTATTGCCGAAAGGCAAAACTTGTCTGATTGAACCTTTTGTGGGCGCAGGCTCGGTGTTTCTCAACACGCAATTTGAACGTTATATTCTTTGCGATCTCAACCCTGATTTAATCGCATTATTTCAAATTATCCAGCACGATGTGGATCATTTTATCCGTGAAAGTCGCAGTTTATTCGATCGCGACGATGCCAACAGCGCCCATGTGTATTACCAACAACGCAGCGCCTTTAATCAATCTCACGATCCCTTTGAACGCGCCTTAATATTTCTTTATCTCAATCGCTTTGGTTACAACGGATTGTGTCGCTACAACAGCAAGCAACAGTTCAACGTGCCTTTCGGTGCTTACGTTAAGCCTTACTTCCCCGAAGAAGAGATTCGTTACTTTCACCACAAAGCACAAAAAGCCACTTTTTTATGTGGCAGTTTTGAGCAGAGCTTCACCCACGCCAATCAAAGTGCGGTGATCTATTGCGACCCACCCTACGCACCGCTGGCACAGTTGTCAAACTTCACCCATTATGCTGGCAACACCTTTGGGCTAGAACAGCAACACACACTTGCACAATTAGCACGCCAAAGTGCGGTTGAAAAACACTGCCCAGTGCTGATTTCCAACCACGACACGCCATACACACGCAAACTCTACAAAGGCGCAAAAATCAAAAAAATCATGGTGCAACGTCACATCAGCCAAAGCAGCACGCAGCGCACTAAAGTGGGTGAATTATTAGCCTTATTTAAGGCTGACTAATCTTGGCATTCATGGCAGGGTTGAGCTGAAATTCAATGCGCTCAATCTCTAAATAGCGCTGGGCTAGGGCTAAAATGTGCTCTTGCTGAAACAACAACGCTTGGCGCACCACCGCACTTTGCACCTCACAACACAGCACCCCCTCGCGAAACTGAATAACCCGAAAAAATCCTTGCCATTGGGCGGGCAAGCTGCGTTGCAGTTCTGCATTAATGGCGTTAATGGCGCTGGCATGCTGCGCAATTTTGCCCAACGTGCTGTGCGCTAAAATCGTGGTGATATTTTTGGTGTGATCACGTTTCATTGCTTGTTTTTCGTAAAATTGACGCCATATCTATGACAAGGCTGGGTGTTTGCTTTATAATACCCGAAATTAAACTTTGACGTGTAAGGCGTATATGTACCGTTGTAACACAAAACCGCACTTTTGGTCGCAATTATGGCTAGGCATTATTGCGATCTTTTCTGTGTCTGTCAACGCTCAGCCAACGCCTGCCACTCAATACCGTCAGGTTTATCACATCTCCCAACAGTGCGTGCATACCCGTGAGCAACATTTGGTGCACAAGATACAAACCCAGCGCACCTTGCCTGCTTTGCGTCAAACGCAGCCGCACTTGAGTTATGCCAGCCAACACTACTACGCACCCATCAATCTCAGTGCGCCTATTCGTGCCGGCCCCGCGTTTGCCTGATCTTCACACTCTCACTCAGGCCTTGCCTGCCCTTATTCATGAAAAAAGAAAGATATTATTATGTTAAGAACTATTGCAACCAAATTATTTGGCAGCCGTAATGACCGCGTGCTGCGCCGTTTAGGCAAAATTGTTAAACAAATCAACCAACTCGAAAGCGAATATGAAGCATTAAGCGACGAACAATTGCGCGCAAAAACTGATGAGTTTAAAGCACGTATTGAGCAAGGTGAAACGCTTGAAAAAATTATGCCAGAGGCTTTTGCCACCGTGCGAGAAGCCGCAAAACGCACCCTTGGCATGCGCCCATTTGATGTGCAATTGCTCGGCGGGATGATCTTAAATGATCGCTGCATCGCGGAAATGCGCACAGGGGAAGGGAAAACCCTGACTGCCACGTTGCCGTGCTATCTCAATGCGCTCACTGGGCGTGGCGTACATGTGGTGACGGTCAATGACTACCTCGCCCGCCGTGATGCCGAAACCAATCGCCCCCTGTTTGAATTTTTAGGCATGACCGTCGCGGTGAATGTGCCAGGGCTTTCAGGGGCGGAAAAGCGCGCCGCCTATGCCGCCGACATCACCTATGCCACCAACTCAGAATTGGGCTTTGATTACCTGCGTGATAATCTCGCCCACTCGGCGCAAGAGCGTTTCCAACGCCCGCTGTTTTATGCGTTAGTCGATGAAGTGGATTCCATTTTAATTGATGAAGCACGTACGCCGTTGATCATTTCAGGACAAGCTGAAGACAGCTCAGAGCTTTATATCGCCATTGATAAATTGATACCGCACTTAGTGTTCCAAGAAAAAGAAGACACTGAAGAATACACAGGTGATGGTGATTACACCTTAGATTTGAAAAACAAACAGGCCTTTTTGACTGAGCGCGGACAAGAAAAAATCGAACAACTATTGATGGAAGCAGGCTTAATGAATGAGGGCGATTCCCTTTATTCACCATCAAAAGTGACCTTACTGCACCACGTTTATGCTGCTTTGCGCGCACACACGCTGTTTGAGCGCAATGTGGATTATATTGTCAAAGACGGTGAGGTCATCATCGTGGACGAACACACAGGTCGCACCATGCAAGGCCGTCGCTGGTCCGAAGGCTTGCACCAAGCCATTGAGGCCAAAGAAGGTGTACAAATTCAAAATGAAAACCAAACCACCGCATCGATTACCTATCAAAACTACTTCCGTTTGTATGAAAAATTGGCAGGGATGACAGGAACGGCGGACACCGAAGCCTTTGAGTTTCAACAAATCTATGGTCTAGAAACCATCGTGGTGCCAACCAACAAGCCAATGATCCGCGACGACCGCACAGATTTGATGTACAAAAGCGAAGAAGAAAAATTCAACGCCATTGTTGAAGACATCAAAGAGGCTGTATCGCGCAATCAGCCTGTGCTGGTGGGTACGATTTCGATTGAAAAATCGGAGTTGTTATCAAGCATTTTAACCAAAGCAGGCATTAAACATAACGTGCTCAATGCCAAATTCCACGCCCAAGAGGCTGAAATTGTGGCGCAAGCAGGCGCGCCTGGCGCGGTAACCATTGCAACCAATATGGCAGGGCGCGGTACGGATATTGTGCTCGGCGGTAACTGGAAAGCGGAAATTGCCGCACTTGAAAATCCAACGCAGGAACAGATTGATAAAATCAAAGCTGACTGGGAAGAGAAAAACCGCATCGTGATGGAGGCAGGTGGCTTGCACATCATTGGCACAGAGCGCCACGAATCACGTCGTATCGACAATCAATTGCGTGGGCGTTCAGGCCGCCAAGGCGACCCTGGCTCTTCGCGTTTTTATCTTTCCCTTGATGATGCCTTAATGCGCATTTACCTCAATGAAGGCAAGCTCAATATGATGCGCAAGGCCTTTAGTGAACCTGGTGAAGCGATGGAATCAAAACTGCTCGCCAAAGTGATTGCCAGTGCACAAGCGAAAGTAGAATCACACAACTTTGACGGTCGTAAAAATCTGTTGCAATTTGACGATGTGGCTAACGATCAACGCCACGCCATTTATTCACAACGCAATGACTTGCTCGATCGTGATGATATTTCAGACACGATTAAGGTAATTCGCGAAGATGTGTTCAATCGTGTGATCGATCAATACATTCCGCCACAATCACTTGAAGAACTATGGGATGTTGAAGGACTTGAACAGCGACTGAAAACCGACTTTGGATTGGATTTACCACTGGTACAATGGTTAGAAGAAGACAACGAATTGCACGAAGAAACATTGCGTGAACGCATCATGAATGCGGCGATTGCGGACTACGAGCAAAAAGAAGCCTTAGTAGGGGCGCCAAATATGCGTCAGTTTGAAAAAGGCTTGATGTTGCAAACCCTTGATGAACTGTGGAAAGAACACTTAGCAGCCATGGATCACCTGCGCCGCGGCATTCACTTGCGCGGTTATGCTCAAAAAGATCCGAAGCAAGAATACAAGCGTGAGTCATTCCAAATGTTCACAGAAATGCTTGACGCCTTGAAATTTACTGTGATCTCAACGTTATCGAAAATTCAAGTGCGCACTCAAGAAGAAGTGGAGCAAGCTGAGCGTGAGCGCCGTGCATTGGCGGAAAAACAGGCTGCTGCCATGCAATATCATCAAAACGACAATGATGACGACAGTGAAAGTGCGGTTCAAGGTGAAGTACCTAAAGTGAGCCGCAACGCACCTTGTCCTTGTGGCTCTGGCAAAAAATATAAATATTGCCACGGGCGCTTGAAATAACCATTCAAAAGGCAGGCTTTCCTGCCTTTTCATTCATGGGGGAATAATGGCACAGATGCAAAATAAGCCTTTCGTTAAAGTGGCGGTGGGTATTATCCGCAATGAATTTAACCAAATCTACCTCACCCAACGTTTAGAGGGCAAAGATTTTGCGCAAAGTTGGGAATTTCCTGGTGGCAAAGTGGACGCGGGGGAAACGGAGGAGCAAGCACTTGCGCGTGAGCTAGAAGAAGAGATTGGTATTATGATTTTAAACTATTCTCTCTACGACCGCTTTGAGTTTGAATACCCCACTAAAATCATTGAGCTGAGTTTTTATCTTATTGAAGAATGGGTCAATCAACCTTTTGGGCGCGAAGGGCAAGAAGGTTTTTGGATCGAGCAACACGCCCTCGACGTAGGGCAATTCCCGCCCGCCAACAAACGGATTATTGAACGCCTATTACAAGAAAGCTGACCGCACTTTACTCATTTTCTGCCAGAAATTGTAACCAATGACGCTCTTCAATACGACTTTTGATGCGACGATTGTGGCGAATGCGCAATAATCGACGACGATTTTGCATCAAAGACAATGACGGTTTTTTCTTAAATACAGTGCGAGAACGTTTCATCCGTTAACCTCAAATTTTTTGCTCATATACCTATTGACATCAGCGCACGCTAATTTGCGCTCACCTCGCGTGCAGTGCCTTGTGCTGGGGTGGCCACTTCGGGCGCGACCGCACTTTTGGCGTCATCCAGCGCGCGCTCAGTCAAGGCTGGGGCATCATTGCCAATAGTTTTTTCCAACTCTTTAATACGGTAATGCTTGCGAATATTATTCATATAGCGACGAATATTTTCTACATACGCATACGCCTCGTAGCCACGCGCATAGCCGTATTTTAGCTTGTCATAATAACGTTTTTCTGCCAGCAATGGGAGATTTTTCTTCACATCTAGCCAGTTATCAGGATCGCCCCCAAGCTGTTTAGTCAAACGCCGTGCATCTAGCAAATGCCCAAGCCCCATATTATACGCCGCTAACGCATACCAGATTTTATCTTCTTTGTGGACAGTTTCAGGAATTTGACGCATTAACATATGCAAATACTCCGCTCCACCGCGAATACTTTGCTCTGGATCGGTGCGATTTTGCACTTTCATTCGCTCCGCTGTTTCTTTGGTCAACATCATAATGCCACGCACACCAGTTGGGCTGGTGGCGTTTTCATTCCAGTGTGATTCCTGATAAGCAATAGCTGCCAACGTATACCACGGCAGCTCACCGCTGTATTTTTTGAAAAGTGCGGTATATTTTGGCAACACATGCTCAATTGCGTCGAGATAGGTGCTCGCATCCACATAATCAAAGTGTTGCATATGATTAAAATACTTCTCTTCCAAGCGCGCCACCAGCCCCTGATCAAGAGCAAGATGCATAAAATCTAGCGAAGCCGCCTGTAACTCGCTGTAGCTATTTTTAGAGAAATACCAATGCACGGTGGATTCATCGCTGACATCAAATGCCACAGCCAAATTGGGCTTGATCTGCTGCGTTGATGCCACGTCAATCGAGCTGGCAATAGCATAGGGCACTTTGCCGTCGGCAACCATCACCAGCATTTCCTCCTGCGTGAGATTTTTATGCACTTGCCACTGCAATGTTGGGAAAGCTGCTTTCTGCGCTGTTAAAAGTGCGGTCAACTCTTGAGAATAGGGCATGAACACGGGAGATGAAATATCAGAAAATGATTTAGGCCTCTCCGCCCCTTGGCGATAAACCAGCTGCCACGAGGCGGAAGTATAACTCGGCCCCATTTGAAAATCCCCCATACGGCGTGGCTGAAAGCGCAGTCCTGCGGCAGCCATATCAATTTTGCCTTCTTTGAGCGCATCAAATAAGGCATTATTGTTATCCAAGCTCACCACTTTAAGCGCTACCCCTAAATAATCTGCGAAGGCTTTGCTCAGTTCGTATTCCAGCCCCTGTGGTACATCATTACCGATAAAATAATATACAGGATTATTAAGCGTGCCGACAACCAACTCGCCCTTTTCTTGAATGGTTTGGTAATGATTTTTTTCACTGAGCATAATCTTCTGCCACGGCGAAATCATATCAATCGCCCACAGCAACAGTCCCAGCGCAAAAATCACGCGCAACACTAATCCTTTCAATCTCCGCTCCTTTTATCTCAACCTTTGCATTCTAGCGCGGATCGCAGTGAAAACCAACTTTGATCGCTTAACTGCTGTGCGATACAAAAAGCGAAAATGCAAATTGCTGATTATGGATTACTCGCTTATAATATGCACAACTTCCCTCCCACAGCAACTGTATGGTACAAAAAATGATGCAAACATTTCGCGGCTCGCCCGCACTTTCTGATTTCCGCTTGCAACACTTGCACAACGCATTTCATACGCACAATTTACCTGTGCGTGAATGCTACGCCGAATACCTCCACTTTGTGGATCTGCAAAGCGCACTGGATACCCGTGAAGAAGCCCAGCTGACCGCACTTTTGCATTATGGGCCAACCCTAGCCGAACACACGCCAAAAGGCGAATGTGTGATTGTGATTCCCCGCATTGGTACCATCTCTTCATGGTCTTCTAAAGCCACCGATATTGCCCACAATTGTGGCTTGAGCAAAGTCAAACGCATTGAGCGCGGCTTGGCCTATTACCTCACGCTCAGCGCGCCATTAAACGAAAGCCAATGGGACACACTGCGCGGCTTGCTACACGATAGAATGTTAGAAACCACTATCACCACCCCAGAACAAGCCCACGCCCTTTTTGAACATCAAGCCCCGAAACCTTTCACCGTCATCGACATTCTCTCCCAAGGCAAAACCGCACTTGAACAAGCCAACCGTGATCTAGGTCTGGCGTTAGCCGATGATGAAATTGACTATCTGTTTGCGCAATTTAGTGAATTGAAGCGTAACCCAATTGATGTTGAGCTTTATATGTTTGCGCAGGCCAACTCTGAGCATTGCCGACACAAAATTTTTAATGCTACTTGGATTATTGACGGCACACCACAGGCAAAATCATTATTTAAAATGATTAAAAACACCTATGAAAAAACCCCTGACTATGTCCTCAGTGCCTACAAAGATAACGCCGCCGTCATGGAAGGCTCGACTGTGGGGCGATTTTTTGCAGATACAGATGGGCAATATCGCTACCACAACGAGCGCACCGATATTTTGATGAAAGTGGAAACCCACAACCATCCAACGGCCATTTCGCCATTCCCAGGGGCGGCGACAGGATCGGGCGGTGAAATCCGTGACGAGGGTGCCACAGGGCGAGGGTCAAAACCGAAAGCAGGCTTGGTGGGCTTTTCCGTGTCTAACTTGTGTATACCGCACTTTACCCAACCGTGGGAGCAGCCGCTGAGCAAGCCATCACGCATTGCCAGCGCTCTAGAGATTATGCTGCAAGGCCCGCTTGGTGGCGCGGCCTTTAATAACGAATTTGGTCGCCCTGCGCTGCTCGGCTATTTCCGCACCTATGAACAACGTGTTAACACCCACGGGGTTGAGGAAGTGCGTGGTTACCACAAACCAATTATGCTAGCGGGCGGCTTGGGCAACATTCGCACCGAGCATGTCGAAAAAGGTGATATTCCTGTTGGCGCGCAGCTGATTGTACTCGGTGGGCCTGCGATGAACATTGGGCTCGGCGGCGGTGCGGCCTCATCTATGGCCACAGGCAAATCGAAAGAAGATCTCGATTTCGCCTCCGTGCAACGGGACAATCCAGAAATGGAGCGCCGCTGCCAAGAGGTGATCGACCGCTGCTGGCAAATGGGCGATGACAACCCGATTTTATTTATCCACGATGTCGGCGCAGGCGGGCTTTCCAATGCGATGCCTGAACTGGTTAACGACGGCGGGCGCGGCGGCAACTTTGAGCTACGCAAGGTGCTCTCTGATGAGCCTGGCATGACACCGCTGGAGATTTGGTGTAACGAATCACAAGAGCGCTATGTGCTCGCCGTCGCCCCTGATCGCTTGAGCCAATTTAAAGCCTTGTGTGAACGTGAACGCGCGCCGTTCGCCGTGATTGGCGAGGCGATTGAGCAACCGCACTTGACCCTCAACGATGCGCACTTCAACAACAAGCCGATCGACATGCCGCTCAACGTTCTGCTCGGCAAGCCACCGAAAATGACCCGCGATGTGCAAACCGCACAAGCTCAAAGCGAGCCGCTCGCCTGTGAACACATCGATCTCAATGATGCCGTGGAGCGTGTGCTACGCTTGCCAGTGGTGGCGGAAAAAACCTTTCTGATCACCATCGGTGATCGCTCTGTCACAGGCATGGTTGCGCGTGATCAAATGGTAGGCCCATGGCAAATCCCAGTTGCGGATTGCGCCGTCACCACCGCCAGCCTCGACAGCTATTTTGGCGAAGCCATGTCCATCGGCGAACGCGCGCCGATTGCCCTGCTCGATTTTGCTGCCTCTGCTCGCATGGCAGTGGCGGAATCACTGACCAATATCGCAGGCAGTTGCATTGGTGATATTAAACACATCAAACTGTCTGCTAACTGGATGGCCGCCGCGGGGCATACTGGCGAAGACGCAGGGCTTTATGCCGCTGTGAAAGCCATCGGGGAAGAACTTTGCCCAGCCTTAGGCTTAACCATTCCAGTGGGGAAAGATTCCATGTCGATGCAAACCCGTTGGCAAGAAAACGGCGAGCAAAAACAAGTTACCGCGCCACTTTCTTTGGTCATCAGCGCTTTTGCGCGGGTGGAAGACGTGCGCAAAACCGTCACCCCACAACTGCGCACCGACCAAGGCGAGACCGCACTTTTACTGTTGGATCTCGGTGAAAAACACAATCGCCTCGGTGGTAGCGCATTGGCACAAGTTTATGCACAATTGGGCGACAAACCTGCCGACGTGGTCAACACCTCGCGCCTCAAAGGCTTCTACAACGCAATACAAGCTCTCGTATCACAAGGGCTATTGCTCGCCTACCACGATCGCGCCGACGGCGGCTTAATCACCACCTTACTCGAAATGGCTTTCGCAGGGCACTGCGGGCTTACGCTTGACATCAGCGGGCTTGGTGCGGAACCTTTAAGCATTTTATTCAATGAGGAACTGGGCGGCGTGATTCAAGTGCGCGAGCGCGATCTAGCGCGCGTGCAAGCTGTGCTAGCTGAGCACGATCTAACCGCACTTTGCCACCATTTGGGCGAGGTCAACGCCAAAGACGAGATCGCGATCCGCTTTAACGGCAAGCTTATCTTCCAACGCCAGCGCTCGCAACTGCGCGGCATTTGGGCAGAGCTAACATGGCATATGCAGCGCTTGCGTGACAACCCTGACTGCGCCGATCAAGAGTTTGCGGCGAAAAAAGCGCCTGACGATAAAGGTTTCAGCGCACACTTAAGCTATGATCCGAGTGAAGACCTCTGTGCCCCATTCATCGCCAAAGGCATTCGCCCACGTATTGCCGTACTGCGTGAACAAGGGGTCAACAGCCATGTGGAAATGGCTGCCGCCTTTGACCGTGCTGGCTTTGATGCCATCGACGTACACATGAGCGACTTAAGCACAGGACGACGCACACTGCACGATTTCCAAGCCTTTGTTGCCTGTGGCGGGTTCTCCTATGGCGACGTGCTCGGCGCCGGTGGCGGTTGGGCAAAATCAATTTTGTTCAACCCACAACTGCGCGAGCAATTCAGTCAATTTTTCACCCGCGACACCCTTGCGCTGGGTATTTGTAACGGCTGTCAAATGCTCTCTACTTTGGCAGAAATCATTCCAGGCACCACACACTGGGGGCGCTTTGTCACCAATAAATCTGAGCGTTTTGAAGCACGCACTGCGCTGGTGAAAATCGTGGAAAACCATTCCCCGTGGTTTGCGGGCATGGGCGGCTCACAAATGCCAATCGCCGTAGCGCACGGAGAGGGGCGTTTAGAGTTACAAGGTGAGGATCAATTGGCGCAATTGTGGGCGAATAATCTTATCTGCGCACAATTTGTGGACAATAACGGCAAGCCAACCGAGTGTTATCCTGCTAACCCGAACGGATCTGCCGATGGTATTACCGCACTTTGTAATCTTGACGGTCGCGTGGCGGTGATGATGCCACACCCTGAGCGAGTGTTCCGTACGGTGAGCAATTCGTGGCATCCTGAAAACTGGGGCGAAGACGGCGCGTGGATGCGGTTGTTCCGTAATGCGCGTGTGGCATTGAAGTAACTACGCTGCCGTTGTAAACAAAACCGCACTTTAAAGTGCGGTTTTTTATTGGAGCGATGCTTTTCTCCTACACAAACCTAAAACCCAAAGTGCGGTTTAAAAACG
The DNA here is from genome assembly GCF_014884995.1 of Spirabiliibacterium pneumoniae. Taxonomy (GTDB): domain Bacteria; phylum Pseudomonadota; class Gammaproteobacteria; order Enterobacterales; family Pasteurellaceae; genus Spirabiliibacterium; species Spirabiliibacterium pneumoniae. The sequence continues at coordinate 237,629 of NZ_JABMII010000001.1, forward strand.
TGACAAAGATCAAAAATCATTAAAAAAGATCG
>NZ_JABMII010000010.1 GCF_014884995.1 Spirabiliibacterium pneumoniae
GCCAATTCAAAGTGTTGTTCGACACCGATATGAATGCCCAATCGTTCTTCTGGCATCCAAAAGGCTGTAACAACCAGTATGAATTGAACGGCGACTTCTTGTTTGACTTCGATTCCGCACGTTTAACACCAAAAGGTAAAAAAGTGGTTGAAACCGTGGTGGAAGGCTTGAAATCTCAAGGCATCACTGCGGTGACTGTGGACGGTTACACCGACCGCTTAGGTTCAGACAGCTATAACTTGAAACTGTCACAACGCCGTGCCGATGCGGTGAAAGCCTATATGGCGAACCTTGGCTTCCCAGCGCAAAACATTTCGACCCACGGTTTTGGTAAAGCTGACCAAGTGGTATCCTGTGATGGTGAAAGTGGTCAAGCGTTGAAAGACTGCTTACGCCCTAACCGCCGTGTGGTGATTTCCGCCAAGCAGTAAGTGAGCATTCACATAACGCAAAACCGCACTTTTAAAGTGCGGTTTTTTTATGCGTTATTTTCTCTCGTTTCTCTGCCTCTGTCCCTAAGCCGCCGTAAGGGATCTGCGGTAGATGTGACAAAGAAAAACCAAAGTGCGGTTGGTCAAAAACATGATCTATGCCTAAAAATTGAAATAAACCCCACAAAACACCCAAACTATGCAACAATTTCATAACAAAAACGTGCTATACTCAAAGCAACGAATACTTTTACTTTAACGAGGTGGACAATGTCAGATTTTCTACAAAACTACCGAACCCAAGCGCAACAACGTCAACAACAAGGCATCGTGCCAGAGCCACTCAATGCGGAACAAACCGCACAACTGGTGGAATTACTCAAACAACCGATTCAAGGTGAAGAGGCCTTTTTGCTCGATTTATTTGAAAATCGCGTGCCAGCGGGTGTGGATGAAGCAGCCTATGTCAAAGCCTCATTTCTTTCTGCTTTAGTCGCAGGGGATGCCACTTCTCCTCTGATTAGCCCTGAAAAAGCCATAGAAATTTTAGGTACGATGCAAGGTGGCTATAATATTGAGCCGATGATTAACGCCTTGGATAATGAAAAACTCGCCCCACTGGCGGCGAAAGCACTTTCTAAAACGCTGCTGATGTTCGACAGCTTCCACGATGTGGAAGAAAAGGCCAACGCAGGTAACGCCCACGCTAAAACTATTTTACAATCTTGGGCAGATGCCCAGTGGTTTTTAGACCGCCCGAAACTAGATGATAAAATCACAGTTACCGTGTTTAAAGTCACAGGTGAAACAAATACGGATGATCTCTCACCTGCGCAAGATGCGTGGTCGCGCCCAGATATCCCGCTGCACGCCTTAGCGATGCTGAAAAACAGCCGTGATGGCATTGAGCCAGATGTGGACGGCGAAATCGGCCCAATGAAACAAATCGCTGCACTCAAAGAAAAGGGATTCCCGCTTGCCTATGTGGGTGATGTGGTCGGTACGGGTTCTTCGCGCAAATCCGCCACCAATTCTGTGCTGTGGCTGATGGGAGAAGACATTCCGCACGTGCCAAACAAGCGCGCAGGAGGGGTGGTGCTCGGAGGTAAAATTGCGCCCATTTTCTTCAACACGCTTGAAGATGCAGGTGCCTTGCCAGTGGAAGTGGATGTGTCGAATTTAGAGATGGGCGATGTGATCGATATCTATCCTTATGAGGGCAAGATCTGTAAACGCGACAGTGATGAAGTGCTGGCGGAGTTTGAACTGAAAACCCAAGTACTGCTTGATGAAGTGCGGGCTGGCGGGCGTATTCCGTTAATCATTGGGCGTGGCTTGACGCACAAAGCGCGTATGGCACTCGGCTTAGGCGAAAGCGATGTGTTTGCAAAACCGCGCTGTACTGAGCAAAGCAATAAAGGCTTCACCTTGGCACAAAAATTGGTGGGTAAGGCCTGTGGCGTGGAGGGCATTCGCCCTGGGCAATACTGTGAGCCGCGCATGACCTCGGTTGGCTCGCAAGACACCACAGGGCCAATGACCCGTGATGAACTGAAAGATCTTGCCTGCCTTGGTTTCTCGGCCGATTTGGTGATGCAATCGTTTTGTCATACAGCTGCGTATCCTAAACCTGTGGATGTGAATACGCATCACACATTGCCTGATTTTATTATGAATCGCGGCGGTGTGTCTTTGCGGCCAGGAGACGGCATTATTCACTCATGGCTCAACCGTATGTTGCTGCCAGATACCGTTGGCACCGGTGGGGATTCGCACACCCGCTTCCCGATCGGGATTTCATTCCCAGCAGGTTCAGGCTTGGTGGCGTTTGCTGCTGCCACAGGGGTGATGCCGTTGGATATGCCAGAATCCGTATTGGTGCGCTTTTCAGGCACTATGCAACCAGGTATCACCTTGCGTGATTTAGTGCATGCCATTCCGTATTACGCCATTCAACAAGGGCTGTTGACGGTGGAGAAAAAGGGCAAGAAAAATATTTTCTCTGGCCGCATTTTAGAAATTGAAGGCCTTGAGCATTTGAAAATTGAGCAGGCGTTTGAACTTTCAGATGCTTCAGCTGAGCGCAGTGCGGCGGCCTGTACTATCAAGCTTGATAAAGCGCCGATTATTGAATATCTCAATTCCAATATGACCTTGTTGAAATGGATGATTGCCGAAGGCTATGGTGATGCACGCACCCTTGAGCGCCGCGTGAAAGCGATGCAAGCGTGGCTAGACGATCCACAATTGATGCAAGCCGATCCTGATGCAGAGTATGCTGCGGTGATTGAGATCAATATGGATGAGATCAAAGAGCCAATTTTGTGTGCCCCGAACGACCCAGATGATGCCCGCAAACTCTCTGAGGTGGCAGGGGATAAAATTGATGAAGTGTTTATCGGCTCGTGCATGACCAATATTGGGCATTTCCGCGCAGCGGGTAAATTGCTTAACAAATTTAAAGATGTGATTCCAACACGGCTTTGGGTGGCGCCGCCAACCAAAATGGACGCTACACTATTAAGTGATGAAGGCTATTACAGCATCTTTGGCAAGAGCGGCGCGCGCATGGAAATGCCAGGCTGCTCGTTGTGTATGGGGAACCAAGCGCGTGTGGCACCAAAATCCACTGTGGTGTCCACCTCAACCCGTAACTTCCCGAACCGCTTAGGGCAAGGGGCGAATGTGTACCTCGCTTCAGCCGAGCTGGCGGCGGTGGCGGCGTTGCTCGGTCGCCTGCCAAGCCCGCAGGAGTATCTTGATTATGTGGCGTCATTGCAAGACGACAAAGAAGATACTTACCGTTATATGAATTTTGACCAAATCAGTCAGTTTGTGAAAAAAGCCGACGAGGTGATTTTCCAAACGCCAGTATAGATTTGAGTGGTCATTCGTTATAATCTATCCCCCCATTTTGGGGGATTTTTTTAAGGAGCTTTATGCCTGCACGTTATGTGATCATTTTTATTGTGGTGTTGCTGTTCGCTCAGCTTTTGATTTGGGCGGTGAGCCGTGGGGTGGCGTGGTATTTTCGCCCTTGGCTGCGTCCTAGAGCTGAAAAGGTGCTTAAAGCACTGTTTTGGTTGTTGCCAAATGGCATTTTGCTGCTCACCGCCACCCGCACCGTGCCGTTGTTTAGAACCAGTGCAACGCTATTATTTTTGCTGGTATATATGGCCATCATCACCGCACTTTGTGCCGTTTTATATAAACTGTTTAGCGTAAAATATCAAAGTGCGGTCAGCGCCAGCATTCGTGTGCTATCACCGTTGGCACTGGCTGGGGTGATCGGTCTTGGGCTATATAATGCCTACACGCCTGTGGTGCGCCACTATGCGTTTCACTCTGACAAATTGCAAGGCAGTTTGCGCGTTGCGTTAATTGCGGATTTACATTTGGGCAAGATTTTTGGTAATGCGCAGCTTGATCAATTGGCAGACATTTTAGCGGCGGAGAAGAGCGATGTGGTGTTGATTCCAGGGGATTTGATGGACGACAACACCGACGTGTTTGAGGCGGAGAATATGCAACCGCACTTGGCCAAAATTCGTGCACCACTGGGCGTTTATGCCACCCTTGGCAACCATGATTTCAAAGGTCAGCGTGCCATTACGCGCGCGGTAGAAGGGGCTGGCATCACGGTGCTGACGGACACCAGCACGTTAGTGGATGAGCGTTTTTATCTCATCGGGCGCAATGATCGCCTCTCCAAAGTGCGGCCAGCGACGCAAACTTTGCTTGCGCAATTGCCAAACGATAACAAACTACGTATTTTGCTTGACCATCGCCCTGATGAAATTGAGGAAAATGCCACCTTGGCGTTGGATATGCAAGTCTCTGGCCACACCCACAAGGGGCAAGTGTTCCCAGCTAACCTTATCACCAAAGTGCTTTACACCCTTGATCATGGCTATCTTGACTTAAACAGCCGCCACTTTTTTGTCACCTCAGGCTATGGCTTGTGGGGCATTCCGTTTCGCATTGGCTCGCAGTCAGAGGTGATGATCATCGATATTAATCCATAAAAAATGCACCCGAAGGTTGTTGCCGACCGCGAAATTTGAGAAACATAACCGCTAAAAGTGAGAAAATTTAACCGTCTTATTTTTTCTCATTTAAAGCGGTTTTTTATGCCGTTTAAATCCTCTTTTAACGATGTTTTAAATCCATTTTAGACCTCCATACCTCTCCAGTAGAACTACTCGCCAGTCAGTTGTTTTAACTCCACTTTAGACTTCACTTCACCCTCCAACAGAGTAATGCTGTGTCCAACAAAACAACGAAGCGACGAGATGAGGTGAATGATGTTTCCAGTTAAATTACGAACCGAGCGGGAGATGATGTTAGAGGTTGCGCTAGTTGCAGATAGAGAGGGGCGCAGCTTTAAACCAGGTCATTTTCTTTATCATGTTAACGGGCTATTATACCGTAGCGAATACCTTGATGTACTATTTATCCACACCCATTGCCACCACCGTATTATTGCACTACAAAACGCTGAAGATACCAATGCGCCTTGGTATTACTGCCTTTTTTCTGAGTTATATGCCGCAGGCGTTAAGCCATTATCGCCCAATCAGCAAGATTATTAATGATTAAAGCCCCGTACGGGGCTTTTCTTTTAGAACCGATACACTAGGTTGTCTTCATATTTCCCACTATAACTGGTCGACGTTTGCACGGTAATGCGTTGTGCATGCTCAAACGCTTGCCAGTTATTGCTTTTGCTTTCCACTAACCACTCAATAAAGCGGATAAACTCACTTTTGGTTGATGAGAAAAACAGATAGGGCGGTCGAGTGAGATGGATAAGCCGCAGAAAGTCAATCAAATCGAAGTAGTTCGCCTGCTTATAGGCCGCCTGATGGGTGCAGAGATACGGTGGGTCAAGCACAAACAAGGCCTTTTTATCGTCTTGAAATTGAGGCAACAGTTGATGGAAGGACTCGTGTCTCACCTCAATACCATTGAGATAATCATCGGCATTGGGATAATCACTCAAGCGCACACAGTTATAAAAACCATGGCGATAAAGTGACTGCACGTCGGGCACTTGTTGGCCACTGAATAACAGCCATGCACAAAGAATATGCGGGTCTTTGTAACCATCAAACGCCTCAATGGTCTCAATCACTCGGTGGCGCATCTCGTGAGATAATCGTTTTTGGCGAGGCACATCATGCAAAAGTGCGGTCAGCTGTTGGCGCAATCGGTTAATGTCGGGGATATGTTGCAACCGCTCGGCATAACCATCGAAGTCGTTATAAATCACGCGGGCTTTTGGCTTGATACGTTTAGCCACGTGGCTCAATAGCCCCGAGCCACCAAAGGCATCAATAATCGTCCAGCCTTCACCCTCATCAGGAATGTGCTGATTTAAAAGCTGTTTAAAAGGGGTTAAAAATTGCCGCTTTTGCCCAATAAAAGGCAGTGGGGCTTGGGTGTAGTGTTTGATTTTATCCATAATAGTGCTCCTATTATGGCGTTCTGGCACTCGGGGTGCTCTGACACTCTCAGTTGAATTGATTAATCGCTTTGCAGCGATGGCATTTAATTTCGAGTTTGTCGACGTTGCGGGCTTTAGCCAATAATTTGCCACAATGTGGGCACCGAAGTGCTTTGGTTTGGTCTGTTGATTTCTTCTGCATTTAATCACCTTGATGTTAATTTTGATTGCATTTTTATACTGTATAAATATACAATTTAAACACCCAGTGATTTCGCAGTGGGTGGCTCATCTTTCCGCCCGACCAAGGCTTTGCATGGAAAGATGAGCCTTAAAATGACGTTTAACGCGGTTTAAAAATCGCGGCTAAATGATTTGGGCTAAATCGCCACCCCTCGTTGCCGTCGTTGATGGCATTGGTGCACCATTCGGAGCAAAAGAATTTGTTGCTGTTTTCTCGCATACCGAATACTACGCCAATCGCGCCCCACCAGTCGTAGTGTTTGCCCTTGGTGAGTTGAAAATAGAATTCAATTTGTGACTCACTGACACCTGTCAGCGGCACTAAATCCCATTTTTCATTGGTGACATCAATCACTTTTTTGCGTACACCACCATCACGAATGCTAGAGGAGTAACAGACAAAAGACTCCTCATAGTCGTAGTGATGACCTGTCAACCATTGAGTATGCTTGACTGCGATTTCGCAGTGGGAATATTTCCCCTTGGTCAGCTTGCGCGTGAGCCAATCGGAGAAACGCATCATCAAGGCTTTTGGATTTTTGCCTGTTTTGTGCCCTTTGTAGAGTGCAAGAAAGACGTTATTCGCCATAGTTTTTACTCCAGCCAGTTGAGTAGTCATAGTCACTTGGATTGTCGGCGGCAAGCATCGCCAAACGATGTTTTTCTGCATTGGCAAAATCCGCTTGCTCTTCGGCAATCAAGGTCAAAATCAATTCATTCAGCAGTGGCTTCGTCATCTCGACAAAGCTGTTGTCCATGGTTTTCCATTGCAATGCGGGTGGTAGCTCGGGTAGTTGCTGCATGGTCAGATATTGAATGCGGCTTGGCTCATCACTGTGAAACCATTTTTTTATGGATTTGACGTACACACCACTATGGGTGCGGTCATAACGCTCTTGCTTGATTTGCTCCCAAACCGCACTTTGCATGGCTGCTTTTTGTTGTGCTTGTTTTTCAGCATTGAGCACCCAGCCGTTATCTTGCCATTCATGGCAATCGCTCGGGCGCACAATAGTCGTAGTGTTTTCAGGATAATCTCCAACAGCGGTAATCTGAATGGCTTCCCCCGTTTCCGTGCTGTAGATCGTTTCGCCACGGTGGTCAGCGACATATTCCCACGCTGTATCATCTTCTGTGCGGCGGATAGCAAAGTGCAGTTTGCTTTCAGGCGGTGCATCGAGATATGCGCCCGCTGATAGCCCCGTGCCCACGCTAACAAACTCCTGTTCACTGTGGCTATAAAGCCCTAATTCATCCACACAGTAAACCGTGACGTGACCACTTTCTAGTGCAAAGCCCTGTTCATCAAATTGAATCATCATTAGCTCCTCATCCTGCTAGGCAAATATATTGAAAGGCGACATTGCGCGGGCGGGTTTCGTTGGCTGTTTTTACTACAAGGCTTGCATCAAAGTTGATTGCACCTCCTAAAGACATTGATGAGTCATTAATTACCGCGCCACCCCACTTTTCTGATCCCAATTTGTCAATCTTCTTAAACACTCCGCTTGCACCATATATTACTGGTGAGTATCCTTTGTCACCTGGACGAACTGATAACGTCCCTGCTATATTTTGCATCGCAAAATTTTGGAAAGACAAAATATTACGTCCTCGATCTGCTCCACGACCATTATCCCAACCGCGGATAAATTCTCCGCGTAAGTCAGGCAATTTATTGTTTGGATATTTCTTAGCTAATTCTGGGTAAGTTTTTGGATTAAAACTTTGGCCATTCATAGCTAAAAATCCTGTTGGCACATCGCCTTTAGGGTATGGAATAGGGATGCCTACCATAAATTCAGCAGAAATAAAGCGTGTCCAATTTGAAAATCTTGAGTTACTAAAATTCGTTCTTAGCCAAAACTCTGTGTCTTTTCCCTCTATGTGAGGGAAATAAACATCCGCATTTGTACCAGCTCCACTTAAGAACATACCTACGCCATAATTGTATGCATTAGGTGGCACCTTTCCGCCATTGACAGAGTACACTGTGCTATAAGAGTATGAATTCCCAGTGTCAACTGATTGGGATGAGTCTCCTCTAAATGCTGTGCTTAGTTTTGAACCATTTTCTGTTTCAAATTCTTTAGCCTTTAATGTTGTTCTTAAATCTGTTTTTGATTTATGTGGTCTATCACCTTGGAAATAAATCGTATTAGAACTATCTTCCCACCAAAAGCCGTCCACATTACCTGAAGATGAAGGATTGGAGGTATCATCGCCTTCATAGTTGAAGATGTACATATTATTATTGGTTGAAATAGGCGTATTCAATACAGTGGCCGTATTAGTGGCAAGCAATGCGCGTGTACTACCTGAATAGAGCGCAACACCTTTACCACCATCACCGCGTAAATCTAGCCAGCCATTTGCGCCATCGGCAGGATAAATATCACGCACTTTTAAATTTGCTTTAATGTCTACATCACCCGTGATGCTACCACCCGTATTGGGTACATTATCAAGGCTGTCCACACGCTCCCATTTACCGATATTCTTACCATCTTTTATGACGCGCGAGAAAATCCTGTTGGTGTAATATTCAAATACAAGTTGTTTAGCAAAATTAGTATTATCACCTTGAATAGACATCACCAACATATCAAACGCTGAAGGCGTCGGCTCGTTCTTCATTGTGTGCGCGTTGGCTGTTTTACGATAAAATCCTGGTTCGCGAATATCATTAAGATCAGCACCATTGGATAAGATTTTTTGGTCAAATTTCCATGTTTCTGCCTCAAGTTTGCTAACTCGAACGCCAACAGCATTGGCGGTACTGATTCCTTGCGTGCCACGGTCATAAGCTGTCTTCGCTGCCGCACTGGTCGCTACGGTATCACTAGAGGGTGAGTTAATAGCATTAGATTTTTTACTATTGGGAATGTAGTTACCCAGATTACGTGTAAGGCTGTCAATAAACCCTTTGAGGGTGAATCCTTGCTTGGCGGTGAGCGCCTTGCTGTTGTCGTTGGTAGTGAGATCGTCGACGAGTTGAACTCTACCTACCTGTTTAGTCGTCGCAGGTTTTTCAAGCTCTTTTTTAAGATACGTTGTACGGTTAGCGAGCTGTTTTGCCTGTTTGTTGCTGATACCATCAGCACCGCCTACAACAGGGTCGTTTTCCTCAATTTGGTAGATGCCTTCTTCCCATTTGGACTGTTCTTTTAAATTTGCCATAGTAAACCCTCGTTAATTACACCGAACCGTGGTTATAAGCCCCGTTATAGGTCGCTTTATTGTTGTAGAGAAGCGGTGCAGACTTATAATCCAACACCGCTAAAACACAGCGTGCAGGCGCAAAGTTAAGTAACACTTTGCGTATCTCAAGTGCTTGCTCATTGGTGATAGGCCGCGTGAGCTTTATGGCATAACATGCCCAACGTTCACCTTGTGGAATACGCACGACATTTTGATTGGAATCATAATTACGTGCTCTTAAGCCTTCATCAATTTCAATCTCACCAAAACCTAAACGGCGGAGTACTTCACGAATAGCCCACGGTGTGCCTTTGTAGCGATGAAGCTGCACAGCATTGCGGATAAGTGCGGTTTTCGAGCTTTGACTATCTGCCACAAACATGCCGTCATAGCCTGTCACACTCCATTTTTCAGCCAGCAAGTCGATAAAATCATCGTCCAGTAGCTCCACCAATGTGGTCATGATTTGTTGCTTTTCTTGCATGGATAAACGCGTACCCAGCTCCGCTAGTGCGGTGAAGGATACGTCTTTCTCAATCACGGCGGGGTAGGTTAATTTAGCCATCTTGACGCTCTCCTGCGACAGTAATGGTGACTTTCGTACAGTTTGCCCACTCGGTCGGTTGGATCACCATTTTGCTCGGTTGACGGATAACAACATCGTAAACACCTTCCACCCTTAAAACCTGCATCAGTGCGCTAGGCACAACATCAAGCCCAAGCCGCTTGGTGCGTTTTGCCAAGTAATCAAGCAGCGCATCGCGGGCTTTGGTTTTTACAATATCTTCACGGTAGCCGTCCAGTAACGTCAGCTCTGCCACAATTTGATAGGCCCGCACAATCGGCTCTTTAACCGTCACCACATCACACAAAGGCCGACGGTGCTCTGGGCTAAGGTAAGCAGTGATGTCGTTTTTCAGCCGTAAATCGGGCACACCGGTAACGGTGAGTGGATAGATATTGACCTTGCCACCGCCACCGTTGATGACTTGCACGTCTACAATAGCTTGCGATACCGCACGGGTGTGGTACTGGTATGCAGCAATTGAACCACAAGTCGAAAATGCCTCTGGTGCTGCTAAAATACGCTCACGGTAGGCTTCATCATCCTCACTGGCAATGCCACCCGAGGTGACGTCAATATTGGCGACAGTCACCGTTTTATCGGTATTTAAACGGCTTTTTAACTGCTTCACACGGCCAATTTCCCAGTTATTGCCAATGTTTCCTGTCAAATTGGCTTGTGCCTCAATTTCCACGTAATTAATCAGTGGAGTGATCACATCATCCGTCAAGGTGGAGAAATACAACTCAGGCGTGACTGCCACCTGCGTACCTTTGGGGATAAGTATGCTGTCGTGCGCTTCACTCACAGAAAACCGCAACACGCAGCGCGCGGCTTTATCCCGCAGGCGATAACACCCAAAAGGCTCGCCACACAAATCCAGTGCTAAATCAGTGGCAAATTGCGGAAAGGTTTGCAAAAAGGCCTCATTGATACCTTTGCGAATAAGCAGTTCACGGTAAGCATAAGTTTGAATAATCAACCGCTCTATGTGTGCAGGCTGCAAGGTTTTGCCTGTGCGTTGCTCATAGTCCGCAATACTGTCGGCGAGGATTTTTTTCACATTGTCGTGAACAATTTTAACGTCTTGTTTTTTCATACGTTGACCGCCGTTTGATAAATTTCACGATAGACATCGTCTTGCAAATACCACATCACCGTCAGCGTAAAGTGCGGTGCAAGGCCTGCAACACTCACGCGCTCAATCACAATGCGTTTCTCCCACGCATTCAGTGCCGTGGTGATTTCTCGCACCATATTAGGAATCGCAATATCCTCTGGTTGGTCAAGGTAACGCACATGATCACTGCCAAATTCAGGGCGCAAAATATCGCTGCCTTTAATGGTGGTTAAAATGGTGGCAACGCATTGGTGAATATCATCCACCCCTTGCACCACGCTGACGTTGTCCGTCTGTGGGGCAAGTTGCCAATGGGTGGTGAGTGTATTAACTGGTGTCTTCATACCCTTGAGTGTACAAGGGTGGAGGGGAAATTGATTTTAAAGTGGTTTAAAGATTATTTATCAGGCGTTGGCCCACGTGCGTGAGTGTGTTTATCAAGTACTACGCCATTGGAGCTCACACGTGGTGCATCAACAGACGTGTTGGATGTGATAGCATCAGTCACGCTCAAACTGCCGTTAATGGTCGTATTACCATTAATTGTGGTGGTTGCAGAGACCACTGCCGTGGCGGCAGTTACGGTCACCTGGCCTGGTGTGTTGACGACCACCTCGCCTGTGTTGCGGTTATGGGAGATTACGGTGCCATTACTGAATTTTTTCATCCACATGGCATTGCTCGAGGTGGGTGTGGGGTCTTGCTCGTTGTAAATCGTACCGAGCACACAACCGCCTTCACCGTGAGCATCGAGTAGCAATGCTGCCAGCTCACCTACATCAGGCAAGCAATAAAATTGATTGCCGCCCGCATTCAATGTTAAAAAAGGCAACCAATCGGTTTGCAAATCATCGAGGGCGGGAATGGTGCACCGCACTTTGTGTTTGGCAACGTCGAGTGCTGAAACAATCCCCACTTGAAAAGTTGCACCAAAATTATGGGTTTGCATGAGAAGCCTCCATGGCAAGGGTGGTTAAATCATCAGGCATAAATTCTAGCATTCGTACCTCAAGCTCGGTGGTGTAGCCGGCACTTTTGGAGAAAGTGTGGCGTGATGACTTGATTAAATATTTCCCCGAAAACACGCCAAGATTACGTAGCAAGATGGTGCTACCTGCCACCAATTTCGGATTGCCTAGCACGGTGATGTCACCTGCTTGTTGGTCTTCATTTTGTTCAGCTAGTGCAGCGTCAGCTTTGGCATCCAGTTGCTCTTGGGTTTCACCTCGGCTGACAATGCGCAAGGTATCGCCACTGGCCTCACGCGATTGAGCCATATTACCACGGCGTTTTTTCGCCTTTTTGCGCTGCTTTAACACCTTTTTGCCATTGACATCATAGCCTTTGATTTCAACAGCCTTGGCTGTATCTTTAATGCGATCACGCAGGCGCAATGCCATCACATCGTGCTCATTTAACTCCACCACAGGCGGGGTTTGCCCCAATTGTGTTTTGGCGGTAAAGACCAACTGATTGCCGACAATTTTAAAGCTGTGGTGATATTCTTTTGCTAATCGTGTCAAAAACTCCACATCCCGCTCTTGATATTGGGTGATGCGCTTTATCGGGATAGCTTTAATTTCCCCGACAACCTTTAATTTCAACCGTGCAGCGACACTGGCGACCACTTGCGCCAGTGTCGTATTCTCATACGCTTTGGGCTTTAATGTGCGGTAGTTTTTACTGATGCCACTGCTCAAAGCACGCAACGTAATCGTAGCGGGCAACGCCTCATATTCCACCTCGTCAATCTCAAATGCGCCGATATCGGTCAACGCCTCGCCTTTGTAGCCAATGGCAGCGCGCAGCTTATCACCTTGGGTTGGAAACCACTGGCGGATCCACTTACCTTGGCGATCTTCAAAGGTCACCGTTAGCTCATCACTTTGCCCTTCTAAATAGTCGGTGTAAGACAGCTCAATCAAATCAGGCTCAATGTCAGTGGTAATATTGGTTTTTTCATAAAAGAGTGAAAAATCGGGCACCGGCACATTAGTCATCTTGCCCCCTTAGCCATGGTGGCATTGCTTGGTTTTGTGTTGGTTTGGCCGCCAACACAGGAATGTACACCTCAACACCAGTGGGCAGCACCTCGCAAAAGCTTAGCTGTGGGTTGGCGTCCATAATGCGGACATATTCAGTGCCGTCGCCATAGTAGTAATAAGCCAGCGAATCCCAGCGTTCCCCTTGTTTGACGATATGCTTAAGCACGGTCTGTGTCATCGCGCACCTCCTCATCGTTACGCAACGCAATCCACGCGGTCATACTCGACACGCTGGGTGCGAGGTTATTGATTTGCTCGGCAGCGTCACTCACGCCTTGTGAAAGACTTGGAAACCAGCTGTCCATGCTGTTATGCTGATTGGCGTGAATGTCTTGATAAACGCCGTTCAAATCACGATAAATTGCCTGTGTCTGACTGCTAAAATCTGCCAATACACTGAGCGCATCGTGCAATGGCGTGAGCGCAGGGGAAAGTGCGGTGATATTAGCAAAATGACCGACTGTGCGCTCAAGCCCCGATAACGCCTGCGGCAAATAGCCAAGCGCTTGACGTGGGTTGGATGTAAACTGGCGCATAATCGACACCGCATTTTGCACCTCATCAAAGGCGCGCTTGCCGCGATTATAGAGCGACACACCTTGGCTGACAGCCTGCTTGGCCGCGCTGAGGCTGTTGTGTAAACCCGATGGCAGCAACGAGCCCAAAATGCTGTTGCTACCCACTTGCAATGCCGCACCCAGCAAGCCTGTGTCCACCTCGCCAATATATTCTTTCAAACTTAGGCTAATTTCACGGCACAGCACATTGCCTGTCGCGTCGGTGAACAAAGTGGTGGAGACTAAATCGGTGATCACAAAATGCCCTTTAACGCTGCCTTCCCCCCACACCAAGGCGAGGGCTTGCTGTTGTGCTTTGGCATTCACGAGGGCTTGCCATCGGCTTGCCACGTTGCCGACTTGATAGTGCAGCCGTGCGGCAAAGCTCAGCTCTGTTAAGCCTTCACCAGTGGCTTGCAAGTGTGGTTTGCCGCGTAATACAGCATGCTCTGCAAAGCTCGCACTTTGCGTTTCCGTAAATTCTGTAACATCGATTGGCTCAAGGGCCACATCGCCGAGTAAACAATACATTAGTAGGCTCTCCGTGCACGTTGATCGAATACGCGATTTAACAGGCGTTCAAACTCCGTTAAACTAATGTTTAAGCCTTGTTTAATCTCACTTAGCAGCCCTTCACGCTGTGCGCTTGGTGGTACATTAATGGTAGGGCTAAAATGCACCACCACGCCTGTTTCATGCGGCACTGCTTGAGCTGGGTTGCGCTGGGCAAACGTCTCGCGCAAGGATTGGAGCTTACGCTGGCGTTTAGGTTTTTGCCGTTGTGCAGTAGATGACAACGCGGTTGCTTTTTTCGGCGGTTGACGTTGCGCAGGTGATGACAACGCGCTTGGCTTTTTCGTTGCATGGCTTGGTTGGATCATGCGCAGGGCCGATTGGCCAAATTGCATCGCCCCGCCAACCAAGCGGTCAAGGTTGCCAACGCCTAAGCGTGCAGTGGTGGCTTTATCCAGCACATATTCTCCCTTGTGCACCACGCCTGCAGGCTCGTGTTGGCCACCGTCGCCTGTATAACCCCCACGGGCAAAGCCGCGCACGGGCACACTTTGAGCAAGTGCAGTGGCACTAGCAATACTTCTTTGGGCATTTTCAATGGAAACTTGTGATTCTACAGCAAAGCCCAGTTTGCCCTTAACCCAGTCTACCGCGCCGCCAATGGCGTTTTTCACGGCGGTGAAGGCACTCATCACGCCGTCGGCGAATTTGCTCATCAGTGATGCGCCAAATTCACTGAAGCTTGACGGCAAGTCAAACCCAAACCAGCGCAACACACTGGCAAAGGCTTTATAAAACAGCCCCAACGGTGACCAATCTAAAATGGTTTTGGTGATATTACCGATGCCACTGTTGAAAAAGGTTTTAATATTTTCCCAAAGGGTAGAGAAAAAGCCTTTAATAGGTTCCCAGTATTTGTATATGAGAAACGCGGCAACGGCAATTCCTGTTATGATAAGTCCAATGGGGTTCATTAACATTGCGCGGCCAACAAACAGCAGAGCTTTGCCTGCCATAAGGAGGCCTTTCACTAGAGCCCCACCAAGTATTTTACCCAATGCCAGCGTGGATTGTGATAATCCCCAGATAAGTTTTGTTCCCACTTTAAGCAGTTTTAAACCACCACCAAGTGCAACTTTTACACCAAGAAATGATGTAATCAACGCAGATCCAGCTGTGCTAGCAGCTATTGTTACACCCACCAACGATGCCAGACTGGCACCGATAGTCACAATGCCTTCAATGATCCATGGATTATTTTGCAAAAAATTGGCTGTCCAATAAATAACAGGCTTGATAGCGTTGACCAACTTATTCAATGGTGGTAAAAAGGCTTTACCAACCGTAATGCCAATTTCAGTAAAGCTATTTTTGAGTAGTTGTAAGTTGTTGGCTGTAGTGTTACTACGGTTTTCAAACTCGCGTTGCATTGAGCCCATATATTTAAAATTTCCAGAAGCGTCCTTTTCTGCGAGTAAATCTAACTGGCGGTTATATTCAGCTTGGTTTTGTGCGAGCAACATCACATCATCAGCATATTGACGACCAAACATTTTGGATAGCAGTGGGTATTGTTGATCTTTTGGTAGCGTTTTCACTTTTTTAATGAAGTCTGTGATCGCCCCCTGCGCATCTTTATTCATTGCTTGTGCGAATTTTTTCGGAGTAAGTCCAAGCATAGCGAGCTCTTTAGCGTGTTTCCCCGCTTTGAGATCGGCAAACGAGGCGGTCATTCCCTTAATCGCCTGCGCTGCAAGTTCAGGTGCTTTACCCATTGACAAAAAGGTTGAACCTAGTGCAGCGGCTTGGTTTTCGCTTAGACCCAGCATTCTCGTGTCAGATCCAGCTCGTGCAATGACATTGACAATATCTGCCGCTTTAGCATTGGCATTATCAGAGAGGTGGTTGATGGCATCACCAAATTGTGCCATTTCAGTGATAGGTTTTCCCAAAACATTTGCCATGGTAGCCATAGCCTCACCAGCATCACCTGCCGCCATATCAAACGCCACCCCCATTTTGGCAGCATCTTCAGCGTAGCCAATTAAATTCTCCCGTGCTAAACCAGCCTGACCACCCGCAGCCACAATGGCGGCAATTTCTTCCCCCGCCATTGGGATTTTGCGCGTTAAGTTGAGAATGTCTTGCTCCATCTCCTTAAACTGTGTGGGGGTGTCAAAATTGACTACCTTTTTGACATCTGCCATAGCACTTTCAAACTCAATAGCAGGCGCAGAAAGCCCTTTTAAAGCTCCCACAGCTGCACCAACACCCGTAGTGATTGAGCCCACGCCCAATGCGGTGAGCTTGGCAAAGTGCCCCATTTTTTGGGTAGTTGTTTGGGTTTCATCGCGCAAAATTTTTAATGATCTTCCAACACGTTTCACGCCTGCAATTGCACCACCTACACTTGCACCAATGAGCAATGCAATTGAAAGATTACTTGACATAATGGCATTTTCCTTGCATAAATAGGGTTAAATTAATATAGGAGACCACTATGAAATTAAGTACCGCACTTTTGGTTTTGATATTTGGCTTCATTTTGTTGCCTCTTGTGGGTTTTATTTTGTGGTTTTTCGGGTCGCTTTATTATGATCTCTACACAGCAGCATCAATAGAGACACTTGTGTTGGGAATAATGCTTGGTGGCATGATTGGCTTTTATCTCTGCCGAAAATAACGCCAACAATGACAAATAAGCCGCTAGTGAGCGGCTTTTTCGTATCCTGCTTTTATCTGCCGCTTGGCTTGTGATAGCCAATTTTCCAGATCATCTAAATTCATCTGTTCCAACTCACTCAACCCCCAACCAAACCACCAAGCTAAATCAGCTAATACGTCGTCTAAGGCGTTGAAGTTGACTTTCCCTTTTGCATATCCATAAAAGCTTTTTGTAGTTTGAAATAGTCCGTCATATCCATTTGATTAAAGTCTTCTGGAACAAGACCTGTTAAACGTGCTAGCAACGCAATTTCAATGTCGGCATCATTGCCGCCTTGACGATTAGCCTCTCGCATGTCGACTACCTTGGCTCGGCGAATTTTTAATTCAGTAACTGTGTTACCCTCGCCATCTTTGAATGGCACATCTAGAGCAATGGTTTGAAAAATGGAAATATCAACGGCTTTGGCCATAAAAAACTCCTTAGTAGTTATGTTTAATATCTACTAAGGAGTGTATCGAAGTGCGGTTTAAATTGATTTTAAACTAGTTTAAAGAATTTATTGCCCGATATTGGTGCGGTATTTTTGCAGTACATCTTGACCGTTTACACGGAAGGCATTGCTATACACGTCCACAAATAACACCTCTTTGCCCGCCAACGTCTGCTTAATGGAGTAGATTTGGAAGGTATCTTGCAACTCTAACGCCTCTTTTGGCTTAAAGCTGCCACTGGTGGTTTTGTTAAACTGTACGTTCATAATGGTGACCAACGGTTCTTCGGCGGCCAAGCCCATAGAATTAAACACCTGCACGTCAGAACGTACCATCAGCTGGATGTTTTTCATCGGGTTGTAGTTTTGGGCGCGCACCTCTGGATAGTAACTATCCCAAGTTACCTCACCCTCAAGTGCATTGAGCCCTGCAGGTAGCTTGATTGTGCCTACAAGCCCAAGGGTTTTATGCTCAATTTGTTCAAACTCAATATCAGGCAATTTAATCTCTTTAGCCTTGCCCAAAAGTGAGTTGCCGTTGATATAGACGTTGGCATTGACGATCTGATTAATTGCAACACTCATATTTTACTCCTTATTGTGACACCAAGTTGACCAGGTATTTGCGGGTCATCACACTGGTGTTGGTGATGCGCTCAGCTGGCAATTTCGGGGTGTAATCGTAGGTGATCGGTAATTGCCCTTTGCTAAACGCATCTGGCAGGTCGTAGTCGTAATCAAGGCTTACGCTGTAGCCGACCAGGCTTTTTTGCGTGCGGAAGTAGGTGTCCACCGTTTCCAACAGGCTGTCAATCAACGCATTATCAATTGGGCGGTCGATATACTGTAGCTCAACGCGACGAATGGACTCATCAAGTAAGTCACCTGTGCGAAGTGCGGTTTCAAAGTTGATGATGTGCGTCACAGTTGGGTAGCAGCTTGAGCGGTTGCCCCACAAACGAAAGCCTGTACCAAAACTGTTGAAAATGGTGGTAATACCCACCGCATTGAGGCGGTTGGTTTCGCTTTGCAAGTCGTCGATGCGTGCAGTGAGCGGCACTTCCATGCCAATCACACCCAACAATTCACGATTGGAGGTGCTATACCAGTAACCGTGCTCCACATCGACTTTCATGCGCAGGCCCGCTGCATGGGCAGCAAGGCTTTCAAGGTTTTTGCTCATACCAAGCGCATAAGGGTAAAAATGACGTACCCGCTCAGAGCTCGCTTTGGCGTTAATGGACCCCAACGGCCCACGTCCTTCAATGGCTTTGGACAATGTTGTACCTTTTGGTAATTGCACATACGCCACCGCCCCCAGTTGCTCCGCCAACACTTGCAAGGCAGCCGCGCAGCTGGCGGTTTTGTCATACTCAGGACAAATCAACACCTTGGCATCTGCACCAAACAAGTTAAAGCCATCACGCATTAACTCAAAGCCTTTGCGTGCGCCGGTACTTGATTCAACGCCCCCTTTGATGTCGTCTTCCGTGACTTTGCTAGGGTCGGCGTAGGTGAACGTGGCGGTGAGGTTGGATTTGCTTGCTTTAAAGCGAATCTCACCAGTTTGCATATCGATACTATAGTCCTCGTTTTCAGTCAGCGGCGAGCTATCGGCCTTAACAGTCAATGTCAACAGTCCAGGCTTGCTGGTATTGGCGATGAGCGTGGTTGGATCAACCGTCAATGACTCATCCTGTACCTCGGTTTTATGCTTGCTTGGATCAAGCACATTGACCACATACACAAGTCCCGCTTTGTAACGCGCTAAAATATCAAATGCATCTGGCAGGGTGTAGCCTTGACCGAGGAGTGTGCCAAACTGGGCAAAGTCTTTTTTGGTTTGGCAAAGGGTTAATTGATTGACCGCCCCAATCGGTGCGGTGCCAATGATGCCAATAATCGCACCATCAACGGTTTCAACCGCAACAGAACCACCTGTTACGCGTTTTGTTTCACTACCATGATGAAAAGCCATCTATTGTCTCCTTATGGGTTGTGTTTTGCTTTTAAATCGGGGTTAAGTGGGTCATGCGGACGTCGCGCATGCACATGAATAAGACCAGGCTTGTCCTCGCAAATACGGTTCTCTACCTGCCAGGTTTCGGTACGCAACAACAGTTGGTATTGCCAAATGCCACTAGCTTCACCTGCAAACTCTTCACTCAAGAGGCTAATGGCCTCGCAGTTGGTGGGACGAAAGCCCACCACCGCCAATCGCACTTGGTCAAGCATGGCCAAAGCACCGCTGTCATCATGCTGACTGCGAGCGAGAATGGTCAACGCCACTGCCACCACGCGCCTTTGTTGGATAATGTCGCTACTGCCCACGGTTTCAAACTTTGAGCCAGCATATTGCACCAACACCGCGCCAAGCTCATCCTTGAGAAAATAATCGTCCACATTATCGGGGAAAAGCTCTACCGTAAATGATGGCAATTGCGCTTCCAGACGATCATGAATACTCTCCAAAATCGGTTGCGTGGCACTCATTTAATACCCCGTCAAATCTGTCTTGTCTGAAGCGCGGGCAACAAAGCGAGGCACACTTGGTTGCGTGTCATCACCTTGTACGCCGCGCTCGGGCAGGCCAAGATGCAATTTACCCGCTTGAATGCGCTCTAAATCTTTCAGTGCCTGCGCGTGGGTTTCTTTGACATTGTCAGGAAAACCCTTACCGTCAGGTCGACGAGAATAGAGCCAATAGCGAGCAAGATGTAAGCAGATATTGCGTACAAGGGTCGGCACAGAGGTCAAAGGGAGCACATAACGTGCGCGCAAATAGCCATCCACTGTTTCAACAGCGTATTGACAAGCCTTGTCCAATACCGCTTCATTAGCAGTAGCAGCCCTTGAAGAATCGTTTGATAATTCAATCAGCGTGCGCTCGCTTAAGACTTCCGTTAAATCCTGTGCCGAGATGTAACGCATTATTCATCACCTTTTGCGTCTGAGTTCTTGTTGCCTTTGTTGCCTTTACCTTTATTTTTCTTGGCTGTCGTTTCCGCGCTCTCTGCCACATCATCCGCCTGCTCAGTGTCAGCTTGTGCATTTGCCGCACGTTTGGCTTCCTCTTCAAGACGTTTAGCCTCTTCTTGTTTAAGTGCGTCCAATCGGGATTTTTCCTGTGGCGATAACGTAACGTATAGCGAAAGATCACTGGCTTCTTGGGCGGTTAATTCAATTTCAGCTCCTTGCTCATAACGTTTACCGTTATGCATAATGGCAATAGCCGCTGTCACGACATGGGTGAGTGTGTTTTTGTCCATATTTTTCTCCAGTTGACCGCATTTAAAGCGTGTTTAAATGCGGATTAAAGGGTGATTAACCTTTCTTTAAACAGTCTTTAATGAGGAAGCCTGCCACTTTGCCCAGCACGTGCGGGTTATAGATGTCAGTGCAACGCACCACTTCTAATTTACCGCCATTTTCGACGTAGGTGTCGACAAACAAGCCGTCCTTGCGGCGTACGGTGTAGCCGTAACTTGGCTGATAGACAGTGCCTTTTTTATCGCTAGAGGTTGGTACATACGCCAGTACAACGGTGTCAGTCCAAATGTCTTTTAATAAACTGGAATCTTCATAGACGGCCTCACCAATTTTGACGGTTTCAACATCAATCAGACCGGCAAAAATTTCAGGGGTGATGATACCTTTTTGCACATATTTCACTTTCTCAATAACGCTTGGGTGCTCTTTGAGAATTTCCCACACATCACCAGCAATCACGCACACATTCGGTTTATGACCAATAGAGCGTTTGATGGCGTGTTTAGCATCATCAATGACTTTAAACGGGTTTGAATTCGCA
This sequence comes from Spirabiliibacterium pneumoniae, assembly GCF_014884995.1. Classification (GTDB taxonomy): domain Bacteria; phylum Pseudomonadota; class Gammaproteobacteria; order Enterobacterales; family Pasteurellaceae; genus Spirabiliibacterium; species Spirabiliibacterium pneumoniae. Next base: position 21,091 of record NZ_JABMII010000010.1, read on the forward strand.
TGGTCGAATTGGCTTTCACCACTTAACACCACTTTATTGGTGCTTTCATAGTTCGCCTCGTTTTGTGCCAAGGTGGCAATTTCTTTCTCACGTCCAAGAGCAATCACATCTTGCACGGTGCTCAAAGCATATTGGCGCAGCGGGAAACTAGCTTCATTGTCTTCACGATAGTCGATGGCATACTCCAAATCGTGCTCTTCAAGTGCCACGTCAATGGAGCCGATATCCTCAGGCTCTAACCGGTTGGACTTGCCGCGCACTTGGCGCACAGTAGTAGGCACACGAAAGGCCAAGCGACCAAAGGTTGGGATTTTCCCCGCCTCTTTGTCGATTTCAACAATCGGCATCAGGCTATCGCCGACGAGGTCGTTATTGTGATAACCGTAGGCCAATTTGGTCAATACAGGGTCTTGCACACGCAATTTTTTTAAATCTAAAGCTGACATAGTGTCTCCTTGGGGTTATGAATTGAAAATGGCATTGAACGCTTCTGTGTAGTCCACGCTATGCTCTGACATATAAGCCATGATTTTTTTATCGACTTCAATCGAATTAGGATCTGTGCCTTCGGCATATTCAACGCTATCATCTGGCGCATTGGCTGCGGTTTTTGCTGTGGCCACCTCGTTAAACTCAACCACTTTAGGCAATTGGCTTAAAAAGGCTTTTAATTGATCGTTAAAGCCGGCTTCAGAAAAGTCAGCGCTGGCATGATCTGCATTTAATAAGGCGAGAGCCTCCGTTTTTTGTTTCGGTGTCAGTTTGCCTGCCGCAACCAAACTCTCCGCAAATTCAGCATTTTCAGCCTCGCGTTGTGCTTTCATGGCATTGGCTTGTTCGGCTTTAAGGCGCGCATTTTCCGCCTCCAGCTCGGCAAGGCGTTGTTTTTCAGTTTCAGACATGTCTACTTCTCCTTGTGGTTTTTCATCAGGTAAATGGGAATTGGTCGGCTCTGGCGCATTGGCGGGTTCTGAAAAAGCAGGTACCGCTGAGGCAGCATTGATTTCATGGATAGATTCGCGTGTCGCTTCTTCCGTCAAACTTTGTACTTGCCATGCAGGGATGACATTATCTGCCGCCTCGAGGCCAAACTTGCTGATAAAAAAATCTCGTAATCGCTGCCAAAGCGAGGCTTGTGTCCAGTCACTAAATTCAACGAAATCATTTTCACTGTCATTGAACACAGGGTCTTGCATCCCTTTTACCGCCGGTGGTGCGGCACCGAGAAACCCTACATGGCGCAAATAAAAGCCCTCAGGTTTTGGGTTAGCACTGGAATGAGGAAGATAAAATGAGGCAGACACTTTCTTATAACGACCATTGCGAACCATTTCCGCAAACTGGCTGTCCACTTGCTGGGTCTCGGCTTTCAGAACATCGCCGTCAACGGTTAAACCTTTAATCCAGCCATAGGCCGGGTTGTCATGCTTTGGATGGCCAATGACAATCGGCGCTTCGTGAAACTCGGGTTTGTAATTGGCGGCAATGGTGCGCAGGTCATCAACGGAGATGGTGACCAAATTGCCGTTAGCGTCTTGGCGTGTGCCAGCGCGAAAAATTTCAATGGCGTGCATAGATACCTCGCTGTTGCTCTATTGGGGTAAGCATAGCGAAGTGGTGGGGGAAAAGATTTTAAAGTACTTTAAAGAATTTCATTAACAAGAAAATAAACGAGCTCAATCTATAAAACATAACCCCGTTAAAATGCCGTTAAAATGGCGCACTGTGCGTTAAAATAATTTCAGGCGAGCCATTATCCTAATAAAAAACAAAATGCGCCTGTGCGCATTTTAGGGGCTATTTTAAAACCTGCTGAATTTGGCTCTCTAACACACGATGTGCCTTGCGTAACAATAGGGGTTCATCTTGTTTGCTGATACCTAACCATGGACGGGCAGGAATCGTGACTTTTTTAGCATAGACACTGGATTTGCCCAGTCGTAAGCGTTTGGCTTTTTTCGGCACAATCGTGCCACCAAATTGATGCAAGCGGGCATATTTTAATGCACTACCAAACTCAACCCCCTGATCACTGTAGTTATAGGCCAACGTGTTACGCAGCTGGTGGCTGTCTTTTAAAATATGATCATTGCCTTTAACTTGACGAGTGAGCGGTGATAATGGTTGCCACTTTTCGCCATCAGGCGATTTTTCCTGCTTGAAGCGGTTATTGTGGATTTTTTTCAGTTGCTCACCGAGTACACCATAGAGTTTGCGCGGTCGCTTTAACTGCACAACAATGTGCTTGAGCTTTTCGCTAACATGATGATCGTCGAGTTCAATTTTAATCATTGTCTTCTCCTAATTGCTTAATTTTTGTAGAATATTTTCTATGCAACAATACCCAATTCAACGTGATTAAAAAGGAAACGCCATGTTCTTACAAGGAACTGATGTGATGTTTTGCATCTATGATTTATTTTATTCCCGAAAATGGCTTGTTTTAAATGAGCGGGAAAAACAGCTCCCCCTTGATCCTAATGCTGAAAAAGAAGCAGTGATGTTTTTGTACACGTTAGATCAGCAAACTGAAGAAACGTGGAAATCGCTTACGCCAAATCAACGAGCAACTATTAATGGTTTATTGATCGATTTTATGGCAAGAGCCTCCACCTCTAGCAAGACTTGGACAGTGTCTGACGATATTTCACCATCTGAACAAGCTATTGAAATTATTAAACACGAGATTTTTCTAAGTCATAACTCGCTTGTAATTTCAAACTGATTTGCTCACGTATTACGTTAATTTTTGCCAACGGTAACGCATTTTCTACTTTAAAGGTCTTTTCGGAGGCTTTTGTTAATTTAGTCATGTGTTATCTCCTATTGATTAAAAAATCGTTCAGTTGTATAGTTTATAAAGCCACAGGGGTTTCCTACTGGAAAGGTTACGCTAGGCAACTACCGTATTATCCTGTTCGAATCAGGCGAACTGTGGCGACTAATCCAAGTTTCCCCATAAAATTTCAAATCCTTTTAAGCTTTCCCATTGGCGTTTGTCTCCAATAAAGCTCCCTGTTCGTACAAGATTGACCTTCGTCAGCACTTTCTTTTTAGTGAGCTCATCTTTTAATCGCACTTCATAATCCATTTTGACCGCCACTTTGCCTTTATCTGCTTGATAGATAAACAGCAGTGTCGGTTGTTTTTGCTTATGGTCGAGTAAAATCGCCTGCGGGTGCTTTAATTTCTCTGGCAGCTGTTGCCAAAATTCCACGGGCAGGTTGAGCCCTTTTTGCTGTTTGTGTTCGCGCAAGGCGTGCAGCACATCGTCATCACGCACGGCGATGACCGCACTTTGGGGTGCTTTGTCGAGAGCCTCTAGCTTGCTGATGACGGATTTAGGGATAACGCCAACGTATTTCATATTGCCTCGTGCAATTTTTTCCAACGCCACGGTATCCACCATCGCTTTCATGGATTGATTGAGCAAGTTCAGCGCGCGAGGATTTTTCAGCACGTCATCAATCAACAAGCTCGCCAGTTTTGGCTCGGCGTTGAGCAACTTGTTGAACAAGAGCTTGTCCACATCGTGTACGCGCGAGGCGGTCAGGTTGTTGAAATCGTGCGGCCTAAAGCCCGCATCATAGCCTTTGGGCACATGCACCACCTGCGGGTTGCCTGTGCGTACACCCACGTGCTTGGCTTCATACTCAATAGTGACCGGTGGTGATACTTGCTTACCCATCGTCTGTAGGTCGTCGGCATCATGGGCGATCACTGTGCAGTGGCAGCCGTAGGCTTTGACTGGGTAATAATATCGCCAAAACGGGTCATTGGCGGGGCGAATAGTGCCATCAAGATCGATATGGGATTGGCGTGGGTGCGCGTTGGCGTTGTGCTGATACTCCCAATAGGGCATCACATCAGCCAAATCAAGGTGCTGTTTCAATCGCCCACGATTGTAGGCAGCATAAACGTTGGTGTCGTAAATAATACGCGTGCGCCAGTTGCGCCCGCCGTTATATTGCCAACCTGTTTTGGCCACAATGTCATCAAAGCGTTGACGAAATTCTTCCAACGTGCCGCCATTTAAAATGGCCTCATCGACAGCATTGCGTAAGCCGAGCAGCACCTCATTGCGATTAGCACCTGCCACCATAAAGTAATAATCGTGCTCGTCGCCGAGCACATCAAGGTAGCTATTGGTGGGCAAGTTGAGCTTTTTCTCAAAGTAATGCACCTGCTCTTGAAAGCGAAAAGGGCTTTTGACCGTCATTTTTTACGCTCCTGCTCCACACTGTAGCGTCCAGCTAACTCGGACGCGGTACTGGCCCATGCCAGCACGTCGGCGTATTCACTAAACGTAAGCTCTGGGATAAGGCTATCAAGCTGGTCACGAAAATCGTCTAAACTTTCCGCTTGTGAGAGCTTATCGCGCACGGCTTGCAGCCAATTTTCTACCGCGGGTTCAGCCTCAACTTCAAGTTGTTCTATCATACCGTCGGCGAGCAGGCGGTCGGGCATCCGTTCACTAAATTGCGTATCATTTGGACTGCGATCATCTGATACGTCAATATCACCTTCTTCAAAGTTGTAAGTGCGGTTGATGTATTGTGGTGTAAATTTTACGCCGATACGGGCGAGGATTTCATCACGCTCGGCTTGCAATTTATCAATGCTTTCTTGCTCAAAAAGCTCAAAGCGTGGGAGTGTATCAACATGGAAATTGAATTCACAAATCCATGCCAGCAGCTGACTTAAGCAATTCTCAACCAGTGCGGCATCATCATTACGAATATCTTCGGTGACTTCCAAGCCTGCGATAGCACTGGCACGGTTGGCCTCCGCCTCCGTGGTTTGATTTTGTCCGAGTAAGGCAATGGCAATTTCTGATTTACAGTACCGTAAAAAATCATCAAATACTTGACTAGAACCGCCTTTACTACCACTTTCAAGTAACTCAATCGAACTATCATTAGGAATAGCGGCAACGGCTGTGCCGAGCATTTTCTCCATGCTGTCGAGTAAATCATCAATTTCATGGAGTTGCGTTTCACGCGGATGCTTACCGACTAGCCACGGCGAGCCATATTTTTCCACAAACTCTAGCCAAAATTTCAGCCCGCCTTTTTTGAACGTAGCTGCCCAAAAGCATGCCCCCAAATCCGCACGGCCATAAGGGTTGGTGTAGGTGGCCTCTTGGGTGGCAAGCAAGAATTTCTTTTCAGGTAGCGTGCGCCCTTCAATAAAATTATCTTTGGTACGCAATCGCAACTGATTGTTTTCATCAAACACAAACCATTCTTGTGGTTTGCCAACCACATCAACTGGTAATAGTTGACCACCGCTAAGCTGCCAGCTAATTTCCAATACTTGGTAGCCGAATAAAGGCGCATCGAGAATTTGAGAAATAATCGGGATCAGCGGTAGACGCTCCATAATCGCCCACAGTTGCTCATCGACTTGTGCGTTGCCTGTTGGTGTGATGCGCCATTCCAGCCCTTTGACTGCCGCTTTACGTCGGCGGACACAGCCCGCAACGTGACTATCAGAGAGGAGCTCACGATAAACCGAAATATCTTTGCCCATTTTTTTCAATACGGGGTCTGGATTGGGCAAATAATGGAGAAACGACCAATAGTCAGTGGCCTGTGCGCGGGTGGCGATAATATTGACCAAATCTTGCTTCTTCATGCTTAATATCCTTTTGTCATGCTAAGGCTGGCTCTGGTTTTGCGGCTATGGGCTTTAACCGGTTGCAATACGGCATCATCAGCGGCCAACAAAGCCAAAAAGCATGCCCAAGTGCGGTCGGCGTGACCTTGACTATCACTCTCTGCCACAAAACGGGGCTGGCCCGTTGAGCCAGTGATTTTTTTGAGCTTGTGTAAATCGGCGCGTAGGGCATTGTCACCTTGTGGGATGCGGAGTTTTTTATCTTCAAACGCATTTTTACCAATGGTTGCCATGGTTAATTTACTCGCCACATTAAATAGCACGCCGCGCACACGCGTTGCACCATGTTGGTGTTGCGCATCTTCCACCATCTTTTCACCCATACCGGTTTGGTCAAGGTTGCAGGCAATGACACGATAGGTTTGGAATACGCGGTTTAATTCGTCGAGTTGGTGGCGCAGCTTGGTTCGCTTGAGGGTAATAATCTCCCGCGTCCAATACACATCACCGACCAATTCCAGCACCCAAATCACCGTCAAGTCACCTCTAAGGGCAATATCCATACCGACAAAACATGGCCCACCCTGATAAAGCTCTCTCTTGCCCGCTTGTGCGTGCTCTACACTGTCGATTAAGTCATAAGAGAGCCAGCTTGTTTCCTCATCAAGCCATTTGAGTTCAAATTCTTGCGCCCAGGCGTCGTCATCATTGAGGCCTTGACGTAGTGCATCAATATCCCGTGGCAGGCCATCAGCCACCGCTTGATAAATATCGACACGGTGGCGAGACCACTGTGTGTTGTCCTCGTCGGTCATCAGTTCATAAAACTTGTTGCCCTTGCCGTTGGGCGTGGACACCACGCGCAATTTCCAACCTGCGGAGATGACTGGGAATAGGGCTTTCCAGATTTCTCGACTGTCGGCGTGAAAGGCAAACTCATCCAAAAAGACATTGGCTGAAAAACCCCGTGCAGTGTCGGGGTTGGCAGGCAGTGCCGTGATTTTAGAGCCATTTGGAAAGACCACCTCAAGTGCGTTGACGGTTGGGCTAAAAGGTACTTCGGCGTAGTTGGCTACAATACCAATGGCCTCAAGATGGCGTTTCACGCCCTCGTTGATGGCTTCTTTAGCTTGGCGCTCTCCTCGGGATAAAATCACCCAGCGTGTGCGTTCGCCTTTTAATTCCGCCTCAAGGCAATCGTTGACAATCTCCAACGTTGTTGTGAATGTTTTGCCTGTTTGACGCGCGAACATGGCCACCTTGAATCGGCTTTTATCATTGAGCCAACGTTTCTGATAGGCAAATAGTACTGTTTTATTCAAGCCCATAAACTGCCTTCACCATTTTTGCCACGTGATCTAAGTTTGTGCCTGCTTGTTTTCCTGCCTCTTCTACCGCTTTGGCGGCTTGTTCAATCACATCTTGGCGAATTTCTTTTTCACGCTTATAGTTAACACTTTGTGCCGCCTCAATGCGCTGCGCTACTAGGGCAAGCTGACCAAGCACTTTTGGTGAGACAGCTTTGTCTCCCTCGCTTAATGTCATTGAGGTTTCAAATGCGAGAGTTTTAACAAATTCCATCAACAGTCGGCCGATGTCATTTTGTGGCATCTCGCCGAGCTGTTTTGTCCAAATGTCAGCCACTTCACGGCTTTCACGGATTTTGGCACCGAGCTTTTCCATACGAGAGGCATAACGATTCAGCCCTGTACGAGACAACAACGCCTCATCAGGTAGGCCACAATCGCGAATTAAATCATTTATTTCTTCTAGGATTTGAGCCTGTGAAAATTGCTTGTCTCGCAACATCATTGCCAATTGTGTTTTAATTGACGGTGGCAATAAATCCACTTTGCTTGCACGTCCACGCGTTGGCTTTTTGTCCATTTAAACCGTCCTTAAATGCCGTTTTAATACACTTTATAGCTGCTCATTAGTCACGTGGGCGGGGCTTTTTAATCCCGTAGACTTCAGTTCGTCCTTGCGCTACATCCCAACCGCGAGCAGTGAGGTGGGCAACAAAAAGCCCTGCAATATCATCAAGGCGCACACAGCCTTGCTCTTGCAACCACAACAAATGGGAACGTACTTGCTCACGGCTAATACGATGACCATAGTTATCTAAACAATCTTGTAAAATAGACTCGTTGGCATCGTTGCCCGCATCAGCCAGTGAGCGTAATAAAACAAGGCGTTGGTCTTGTGCAAAAATGCTAAACTTATCCATTCTTTAATTCCTTCTCTAACAACAATTGAACCTGATGAGACAAGCCACGCACTTCGGTAGCAATAGCTTCGGATTTGCCTGTCATTTGCATAATCAATACTCGCAACTCAGCTAAATCAGTGGCATTGGGCAAATTTTTGAGTTCCATTTCGACCTTATCAACACGGTGTGCGTTGTCGTTAATGGTCGTTTTTAGTGGGTGGATTTCCTCACGTTTGAGATACTTTGAATCCATCGTGAGCCGCACGACAAAGCCTACAAAACCGGCAAAACTCAAAATAATGCCCCAATGTTTGAGCACAACATCAATAATATCCATTTAGCCTCCTTGCTGTTCACTCAACTTATTGCTCGCTATTTGTGGTACGGCAAACTTTTTCATACGTTAAATTGTGGTTTAGTACCTGGCGTTTCGTTCCTTCACTGTCTTGACGACTAGGATAAATTAGCCCAAAGGCACTGCAACCGCTGACACTAGTCACGGAAGTAGCCGTGGGTGTGCAACTGCTCGTCAACACCATCAGCATCAAGACGAGCGCTGGCCTCGTTAATTTTTTTGCGTTGTTGTGCATTATCTAACTCCTTGGCAAGGGCTGCGGCTTTCGTCCGTTCTTTAATGATTTCCTGCTCTTTTTCTGCAAGTAGGCGTTTTTGTATATGGTTTTTAACTTTCAAATAGGCAATTACGCTAACTACCAATACAACAAGACCACCAATGAGTTCTAAATTCATCCCTGATCTCCTTGTTTGCTTGCGCGTTCTTTCAACATAGTTACCACCCCCTTGGAGGCAGGGGAGCCAAACACGCACACAGCGGCGTAGTACCAAAACCAGTCAGACACATAGCTTTTATCCGCCCACACGCCATAGAGAAATGCGCCTGTCAGCACAACCCAGCTAAACACTTGGATAAAGCCTGTGGTGCTGGTGCGACCATCGGTGTTGGTAATGAGTTGCGTTAATTTCATTACTCCTCCTCAACATACGGCTAAAAAGCCCACCAATAAAAACCAACCCCAGTAGCCATTATTAGCACCGAGCAGGTATGCCGCACAGGCAACACAGGTGCACGCAAATAAATATCTCATGATGGATTTCCTTGATAGAGATGATCGAAATTAACTCCTGCACCATTGTCCATCCACTCCAGTACATCAAAGCAAGGGCACTGTTTCGTCCATTCATTCGGTGTGATTTTGCCGTCACCATTCAGGTCTTGGGAGAGATCACGATGGCCGTATAATTTGGCATTCGGGCACTCTTCTGCTAAAGATTGCAATAATGAGGTTAATGTCTGCCATTGCTGCGCAGTAAACTCACCATGAGCATTACCGTTGTCATCAATGCCACCCACGAGGCAGATACCAATTGAGCCTTTATTGTGACCTTTGACATGTGCGCCAATCTCACCAATGGCTCGCCCTGTTTCAAGATAACCATCGGTGTCAATAACGTAGTGATAACCGATATGTTTTAAGTGAGGGTTGACGGATAAATTGACTGCTTGTCGCTTGAATCCGCGTTTGGCGTGCCAGCCGTCGATGATTTCAGCTGCGGTATGGTTGTCATAGCCCATGCGGTGGCCATTTCGAGTGGCAGAACAGTGGATCACAATTTTGTTAATTTGAGACATAAAAAAACTCCTTTTTCTATTAAAGGAGTTTAAAAAATTGCTTTAAAGATTAATATTAAAGAGCTTTAAAGACTTTTATGCTTTTTTCTTGCCAAAGAGATCAGGCTGGAGGCGGTCAATTTCTTCCTTACGCATTTTTTTAACGATTTGATAGACCCATTGTTCGGATACACCATATTTTCTCGCCAATGCTTGGTGGTTATTACCTGTAAAATCACGCCAAATTTGGATATCACGTTCACTTAATTTAAACAGTATGCCTCGTGGCATGTAGATCACTGATCCACCCCAAGCCTGAGAAATCCGACGAGCCACATCAATGCCGACTTGGCGAGCATTGGCCAGCGGCATTTGTTTAGCCAATTCTTCCTCAACGTGCTTGGCCAAATCAGTCAAGATTTCAGGAGCTTTTTCTTCAAAAATATCAAATTCATCTCGCTCAACCATAATACCTCCTATTTACTATGACGTTTTTGCCACTGTTTCAACCGCTCTAAAACCATTGTTGCCCACTGATCATCTAGAGAGGCCACATTTAATACGATAGGTTTACCTTGTGCTTCGAGGCTAGGGTTAACCATGCCGCGAACAAATTGATTTAATGCCGCTTCACTACCATCTCGCACAATGTTGTCTCGGTGCATTTGAATCCAAAGTGCACGGATCTTATGTGCAATATTACTTTTTACTCGACCGCGTTGTGTACTAGGGGAATGTTTACGGCTTGACCGCACTTTAAAGCCTTTCTGCTTGAGTTCATGCAGCACTTTTTCAAGTTCAGATACGGTCAATGCTTTAGCACTTTTTTTACCTGAAATGCGCTCAAGCAAAGTGCGGTAGCTCATTTCATCAATCATCAGCTGCTGCTTGGCGATGTGAATAAGCTGAATTAATTTATTTCGACTGTGCATGTTTTCTCCCCGTTGTACGATAAGGTGGCTTAACTAAGCGTTTTATCTTCGCTAATCGCGCCAAATTACGTGCAACTTGTTCATCGCTTAACTCTGGTGCAGGCAATGCCTCGACGGCTTTTCGTTTTGGCATGCGATCAATCAGCATTTTAGGGACTGGGAAACGATCACACTCGGCATAAAGGCACTGAAAGCCTTTTTCAATGCGCCATTTGTCGTCTTCCTCATTCCACCCGCCATAGAGTTTGACGTTTTCCAACGCTATCACCCACACTTTTGCCGTTTTCTTAATCAGCTCTTCGGGCGGTTGATTGGGCAAGCGCAGTAATATCAGTCCGCCGAGCCCTTGGGCAATGGTGGCGTTGAGCCAGTTTTTATTACTCATTGGCAAACTCCGCTAAATGTTGCAAGGCTTGCCCCGTTTTGCTGGACAAGCGCGGTGCATTTTGCACGGGAGTGGCCAACACTTCACTTTTGCCTTGCCATTTACTCATCACCTCCAGCAAATAGCCGTGGGATTTCAGCGGCAGACTCAAGCTGTGACGATTTCCTAACACCACATTGAGGCTATCAACCCAGCACGCCAGTGGGGCGTCAAACACTTGTCCATTGCGTTCAATGCGCTGTGCTTGCACCATTGGCAGCAATTCACCGAGCAATTTTGCCAAGCGGTCAGCCGTCAAGGCCGACTTTTGTGGCCGAAATAGCCCCAAATAGCGCACAGCTGCCTTTCCAAAGTGCGGGTCGATAGACAATGCTGTCATCACCGCTTCACTGGCAGCATCATGTTGCAACAGCACATCTAACGACATCACCGCCCCGCACGCAGGGCACTTACATTTCATTGTCTGTTACTCCTAAACTTGGTTAAAACCCATTACTCCGCACTCTGTTGCCAAAGTGCGGTAAATGGGCTTTATTTCTCATCATCTGGCAACTGCCACATCACTTCTTGCAACGTTTGTTCTGGGCATTTGCGATTTGCTCGTATTAGCTTTTTCAAAATCGGTTTGACACGTTTAATATAGTGTTCTGCTTCTTGTAAGTTCGTAACAATATTTTCCAATGTATCCAAAGGAGAAACACAGCAATCAAATTTTTTTATATCGTAGCCATGCTTAAGGAGATATTCTTTATACTGTTCATATTCTTGTTGAACTTTACCAGTGATATATCTATCCCATATTTTTAAACTATCGTCCAAGCAGTCATCTGCACTGTCCATTGAAACCCAGATTGAACCGCGCTCAACTTGCGTTAATACTTTTTGCATATTGATTCCTCATTTTTGTTGATTAAAAACCCATTATTCAGCCCTTTAAACGACATTTAAAAGGCTGTAAATAGGCTTTAACTGCGGTGTGTTAGCCAAGCAATAAAAGCACCAAATGCCATGAAGCCGAGCAGTAAAACAACGTCACCTGCCCCCATCACTGTTCCTCCACTTCAACAACATCATCCACTTCTAAAATTGACGCTGGTAATGCACCGAGCACGGTGCAGTCGTAGTTATCTGTAACAGCAGGCACGTTTTCAATGTCATCGGCTTGCACGGCAAATTCAACCAAGCATCGAGCGCGGACTAGATAGGTTTTTTTATCACTAGACATAACGTGCGCCCTCACTTTGTTCTTGGCGTAACAGGCATTCACAGCGCAAAAGGTCACTCTTGGCAATGCGGATCATGCGTGAGGTTTCTTGTCGGTCGCCACTCAGCAGTAAGTCCTTGGCCGTTTCGAGCAATTGCAACGTTTGGGCTAATTGATCAATACTGGTTTCAGGGCGACTAGGACGACTGTGTTGTTTTGATTGATACGACATTACTTCACCTCCTGCTCAAAAGGCTTAATGACAAAGTCTTCTTCTCCTTGCTTGACGGTGACACCGCTCACGGTGGCCGCGATGTCTGGCGCATCTAACATGGCATCTTTGTTGACGTCTTCTTTGGTGCGAATAAATTGCACCAAGCCCAGCCGTTTTAATGCCTCAATGACTTTATCTTTGCCACGAATAACAATGGATGGTGGCCGTTGCCGCCATTGCACTTCACCAGTGTTAAAGCTACCTGTTTTGGTTTTGCCTTTGTTGGTGAGCTCATCACGGTGGCTCTCACACCAGGCTTGCACCGCACTTTGCATCGGTTTAATTTTCTCTTCCAACTCCTGCAAAATGGGTGCAAAGCGTTCTGTCACTGCCGCCAATTCATCATTTTGCAAGGTAGCTTGGCGCAATAGCTCGCGCTGTAGGTCGCCGATTTTTTTAATGGCCACCTCAACTTCTTCTCGGGTTTGGTAACGCACTGTGTAGATATCACCTTTTAACCGCACTTTGCTTGTTTTTTTCATTTTTTACTCCTTAATCATTAGTAACATCATCGTGAAAATCAGTATCTGGGTAGTGCTTAAATAGCCACGCTTCCTGCTCGGGTGTTAAGTCGGGTTGAAATTCGCCGTGCTCGGCTTTCCACTCCTCATTCGCCCAGCGTTGCCAACAGGCAATATCGTTATCTGCACAAGGCTCACTGGCCTCACTCACGCGGTCTTGGCAACCACCGCCCAGTACACCCGCCAGTAAGGTGGCAGAAAGTAAATATTTCAGGCTAATCTTCATGGCTCACCCCCGTTTTACGCGTTTGGTTAACACAACAAGGCAAGGGAATCGCCCATCTTTTGATGCCAAAATTCGGATTCCTTGGCGTAGCAATCTCATTTCTAGGCTTTGCATAATGACCTCCATTACCTAATTTGCGCCTTGCATCTGTGCTTGCGCTTGCATAATCAAATCAAGGGTAATCGTTGTGCCGTTACCTTTCGCAGAAATACCTGCTAGCCGTAGGTACTGTGTCAGGGCACGCAAACCACCCGCTGCACCACCGATGTCATAAAGCACTTTCATCAGATCTTTATCTTGCGTATCTAATTGCCATGCTGTAGCAATCGCTTTGATGTCGTTTTTGGTGCATTTTTTTACGCTTTTGTGCTTACCAATGCGCGACCATAATCGGGCATATTCATGGGCTTGATTAACACCACCTTGAATGCGGGTGTACACTTTATCGTTACCAATCAAGGCAAAGCCGATATTGGTTTCCTCTTGAATAATGCGAATTTCTTCCAGTGCGTCGTAGGGAAGGTGGTCTGCTTCATCAATGATCATCAGGCCAGCAGTGCCAGTGAGCTTTTTCACGATTAAACGAGAGAGTTTATCTTTGCGTCGTGGGGCATCGTTGATGCCAAGTTCGAGAGCCATTTCATATAAAATACTGCTTAATGTGGCGCGTGCTGGGCTTGCGGTAATCATCCACACATTGCTGTTGCGTTTGGCATATTCACGTGCAGATTGTGTTTTGCCCACACCACTGGCACCAAAGATGGTCACCATCGTAGAGAGCAATTTACTCATATCTAACACCTGCCAAATGCCTTTGGCTGTATTGGTTTCTATGAATTGAGGTGCCTCCACAAAAACTTGGGCTTTTTTCGCACGATTTTCTATCCACGCCCGAATGGCCTGTTCAACAGTTTGATTATTGCCAGAGTATTTGCCGTTGATGTAGGCACTAAGCACCGCACTAGTAAATCCTAGCTCTTTTGCCACTTTGGCTTGTGTTAGCCCATTGCTTTCAATAATGTGTTTAAGTTGCTCAATTAATGTCATACGTCATTCCTTTTAAATGATGATTTAAACGTGCTTTAAAGGCCTTTTTCTTGCTTCAACAGCGCCAGCCCTTTGGCCCAGTTTTGTTCAAATTCACTTTCTTCATCTTCATCCAGTGGCACCTGCACTTTCTTTTGTGTGTTGCCGTAGGTTTGAATTAATTCAATGATTTTTGGCTCTGGCGGGTCTTGCTCATCCAGCTCTGGTTGGTAGCGAGCAGCCTCTTGCACTGTCATGGTCAACTGCGCTTTCGCTTTGATTTTTTCGCCTTTCACAAACTGTTTGCGAGCCTTGTCGTGTTCACGCCCTGCGGCTTTATCACCAAAGGCAACACGCTCTTGACAGATAGCCTCACCGAGGAATACACCATCAAGGCTGTAAACCCACACGGTGTTGTGCAAATCTTGCGGGTCGAATTTCACCACAACACGTTTATGCAATGAGCCAATGAGGTCGGCACAGAGATAGCGATTGCGTCTGTTATGCACTTTGCCACCTGCATCCAGCTCAAATGTGCCGTCTTTTTTCAAGCTCACCGCCTCACTCATCAACATCAGCAGGCGCATTTGTTCGGCACTAGCTCGGCGAATAGTGGCGTTGGCATAATCTCGTGCAAACACCTGCTCAAAGCTGTAAACACCTTGGCAGATTTCGGTTTCTCTTCCTTGGCGTTCGTTAAACGTGCGGATACCATCTTCAAGCGCGAGGATAAAGGTGGCGTAGTCCACACCATCTTTACCGCCGTTGTAGTTATCAGGTTTGTTGTAAACATTTTCGCCCGCATAAAAACCAGCCAAACTTGGGTGTTTATCCACTAATTCACCCAAACCACCGTGTGAAAATGCACGCTCAATCGGTTTTGCCTGTCCGTGACCTTTGCCAAATTGGATTGATGTCCAAAACAGCTCAATACCTAGCAGTGGAATAATCCCTGTGACTTCGTCCTCTTTCACTTTGAAGCGATAGCGGTTTTTCACGCCTCCAGTCATCCATTTGTTAGCTGCTGCTCGGGTGTTATCGATGGTGCATTTGCGAGGGATGCCGTATTTCCACACCAAATCCATCAAACTCAGGCGAATGGTGTCGGAGTTCTCACTTAAATCGGTGCGATACGCCAAAATTTTGCGAGTGCGCACATCTTGCCAAAGCCAAGTTTTCGGGCGAACCACCTCACCGTTGTGCCAACGCACAAACACGTTGTGTTGATAGCCATCACCGTTGATCCATTCCAACGCCTGAATGGCTTCAACAGACCGCACTTGACTTGGATAAAATTGACTTAACGCATACTCACCGTCACGCAAGAAAACACGCTGCACGAGTGGAATTTCACGTTCAATTTTTCGTTTCACACTAGATGCGGATGGAATAGTCCAGCCTTGCTCTTTTGCCGCACGTTTTAACCGCTCATAACAGCTGCCAAATTGTGGTCGTTCATTGCGGAAATAATCTGTTTTAAAGGCTTCCCAAGCCTCTGGCGTAAATTCAGCTTCTTTGCCTTTGTGCGCCGTGGCTTTTTTATCCAGCAACAATGGCAGCCAGTCAGTGCGTTCGAACTTTTTCACTTTGTAAAACCAGCGTTTGATCGTGCCGACCGTTTCACCGTGTTGGTTGGCAACATAGGCAATGGCATCCATTAACTTCAAACCGTTATCGACCAAATCAGCCACCGCAGACACCAATACCAAACGGCTTTGTGCGACCGCTTTTTGGCGATCATTGGCTTTATCAAATGGCGCCCAAACAACCTCTGGAAGGTAGTTAATCTGTTGTGGGTTATTTTGTTGGGCATGATCAGCTACTTTTTGCATTACTTTCTGTGTT
Organism: Spirabiliibacterium pneumoniae; assembly: GCF_014884995.1. Classification (GTDB taxonomy): domain Bacteria; phylum Pseudomonadota; class Gammaproteobacteria; order Enterobacterales; family Pasteurellaceae; genus Spirabiliibacterium; species Spirabiliibacterium pneumoniae. Next base: position 36,962 of record NZ_JABMII010000010.1, read on the forward strand.
TGAGCAAAAATAATTTCATTTTGAAGTAGCTGTGGCATACTGATCAGGGAATATTCAAGTCCGCCTCCTCGCCCTAAACGTTTACGATATTCCCAACCTTCTCTTTTCGCTTTTTCTATGACATTCTTAGCTGAATGGGGGGCATTTTTGAGTTTTAAGTTTGCGATCTCTGTCGAAGAATAGAACGTTTTTAACATTTTCTTTCTCATAAACAGCTCCTATGGGTTTCTTTCATCGTAAAAGTTGTTTATGATGTAAATCTATTGACTAATGGAGAACGATAATTTCGTTGTGCAAAACGAGCCGCCCAAATATGTTCTGGTGGTATGCCAATTGCACTCGCAATGATTCGCTCCACTTTAGGATAGGGCTTATCTAACGCAGAACGAATCGTGCTATAACTTAAATTCGAGTGTTTTGCTAAAGCCCGTAAAGTCCACCCTTGTTTTTTTAGGGCGGCAACAATATCCGCACGATGCCAATCGCTTACTGCGGTTTTTTTAACGTTGTTTGATACGCTCATTTACTACACCTAATTGCTATATTGTTTGAGTATATTAAACAGTAAAAGTTAAAATCAGTCAATAGTAAAAGTTTATTTATACAACTTTTTTGTTTGTTTTTAGTTAAAAACTTATCTTTCAATAGCATAAATAAACTTTTACAGTAAAACATAACTTTTTTATAAGGGTAAAAGATGGGAAAGCCAAACATTTACGACAACCTCTTTGCTGAGCGAATGTCGAAAATTGTTCAAGAACGCTTTAATGGCAACTATAGTGAATTTGCAAGAGCAGTCGGGGTGTCGCAGCCATCACTAAAAAGATGGGCTGAGGGAGAAGCTGATCCTACAAGAACAAATCTTATTAAGATTTCTGAAGTGGCAAATGTTTCAATAGACTGGCTAGCTACTGGTAAATCTCAGCAGCAAGCAATAGGATCCTCAGATAGTGACGATTCTAATGAGGACGTTGTATATATTGATGATTTTCGAGAGTTCCTGATTTCTGCAGGTTTTGGAGCCATCAATAATGATTACTATGAAGCAGATAAAGTTGCTGTGGAATCAAACTGGTTACATAACCGCAGATTGAAAGCCCAAGATTGTGCTATGTTTAAGGTTGATGGCGATAGCATGGAGCCTACATTACAAGATGGACAAGATATTATTGTAGATAGGGCTAAAACAGATTTGAGAGAAGGAAAAATATTTGTGCTTCAACATCAAGGATCTATGTGGGTGAAGAAAGTTAGAGTAAATTTTGATAATATTCAATTAATTAGTGATAATAATGACTATCCTCCAATCACATTAACGAGTGATGAAGCTGATGAGCTGCAGGTGATTGGCCAAGTTGTTCGGGGTTACCGAGATTTCTAAACGCTATTTTAACGCATTTTAAAGCGCCTGAATGTTTCTCATTTAAATCGGTTATTTTCACGTTTCGGCCAAAATTTTTCTCACTTTCAATTCTCATTTTTTTATGGCACAAAAAAGGGGCTGAGTTTTCTCAAGCCCCGTTTTATCGGTATTTTCTCCCACTTATTCCCGCATTCTCCAACTTAATCCCTAACTTTTATTTTTTTCTCATATTAAGTGGTTGGATACAAAGGTGCATTTTATCAAGTGCGGGGAGTTATTCCTCAGCGGCTGGTGTTGGCTCGACCGCACTTTCGTCTTCATCATCAAGGTCACAAATGCGCTCAAGCCCGACCACATTTTCGCCCTCAATGGTGCGGATCAGCCGTACGCCTTGCGTGTTGCGCCCCACAGTGCTCACTTCGCTTACCCGTGTACGTACTAGGGTGCCAGCGTCGGTGATCAGCATAATTTGGTCAGCCTCTTCCACCTGCACAGCGGCCACCACTTTGCCATTGCGCTCGCTCACCTTGATGGAGATAACGCCTTTAGTATTGCGGGATTTTGCAGGGTATTCTGATAATACGGTGCGTTTGCCGTAGCCGTTTTCAGTGGCGGTCAAAATCGCGCCGTCGTTTTTCGGCACCACGAGGGAGACGACTTTATCGATGTTCAGATCCAGCTCGGTGTTATCATCGCTGCCATCGTCATTATCGGACTCATCATCGCTGATGTCGTTGGTTAACGCCAGTTTAATCCCGCGCACACCTGTTGCAGTGCGGCCCATGGCGCGCACCGCCTCTTCGTGGAAGCGCACTACACGCCCTTGAGAAGAGAAGAGCATAATTTCATTTTCCCCGTCGGTGATGTCAACCCCGATCAGCTCGTCATTGTCACGCAAGTTAATGGCGATCAAGCCACTGGCGCGCGGACGGCTGAACTCGGTCAGCGCGGTTTTCTTGACCGTACCGCTGGCGGTGGCCATAAAGACAAATTTGTTTTCTTCGTATTCACCCACTGGCAAGATGGCGGTGATGCGCTCGTCTTGCTGGAGTGGCAAAATGTTGACAATTGGGCGGCCACGAGCGCCACGGCTGGCCTGCGGCAGCTGGAACACCCGCAGCCAATAGAGCCGACCACGGCTGGAGAAGCACAAAATGGTGTCGTGGGTGTTGGCCACTAGCAAGCGCTCGATAAAATCTTCTTCTTTCATTTTTGTGGCGGACTTGCCTTTGCCGCCACGGCGTTGGGCCTCGTAGTCAGAAAGAGGTTGATACTTCACATAACCTTCATGAGAAAGGGTAACCACCACATCTTCTTGCGCAATCAAATCTTCTAAATTGATGTCAGCCGAGCTGGCGGTGATTTCGGTGCGACGTTGGTCGTTGAATTGATTTTTGATTTCTTCCAACTCTTCGCGGATCACTTCCATCAAACGCGCTGGGCTGTTTAAAATTTTCAGCAATTCACCAATGGTGTCAAGCAATGCTTTATATTCGTCTAATAATTTGTCGTGCTCAAGACCAGTGAGTTTTTGCAACCGCAAATCCAAAATGGCCTGAGCCTGCACTTCGGTCAAATAATATTGATCATCACGAATGCCATATTGCTCAGCCAAATCTTCAGGGCGGGCTGCGTTAACACCCGCAGCGGCTAGCATGTCACGCACATTGCCAAGCTCCCAAGGTTGTGCTAAAAGTGCGGTTTTCGCCTCTTGTGGGGTTGGTGCCTTGCGAATAAGCTCAATCACAGGGTCGATATTTGCGAGAGCAATCGCAAGGCCTTCTAAAATATGGGCGCGCTCACGCGCTTTGCGCAGTTCATAGACTGTGCGACGAGTGACCACTTCACGGCGGTGTAACACAAAGGCTTCAATTAATTCTTTTAGGTTAAGCAGTTTCGGCTGGCCGTGGTGCAATGCAACAATATTGATCCCAAAAGTTACTTGTAATTGGGTGAGTGAATAGAGGTTATTGAGCACCACTTCACCGACAGCATCACGCTTGATTTCAATTACAATGCGCATACCGTCTTTGTCGGACTCATCACGCAAGCCGCTGATGCCTTCCACTTTTTTCTCTTTGACTAAGTCGGCAATTTTTTCGATCAAACGTGCTTTATTTACTTGATAGGGAATTTCGTGCACGATGATGGTTTCACGCCCTTTGCTGTCGGTTTCCACTTCTGCTTTGGCGCGCACGTAAATTTTGCCACGCCCAGTTTTATAAGCGTCTTCAATCCCTTTGCGCCCGTTAATGATCGCTGCGGTTGGGAAATCAGGGCCAGGAATATGAGTCATTAATTCATCAATCGTGATGTGATTGTCATCGATATAAGCTAAACAGCCACTGATCACTTCACCTAAATTATGTGGCGGAATATTGGTCGCCATACCAACCGCGATCCCACTTGAACCATTGACTAACAAATTCGGCACACGGGTTGGCAACACCTCGGGAATCTGCTCAGAGCCATCATAGTTCGGTACAAAGTCCACCGTCTCTTTGTCCAGATCGGCGAGCAGAGAGTGCGCCATTTTACTCATTCTTGCTTCGGTATAACGCATTGCCGCTGGAGAGTCGCCATCAACAGAACCGAAATTTCCCTGCCCATCAACGAGTGGATAACGCAAAGAAAACGGCTGCGCCATACGCACTAAAGTGTCATAAACAGCACTGTCACCATGCGGATGATACTTACCAATCACATCCCCGACAATACGAGCAGATTTGCGATAGGGCTTATTATAATCGTTCCCACCCACACCCATGGCAAACAAAACACGGCGATGCACAGGCTTCAATCCGTCACGCACATCAGGCAATGCACGCCCAACAATCACTGACATCGCATAGTCAAGGTAAGAAGACTTCATCTCTTCTTCAATGTTAATAGGGGTTATATCTTTTGCAAATTCACTCATGGAAATTTCCCAACATAGGACCGTCAAAAATTAGCAAAATTATAGCACAAAAGTGCAGTTAAAACACGTTTAAATCACAATCTCTTATCCATTTACCATGCGTCTAAAATGTAGTCTTACTTATATTCATGTTTGGTTTTTTAGCAGCAATTGCTGAAAATACTGCCAGTGGAAAAATTGGCCGGGGTCGATTTTTCTTTCGGGGGCGATGTGGCAGTGGCCGACGATTCTGTCGTGGGTGATGTTGGGGTAGGTGCGTTGTAAAAGTGCGGTGAGGTGGCTTAGGGTGTTGTATTGTGCGGGGGTGAAGGGGTGGTTGTTGGAGCCTTCTAGTTCAATGCCGATGGCATAATCGTTACATTTTTCTCGTCCTTGAAAGCAGGAGACGCCTGCGTGCCATGCGCGATCGTGAAAATTGACGTATTGCGTGATGCACCCTTGACGGTCGATGAGGCAGTGTGCGGAGACGCGCATGTCAGCAATTTCAGCAAAGTAGGGGTGCGCGTGGCGTGGGAGCTTTCCTTGGAAAAAATCATCAATAAAGTGCCCTCCAAATTCATCGGGCGGCAAGCTGATGTAATGAATAACGAGCAAGCTGATGTCATTTGGGTTGGGGCGCTCATCAAAGTGCGGTGAGGGAATGCGGCGGACATTTTTTAGCCAGCCGTGGTCAATTTCGCAGGGTTGTTGAGTGAATTTTGCGATCATCGTTCTGAAATCTATAACAGGTTGTGGATCTCTTTATTGTGCTTTGTCATGGTTATGGGGTCAATCACTTTCGATTGATTTCAATGAGAAGGAAACACTATGCAAACACTTGTTAAAAATCGCGTTAAACCTGGCTTTACTTTGATTGAATTGATGATTGTTATTGCCATTATTGCCGTGTTGGCGACCATTGCGGTGCCAGCGTATCAAAATTACACCAAAAAAGCTGCGCTTTCTGAGATGCTGCAGGCGGCAAGCCCGTATCGCAGTGATGTGGAGCTGTGTTTATATAATCTGGAAGCAAGCCAATGCAACGCACAATCTAATGGTGTGGGGCAGAATAAGGATTATAGCAGCGATAACTCAGTGAAATATACGAAAAGCATTACCACGTCAGCGGGTGTGATTACGGTGGAAGGTAAGGCTGTGCTAAATGGCTATAGTTATACCATGACGCCGAGCAAATCTGATAGTGGGGAGATTTCTTGGTCTGTGCGTTGCGCAGGGGAGGATACTTCACTCTTTCCAGCGGGTTTTTGCAACGCAGGTTAATTGTTAAGGGGGGCGTGTGAGTTATCGTATTTCAAGCGTGCAAGACGGTGAGTTTACTATTGCACCAGATTTATGGGCGCGAAATAAGCAGGAACGTGCGTTATTGATGCGGTATTTCGCACTGCCTCTAAAAGAAACGCAAAGCCATCTCTACCTTGGTGTAGAAAGTTTGGATAATCTCAACGCCTGCGAGGTGTTTGCGTTTTTGCGTCACAAAATAGTGGAGCCTGTCATATTGGCAAAAGCAGAACTGAGTGAAGCCTTGAAAGCCCTTAATGATATGCCGCGCAATGAGCAAGATTATAGCCAGCAGCTTTATCAGCGAGCGCCGCTGCAAGCCCGCGAGGAGCGTGAAGACGATGAACCTGTGATTGCCTTGTTGCAAGAGATCTTTGATCAAGCGTTGAAACAAAAAGCCTCCGATTTACATTTTGAACCCAACGAGCATGGCTTAAAAGTGCGGTTTCGAGTGGATGGCGTGTTGCGTTTTGTGCAGCGCATTTCGCCTACGCTGGCGCCTAGGGTGCTTTCTCGTTTGAAATTACTTGCCAGTTTGGACATCAGTGAAACGCGCTTGCCACAAGATGGCGCCTTTCATTTCACCACGCGTTATAACGATAAGCTCGATTTTCGCTTGTCGGTAATGCCAACCCATTTGGGGGAAAAAGCGGTGTTGCGTTTACAACACAATGAACCCATAGCCCTAGATTTTACGGCGCTCGGCATGAATGATGAACAGGTGCGAATGTTGAGCCACGCGCTTAGCCAGCCACAGGGCTTGATTTTGGTCACCGGGCCTACTGGCAGTGGTAAGAGCATTACGCTTTACAGTGCGTTGGCTTCGCTTAACAGCCCTGAAAAGCATATTTTAACGGCAGAGGATCCTATCGAAATCACCCTTGATGGCATTGTGCAAACGCAGATTAACCCTGCTATCGGGCTAACCTTTGATCAGTTACTGCGCACCTTTTTGCGCCAAGATCCTGACATCATTATGTTGGGGGAAATTCGTGATGAGGCGAGCGCGAAAATGGCGCTGCGAGCAGCACAAACAGGGCATCTTGTGTTATCCACGCTGCACACCAATGATGCTCGCTCAGCCATTGAGCGTTTAGGCCAGCTTGGCATTGCCCGCCATGAAATCACCTCAAGTCTTTTGTTGGTGATTGCCCAACGGTTATTACGCCGTCGTTGTTCATGTCATAGTTCAGGCTGTCAAGATTGTCATGAGGGTTATCAAGGGCGGGTTGGCATTTACCAATTTCTCACCCGTGATGACAAAGAAAATTATCAGTTAGACTACACCACGCTGTATGCTAGTGGTGAAGCGAAAGTGCGGTCAGGCATCACGGATCACCGAGAATTAGTGCGAGTGCTAGGGAGGGCGCGGTGATTGAGTTTCACTGGCAGGGCGTGTCTAGCTTAGGCATTGCGCAAAAGGGGATTATTCTCGCGCCGAACAAGGCACAAGCGCAACTTCGTCTAGCTAACGCAGGTGTGTTTGACGTGAAACTACAGCGCAACTGGCGTTTGCCACGCAAACTGACTTCGGCTGATGTGTTACACTTTTGTCAACAATTGGCGATGTTGAGCCAGGCGAAGGTGCCTATTTCGCAAGCCATTGAGCTGATTCAACACAACACGCGCCACAAAGCACTCTTTGCATGGCTGGAGACAATTTTGCAAAAGCTCGCGCTGGGGTATCATTTGTCTCAGGCGTTGGCAGAGCATCGTCATGTTTTCAGTGCACAAGAGCGGGAATTGATTTCCATCGGTGAACAGACAGGCACATTGCCAGAAATACTCACTCGCATAGCACGCGCGAAAAGTGAACAGATGGCCTTACGTCAGAAACTGCAAAAAATGGCATTTTACCCAACCTTGGTGTTTGTGATTTCGTTTGTGTTGGCATTGCTACTGTTGCTATTTGTGGTGCCAGTGTTTGGTGAAATGTATCAACAAAATCACCAAACCTTACCGCACTTTACTGTATGGCTGCTCGATCTTTCACGCCTAGCGCAAACGTATGGGATGATGGCAGTTGGGGTGTTAATACTGGGCGTGGTGGGAATAAAATGGCAGATACGGAAAAATGACACTGTGCGTGCGTGGTTCACTCGATTGTGGCTCAAGCTGCCAGTGGTGGGTGCCATTATGCAGGCGCAAGCAAGGTTGCAGCTGAGCCAAAATTTAAGCCTGATGCTCAACGCAGGGCTTACACTGGTGCAGGCGGTGGATATTTTAGCCAAGCAAAAAAGCAATGTGGTGCAGCACCATGCGTTGGTGCATTGCCAGCAACTGCTCGCACAAGGGTATCGCTTTTCGCAAAGCGTAGGCAGCACACTGTTTTCTCAGCAGGAGCAAAGCATGCTACACATTGCAGAACAAAGCAATGCGCTAGGGGTTATGCTTGCGCAGATGAGCGATGCGCATCGCCGCGCACTCAACCACAAACTTGATTTGCTCTCGCAATTGCTGGAACCGATGTTAATGCTGCTGATTGGCGCGATGATAGGCGGCGTGATGTTGGGGCTTTATCTGCCGATTTTCAATATGGGAGCCATGTTGGGATGATTTTGACCGCACTTTTGCTTGGCGCACTGGCAGGTGTGGCATTGCAGCACGCACTTCAGCGTTTCCCTGAGCATATTAATCGCCTGTTGCAGGCTGAATGTGAGATGCTTGATGCGCATTTCTCGCTGCCTTCTGCGCAGCACCTTGCACCTTTCCCGTCGTGTGCAAGGAGGCTGTATGCAACTTTGGGGGCGATGGCAAGTGTGCTGTGCTGGTGGAAAAGTGCCAGCCTGCTGGCTTACGGGTTGAACGTGGCGATGCTGTGGCTACTGTTGCATATTGCGCTCACTGATTGGCGTTACCATTTACTTTCTTCTCTCAATTGCGTGTTGTTGGCTTTGATCGGATTGCTTAAAGTGCGGTTTGGGCTTGGCCTTACTCCCGCACAATTATGTGAAAGTGTGCTGTTTGCCATGTTGCTTAGTTTGGTGATCGCTGATGTGAGTCGTTGGATTTATCAACGCTGTGTATTTGGTGAGGGCGATTGCTATCTTTTGTGCGCACAGGCGTGTTTTTTGCCGAGTGTATGTTTACCGCATGTTTTACTGTGGGCAAGCGTGTTGACGCTGGCGGTGGTAGCGATAAGCGTATTATGTAAGCGACCATGCCCTAGCGTATTGCCATTCGCGCCAGGGCTAGTGGTGAGTTTTGGTTTAGTGTTGTTGTATTAAAGCGCTAGTAAAATGATCTTTTCGGGATCGATGGTGAAATAAACCGCTTCCCCTTCGTTAAAAGGTTCACTATCAAGCAAAGAGGCGCATAAAACTAAGCGATTTATAGTCAACAGTACCTCTTGGGTATCTTGCAAGGTCATAACACTTTTCACTTGACCTTGAAAAGTGTTGAGTTGCTCGCGCGGTGTGCGCGACAAAGTGATCCACGGTGCTTTAAACATCATAAGCAGCTCTTGCCCAAGGTGAATATTGAGGCGTTGACGGCTGGCTTGTGTAATGCTGGCGACGATAGGCTGTTCAAAGCCGATGACTTTCAGGCTAACATTGCATTTCAGGTTGTGGATTTCGATGTTTTCCACTTGCCCGAAAAGCTGATTGCGCGCACTGCTTTGCAACCCAAAGCGGGCCGTTGCTGCCAACAAGCTGGTGAGTGGAATGGATTCATCTTGCAAAATGCTAAAGGCACGTTGTTGCGATTGCTCCAACAAGGTGTAGAGTTTAAGTACACGCTTGGCGTAATCCGTCAGTTGTGTACCACCGCCTTCTTTGCCACCAGTGTTACGCAATAATAAAGGTTTTGGGCTAACCGCTTCCATCGCATTAAGGCTATCCCAAGCAGTTTTGTAACTGATATTAATCAGCTTGGCGGCTTGTGAAATCGATCCGCAAGCATCAATATTTTTCAGTAGCGCAATGCGTCGTGGGTCAACAAAAACCTGTTGCTGTAGTTTGATGCTTAAATCAATTTCAATTGCGTTGTTGGCCATATATCCCCCTATACTCGTGGTTATTATTCTAAAATAAAAATCTGCCTTGCCATAGGCTTATTTTTATATCATTATATAGAGGTTTATATAACGTTTTCCATTCACATTAGAGGTATCTATGTTAAAAAATATCAAAAAAACATTACTCGTGTTAAGTGCATTAGCTGTTGCCTTGCCTGGCCTTGCGCAAGAGAAGTTAACCGTTTTTGCCGCGGCGTCAATGACCAATGTGTTGCAAGACATCGGTGAGCAATTCAAAAAAGACAATAAAGATACTGATGTGGTGTTCTCTTTTGCCTCATCATCGGTTGTGGCTCGCCAAATTAATGAAGGCGCACCCGCTGACATCTTTGTGTCTGCTAATCAAAAATGGATGAATTTCTTAGAAGAAAACGACAAAATCGTAAACGATTCACGTAAAACCATCGCGGGTAACACATTGGTGTTGATTGCGCCAAAATCGGCAGGCGACGTTAAATTTAACCCAGCTAAACCTGAATGGGTGAGCTATTTAGGTGAACGTTTCTTGGCCGTTGGTGATCCCGATCATGTGCCAGCTGGTAACTACGCTAAAACTGCACTGACTAACCTCGATCTTTGGGGTAAAGTGGAAAGCAAATTAGCTCGTGCTGCCAATGTGCGTGCAGCGTTAGCGTTAGTTGAACGCGGTGAATCACCGTTGGGTATTGTTTATGCCACCGATGCGGCGGAAAGCGATAAAGTGCAAGTTGTTGGCATCTTCCCACAAAGTGCTTATAACGCAATTGAATATCCAGCTGCGATTGTGAAAGATCATGACAGCAAAACAGCGCAAGACTTTATGAACTTCTTGGGTTCAGAAAAAGGAAAAGAAACCTTAACTAAATATGGTTTCAGCGTTAAATAATGACATGTGATAGTGATCAAAGTGCGGTCTGACCGCACTTTATTTTTATCTAACAGGCGGTGCACTTGGACGCTTTAATTTCGTATTTCACTCTCTCTCCAGTTGAGCTTTCAGCGGTCAAGCTGAGCTTGCGCGTGGCGTTACTGGCCATGCTGTGTAGCTTGCCATTGGCGATTTTTCTCGCGTGGCTTTTGGCGCGTTATGATTTTCCAGGCAAGAATTTACTCAATGGAATCATTCACTTGCCATTAGTGTTACCGCCGGTGGTGATTGGCTATTTATTATTGGTAGGATTGGGTCGCAACGGTGTGATCGGGCATTATTTGTATCAATGGTTTGGGTTGACCTTTGCTTTTAGCTGGCGTGGGGCAGTGGTGGCGTCTGCGGTGGTGGCATTCCCACTGGTGGTGCGTTCTATCCGTCTAGCATTGGAAAATGTGGATCCAAAATTAGAACAAGCCGCGCGCACACTCGGGGCAAGCCCATGGCGAGTCTTTTTTTCGATTACGTTGCCGTTGTCGTTTTCAGGGATTTTGGCGGGCGTTGTGCTCGGGTTTGCCCGTTCATTGGGTGAATTTGGTGCCACGATCACATTTGTTTCCAACATTATTGGTGAAACGCAAACCATTCCACTGGCGATGTATTCTTTGATTGAAACCCCAGGCATGGAAAGTGCGGCGGCACGTTTGTGTGTGATCGCCATTATCATCGCCTTGATTTCATTAATTTTATCAGAATGGCTCGCGCGTAAGGCAAAATACAAATTAGGACAACGCGATGCTGGAAATTAGTGTTAAAAAACAACTTGGCGCAATGGCATTAGAAGTTGATGTACAAGTGCCTAATCGTGGTGTAACCGCACTTTTTGGACTTTCGGGTAGCGGAAAATCTTCTTTGATTAACCTAGTGAGCGGTTTAACCAAACCTGATGATGGCTATATTTTGCTCAATGGTAAAACACTGGTGGATAAACGCCGTGGCGTGTATTTGCCGCCTGAGCGGCGCAAAGTTGGGTATGTGTTTCAAGATGCACGACTTTTTCCGCACTATACGGTGCGTGGTAATTTGCATTACGGCATGAACAAACAGCAAGTGCAAAATTTTGATGAAATTGTTTCACTGCTGGGCATTGAGTCGCTACTGAATCGTTATCCACTTACACTCTCTGGTGGGGAAAAACAACGTGTAGCGATTGGCCGTGCGTTGTTTACACAGCCAGATTTGTTACTGATGGACGAGCCACTTGCTGCACTGGATTTACCTCGTAAGCAAGAGTTATTAGATTACCTAGATCGCTTGACGAAAGAGATTGAGATTCCTATTTTATATGTTAGCCACAGCCTTGAAGAGTTGTTACGTTTGGCGCAACAGGTGATTTTGATGGATGACGGCAAGGTGTTGGCGTATGATAAATTAGAAACCATTTGGCAAAGTAAGCACTTTTTGCCGTGGAAGAACGAAACCAAGCAAAGTGCGGTTTTCAGCTTGCCAGTGTTGTTGCACCATCAGCAATTCCCGATGACTGGGCTGGATTTTGCTGGTCAACAACTGTGGATTCGAAAAACGGATAAAAAAGTGGGTGAGCCAGTGCGAGTGTGCGTTTTTGCCAGTGATGTCACGCTCTCTTTGGAGCCAGCCAAAAATAGCTCAGTGCGTAATGTGTTAGCCTGCCAAGTCAGCGCGATTGATAAACACAATAGTCATGAAATTGAGGTTATACTCCATACCGAGGGCTTGACCTTCAGCGCGCTGATTACACCGTGGGCGTTGGCAGAGCTGGATTTACGTGTGGGTATGCGCCTGTATGCGCAAGTGAAAAGTGTCAGCGTGATTCGCTAATGCGAGAGATAAAAAACCCTTGGAAATACCAAGGGTTTTTTGTTATTTGGCGGTTAGATGTTGATGACCGCAAAGAAGGTGATCACAGAGTAAAGTGCGGCCAAGCCGTAGAAGATCACGCCGCTGGCTGGCAAATGTACTTTGAAATCGTGCAAGCCGTGGTGAACACGGTGCATGCCACACCACATTGGGAAGATTGCCACGACCAGTAAAATTAGCTTGCCTAAAAAACTGTGGGCAAATGCCACCATATTTTCAGGGCTGACTAAGCCAAGTGGATATAAAAAGAGCAAAATTAGAGCCAATACAGGGAATACGATGGCACTGACGGTGCCGCCTGTACCAAAGAGTAGCCAAACTACAGGCTCGTTGGAACGTTTTGGTGATTGATTCATCGTATCCTCCTTAAATGTATACAAGAATAAGAGTAACGAGGGACACAAGCAGGGTGATGGCCCACATCAACATACGAATCCACATTTGTGGCACGCGCTCATTCTTGTAGATCAGGTTTAATGCTTTTGGTGTTAAGCCAAACCAAGTGACCGTGTTAAACACCACGCCTGCGAGGGTGATCACGTTGAGGATAATCACCAATGGATTTTTCAAAAAGCCCACAAAGTTGGTGGTGAAGGTGCCGTTGCCCAAGCAAATAAAGCCGTAGAGCAGTACAATGCAAAACCAAATGGTTGGCAAGGCAGTGGCCTCACGCACCATGTAGAATTTGTAAAAATCCAATCGTTTCCACCAAGTTGGTTTCACTTCGCGGACGTATTTTTTACGTTTTGATGTTGTAGTAGTATTCATTCGCCCCTCCTTACTTTTGCGGTTTCAGCATTGCGATAACGTAGTCTTTGGACGACTCGACTTTGCCTTGGTTTACCGCAGCCGCTGGGTCAACGTGTTTCGGACAGACTTCAGAGCAAAAGCCAACGAAAGTACATGTCCATACCCCGTTTTTACCGTTGATAATTTTCATCCGCTCCGCTTTTCCGTGGTCGCGGTTATCAAGGTTGTAACGATGAGCCAATGTCAACACGGCAGGGCCGACGAATTCAGGGTTTAACCCAAATTGTGGGCAGGCAGCATAACAAAGCCCACAGTTGATGCACATAGAGAAAGTGCGGTATTTTTCCAACTGTGCTGGGGTTTGTTTAGCCCGTTGTCCTGGTGGCGTTTGGTTGCCGATGATATACGGTTTGATGGATTCTAAACTTTCGATAAAGTGGCTTAAATCCACCACCAAATCCCGCTCAATTGGGAAGTTTGCTAATGGTTCAATGCGCATAAAGCCACTGTAATCACGCAAAAACGTTTTACAGGCTAAGCTCGGGCGGTTATTGACCATCATGCCACATGAGCCACAAATGGCCATCCGGCAAGACCAGCGATAAGATAGTTCTGGCTCCAGTTTGTCTTTGATGTAGCCGAGTGCGTCAAGCAGCGAGGTTTGATCATCATAAGGCACATCATAGGCTTTCAAATAAGGTTCATTATCGACTTCTGGGTTGTAGCGCAGAATTTCGACTTTCATAATTTTATTTGCTTGACCCATAGTTTACTCCTTGTTTGCCTTAGCTGCTTTCTCAGCTGCTTCTGCTGCTTCAGCTTCTGCACCATACACACGTTTTGCTGGTTGTGATTTCGTGATCTTCACATCACTGTATTCAATGGTTGGTGCGCCGTCTGCATTGTAATAGGCAAGCGTATGTTTGAGGTAATTGACATCATCACGTTCAGTGTAGTCTAAACGTTGGTGTGCACCACGCGATTCTTTACGAGCAATAGCAGAAGAGGAAATTGACTGTGCAACATCTAAGATCGTGCCCAGCTCAATGGTGTATAAAATATCGGTGTTAAACACACTTGAGCGGTCAGAGATGCGAATTTTTTTAAAGCGCTCTTTGAGTTCAGCAATTTTATCGACAGTTTTTTGCATAGATTCTTCGGTGCGGTAGATACCACAGCCTTCTTCCATCGCATCGCCCATTTCATCACGAATGTGTGACCAACTTTCGTTGCCTTCTTGTTCAAGCAACGCATTAAGACGACCGACCACATCGCGAGCTTGCGCATCAATAGCCGCACTATTAGCTTGGCTGCTTTCGGCTGCACGTTTGGCGGCGTTTTCACCCGCCACTTTACCGAGAACCACAAGTTCTGCAAGTGAGTTTGAACCTAAACGGTTGGCGCCATGCAAACCAGAAGAGGCACACTCACCGACAGCAAATAAGCCTTTAATACGGGTTTCAGCTTGTTGATCAACTTCAATCCCACCCATGGTGTAGTGTACTACCGGGCGAACAGGAATTGGTGCTTTTGCAGGATCTACGCCTTCGTAGGCTTTCGCCAATTCACAGATAAATGGCAAACGTTCGTGTAAATATTTTTCACCGAGGTGACGTAGGTCAAGATGCACTACATCTACACCCTTGGCTGTTTTAAGGGTGTTACCTTTGCGCCATTCCTGCCAGAACGCTTGAGAGACTTTGTCACGCGGACCTAATTCCATATATTTGTTTTCAGGTTTACCAATTGGCGTTTCAGGGCCAAGACCGTAGTCTTGTAGATAACGGTAGCCATCTTTATTGACCAAAATACCGCCTTCACCACGGCAACCTTCGGTCATCAAAATTCCTGTATTCGGTAACCCTGTTGGGTGATATTGCACAAATTCCATATCGCGCAATGGTACGCCGTGACGGTATGCCATAGACAAGCCATCGCCTGTTACGATACCACCGTTTGTGTTGAAGCGGAATGCGCGGCAGCCACCACCCGTTGCAATAACAACGGCATTGGCGTTGATTTGCACCAATGTGCCTTCCATCATATTCATCGCAACTACACCACGAGCATGGCCGTCATCAGTTAAAATATCCAGCACAAAGTGCTCATCGTAGCGAATAATTTGCGGGAATTGGATAGAGGTTTGGAACAAGGTGTGCAGCAAATGGAAGCCCGTTTTGTCAGCGGCAAACCAAGTACGTTCAATTTTCATTCCACCAAAACGGCGCACATTCACCTCGCCGTCTTGACGGCGGCTCCAAGGGCAGCCCCAGCGTTCGAGTTGGGTCATTTCAATTGGTGAGTGTTCAACAAAATATTCTACGACATCTTGTTCACACAACCAGTCACCACCAGCAACGGTGTCGTGAAAGTGTTTTTCATAACTGTCTTCAGACTTAATGACAGCTGCGGCACCGCCTTCTGCGGCCACAGTGTGGCTGCGCATAGGGTAAACTTTTGAAATTAATGCAATTTTTAGGTTTGGGTTAGCTTCTGCAGCTGCGATTGCAGCACGCAAGCCACCCCCACCAGCACCAACAATTGCAATATCGACATTAACGGTTTGCACGATGTCCTCCACGCGAAATGTGAGTAAAAAGTAATGATTTAAAATACAAAAAGTAATAATTGTTAAGATAACTCAATTTGATTGAGGTCATTTTGCCACCTTTTTGATAACAAATTAATTACTTTTTTCTAAATTGCGCCAAAAAGGTTTCATTTCGTGATCTAACTCAAAAAAGCGTGATGGGATAATAACTTACTCAAATAGTATGGTATTAGGTGCCCTTTTGAAAAAGGGTAAAGTGCGGTTGACGCAAAATCAATTGAGTGTTTTGTTAATAATCGCTAGAATGCCCACAATTTGATATAAAGCAGGTTGATATGATTTTACAACAACAATGGCAGCCAAGTGCGCCAATGAAAAACATTCTTGCGCGCGCAAAATTGCTCGCGGAGTTGCGTAGCTTTTTCACCGATCGTGGCTTGCTGGAAGTGGAAACCCCTATTTTAAGCGAATATGCTGTCACTGATGTGCATTTGAGCGTGTTTGAAAGTCGCTACACCGCACCTTTTGCCGACGGCGATAAAATGCTCTATCTTGCCACCAGCCCAGAGTACCATATGAAACGTTTGCTGGCCGCCGGCAGCGGTCCTATTTTCCAAATCAGCAAAGTGTTCCGCAATGAAGAGAGTGGCGCGCACCATAACCCTGAATTTACCATGTTGGAGTGGTATCGACCGCACTTTGATATGTTCCGTTTGATTAATGAAGTCGATGATTTGCTGCAACAAATTTTGGACTGCAAGCCTGCGGAAAGTGTTAGCTATCAGTTTATTTTCCAAGAATGCGTAGGGCTTGACCCACTTTCAGCAGAAAAACCGCACTTGGTGAAAAAAGCACAAGAGCATGGGCTGATGGACGCAGAAAACCAAAGCCGCGATGGGCTGCTGCAATTTCTCTTCACCATGTTGGTGGAGCCGAAAATTGGGCTAGAATGCCCCGTGGCAGTGTACCATTTCCCAACGACACAAGCGGCTTTGGCGCAAATTAGCTCAGAAGATCACCGTGTAGCAGAGCGCTTTGAGTTTTATTTTAAAGGGTTAGAGCTTGCCAATGGGTTTAATGAATTGACTGACGCGCAAGAGCAAATCCAACGCTTTGAGCGTGATAATAAACAGCGCATAGCCCTTGGGTTGCCTGAGCGGGCAATCGACCAACGCTTTATCTCGGCATTGCGCAATGGCATGCCGCAGTGTTCTGGTGTGGCGTTGGGGGTGGATCGTTTGCTGATGATTGCACTGGGCGAGAAAGAAATTCGCAATGTGCTGACGTTTAATATTGAAAATGCGTAACGGGAGTGAGCATGTCTGAATTATTGATTGCCGCGATTTTAGGGATTGTGGAGGGCTTGACCGAGTTTTTGCCAGTTTCTTCCACAGGGCACATGATTATTGCGGGCTATTTTTTGAATTTCACGGGTGACAAAGCGGCAACTTTTGAGGTGATTATCCAACTCGGCTCAATTTTGGCCGTGGTGGTAGTGTTTTGGCGCAAAATGTTTGGCCTGATTGGCATTCACTTTGGCAAACCGCCTGCACCTGATCACGCGCAGCTGCGCCTAACCCACATTATTTTGGGTATGATTCCAGCTGTAGTGTTAGGGCTGGCGTTTCACCACACGATCAAATCGTGGTTTAACATTCAAAATGTGATTTTTTCGCTGATTGCTGGCGGTATTTTGCTCATTATTGCAGAAAAACTGCGCTCACAGGTGCAAGCGCACACTGTGGATCAAATTTCGTACAAACAGGCTTTTGCTATTGGATTATTTCAATGCCTTGCGCTCTCACCAGGGTTTTCTCGCTCAGGGGCGACCATTTCGGGCGGTTTATTGATGGGCGTAGGGAGACAAGCGGCTGCGGAATATTCTTTTATTTTAGCCGTGCCTATGATGATGGGCGCCACCGTATTAGATTTATACAAAAGCCTCAATTTTCTCACCAGCGCTGATATTCCGATGTTTGCGGTGGGCTTTGTGGTGGCGTTTGCAGTGGCGATGTTGGCGATTAAAGTCTTTCTCAATTTGATCACTCACATCACCTTCATTCCTTTTGCAATTTATCGCTTTATTGTGGCTATTGCGCTCTATTTCGTTTTTTTGCACTAGTTAAATGCTAAAAAAGTGCGGTTAAACCGCACTTTGTATTGATTAAATATTCACGCGATTACTGCAAATAAACTCACCTGTGTCGCCATCCCACTCAATTTCGGCGATGGTTGCGGTGCTAAAGCCCACTTGCTGCGGGCAGCCGCAAAGTGCGGTTACCAAGTCTTCCACAAAAGGCAAATGAGAAACAATTAGTACATTTTTTATACCATTATCAAGTAAGGTGTGCAAATAATCTAATACCAGTGAAGCGTTACCATAAGGGGTGAGGGCATCCCAAGTTTCGATTTCATTTGGCAGGGCCGTTTGCGTTTGATGAGCGAGCTTATCATAGGTTTGCATGGCGCGATAATAGGGGCTAACCAGCACTTTATCGATATGATTGGCCGCCTCACTTAGCCACAGACCTTGCTCAACGGCTTGCTTTTGCCCATAAGGTGTAAGGTTACGCTGCGAGTCTGAGGCCGCCATAATTTCCGCTTCGCCGTGGCGCATGATAAAAATTCGCATAGTAGCCTCCTTGGTTTTGCATCAGAATTTTTACTATGATCGCACATATTCATGTCCTTTTGGGAACAATCGCACGTTGTGTAGGCATAAATTTCTCAGATTGTGATCTCGATCTAATTTTAAAATCAGCGTATAATGGCGAGAATTTTAAAATATTCGCGTGCTTAGGCACCGGTGTCATTTATCAAATTAACCATTTTTAGGGGTATAAGGATGTCGAGAAGACTAAGAAGAACAAAAATTGTTTGCACTATGGGCCCGGCAACTGACCGTGATAATAATCTTGAGAAGATTATTGCGGCAGGGGCGAATGTAGTGCGAATGAACTTTTCCCACGGCACACCTGAAGATCATATTCAACGCGCAGAGCAAGTGCGTGCGGTGGCAAAAAAATTAGGCAAACAAGTCGCGATTTTGGGCGATTTGCAAGGACCAAAAATCCGTGTATCGACGTTTAAAGATGGTAAAATTTTCTTAAATATTGGGGATAAATTTACCCTTGATGCGGATTTGCCAAAAGGTGAAGGCAATCAAAGTGCGGTTGGTTTGGATTATAAAGAATTACCAAAAGACGTGGTGCCAGGCGATATCTTATTGCTCGACGACGGTCGCGTGCAATTGAAAGTGCTCAGCACAGAAGGCAATAAAGTTTTCACCGAAGTGACTGTTGGCGGCCCGCTGTCTAACAATAAAGGCATCAACAAACTCGGCGGTGGCCTCTCTGCTGACGCGTTAACCCCAAAAGACAAAGCGGACATTATCACCGCAGCGAAAATCGGCGTGGATTATTTGGCGGTGTCTTTCCCGCGTAACGGTGCTGATTTGCACTATGCACGTCAATTGGCGAAAGAGGCAGGTTTGAATGCCAAAATCGTGGCAAAAGTGGAACGTGCAGAAGCTGTTGCCACCGTTGAGGCCATGGATGACATTATTTTAGCCTCTGATGTCATTATGGTGGCGCGTGGGGATTTGGGGGTTGAAATTGGTGACCCAGAGTTGGTTGGGGTGCAGAAAAAATTGATCCGTCGCTCTCGCCGTTTAAACCGCGTGGTGATCACCGCAACACAAATGATGGAATCGATGATCAGCAACCCAATGCCAACCCGTGCGGAAGTGATGGATGTGGCTAATGCTGTGCTTGACGGTACCGACGCTGTGATGCTTTCAGCAGAAACCGCGGCTGGGCAATACCCATCTGAGACCGTTGCAGCGATGGCGAAAGTGTGCTTAGGGGCTGAAAAAATGCCGAGCATCAATGTTTCTCGCCACCGCATGGATATGACGTTTAATAGCATTGAAGAATCTGTTGCAATGTCGGCAATGTATGCTGCGAACCACCTTGACGGTGTGCGCGCACTGATTGCGATGACAAGCTCTGGTCGCACCGCACTTTTGATGTCACGTATTAGCTCCGGCTTGCCAATTTTTGCGCTTTCACGCAATCAAGAGGCACTCAACCTATGTAGCCTTTATCGTGGCGTTACCCCCGTTTTCTGTGAAGAAATCAGTCGTACCGTAGAAGGCGCCAAAAGTGCGATTGCCTTATTGAAAGACAAAGGCTATTTGGTGACAGGTGACTTAGTGCTGCTCACTCAAGGTGACGAACTGGCTGCAGGCAACACCAATACTTGTCGTACTTTAGTGGTAGAATAAGCCGATGGCTGTAACATACTAAATAGAAAAGCTATCACGCAGGTGATAGCTTTTTTGTCTGTGCTTTTGTTAAAAGAAAACCCTACGCATGGCGTAGGGTTTTTGGGTATTTGCACCGCACTTTGGTAATTAAAAACGGTAGTTCAAAGCAAGGCCAAAGAGATCGGCGGTGGATTTTGAACTAAAAGTTGCTTTTGAACCTGTTTGATGATCGGTTTCAACAAACGTGTTGTCTTTGGCAATCAAGTGCGCATAGCCTGCATCTAAGCTCAAGTTTGGCGTAAAGCGATAGGTTGCACCCAGTGCGATCCAAGTGCGGTCGGCATCTGGAATGGAGATGGAGTAATAACCCTCTTGCATTGGGCTTTGGTCGTAGGCCAAACCGCCACGTAGCGTTAGTTTTGGATCAATATCATAGCTCACGCCGACGGCAAAACGGCTAGCATTTTTAAAGTTTTCAGGTTTTTTGAATAGTTGTGAGCCATTTTCACCTGTAGCGTACAGCTCTTTAAAGTGGCTCCATTGGGTGTATTTATAGCTATAACTTAACGCCAATTTTTCGGTGAGTTTATGCCAGCCTGAAAGCTCCCAATAAGCAGGTAAATTTAGTGTTAATTGGCCTGGAATAACCGTACCATTGGTGCCAACAGGAACAGGTAAATCGCTTGAGAAGTCACCGTTAAAATCAATATCCACTGGTGAGTGATAGGCAAGGCCTAAGCGGTTATTTTCATTAAATTCGTAGGTCACACCTAAGTTATACCCAAATCCCCATTCTTTGCCTTTTAAGCGCGCAGCGACCACGCCTTTGTTTAATGGTGATATTTGGCGCTGCAATTTCGCTGCATTTTGTGCTGCTTCACCAATTGCACCGAGGTGGCGTTCAATTAACGCATCGGCGTATACAGCATTAAATCCTGCCCCTAAGCTCCAGTGGCGATCAATACGAAATGCTGTGCTAAGATTGAAGTTCACAGCAGTTAGGTCAGTTTTTCCTGCAAAAAAACCAGCGGAGTATTGATCATCAAATTCAGTTGCCAGCCCATAGTTAACATTAATACCGCCCCCGAACATTACATTAGGATTGACGGGATGTACATAGTAAAGATTTGGAATAACCGCACTTTTGGCAATATCGCTGTGATCGGCATTGTTGTTGTAAAGGGTATAATCGGCAGGTAGTCCTTTATAGCCTTTTGGTAATTTCTGCGGAATAACCTGACCATTGCGTGGGTCTTTGATTTGATCCACTTGACCTGTCAGGTTCACATCAGGGCGTACATAAATGCCACCGAGGGAGAATTCAGGGCGTTGGAATTGGGTCATTAGCGCAGGGTTGGTGGCCAGTGCAGAGGCATTATCTGCCACCGCAGCATCACCTGCATAGGCGCGACCCAGACCAGAGGTGGAGATTTCACTGAGCTGGAAAGCAGCTGCTAATGCACTGGAGGTGGAAACCGTCAACGTGGCGCCTAATATAGCTTGGGTCAATTTAGTTAATTTAAGCATAATTTGTCCTAAATGCGTTAAGTTGGACGACAATGTCGCCGATTTGAAGTAAAAGTGCGGTTGATTGTAAACAAGCGATCAGTTAAGGGCAAGCCTTTTTACTGATTTTTGTTTATAAATGTGATATTAACTCCAGTTTACTAATAAAAGTCTCCTATTTAAATAACAAAATTGGCAGATTTTGGCTTGAAGTGTGTTAAAATAGAACACAATTTTATTTAACTGATGAAAGGAAAGACCATGAGCAAGAAAGGATGTAAAGCCGAAGAGAGTAAAGTGTGTTGTTGCGTGGATGTGGGTACGATCATCGACAACGAAGACTGTTCAGTGCATTTTGAGCAAGTGTATGCCGAAAAAGCGCAAGCAGAAGAAGCCTTGGCATATTTGACCCAAAAAGCACACGATGCCGAAAGTGAACCCGCTAAAATCAGCAGCGAAATCACCGATGTTGACGGTGGCGCACAGCTAAAAGCAACCTTTGAGTTTAGCTGTCAAGCAGAGTGCATGATTTTCCAACTTTCCACCCGATAAACGAAAAAGTGCGGTCAGCGATAGACCGCACTTTTCTCTTCATTGCGCTTAGTGATCAAAAGGCGCATTCCACGCGCTGTCGTCTAATCCATGCCCGAAGTGGCTTTCAATCAATCGCCGTGTCACAGGTGTGGCGGGTTCGCGTAGCACGTCCCGTGTGGCGCCATATTCCACCATTTGACCTGCTTGCATCACCAACATTGTATCGGCAATGTGTTTGATGATGCCTATATGTTGCCCAAGGTAAATATAGGAAATGCCGAGTTTTTGTTGTAATTCCAGCAACAAATTGACCAGCTGAGTTTTAACCGAGGTGTCCATTGAGGCCAATGCGCTATCGAGAATGAGGATTTCAGGCTCCAAAATCACCGCCCGCGCCAGCGCGACCCGTTGCTTTTGGCTTTGCGAAAGGGTGTGAATGGGTGCCAGTGTATGGTCAGGATACAGCCCCACCAATGAGAGGGTTTGATAAATTTTGCGGTTGCGTTGTTCTTCATCCCAATTGGTGGTCAGTCGCAGTGGCGTTTCTAGCACTTGGCCGATATTTAAGTGCGGTATCAGCGTGGTGTCAGGATCTTGCGATACCATGCGAATGTGACGACAGCGTGTTTGGTAATCACCAAATAATAGCTCCCGCCCTTTAAAGTAAATGCTGCCCGAATCAGGCGCCACCACGCCACCTATCATCTTCGCTAAAGTGGATTTGCCCGAGCCACTTTCACCCACAATAGCCAGTGTTTGGCTTTTTTCTAAGATAAATGAAATATCGGTGACGGCTGAAAAATACCCTGTGCGCCAAAAGGTGCTATTGTCTCGATAGGCTTTGTTGAGGTCTTCCACCAGCAGTAATGGAGGCGTTTTACTTTTTTCCACGGTTTACTCCTGCGCAATAGGTTTTTCGGTATTAATGGTCAATGGCGTAAATTGCATAGGGACATAGTGACCGTGCTCACGAAGGTTGAGTGGAAAATGGCAAGCAAATGCATGCTGCTTGATTCTCCGCATAGGTGGCTTGTGAATACAGCATTTTTGCGCATATGAGCAGCGTGGCCCAAGTCGACAGCCGATTGGTAAATTACTTAGCAGTGGGATAGCTCCGCGCAGTGTGTTCAAGCGACTTTTTAGTGGTAATGGTTGGCTGAAATCAGGGATAGAGCTAAGCAGTGCCACCGTATACGGGTGGTGTGGGTGTTGTAGAATCGCTTCTTGATTGCCACTTTCCACGGTTTGCCCACAATATAAAATGGTGAATTGGTTACACCATTGGCCCACGCTTTTGAGATCATTACTGGTTAGCAAAATCGAGGTTTTCAAGTTTTGGTTCATACTAGATAATAGCTTGAATACTTGCAGTTGTGCAGTGGCTTCAAGGGAATAAGTTGGTTCATCTGCAACAAGTAGGCGCGGTTGATTGACCACGGCCATAGTGATCATGACCTTTTGTGCTTCTCCTTCCGTGATTTCAAACGGATAGCTGCGCATAATATCTTGATGATCTTTAATGCCAATGCGGTGCAACAATTCCACCACACGTCGGCGTTTCCAGCCAAACCATTTCCACCAGCGGCCTTTATAGCTAAATGCAGGGATGGCAGCAATGAGCTGCTTGCCCACTTTTTTGCTTGGATCAAGGCAGGAAAGCGGGTCTTGAAAAATCATCGATACTTCCTTGCCGATAAGTTTTCGTCGCTTAGCCGCGGGCATTTTTAACAGCTCCACATCGTTAAAGCGAAAGCGATCGGCGCTGATTTTCCAGCTGGGTTTAGCGCTGTTGCAAATAATTTTAGCGATCAAACTTTTGCCTGAACCAGACTCACCAATGAGCCCACAAATATCTCCTTCATTAACTGTGAGGCTGACATTATCTATCAATTTGACATAGCCGTTTTGAGTTTTCACTTCAACGGTGAGATTACGAATATCTAAAAGTGCCATAATGCGCCTCAATCAGCGAGTGTGGTAATATTTTTCTACTGTTTTCGCTAGTGTGTCGGAAAACAGTAAAATCATAAAAATAATCAAAGTTAAAATCACGCCAGGGATAATCACAAGCCACGGCGCGAGATAAATCAAATCGATATATTCTCGGATCATGGTGCCCCACTCTGGCAGCGGTGGTTGAGCTCCTAAGGAGATGAAACTCAGCGCGCTGATGTCTAAAATGGCAAAAATAAACACACGGCTGCCTAAGCGGATAAACTGCGGGATCAAATTTGGCAGCACAATATGCTTGAGTAAATCGCCTTGTGACGCGCCGTCTAAACGCAACATATTGATGTAATCCTTATGAAATTCACGAAGGAGCATTTGATAAACTTGATGGATAAAATAGGGCAGTGAAGCGAGCAAAATCGCTAAAATGGCATTCAGCAAGCTTGGTTGCATGAGAGTGGCGATCACGATAGCTAAGAGCAAAATCGGAATGGAGAGAAAAGCATCCAAAAAATGCCCTAAAATGCCCACACTCAGCCCTTTGCCACTGCCTGACAATACGCCCAGAGTGCCACCGATAAGCAGGGTTAATAAGGTGACTAACAGCCCGCCGCCAAAAGTGTAGCGTAGACCGTGGATAATGCGGCTAAAGAGATCGCGCCCGAGATCGTCTGTGCCAAAAAAATAAGCTAATCTGCCGCTGTGCGACCATGCAGGTGGCAGCAATTCTTGCCCGAGAAATTGCGAGCCTTGCGCGTAAGGGGCAAGCCAAGGCGCAAAAATTAGTGCAATCAGTAAGAGCACTAAAATATAGCCACAAAAAAGACCCGATTGGCGCTGTTTAAACAACCGCCAAATGTCGCGCAGTGGCGTGGTGTGTCGAAATTCGGCGGGATTTTTATCGGACATACCACCCCTTGCGATTAAATGGATCGAGTAAAAACATAATGAGCTCACCTACTGTATTAATAAGCAAAATAAATAAACCGATGATTATCACACCAGCAGAGATCGCATTGTAGTCTTGTTGCTCAACGGCATTAATCAGCCATTGTCCAATGCCAGGCCAGCTGAAGATGGTTTCAATCAGCATGCACATCGCCAGCAGCATCGTAAAAGTGCGGGTAAGCTGTGGGATCATCGGTGCAAGTGTATTGCGCAGCAAAATACGATAGGCAATTTTAAAGCGCGACCAGCCACGAATTTCCGCAAATTTAACGTAATTTTCCCGTAGAATTTGCTCGGCGCGGTATTGGGTGCTTTGAATGATTTCCATCATGGGGGCAATCATTAATACCAACACGGGCAGCAGCAAATGTTGGAAGACATTTTGAATCATTTTGATGCGGTGTGGGCTTTCCACAAACCACACATCAATGGCGGCAAAGCCGGTAATGCTGTCGATGTCGTACAGCGGATAATACTGCCCAATGGCGGAAATTTCCCATTGACGGCTGGCGGCAACATACAACACAATCGGCGCAATCCAAAAAATCGGCAGCGCAATCCCAAAGGACGCACCAAAACGGATAACCCGACCGCACAGCTGATTGCGATAAAAAGCGCCAATAAAACCAATTGGCAGCCCAATGAGCAGTGCGAGCAACAACGCGAGTAAACACAGCTCAATAGTTGCAGGCAAAACCGCACGAATTTGTTCCAATAACGGCTGGCCGTCGATATAACTGATACCAAAATCGCCGTGTAGCAAGCGCATGACATAATGATAAAAGCCACTGAAAAAGTGCGGTTGAGCCAGCACGCTGTTGAGCGGGTCGCGCAGCAGAATATGAAAGCTGATAAAAGAGAGAATCAGCAGTGTGATAAGGGTTAAAATGGCGCGTCGCAAAAGATAATAAAACATCACTTGCCCTTTTCTGTTATGCTTAGCTCAGAAAATTGAATGCTACCCAATGGCTGCATACGCATGCCGTCTAAGCGTTTGTTATAGATCATAATGCGTTCAGCATTGGCAATCGGAATCAGGGGCAGCTCGTGCATGGCCAAGCGTTGCGCCAGCTCATAATTGCGCGCGCGCGACTCCAACGCTGGGCTTTTGAGGGCATCGCTTAGCAGGGTATCAAAAGTGCGGTTGCAATAGTGGCTTAAATTATTGCTATGTGAAGTATTGTCGCAGCCCAAAATGGGTTTCATAAAGCCGTTTGGATCAAGGCTGCCAGTGAGCCATCCGCCTAAAATAATGTCGTAGTTGGCCTCGCCGCGTTCCGAGAGATGCTCAAATTCACTGTGCTGAATATACCGCATAACCACATTAACGCCTGCTTGTTGCAAGTCATGGCGGATAATTTCCGCCATTTTAATCGGGCTTGGGTTATAGACGCGATTGTCGGTCAGCACCCAAAAATTCAAATGCAAAGCCTTATCGGAAAGTGCGGTTTTGGCGGCCTTTGGGTTGTAGTCATCTGCAAATTGTGACAGCCCAAATTGCGCCGCCCATGAACTTTGTGGGATCAAGGTGTTAGCTACCTGTGCGTTGTTGAAGAAAATCCGTTCAACAATGCGTTTGCGATTTATCGCTTGGGCAATGGCGCGGCGTGTGGTGATATTTTTGACCGCACTTTGCTTTAAATTAAATGCCAAAAACGCCAAATTCATGCCGTCGATGCGGGCTGCGTTAAAGCGGCGACTGCGTAGTAAGTTATTGATTTGACTCGGTTCAGGATACGCCATAATGTCACACTCATTGTTGAGCATTTTTTCCAGCCGCCCTGAATGGCTGGTGGACAGATCGATGACAATATTGTCGATTTTAGCGCGCGCCCCCCAGAAGTTGTCGTTGCGTTTTAAGCGAACATATTGATTACGAAAATATGCCTCCACTTGGTAAGCCCCCGTGCCGACAGGTAGGGTGTCGAGTTGCACAATGTTATCGTCGGTGCTTAATTGTTGCGCATATTCTTGAGATAAAATCACCGCATATTGGCTGGCCAAATGTTCCAAAATCGAGCCGTCGGGTGCAAAAAGCTCAATTTTAACGAGATAAGGGTTTACGGCGGTTACGCTTTTGATCTTTTTATCAAAATCGATGCTGTCAAAATAAGGGTAGCGGTTTTCTTTGGCGTAGTCATAATAAATGCGATATTGCGGATTATCGCTGGTTTCATGTGCGGTTTTGGCAATATTAGGGAAACCTTGCAAGCGCCCGAGCACACGATTGAGGGAAAAAACCACGTCATCAGCGTTAAGCTCACGAGTGGGCGTGAACCACGGTGTTTGATGAAATTTCACGCCTTTGCGCAGCTCAATGAGCAACGTTTTACGATCGCCTGAGAGCCTGTAATGCTGGGCTAAGGCGCCAATGACATCTTTTCGCTGATTATTTTTTATCTCAAATAACTTGTTATATATCTGTTCCGCCACCACATTCATAGATGTACCCACGTCAACCGTTTGAGGATTGAACGAAAATCCCGTAGAGTGGGTGCAATAGATCAAACCATTTTGGCCAATGCTGTGCGGCACGCGCGGTGCACTTTGTGCGGTGAATGCAAGGCTTGAGAGTAATAACAGTGATATGAAAAATGTGTTTATACAACGCATTGGCAATTTGTGTTTATGATAGTTGACCACATTGTAGTTTATATTGGCGCATTTTGCTATTTTCTCGTAGTATGAACAAGAGTTGAGCACAAGGAGTTGTCATGATTTTTAAAATTCTCGCATTGTCGATCATTGCGTTTATCGTTTGCTTGATTGTGTTGCCATTGTGGTTATATAGCCACTATAAAAAGCGCAAACATATTCCTTATCTCGGGGAGAACAGCGCAGAGCATGCCCAGTTGAACGCGCTGCAAGGCGAGTGCAAAGCGTTGAGAGCTCGCATTGAAAGCCTTGAAGCAATGCTGGATTATCATCAACCTCACTGGCGTGAAAAGCACTAAGGGGGCCCTATGCTGTATCGTTATCCACAACAAGGTATGATCTCAGGCGTGTGCACAGGCATTGCCAAAGCCTCAGGGTTGGAAATTTGGGTGGTGCGTGCGATTGCGGTATTATTATTTTTATTCGGTGGCTTCTTCTTTGTGCCGTTGGCTTATATTGCTGGTGCATTAATGTTGGAAAAAGCCCCTGATCACTATTACGAACACAATGCTTACCAGCGAGTATTCCAGCAAAGCCCACGAGAAGGTGGGCAAAGCAGCAATGCCAGTATCGCTGAGCTTGAGATGTATATTGCCAGCCTCAAGCAACGCGTGTCAGCGCTGGAGTGCTATGTGAAGGATCGTGATTTTAAACAAGAGAAATAAAATGTTAAGTAAACTGCAACGGGAAGTGGAAGACTTCATTAACCGCGGGCTTGACCGCACTTTAAATTTGGCTGTAACTGGCTTAAGCCAAAGTGGGAAAACAGCGTTTATCACAAGTCTCGTCAACCAATTATTGACATTAAATCAAAACAACGGTACGCATTTGCCCTTTTTTGCTCCCGCGAGAGGCGGCAATATTTTGGCAGTCAAACGGGTGGAGCAAGAAAATTTAAGCATTCCACGCTTTGATTATGAAGCCAATATGGCAAGCCTGCGACAAAATCCGCCACAGTGGTGCCAATCAACACGTGGGATCAGTGAAATTCGTTTAGCCGTGCGCTACCGCCACAGTAAAAGCCTGCTACGCCATGTGAAATCAGAAAGCACACTGTATATTAACATTTTGGACTACCCTGGTGAGTGGCTTTTGGATTTGCCACTGCTGGGGCAAAGTTTTAAAGCATGGTCGCTAAGTCTGAGTGAAATTCAACAGGGCGTGCGTGTAGAATTGGCACAAAAATGGCAAAGTGCGGTTGATCAATTGGATTTAAGTGAGAAGGCCAATGAAGAGGTGCTAGCAGATATCGCTGCTCTTTACACCGATTTTCTCCACCAATGCAAAGCGCAAGGGCTGCATTATATTCAGCCAGGGCATTTCGTGTTACCAGGGGAGTATCAAGGTGCGCCAGCACTGCAATTTTTCCCGCTGCTCAATTTCACTGATGAACAGTGGCAAGCGTTAGAAAAAGCCGACCGAGACAGCTATTTTGCCGTGCTCAAAAAGCGCTACGACTATTACCGAGATAAAATCGTTAAGCACTTTTATGAACGCTATTTCAGCCAATTTGATCGTCAAATTATTCTTGCCGATTGCTTAACACCGCTTAATTATAGCCAGCAGGCGTTTATGGAAACCAAAGAGAGCTTGCGTCAATTGTTCAGCAATTTTCACTATGGACAGCGTTCGTTACTTAGCCGCTTATTTTCACCACAAATTGATAAATTACTCTTTGTTGCCAGCAAGGCGGATCATATCACTGCTGATCAAGTGCCGAACTTGATTGCCCTGATGCGTCAGCTGATGCAAGAAGGCGGGCAGCATGTTAATTTTATTGGGGTAGACAATGATTACGCCGCGATTGCTGCTGTGCGTGCTACCACGCCAGTGCTGGTGGAAGATGGTGGCAAGCAGGTGAAAGCCTTGCAAGGCGTACGCAGCCATGATGGCAAGCAGGTGGTGGTATTCCCTGGTAGCGTGCCTGCAAGGCTGCCATCGGCAGATTTTTGGGCGAAAAATTGCTTTGAATTTGACCAATTTGAACCGCAACCGTTAATTGACGGTGAGCGCATACCGCACTTACGCATGGACAGTGTGTTGCAGTTTTTGCTTGCTGATAAGTTGGAGTGATATGGATAAAAAATATTTTGATCTTACGCCTGAAGGGGGGGCAGATGACCTTACCTTCAACGCGAAAAAAGAGTTTGATACCCGCAATTTTCAGCCTGATCTCAGTGACGAGGTGAGTCTTGAAACGCAATTTGAGAAAATTGCAACGCCTAAACCGCGCTGGTGGAAGCGCATTCTCGCCATCGTGATCGTGCTGTTTTTAGGCGCGAGTGTGGCGCAATCGGTGCAGTGGATTCTGGACAGCTATCAGCATCATCAATGGATTACGCTTGTTTTTGCGATCGTGACCTTTGGCGTGGTGTGTTTGGGGCTGACCGCACTTTGGCGCGAATACTGGCGGCTGGTGAAACTGCGTCGGCGTGCGCAAATGCAGCAGGAAAGCGCATTGTTGCTCACCGCGCCAAGCACACTGGGAGAAAATAATGCGCAAGCGCGTGCGCTGTGCAACGCAATCATTGCTAATATGCAGCTTGCGCAGGATGACCCGCGTGTGCAACGCTGGCAGCAGCAGGTGAATGATGATCATTCGGCTCGCGAAGTGAGTTTTCTTTTTTCACAAAATATCTTGCTTGATATTGATAAAACGGCGCGCAAATTGGTCAGCAAAAGTGCGGCGGAGTCTGCTGTGATTGTGGCCGTTAGCCCATTGGCGATTGTGGACGTGCTGTTTGTGGCGTGGCGCAATTTGGCGCTGATTAACCGCATTGCGAAATTGTATGGCATCGAGCTGGGTTATTTTAGCCGCATTCGTTTACTGCGTTTGGTGCTGGTGAATATGGCGTTTGCCGGTGCCACGGAATTAGTGCATGAAATCGGCATGGATTGGCTGTCTAAAGACTTAATGGCGAAGCTCTCCGCCCGTGCGGCGCAAGGTTTAGGTGTAGGGTTGTTGACTGCACGGCTGGGCATTAAAACCATGGAATTTTGCCGCCCATTAGCGTTTATGCCAGGAGAAAAGCCTCGCCTGAGCATCATTCATCAAGAGCTTTTAAGTGTGATTAAAGACACTATGTTCAAACAAGATAAAAGTGCGGTTGAGCGCAACGAATACCGCTAAGCCCGACCGCACTTTTTACGCCTGACCGCACTTTGATGTAAAGTGCGGTTTTTTTAGGCAATACGTTCAAAGGCGCGTTCAAGATCGGCGATTAAATCAGCCACCTCTTCAAGCCCGATGTGTACACGAATCAGCGTGCCTTGCAATTTGCGTTCAATGCCAGGGCGAATATGTGCAATTTCGCTGGGTTGATTATATAAAATTAATGACTCGAATCCGCCCCATGAGTAGGCCATGGTGAACAGCGAAAAGTGATCAAAAAAGCGCGCAAGTTCGTCATGGGTTAAAGTGCGGTTTAGTTCAAATGAGAACAAGCCGCTACTGCCTGTAAAATCACGCATAAAGTATTCATGCCCTAGGCAGCTTGGCAAGGCAGGGTGGAACACTCGCGCGACTTCTGGGCGCTCGCTTAGCCATTGCGCCACGGCAATACTGTTTTTTTCGTGTTGCACTAACCGCACTTTTAACGTGCGCAGCCCTCGCAGCGTGGTGTAAGCGCTGTCGGCATCCGCCATTTGCCCCATCAAATAGGCCTGCTCACGCAGCGTGTCCCATGTGCGCGCGTTGGCAACGGCGGTGCCAATCATCACATCAGAATGCCCTACCAAATATTTGGTACCCGCTTGCACCGAAATGTCCACACCCAATTTCAGCGCAGGGAAGAGCACACCTGCCGACCAAGTATTGTCCATAATAATAACAATATCAGGATTGACAGCGCGTGCAGCTTGCACAATGGCGGGGATGTCAGGCACTTCTAGCGTCAATGAGCTTGGCGATTCCAAAAATAGCACTTTGGTTTCAGGGCGAATTAGCTTAGCAATCTCTCGTCCGTCCATCGGGTCATAAAAGGTGGTGGCCACGCCAAAGCGCGCGAGCACCTGCTGACAAAATTCTTGAGTGGGTTCATAGGCTGCGCCACTCACGAGCAGGTGATCGCCATTTTTCACGAAGGCTAAAATTGTGTTGGTTACCGCCGCCGCGCCACACGGGAACAAATAGCAACCTGCGCCACCTTCAAGCTCACACATCGCATCTTGCAGCGCAAAATGGGTCAGTGTGCCGCGCCGACCATAAAACAATGCTTTATTCGCGCGATTTTTAGTGGCGTCTTTTTTCTGTGCCAGGCTTTCAAAGGTTAAGGATGATGCACGTTGCACCACAGGGTTGACCGCACTTTGAGTATAGCGCGCATCGCGCCCTGCGTGCACCACAGCGGTGGCGAGCTTATCGGATGATTTTGACTGCATAAACACCTCTTTGATTAAATTGTTGTCATACAATAATCGTTAATCCGCCATTGTGCAAGACTTGGCGGTTAATAGAAAAAAACTATTGCTAAAATAGATTTAGAGAGGCGATTTTAAATAAAAAGTGCGGTATAATGCAAAAATTAGAAAAGCAATCGTGCTTTTTCTCAAGGCGCAAGCCAAACTTAGTTAAAACAGGAGAAATTATGGTTTTAGTCACTCGTCAAGCCCCTGATTTTACAGCATCTGCTGTATTAGGCAATGGTGAAATCGTTGATAACTTCAACTTTAAAAAACACGTTGCAGGCCGTGCAGCAGTGGTATTCTTTTACCCAATGGACTTCACATTCGTGTGCCCATCTGAATTGATCGCTTTTGATCACCGTTACAAAGAATTCCAAGACCGCGGTGTGGAAGTGATCGGTGTGTCTATCGACTCTCAATTCACTCACAACGCATGGCGTAAAACCCCGACCGACAAAGGCGGTATCGGTGAAGTGCAATACCCATTAGTTGCTGACGTGCGTCACGACATCGCGAAAGCATTCGGTATTGAGCATCCAGAAGCTGGCGTTGCGTTGCGTGCATCATTCCTCATCGACAAAAACGGCGTTGTGCGTCACCAAGTGGTTAATGACCTGCCATTAGGCCGTAACATCGACGAAATGCTGCGCATGGTTGACGCCCTTCAATTCCACGAAGAACACGGCGAAGTGTGCCCAGCACAATGGGCGAAAGGCAAAGAAGGTATGAAAGACAACCCAGATGGCGTTGCAGCATACCTCAAGAAAAACGCTAACGACCTATAATCGGTCACTGTTTAAAAACCACGCCTCGGCGTGGTTTTTTTATGCGTGCGGAAAGTGTAAAGTACGGTCATTCATAAAAATTTGCTATACTAGCCACATTCAAAGTGCGGTTGAGGAATGGATATGGATAATGTCAGTCAAGCAGAAGTGGAGAAGTTTAATAAAATGGCGGCGAGTTGGTGGGATCCTGAGGGGGATTTTAAGCCGATTCATCGCCTTAATCCAAAGCGGTTGGCATACATTTGTGAGTTTGCAGCGGGGCTTGCAGGCAAGCGGGTGTTGGATGTGGGCTGCGGGGGTGGCATTTTAAGTGAGAGCATGGCACGCATGGGGGCACAGGTGGTGGGCATTGATATGTCGCCACAGCCGCTTGCCGTGGCGCGTGAGCACGCGCGTGATCAGAGCTTGAGTATTGATTATCGCCAGCAGACGATTGAAAGTTTGGCCGCTGAGCAAGGTGGGCAGTTTGATGTGATTACCTGCATGGAAATGCTCGAGCATGTACCCGACCCAGCAGCGGTGGTGCGTGCTTGCCAACAACTGCTCAAGCCCAATGGCGTGGTGTTTTTCTCTACTATTAACCGCACGTTGAAAGCGTGGGCGCTAGTGGTGGTGGGCGCGGAGTATGTGCTGAAAATGTTGCCGAAAGGCACGCACGATTATGATAAATTTATTAAGCCTGCCGAGCTGTTGGCGTGGTGTGATGACAATCATTTGCAATGCGTCAATATGCAAGGTTATCACTATAATCCGCTTTCGGGGCAGTTTTGGTTGAATCATGATGTGAGTGCCAATTATATTATGGCATTGCGCCCAAAAGTGTGACCGCACTTTTAAAATGACGTTTTACTTTTGTGTTTTTCTATCAACTTGAGTAAAAAAGGTGCATAATAAGGGCAGTGACTCTGAGTAAGTTTAAGGATACAGTATGGCTCAATATTACACTGGCGCCCAAGTATTTGACCGTGGCGCACTATTAGAACATTATGCTTTGGTCGTTGAAGGCGGCAAAACGCAACAACTTGTGCCTGAAAGTGCCATTCCCGAAGGCGCACAAGTGAAACGCCTTGAGGGTGGCATTTTGACCCCAGGCTTTGTGGAAACGCAAGCCAACGGCGGCGGCGGTGTGTTGGTCAATGATCAATGTGATCGCGCTGGGCTTGAAAAAGTGCTCGCAGGGCATCGTAAATACGGCACGGTGGCGATGTTGCCGACCTTTATCACCGACAGCCAAGAAAAATATCACCAAGCGATTGCTAATGTGGCGAATTTGGTGAAAGAGGGGATGAAAGGCCTCGTAGGTGGGCATTTTGAAGGCCCGTTCTTGTGTGTTGAGAAAAAAGGCACGCACAATCCGCGCTACATTCGCATTCCTGATGAAAAGGATTTTGCCTGCTATGAAAAATATGCAGAATACTTGCAACACAGCATTCTTTCCCTCGCGCCAGAACAAGTACCTGCAGGCACCATTGCGCGGATTAAGCCGTTTATTCCGCAAATTAACCTTGCTCACAGCATGGCCACCGCAGAAGATTTGCTAGCAGCTCGCGCAGAGGGCTTAACTGGGATTACGCACCTTTATAACGCGATGCGTCCACTCAGTGGGCGTGACCCAGGCCCAATTGGCAGCGCGGTAGAGCTTGGGCTTTATGCAGGCATTATTGCCGATGGTGTACACAGCAGCCCATATTCACTGGCGACCGCCTACCAATTGTTGGGTGATCAACACTTAATGCTGGTCACCGACTCCATGCATACGATCGGTGCCCCTGAGATCACTGAGTTTGATTTGATGGGCGTGAAAGTGTTTGTGAAAGAAGATCGTTTAGTGAATGAGCATGGCTCACTGGCTGGTGCGCACATTAACTTGTTGCAATGTGTGCAAAATGCCGTGCGTTACATGCACGCAGATATTCGTAGTGCTTTGCGCATGGCGGTGTCAACACCTGCGAACTATGTTGGCAGAGCCGATCTCGCCACCATTGTTGCACGCGATGTAGACGACGTTATTTATCTCACCAAAGGGGATTTGGCGCTCGCCAATTGGCAAGCATAAAGCATAAGGCCAATAAAAAACCGCACTTTAAAAGTGCGGTTTTTGTTTGTGTGGGGTTAGAGCATGGTAGCGAGAGATTCCCACTCTTTGTCTTCCAGCACATATTCTGTTTCATCCCCATATGGGAAAAAATTACGGTTGCCAGCAAAGAAAGTGGCGTCGTAATACGCTTTGAACTCTAATGCAGCGGTGAGTGTCAGCAAGCGACCATCAATGCCTTCCGCACCTGCGCAAGTGTATGCGTCAATCATTTCTTGCGGTTGATTGACTGGTGTTGTATCAGGCAGCAGTTGGAAACTTTTCAGTGCTTCGACCACAGGGCCAAAATACACGCCATATTTCAAATAGGCGGTGGGTTCGCTGTTGAGGTACTCCAGCACTTGGTTTGGCAATTCACGATCGTAGTCTTGATCTTTGTTTTTTTGCTCAAACGCTTCTTTGGCTTGGGTGTATTTTTCCACTAATTCGTCAACATTATATTGGTAGTTTTTAAATTCCATATTTTCTCCTTATCTACAATGTGATGAAATTGTTACAAAAATGCTTAACCCCTATCTTGCCAAATTTTTGTGCAAAATGCCAATTTTGGCTGGGGGAATGCTTAAAATTCCCCCAGTTTGTTGGCTAACGTATTGATTTTTATAAAGTGCGGTTATGGGCAAGGTCAGCAAAAATGGCATCGGCTGCGCGCAAAGTGGTAGCAATATCGTCTTCACTGTGTGCTAGCGACATAAAGCCCGCTTCGAAGGCTGACGGCGCGAAATAGACGCCGTGCTCAAGCATTTTGTGGAAAAATTGCGCAAAGCGTTCACTGTCGCACGCCATTACGTCCTGATAACTTTCAACCGCACTTTGGTCAGTAAAAAAGATCCCAAACATTGCGCCGACATGGTTAGTCACTAATCCAATGCCGTGTTTTTGGGCTAAATCTTCAAGCCCTTGGCAAAGTGCGGTGGTAAGTTCGCTCAGTTTGCGGTGATTGCCGTCTTTGGCCAATTCAGTTAAGCACGCCAGCCCCGCCGCCATGGCGATTGGGTTGCCTGACAAAGTGCCCGCTTGATACACAGGCCCAGTTGGTGCGATGTGTTGCATAATCGCTTTTTTGCCGCCAAAGGCACCCACTGGCATGCCGCCGCCAATAATTTTGCCCAAGCAGGTTAAATCAGGGGTTACGCCATAGTGCGCTTGCGCGCCGCCAAGTGCCACCCGAAAGCCTGTCATCACTTCATCAATAATCAATAATGCACCGTATTGATCACATAAATCACGCAATCCTTGCAAAAAGTGCGGTTTAGGTGGCACGCAGTTCATGTTGCCGGCTACAGGCTCAACGATAATGCAGGCAATGTCTTGCGGGAATTGCTTGAACGCGTTTTCAACGGAGGCCAAATCGTTGTATTGGCACACCAACGTATGCTTTGTGAAATCCGCCGGCACCCCAGGCGAGTTGGGTTGCCCGAGCGTTAATGCGCCAGAGCCAGCTTTAACCAAAAGCGAATCGGCGTGGCCATGGTAGCAGCCTTCAAATTTGATGATTTTATCACGCCCCGTGTAGCCACGCGCGAGCCGAATGGCCGACATGGTTGCTTCTGTGCCTGAGCTGACCATGCGAACCATTTCAATTGAGGGCATTAATTCTCGCACACGTTCAGCGAGGGTGATTTCGAGTGCGGTCGGTGCGCCGAAACTTAAGCCGTGTTTTGTTGTCTCAATCACAGCATCACGAATGGCGGGGTGATTGTGCCCGAGAATCATCGGCCCCCAAGAGCCAACGTAGTCAATATAACGTTGACCGTCGCTATCATAAATATAAGCGCCGTTGGCTTTTTCGATAAATAGTGGCGTACCGCCTACGCCTTTAAAGGCGCGAACAGGGGAGTTAACACCGCCTGGAATGACATTTTGTGCTTGTTCAAACAGTTGTTGAGAATGGTTCATTATCTTTCCTTGTAGTTTTGGATTGCACTTATTGTAATAGAAAGCGCTTTTTTTTCACAGGGAGAATAAAAAAGTTTATCAACTGCGGATTATGATGTGGTATTCTGTCAAAATTATCGACGCAAACGCAAGGCGCAGGAAAACGTAGTAAGGCAAAAGTATGTGGCTTTCATTGTTGTTGCCATTTTTGGTTTCATTTCTGGCATTAATTCTCATTCGTCCGCTGGCTCGCGCGGTGGGACTAGTGGATAAACCTAATTATCGTAAGCGTCACCAAGGGGCGGTGCCGTTGATTGGTGGTATTGCGTTGTTTTTGGGCAACTTGTGTTTTTATCTCCTGCAATGGCATGAGATGAGCTTTCCGCAGCTGTATCTTTTCTGTGTGTCGGTGCTGCTGGTCGTTGGAGTTTTGGATGACCGTTTTGATATTAGCCCGTTTATTCGTGCGGCCATTCAAATTGGTTTGGCGTGTATGATGATCTATTATGCCGATCTTTCTCTTGATTCGTTAGGTCAAATTATCGGCCCGTTTAAATTGCAGCTCGGGATGTTTTCTTCAGTGGTCACGGTGATGATTATCATGGGCGTGATTAATGCGTTTAATATGATTGACGGCATCGATGGGTTGCTCAGTGGGCTGTCGAGTGTTACTTTTGGCGCTATTGCTATTTTGATGTTGTTGGATAATCAAATCAACCTTGCGCTGTGGTGCATTGCCTTGATTTTGGTAATGTTGCCGTATGCACTGTTTAATCTCAATGCCTTTGGTGTGAAAAATAAAGTGTTTATGGGTGATTCGGGCAGCACATTAATTGGCTTTACCATCATTTGGATTTTGCTGCTCAGCACGCAAGGCTCAGGTCATCCGATCAATCCTGTGACCGCACTTTGGGTGATCGCCATTCCGCTTATTGATATGGTAGCGGTGATTGTGCGCCGCCTGCGTCAAGGTAAAAGCCCATTTCGCCCCGATCGCTTGCATATTCATCACTTGATGATGCGCGCAGGCCTAAGCTCACGCCAAGCGCTGTTGTTGATCACTTTGATGGCAGCACTGTTTGCAGGCTTTGGTATTTTAGGCGAAATTTATTATATTGATGAGTGGATTATGTTTCCGCTATTCATCATTGTCTTTTTTGTTTATTACTATTCCATCACGCGTGCATGGCGCGTTTCAAGGCTTATCAAACGTATGCGTCGGCGAGCCTCACGCGCCAAAAACCGTGTTAAACTCACAAAAGGATAATCTATGTCACACCCCGCGTTACCTCCAAGCGAAGCGCCAATCCAACGTGTTGAGCAGCTTGATCTGCTGGCCTTTGGTGGCATCTTGTGGCGCAAAATCTGGCTGATTGCTATTCTTGTGCTGGCCGCTTGCGCCATTGCATTTGCACTGTGCCAATTTGTTGTCAAACCACAGTGGCGCGCAGAGGCTTATATTCAAGCGCCGAAAGAACAAGATTTAGGCAATTATTATGCCCTGTCGCAGATGTATGATTTGATCGCAAGCCGCGATCAGTTTAAACCTGAGCAAGAAGCTGCACCGCAGGAAGGGCAAAGTGCGGTAGGCGGACTGAATGGGCGCGTGTTCAACGCATTTTTGCAAAATTTGCGTGCTTATGATGTGTTGCGCGCATTTTGGGAAAATTCAAATTATTACAAACAGTTGCAAACAGGCGAGAGCAGCCATGACCAAGCGTTGCTGGAGTCATTGATTGAGAAAGTGGTCTATCAGGCGGGCAACCCAGCCAAAGGGCTTGATGATCGCATTTCTCTCACCTTAAGTAATCCGAAACAGGCTACGGAATTGCTCACAGCGTTGCTGCGCTTTGTCAACGAGCAAACTCATCAACAAGAATATGCTACCTTGATCGCCAAATGGAAAAATTTATTTGAACAGGTGAAATTGGCTTCTGCCAACAAATTGGGGCAAACTCAGCAGGGGGATATTGTGCCAGCGAGTGTATGGGAGAGCAAATTGGCGATGATGCGTTCTGTCAGCCCATTGGATAACCAATTCCAAGCTTTTCATTATTTGAAAACGCCTGTGCAGCCACTTGCCCCCCATTCACCGAATACCGCACTTTGGGTGTTACTCAGCGGCTTTGCCGCCTTTATTTTAGGCTGTGCGCTGGTGATTATGCTCTCACTGCGGGATTTAAAACGAAAAGCGAATGCGTAATATGAAAAAAATAAAAGTCTTAACGGTTTTTGGCACGCGCCCAGAGGCCATTAAAATGGCGATCTTGGCGCAAAAACTCGCGCAAGATAGCCAAATTGAATCGAAAGTCTGTGTGACAGGCCAGCACCGTGAAATGCTCGATCAAGTGCTTGATCTATTTGAGCTCAAGCCTGATTTTGATCTCAATATCATGAAATCAGGTCAAGATCTCACCGACATCAGCGTGCGCATTTTGCAATCCTTGCGTGACGTGCTCGCTCAGTTCCAACCGCACTTGGTGTTGGTGCACGGCGATACCACCACCACCTTTGCAGCCGCACTGGCGTGTTATTACCAGCGCATTGCTGTGGGGCATGTGGAGGCAGGGCTGAGAACCTGTGATATTTATTCCCCATGGCCTGAAGAAGGCAATCGCTGCCTAACAGGTGCGCTGGCGCGCTTTCATTTTGCGCCAACTCAAACGGCACAACAAAATTTATTGGCGGAAAATAAGCCCGAAAGTAATGTAATTGTAACGGGCAATACGGTGATCGACGCCTTACTGTGGGTGAAAAACAAACTTGAACAAACCGACACACTCAATACCGAGCTAGGTGAGCGCTATCCGTTTTTAGACCCAGCTAAAAAGCTGATTTTGATCACTGGCCATCGCCGTGAAAATTTTGGCGAAGGGTTTGAGCGCATTTGCAAAAGCATTAAAATACTTGCCGAGCACCATCGTGATGTGCAAATTCTCTATCCGATGCACCTCAACCCGAACGTGCGCGAGCCAGTCAATCGCCACCTCAAGGGTATTAATAACGTATTTTTGATCGAGCCGCAAGATTACCTGCCGTTTGTCTATTTAATGAACCGCGCGTATTTGATTTTAACCGACTCAGGTGGCATTCAAGAAGAGGCGCCATCATTGGGCAAACCTGTGCTGGTGATGCGTGATACCACTGAGCGGCCAGAAGCCGTGGCGGCGGGCACAGTCAAATTGGTCGGCACGGATGAAGGGCGCATTGTCGGCGAAGTGGAAAAATTATTAATAGATAACGCGTACTACCAATCCATGGCGTACGCAAACAATCCTTATGGTGATGGCAATGCCTGTGATCGCATTGTCAGCGCAATTAAACACTGGTTAAACGAAGATTAAACTATGAACACATTTAATACTATTTCAGTTATTGGGCTGGGCTACATTGGCCTGCCAACCGCCACCGCGTTTGCCTCCAGCGGCAAAAAAGTGCTCGGTGTGGATGTTAACCAACACGCAGTTGATACCATCAATCAGGGAAAAATTCATATTGTTGAGCCTGATTTGGATGTGGCAGTAAAAAGTGCGGTTGAAAAAGGCCTGCTGCAAGCAAGCCTTGAGACCAAACCCGCCGATGCGTTTTTGATCGCGGTGCCAACGCCATTTAAAGCCGAGCATGAACCCGATTTAAGTTATGTGGAAGCGGCGGCAAAAGCCATTGCCCCCGTGCTGAAAAAAGGCAACCTCGTGGTGTTGGAATCCACTTCACCGGTGGGCGCGACAGAAGCGGTGGAGCAGTGGTTGTGTCAAGCGCGTCCAGATTTGAGCTTTCCAACGCAAGCGGGTGACGAGGCTGATATTAAACTGGCGTATTGTCCAGAACGTGTGCTGCCAGGCAAAATCATGCAAGAGTTATTTTCAAACGATCGCGTTATCGGCGGGCTTTCTCCTGCCTGTGCCAAAGCGGCGGCGGAGCTTTATCGCTTGTTTGTGAAAGGCGAGTGCATTGAAACCACCGCGCGCACAGCCGAAATGTGTAAGCTCACCGAAAATAGCTTTCGTGATGTCAACATCGCGTTTGCCAATGAATTATCGCTGGTGTGCGATCACTTAGGGATCAGCGTGTGGGAGCTTATCCGCTTGGCAAACCGTCACCCACGCGTGAACATTTTGCAACCTGGCGCAGGCGTCGGTGGGCATTGCATTGCCGTTGACCCATGGTTTATTGTGGCACAAGCTCCTGAACAAGCTCGTTTAATTCGCACAGCCCGTGAAGTGAATGACTACAAACCGCATTGGGTGATTGAACAGGTGAAAAAAGCGCTGGCTGAGGTGGTTAGTGCGCGTGATTGTAAAGCCTCAGAGGTGCGCATTGCCTGCCTAGGTTTGGCGTTTAAGCCAGACATTGACGACCTGCGCGAAAGCCCAGCGGTGGAAATTACACGCGACTTGTCCGCGTGGCATAAAGGTCAGATTTTGGTGGTGGAGCCGAACATTAGAAAATTGCCTGCAAAGTTGAACCAAAGCAATATCCAGCTGGTCAGCCTTGAGCAGGCACGCGAGCAGGCGGATATTTTAGTGCTGTTGGTTGATCATAGCCAATTTAAAGCCATTGACGGCGCTGATATTGCGCAGCAATGGGTGATCGACACGCGCGGCATTTGGCGTCAATAATGATGTTGAGTTACCAGCTTGTGCGCAATTATTGGGAAAGTAACTTTTTCCAACGTGAGATTGCGCGGCTGAATTTTACCGAAAGAGCACTCAGCCAACCGCACTTTGCTGATTTTGACTTGATTCAGTGCAAACTGGCGCTTTCAGAACATGAAAAAAAAGCGCTTTTAACCGTACTTGGATTTGAGCAAGTTGAAGGGGAAACAGACTATTGCTGGCAGCTTGAGCCATCAAGTTCAACCGCACTTTGTTTTGGGCGAGAGCAAGATATTGATGCGTTGCAGCAGCTCGTTGTGGGGGCATTTGCCGACAGCCGTTTTCGCTCGCCGTGGTTTAGTGCGGAGGAAAACGCGCGCTTTTATCAATGTTGGATAGAAAAAGCCGTGCAAGGCACATTTGATGATGCCTGCCTGCTGTTAAAAGAGGGGGCGCAGATCAAAGGGGCGATTAGCTTGCGTCAACTCGATTGTGAA
Source organism: Spirabiliibacterium pneumoniae (assembly GCF_014884995.1). Taxonomy (GTDB): domain Bacteria; phylum Pseudomonadota; class Gammaproteobacteria; order Enterobacterales; family Pasteurellaceae; genus Spirabiliibacterium; species Spirabiliibacterium pneumoniae. The sequence goes on from NZ_JABMII010000010.1 coordinate 78,699, forward strand.
AATGCGCGTGTTGGGCTATTGGTGGTGAATCCACACTACCGTGGGCAAGGGATCGCGCAGCAGTTACTTTCTCAGGCGCATAGTTGGTGCGCACAAAAAGGCTTGACACAGTTATGGATAGCAACCCAGCAAAGCAATGTGGCGGCCAACCGCTTATATCAAAAAATCGGTGCGCGCATCGCAGGAGAGGCTGCTTGGTTTTATAAACAGATGAATAAGGACAAACACCATGATCGTATTTAATAAGCCACCCGTGGTGGGCACAGAAATCGGCTGCTTAAACGAAGCATTGAGCACTGGCAAGCTCAGTGGTGATGGCCCATTTACTAAAAAATGTGAAGCGTGGATAGAACATCATTTTAACACCCCTAAAGCATTGTTGACGCCGTCGTGTACCGCCTCGCTTGAAATGGCAGCACTGCTCATCGACACCCAACCAGGTGACGAGATCATTATGCCAAGCTACACGTTTGTATCCACCGCGAATGCGTTTGTGTTGCGTGGTGCAACGATTGTGTTTGTGGACGTGCGCGCAGATACCATGAACATCGACGAGCGCAAAATTGAAGCGGCGATCACGGATAAAACCAAAGCCATTGTGCCAGTGCATTATGCGGGTGTGGGCTGTGATATGAAAGCGATTATGGCGATCGCCGAAAAGCATAATTTATGGGTGATTGAAGATGCTGCGCAAGGCGTGATGTCGCGCTATCAAGGCAAGGCGCTGGGCACGATCGGGCATATTGGCTGTTATAGTTTCCATGAAACGAAAAACTACACCGCTGGTGGGGAAGGCGGTGCGACATTGATTAATGATAAAAAGTTAATTGAGCGAGCTGAAATTATCCGTGAAAAGGGTACTAATCGCAGTCAATTCTTCCGCGGGCAAGTGGATAAATACACTTGGCGTGATATGGGGTCAAGTTTCTTGCTTTCCGATTTACAAGCCGCCTACCTTTATGCGCAGCTGGAAGCCGCACAGGGCATTAATCAGCGCCGTTTGGCGATTTGGGCGCGTTATTATGACGCCTTTAGCCGTTTCCAAGGGCGTGTTGATTTGCCGCATATTCCGTTGGATTGTGAGCACAACGCCCATATGTTCTATCTCAAATTACGCGATCTTGATGACCGCACTTTGCTGATCGACAGCCTCAAAGCGAACGACATTATGGCCGTCTTTCATTATGTTCCGCTGCATTCTAGCCCCGCTGGAAAAAGTTTTGGCTTTTTTGCAGGGCAAGATGAGGTCACCACGCAAGACAGCGAACGCTTAGTACGCTTGCCGCTGTTTTATAATATGACCGATGCGGAAGTGGACAAAGTGATCACAGCTGTCTCGCATTATTTGAGTGAACATCCCTAAACCATGAAATCGCTCGCGAACAGCACACTTTGGACAGGCTCATCGACGCTGATCAAAATTGGCGTTGGTTTGCTGGTGGTGAAATTATTGGCGATTTATTATGGGCCGAAAGGTGTTGGGCTGGCGGCAAACTATATGACGTTGCTCACGGTGCTTGGCGTTTTCGCAGGGGCAGGTATTTTCAACGGCGTGACCAAATATGTGTCACAATTTGAGCACGATGAACACAACAGCCAGTCTATTTTAGGCAGTGCATCATTTATCATTTTGTGCTTTTCGCTGCTGTTAGGCGTAGTGATGCTGTCGTTTGCAAAACCCATTGCACAATTTTTATTCACTCAATCAGGCTATCATCACATTATTCAAATCGTGGCATTGTGTCAGCTTGGCATTGCGCTGAGTAACTATTTTCTTGCGATTTTGCGTGGCTACCGTGATGCTAAATATAATGCCATTAGCACCATCGTCGGCGCACTGTTAGGCGTATTGGCATTTTTGACGGGGCTATATTTATTTGATTATCAAGGCGCGCTAATTGGCTTGGCGTTGGTGCCTGGATTGGCTTTTATTCCAGCCTTGCTGGCATTAAAGCGTTATGACAAGCAAAGCGAACCGCACTTTAAACTGCATTATCTCAAACCGCACTTTAATCGTGCGCAAAGCAAAAAATTGCTCACGTTTTCTGTGATGGTGTTTGTCACCGCCATCACCATTCCGGTTGCCTATATTTTAATGCGAAATTGGCTTAATGATCGTTATGGGCTGGAGGCTGTTGGGCTTTGGCAAGGGGTGAGCAAAATTTCCGATGCCTATTTGCAATTTGTCACGGCGGCATTTTCAGTTTATTTACTGCCGACTTTTGCTAAATTAAGCGAAAGAGCGCACATTAAGCAGGAAATTGGCCGTGCACTGAAATTTGTATTCCCTGTGACACTGGTCATCAGTGTGGTGATTTATTTGCTACGTGATGTGATTATTCGGATTTTGTTTTCCAAACAGTTCTCTGCGATGGATGAACTCTTTTTCTGGCAGCTGTGTGGCGACATATTCAAAGTCTCAAGCTATATTTTTGGTTATTTGATCGTCGCAAAAGCCGCTCTTAGGCTCTATATTTTGGCGGAAGTCACGCAATTTGTGCTGCTGCTGGGCAGCGCGTATGTTTTGATCCCACTGCACGGCGCACAGGGTGCAACACAATCGTATATGCTAACCTATATTCTCTATTTTTTACTGTGCCTATTAGGCTTTTGGATCTATCAACGAAAAGGGCGAGCGTGATGAAAATTTACCATGTTCTTGGCTCACATATTGAGCACCACAATAAAACGGTGCTGGATTTTTTAAGCAATACATTAATGAATGCGGTGAATCCCACTTTGTGCCAGCGCGTTCTGATGGTTGGCCGAGTGGGCGAGTATCCTGCCCTTGAGATTACGCATTTTGCGAGCAAAAAAGCCATCGCCGCCGAGTTGCGAGCGCGAGCAAAACGCGAAAAAGACGCTTTTTTCTTGCTGCATGGGCAGTTTAATCCTTTCATCTGGCTGGATATTGCCTTCAACCGCCTGCCTGTCGAGCGTTTAGGCTGGCACATTTGGGGCGGGGATCTTTATGAGGCCTCTCATGCTTGGCAATTTCGCCTGTTTTACCCGTTGCGTCGATTTGCCCAGCGTAAATTGCGCTATGTGTATGCCACGCAGGGGGATTTACATGTTTTCACCAGCATTAATGCCCATGCTCAGTGTCAAACGCTCTATTTCCCAACCAAAATGAGTGATGCGCTGCCAGAAAACACCCAGCACCTCGACGGCGAGCCACTGACCATTTTGCTCGGTAACTCAGGGGATCCTACAAACCGTCACCTTGAAGCCTTAGCGGCGATCCAAAGTGCGGTCGGGAACACTACGCGTGTGATTATCCCGATGGGGTATCCAGAAAACAATCAGGCTTATATCGAACAGGTTCGCGCGCGCGCTAGAGTGTTGTTTGGGGAGAATGTGGTAACCATTTTGAAAGAAAAGCTCGCTTTTGCGGATTACCTAAACTTGTTGCAGCGCTGCGATGTGGGCTATTTTAATTTTGAACGCCAACAAGGGATCGGCACAATTTGCTTGCTGATTGCGATGAATATTCCGTTGGTATTGCATCCGAGTAATCCATTTTGCCTTGATATGCAAGCGCAAGGTGTACCGTTTTTAACACCTGAACAGCTTAATCGTGAGGCGATAAAACAGGTTAAAGTGCGGTTGCAGCAACTGGATAAACATCACATTGCCTTTTTCCCGCCAAATTATGTACAAGGTTGGCAAACGCTGCTTGAACGCCTTGCGTGTGCGCAAGAAAGGGGGGCGAGATGTTGAATCTAGGGTCGCTTTTTGCCTTGCTCGCGCTTTATCTTATCAGCGTAAGCACCATCGGTTTTTTAACCTATCGTCACTATCTCAAAGTGCGGTTTAATTTTTATTTGCTGTTTAGTGTGATTTATTTGATCACCTTTTTTCTCGGTTTGCCGTTTTCATTAGCACTGGCCTATAACTTTGACTTTCAATTATTAGAGATTGACATTTTGCTGGCCGCCCAATTTGCTGCGTTAGCCTTTTATCTCATGTTTTATGTGGCATATAGTGTGCGGTTAACGCCTTATAAAACCGCACTTTTAGCACCAAATGTGCCAAGTGCGCCAAGTGCGCGAGATGAAAGTGCCAGCATTGCTCTCATCACTGGTATCCTGCTTTTACTCGTCGGGCTGGGCACAGTGGCGCTCTTTTTTGCGCAAAATGGCTTCTTGTTATTTAAGCTGAGCAAATACAGCCAAATTTTTTCCCAACAAGTCAGCGGCGTGGCGTTAAAGCGCTTTTTCTATTTTTGTTTGCCTGCGCTTTTAGTTTTCTATTTTTTAACGCCGAGTAAAAAGCAGTGGTTTTTCTTTCTGCTGTTCGGGGTCAGTTTTGGGATTTTAACTTATATCCTTGTCGGCGGCACGCGCGCGAATATGGCGCTGGCGGTCGCATTGTTTTTCTTTATCGGAATTAGCCAGCGTTATCTTTCCATCAGCAGCCTGCTGCTTGCAGGCGTGATCGCAATCGGTGCGATGTTTGCGCTGGCGCTGGCGCGTTATGGCTTGAACGTACAAGGCGCAGAGGCCGTTTACACCTTTTTGTATCTCACGCGCGACACTTTCTCCCCGTGGGAGAATTTCGCCACCATTCTTTCCCACCACAACCACATTGAATGGCAGGGCTTGGCGCCTATCGCGCGCGATTTTTATGTGTTTATCCCGAAAACTTGGTGGGAAGCACGCCCTGATCTCATCGTCAACAGCGCCAATTATTTTACGTGGGAGATTTTACATTATCACGCAGGGCTTGCTATTTCACCCACCTTGCTCGGCTCGCTATACATCATGGGCGGAGTGCCATTTTTGTGTTTAGGCGCGCTACTGTGTGGTTGGCTTGTTAAAGGGCTAGATGCGCTTTATCGTGCGGGCAAAAATAGCCCAAATCGCAGCCGCCGCGCTATTTTGCAAGCATATTGTTTTGGTAACTGTTTTAATTTAATCGTTCTGGTGCGTGAGGGGTTAGATGCCTTTGTGTCGCGCTTTTTATTTTACAGTTTGGTGTTTTTTATTGCGGTGGTTATTGGGGCTCTCATCACCGCACTTTTGCGCAATCTGCACTGCACGCGCGAAAAGGTCGTCATGACAAGAGGATAATATGGAAAAAGTTACGATTCGTGGTATTGAACTGCTGGCAGTAAATGATCAATCAACTTTCGTCGAGTTTCTGATCAAGGATCAACTCGTTCAGCAGGGTAAACTTATCGCCATTAATGCGGAAAAAGTGATCACGGCGGAGCGCGATCCTGAAGTGATGGCGCTTTTGCAGCAAGCGGAGTTTAAATATGCGGACGGCGTGAGCATCGTCAAATCCATCCATAAAAAATACCCGCAATACCGCACTTTGCAACGTGTGCCAGGCTGTGATCTTTGGCAGGCACTTATGGCGCGCGCAGGCGAGCTGCAAACGCCCGTGTTTTTAGTCGGCGGCAAGCCTGAGGTATTGGCGCAAACCCAGCAAAAGCTGACCTCACTTTGGAATGTCAATATTGTGGGTAGCCAAGATGGCTATTTCACGACAGAAGATCAAAGTGCGGTTATCGAACGCATCAAAACCAGCGGTGCAAAATTTGTCACAGTAGCTATGGGGTCACCGAAGCAAGAACGGTTTATGCAGGCTTGCCAAGCGCAATACCCAACCGCACTTTATATGGGCGTGGGGGGAACCTATGATGTGTTCACAGGGCACGTGAAACGCGCGCCAGCACTGTGGCAAAAAGCCAATTTAGAGTGGTTGTACCGCTTGCTCAGCCAGCCAACACGCTGGCGGCGACAAGTGAACTTGCTGAAATACGCCTACTATTATTTTATGAACAAGTTGTAATCGAATTTCGTATTATAAACGTGCAGACTCGGGGATAAAAGCCCTTATTTGCATAATTTATCAGCAAGTGAAAAAAAAATAAAAAAAAGCACTAGACAAGTGCATGAGAAAACCGTAATATGCGCTCCGCAACGACGCAATAGTGCGCTCGTAGCTCAGTTGGATAGAGCGTTGGCCTCCGGAGCCAAAGGTCTCAGGTTCGAATCCTGTCGAGCGCGCCAGCGTTCGCGTGGTTTAGCTAATGCTTTATCAAACAAAACAATGGTGGCTATAGCTCAGTTGGTAGAGCCCTGGATTGTGATTCCAGTTGTCGTGGGTTCAAGTCCCATTAGCCACCCCATTCGGCGAGTAGCGCAGCTTGGTAGCGCAACTGGTTTGGGACCAGTGGGTCGTAGGTTCAAATCCTATCTCGCCGACCATTTCTCTTTTGAGAAACGTTCTTTAACAAAATATCAGACAATCTGTGTGGGCACTTGTGGCTTTGTTTTTTTAGAATAAAGTCTTAATGAGTGC
>NZ_JABMII010000011.1 GCF_014884995.1 Spirabiliibacterium pneumoniae
TTTGAGCATTGTGCCACTTTGTCTACACGCGGGAGGGTGTGGTTTTGGCGTTTCACGTTTTTCAGCTCTTCTTTTGCTGTCTCTTCGCTCACTTGCGCAAGGGCGGGCTTGCCGTTTTGATTAACCACTTTGAAGAATGCCACGTGATTTTCAGGCAAGTTGTAGTATTGGCCTTTGGTCGCTTTTTCACGATAGGCTGGGTCTTGTTGAGTGAACTCAGCAAATAAACGTTGGTTGGCTGAGCACACGGTTTCTTGACGGTATGCGTTTGGCTGCAATGAGGCCAAATATTCACCGTTGATATACACGTTCACAGTTGAACCGTCGATAGCATCACTTGGGCGATAAATTACCACGGAAGAGCGGCCTTCTGGCACGGCTTCACTGTAGCCTACGTTTTTGGTGTCGGTCCATGTGAGTGGATCGTGGTAGACACAGGCAGTGGTAAAGAATGGCAAAAGTGCTAAAAGCCATTTGCGTGAAAAAAATGTCATAAGTACTCCTAGAGATTGGCATTCGCCCAGTTATATAATGTTAAATTAAATTTTCGATTTAAAACAAAGCGCGCAGTTTACTTTTAAAAAAATGTAAAATCAACGGTAAATTTATTTTTATAACCCCTATTTTTTAGGGCTTTTTCACATAAAAAATAATATGATTTAAAAATCAATGTGTTATATACTGATCACTTTGTAACCTTTTACTTTAATAGGCAATATTTATCTACATTACTGCAAAGTTGGTCAATTTTAATGTATGTATTTTGTAAACTCAAATATTATTATATTATTATTATTATTATTATTGTTGTTGTTGTTGTTGTTGTTGTTGTTGTTGTTGTTGTTAACATATTGATATTTATATTAAAAGAAGTAAATATAACTTTTATGTAAATTTTTCGTGATTATTTTTATTTTGTCATTTTGTTTTTGGTTTTCACATAGAGAATGGTGCTAAAATGTTCATTATCGCACTTTTAGTGTTGATGAAACATCAATGGGGTTTATATCACGTTGTTATAGAAGCAAAAGTGCGGTGAGCAAAAATAAAAAACCGCACTTTAACAAAAGTGCGGTTTTAAGTGAGTGAAGATGTATTGTGACTAACGACGATTCTTCGATAGTTTTTCCGTCAACTCGTAAGCCTGCAGTTTTGCCAGCTCACGAGATAATTTACTCGACATCAGTGAATAATCCGAATCTGTATGACGAGAGCTTACATTCTCTTCTGCACGACGTTTGGCAGCAAGAATGCGATCTTTGTCCAGCTCTTCACCACGAATCGCCGTATCCGCTAAAATCGTTACAACCTTCGGCTGCACCTCAAGAAATCCACCTGAAACGTAGATCACTTGCGCGCCACCTTCGGCATTGATTTTCAACACACCCGGCTTAATCATCGTCAGCAATGGGGTGTGGCCTGGCAAAATCCCAAGCTCCCCCTCAATACCTGAAACTTGAATGCTGTTGACCGTGCCCGAGAAAATATGCTTTTCCGCACTCACTACATTCAGCTCAAATGAAGATGCCATTTTTCCCTCCTATTGTTAAGTTAAAGGGACAATCACATTTTCTCGGCTTTCGCCAAGACTTCATCAATTGAGCCAACCATATAGAACGCTTGTTCAGGGATTTCATCATATTGCCCATCAAGGATGCCCTTAAAGCCAGCAATAGTGTCTTTTAATGACACATATTTACCTGGGCTACCAGTAAACACCTCTGCCACGAAGAATGGTTGTGATAAGAAGCGCTCAATTTTACGTGCGCGCGCTACCACGAGTTTATCTTCTTCTGAAAGTTCATCCATACCCAAAATGGCGATGATATCTTTCAATTCTTTATAACGTTGCAAGGTTGACTGTACACCACGCGCCACATCATAGTGCTCTTTGCCCACAACCAGTGGATCTAATTGACGTGATGTTGAATCCAATGGATCCACCGCCGGATAAATACCCAATGAGGCGATTTGACGGCTTAATACCACGGTGGCATCCAAGTGCGCAAAGGTGGTGGCCGGTGACGGGTCAGTTAAGTCATCCGCAGGTACATATACCGCTTGAATAGAGGTGATAGAGCCTTTTTTGGTGGAAGTGATACGCTCTTGCAGCACACCCATTTCTTCCGCCAAGGTTGGCTGATAACCCACCGCTGATGGCATACGACCTAATAACGCGGACACTTCTGTCCCTGCCAAAGTATAACGATAGATGTTATCCACGAAGAACAATACATCACGACCTTCATCACGGAATTTTTCTGCGATGGTTAACCCTGTTAATGCTACACGCAAACGGTTACCTGGTGGTTCATTCATTTGCCCGTAAACGAGGGATACTTTATCCAATACGTTAGACTCTTGCATTTCGTGGTAGAAGTCGTTACCTTCACGGGTACGTTCACCTACCCCAGCAAATACAGAGTAACCTGAGTGCTCGATCGCAATGTTACGGATAAGCTCCATCATGTTAACGGTTTTACCTACACCCGCACCCCCGAACAGACCGACTTTACCCCCTTTCGCAAAAGGGCAAACGAGATCGATAACTTTAATGCCTGTTTCTAGGAGCTCTGTACTGTTAGATTGCTCTTCGTAGCTCGGTGCTTCACGGTGGATTGACCAACGTTCTTCTTCACCAATTGGGCCTAATTCATCAATCGGTTCACCAAGCACATTCATGATACGACCTAGAGTTTGCACACCTACGGGTACAGAAATTGGGTGACCTAAGTCGTCTACTTTAAGGTTACGTTTTAAACCATCTGATGAGCCCATTGCAATACAACGCACAACACCACCACCGAGTTGTTGTTGTACTTCCAATGTTAGCCCATTTTCGCCCTCCACTTTCAGTGCATCATACACTTTTGGCACACTATCTTGTGGGAATTCAACGTCAATGACGGCACCGATGATTTGTACAATTTTACCTGTTGCCATACCGTTCCTCTTATATTCTCTAAATTGCGGCCGCACCGGCAACAATTTCATTCAATTCATTTGTAATGCTAGCTTGACGCGCTTTGTTGTAAACAAGCTGCAAATCACTAATTAAGTTGCCTGCATTATCGGTCGCAGACTTCATTGCCACCATTCGTGCTGCTTGCTCTGAAGCCAAATTTTCCACCACAGCTTGATACACTTGCGACTCCAAATAACGAGTGAGCAAGTTATCAAGTAGGAATTTTGCATTTGGCTCATAGATGTAATCCCAGTTAGCTTGAGGTTTAACTTTGTCTTCTTCAAGCTCTGGCAACGGCACGAGTTGTTGTACCACAGGTTTTTGCGACATCGTATTGATAAACTTATTATAAATCACGTATATGGCATCAATTTCACCTTGGTTGTAGGCATCAAACATAGTATTGGCGATACCAATGATCTCTTCAACCGATGGTGTATCCCCCATGCCTGAAGTTTGTCCATGAACTTTTAGGCCAAGAGAGTGAAAAAAACTAATGCCTTTTGAGCCAATAAGGGCAATTTCTACGCTGACTTTTTTATCTTTCCACTGTTTAAATTGGTTAAGTGCGGTTTTAAACATATTGATGTTTAAACCACCACACAAACCACGGTCAGTAGAAACGACCAACACGCCGACTTTTTTGATATCACGCTCTTGTAAAAAAGGGTGGTGATATTCAATATTACCTTTGGATACGTGGCTTATCACATTGCGTATAGCAGATGAATAAGGCCGCGAGTGCGACATTCTTTCTTGCGTTTTACGCATTTTTGAAGCAGCAACCATTTCCATTGCCTTGGTGATTTTTTGAGTGCTTTTCACACTGGCAATTTTGGTTCTTATTTCTTTTGCTCCAGCCATTTAATCCTCCGTTGAAAGTCTTGACTTACCACGACCCTTTCGCTTTAAAGGTGTCTAAGATAGCTTTCAATTTATCTTTGATAGTGTCGTTGTAATCGCCCGATTGAGAAAGTTCTTTTAAGAACTCGCTTTCATTGTGTTGGGCAAAATTTAATAGACTTTCTTCAAACGCACCAATGCGCTCAATTTCCACATCGTCAAGGTAACCAAATTCAACCGCGAACAACAATAACGCTTGTTGACCCACACTTAACGGGCTGTACTGTGGTTGTTTGAGTAATTCGGTCACTTTTTGTCCGTGAGACAACTGTTTACGTGTTGCTTCATCCAAATCAGACGCAAATTGTGCAAACGCCGCCAATTCACGGTATTGTGCAAGTGCGGTACGGATACCACCAGCAAGTTTTTTGATCACTTTTGTTTGTGCAGCGCCCCCTACCCGTGAGACAGAAATACCTGGGTTTACCGCTGGGCGAATACCTGAGTTAAATAAATCTGATTCAAGGAAGATCTGACCATCAGTGATGGAGATCACGTTGGTTGGTACGAATGCAGAAACGTCCCCTGCTTGAGTTTCAATGATTGGTAACGCAGTCAAAGAACCTGTTTTGCCTTTTACACGACCTTCCGTACGTTTTTCAACATACTCTGCATTGACGCGAGCAGCACGTTCAAGCAAGCGAGAGTGAAGGTAGAATACATCCCCTGGGAAGGCTTCACGACCTGGTGGACGGCGCAACAACAAAGAAATTTGACGATATGCAACTGCTTGTTTTGACAAATCATCATAAACAATCAGTGCATCTTCACCGTTATCACGGAAAAATTCACCCATCGCGCAACCTGCATACGGCGCCAAATATTGCAATGCAGCAGATTCAGCCGCAGAAGCAACCACCACGATGGTATTCGCTAATGCACCGTGTTCTTCTAATTTGCGCACTACGTTGGCGATAGTCGAGGCTTTTTGACCAATTGCGACATAAATACATTTAATGCCTGAATCACGCTGATTAATGATCGCATCAATAGCAAGTGCGGTTTTACCTGTTTGACGGTCACCGATGATCAACTCACGTTGTCCACGGCCGATTGGCACCATAGAGTCAACCGCTTTATAGCCAGTTTGCACAGGTTGGTCAACGGATTTACGATCGATAACACCTGGTGCAATCACTTCAATCGGAGAAAATCCTTCAGCTTCAATTTCGCCTTTACCATCAATTGGCTCACCGAGTGTGTTAACCACACGACCGAGTAAGTTACGGCCAACAGGCACTTCTAAAATACGACCTGTGCATTCTACTTGCATGCCCTCGGCTAAATCAATGTACGGCCCCATAACCACCGCACCCACACTATCACGCTCAAGGTTGAGTGCAATGGCGTAGCGGTTGCCTGGTAGGGCGATCATTTCCCCTTGCATTACATCACTTAAGCCGTGAATACGGATGATACCATCGCTTACTGATACGATCGTACCCGTATTACGCGCTTCACTACTGACATCAAAATCAGCAATGCGTTTTTTAATTAAGTCACTAATTTCTGTTGAATTTAGTTGCATTTTCGATTCCTCTTATAATTGTAACGCATTGGCTAAACGATCAAGCTGACCGCGGCTGGAGCCATCAATTTCGAACCCTTGGGTTTTAATAATGGCACCACCGATTAAACTTTCATCAATGCGACAATTCAATTTAACTTTTCGAGCAAGCCTTTTTTCCATTGCTTGGAGAATATCATGCTGCTGTTTTTCGCTAAGCGGTTTGGCTGAAATGACCTCAACGTCCACTAAGGCATTTTGCTCATCTACGAGCTGCTCAAATAGAGACAACACCTCAGGCAATGCAAGCAGACGGTTATTTTCAGCCAATACACGGATAAAATTCTGCCCGTGTTGACAGAGTTGCTCACCACAAATCTCAATGACTGTGTTGGCTGCTTTCTCACTTGACGAAGCTGCTTTTAAAAACTGCTGCATATCGTCATTGGCTACCACCGCTGAGGCAAATTTAAGCATTTCAAGCCATTTGTCTAACGCATTATGTTCTAATGCAAAATCAAATGCGGCATGTGCATAGGGGCGTGCTACTGTGATGTATTCTGACATTAGCCCCACCTTCTTATAGTTCTGCAACTAGTTTATCGATGATATCGTTATTGGCCGCTTCATCCACATTGCGTCCAACAATTTTTTCAGCACCCGCCAGTGCCAGTGATGCCACTTGTACACGCAATTCTTCACGTGCGCGTTTGCGTTCAGCATCCACTTCAGCATAGCCTTGCTCAATGATTTTCGCTTTGACAGCTTCCGCTTCACCGCGTACTTCATCGAGAATTTCATTGCGACGTTTATTTGCCAAATCAATGATTTCTTGTGCTTGTTTTTTCGCTTCCGCCAACTCTTGCTCGACTAAGACTTTGGTGTCAGCTTGTTGTTTTTTCGCTTCTTCAGCAGATGCTAAAGCATTGGCGATCTGGCTTTGGCGTGCTTCAATAGCTTTGATCACGGGTGGCCAGACAAACTTCATGCAAAACCACACAAAAATGAGGAATACAATAGATTGTCCAATAAGTGTTGCGTTAATATTCACAACGCTACCTCCTTAAAAAGTGGTTTGTAACTCACTACGAGTAGCTGTTGGATTAGCCTAGCAATGAAACAAATGGGTTTACGAACGCGAAATACAAACCGATACCAACCGCAATCATCGCAATCGCATCCAAAAGACCTGCCACGATGAACATTTTAGTTAACAATGAGTTTGCCAGTTCTGGTTGACGTGCAGCTGACTCAAGGTATTTACCCCCTAAAAGACCGAAGCCAATAGCGGTGCCTAACGCAGCAAAAGCAAGCATAATTGCAGAGGCAATAATTGTTGCACTAATTACAGTTTCCATTGATTTTCTCCATAGTTAAGTTAAAAGTTAGCAAAATGCTAGGTTAAAAACATCAGTGATCCGCTTTGTTATAAGCGATACTCACATAAATAATGGTCAACATCATAAAGATAAAGGCTTGTAACACCACAATCAAAATGTGGAAAATTGCCCATACCAAATGCAAACCTGCACCTAAGCTGGCGATCAGATAGCCTGCAGAATAGGTTACAGCGATCAAAATAAAGATTAATTCACCCGCATAAAGGTTACCGAACAACCGCAGTGCCAGTGAAATCGGTTTTGAGATTAAGGTTACGCTTTCAAGTAACAAGTTGACAGGAATGAGTAGTGGGTGATTAAACGGGTGCATGGTATATTCTTTCACGAAGCCACCCACACCTTTCGATTTAATCGTGTAAAAAATAATTAATACAAAAACAACTAACGACATGCCTAAAGTGATATTAATATCCGCTGTTGGCACTGCGCGCAAATGCTCAAGCCCCAATAAATGGGCCACTTGTGGCAAGTAATCCACTGGGATTAAGTCAATGGTGTTCATCATCAACACCCAAAGAAAAACGGTCAAGCCGAGTGGCGCGATGAAATTACGGCTGCCTTGAAAATTTTCCACTACAATACCATTAACCCATTCAACGAGCATCTCAACGGCACATTGTAGTTTGCCTGGCACGCCATGAGATACTTTTTTCGCCACTGAATACAGCACCAAAGACATCAACACGCCAGTGAGAATAGCAAAGAACATGGAATCAATATTGAAAGACCAAAACCCATCACCTGTAGTAAGAAAGGTAAGATGGTGTTGAATATATTCATTAGATGTTAGCGAACCTTCGGCAGACATACAATTTCCTACTTAAGTGAATTAATTTTTGCCTTTTGAGAGTAAAAAAGGCAATAAACCATTAAACAAAACAACGAGCAAATACCCACTAAAAAACGCCCCAGCGTGAATATTAACCGTGCGTAATACAACGATAAATAACACCACTGTTACGCCAAACTTGAGGCCCTGCGCTTGATAGAGCGCTTTAACTTTAGCATTGAGCAATAATGTTTGCTGGCGAGCAAACAAAAACACCACAAACGCTACTTGTGCAAGCCAAGCAATGGCACAACCCAACAAAAACGAGCCTGATTGAAATTCAAAGCCCCACAAAAGTGCGGTCAATCCTAATATCAGCAGTAAGGTTATAAACAAAACTTTTTTGTATAATTGTTGGCTTTTTGCCATCACTGTCGACATTGTAAGACCCTTAACCGATCTTTTATACCTACTCAACCCCCACAATGCAAAAGATAATCTTGCAAAATGGATAACAAATTACGTTAAATTATACGGTTAGAATTGATTATTGCAATGATTAAAGGCGCGAAAAGTGTTACCTAGATAACATTTATTAAAAAATTTTTACGACTGTGTCACAAAAATAGCAAAATTGACCTTTTTCATATAATCATGCAACTTTTGATAACACAATTAAATTTCTTTCACCTATCAATTCTGGCACATTTAACGATATTTTTTTATCTACTTTAATAAAGTGCGGTAGCGTATTTAGCTCTACTGCGTTGACATGCCCTTTAAGTGCATAAAAATGTCCCTGTTCATTCGGCAGATGCGCACACCAGTTGATCATATCCGATAGCGAAGCAAACGCCCGACTCAGCACGCCATCAAACCGCACTTTGTCATAATCTTCAACCCGCGATTGCACTGCTTCAACATGGGTTAAGCCAAGCTGCGTAATCGCCTGTTGCAAAAAACGCACCCTTTTTCCAAGGCTATCGAGCAATGTGAATTGGCAATCGGGCTGAATGATTGCAAGCGGAATGCCAGGCAGCCCAGGGCCTGTCCCAACATCAATAAAAGTTTTCCCTTGTAAGTGTTCACTTACAACAAGACTGTCCATAATATGTTTAACCAGCATCTCTTGTGGATCACGCACGGAAGTAAGGTTATACGCCTTGTTCCACTTGTGAAGCAATTCCACATACGCCACCAGCTGATCACGCTGAGAATCCAAAACCGAAAGTGCGGTCTGATTTAACAAGTTATCTAAATGTTTGCGCAAACTCATTCATCACCACGCTTAAGCATGCCTTGTTTTTTCAAATTCACCAACAAAATAGAAATCGCCGCAGGTGTTACACCAGAAATGCGTGAGGCTTGCCCAATGGAGA
Source organism: Spirabiliibacterium pneumoniae (assembly GCF_014884995.1). Lineage (GTDB taxonomy): Bacteria > Pseudomonadota > Gammaproteobacteria > Enterobacterales > Pasteurellaceae > Spirabiliibacterium > Spirabiliibacterium pneumoniae. Next base: position 8,924 of record NZ_JABMII010000011.1, read on the forward strand.
CAGGGCGATGTTGTAGTAATTTCGCGCGCACTTCATTTGAAAGCCCTGTGACTTTATCATAATCAAAATGCGCAGGAATCATTGTGCTTTCATGACGTTTATGGCGCGCAATTTCTTCTTGTTGATGTTCAATATAACCTTGATATTTAATTGAAATTTCAACTTGTTCAGCCGCTTGTTGATCGCCACAGGCTGGCGCAAAAACATCAAGTGCGGTCAAGTTTTGATAATTTACCTCAGGGCGGCGCAACAAATCTTCACCACTGGCCTCACGGGTCAACGGGGTTTTCAATAACTGATTGACTGCATCGAGGTGTGGCGATTGTGGGTGGATCCAAATTTCACGCAAACGTTGTTGCTCGCGCGCAATATTCTCTTGTTTTTGTTGAAAACGATCCCAGCGCGCATGATCTATTAACCCTAATTGATGTGCAATTGGCGTTAAACGGCTATCGGCATTGTCTTCACGCAGTAATAAGCGATATTCCGCACGGGAGGTAAAGACACGATACGGCTCTTTTGTACCGAGAGTGCACAGATCATCAACTAACACACCAAGATACGCCTGATCACGGCGTGGATACCAAGGCTCACTGCCTTGTACGTAAAGCCCTGCATTAATGCCTGCCAACAGTCCCTGCGCTGCCGCCTCTTCATAACCTGTTGTACCATTAATTTGACCTGCAAAAAAGAGCCCCTTGATCACTTTTGTTTCTAAGGTTGGCTTAAGATCCCGCGGGTCAAAATAATCATATTCAATGGCATAGCCTGGCTTAACAATGCGCGCGTGTTCCAGCCCTTGCATTGCATTTACCACGCCCATTTGCACATCAAATGGCAAGCTGGTTGAAATGCCATTAGGGTAGATTTCATTGCTTGTTAGCCCTTCAGGCTCTAAATAAATTTGGTGACTGGTGCGATCGGCAAAGCGCATTACTTTATCTTCGATCGATGGGCAATAACGCGGGCCGATCCCTTCGATCACGCCTGCATACATCGGGCTGCGATCGAGATTAGCGCGAATAAGATCGTGCGCTTTTTCATTGGTGTGCGTGATGTAACACGGAATTTGTCGAGGATGTTGTTCAACCGATCCCATAAATGAAAAAACAGGCAAAATCGGATCGCCATGCTGTGCTTGTAACACGGAAAAATCAATGGTTCTGGCATCTAATCGCGGCGGCGTGCCTGTTTTTAGGCGTGCAACACGCAATTTCAACTCACGCAGACGATCCGCCAACCGCGTAGAGGCTGGATCACCTGCACGGCCGCCTGCATAATTTTCTAGCCCAATGTGAATTTTTCCCGCTAAAAATGTACCTGCTGTCAGCACCACAGATCGCGCCTTAAAGGTCAACCCCATTTTAGTGGCAACACCAACGGCTTTATCTTGATCTAATAAAATATCCACCACTTCTTGTTGAAAAATATCAAGATTATCTTGATTTTCCAATGCGATTCTCACGGCTTGACGATAAAGCACGCGATCAGCTTGAGCACGAGTGGCACGTACAGCAGGGCCTTTTGAGCTATTCAATGTACGAAATTGGATCCCAGCTTGGTCAGCAGCGGTGGCCATCAACCCACCCATAGCATCAATTTCTTTAACCAAGTGTCCTTTGCCAATTCCACCAATGGCAGGGTTACATGACATTTGCCCGAGAGTGTCAATATTATGTGTTAATAGTAATGTTTTCAGCCCCATACGCGCTGGCGCAAGCGCTGCTTCTGTGCCCGCATGGCCGCCACCAACAACGATAACGTCATAGGTTGTGTTGTAAATCATAGAAACCTTCAGATCTTTAAAAAATTGTTGCTTATTCTACTGTAATTTCAAGGCAGGGTAAAAAGGAATTGATGAAAATGATCGTGCTTATAGATAAAGATCTTTTTATATAGAGATCTTGATTATTCTTTTTATAAGGACGAGATTTTTTGTTAAGAAGATCTTTTTTTAATGTGTTTTTAAGATCTTAGCGCGTTTTTTAATTGTGTATAATAGGATCTTTTCATCTTGGAATACTGTGGATAATACCTTCACTTATCCACAGTCAATGGATCGAATACTTTTATTCAGATCATTATCACGGGATTTATACAAAAAAGATCGCTTTTATCCACAGGCCTCAAAGTGCGGTGATCAATGTTGGCAGCCATTCTTGTGCTTCACTTTCAGGATCATGGGTTTGCAACACATCAATTTTTAATGATGGGCAAAGCAGCTTGGCGCCTTGAGCTAAAAGTGCGGTTTCAATTTTATCCACGGCAAAACAAAAGGTGTCATAATCTGAATTACCTAGCCCGATCACGCCAAATTGCAGCCCTTCAGGCACATGGAGATCGTCAAAAAAAGGCATCAGATTATCAGGCAAATCACCAGCACCGTGGGTTGAACTGACAAACAGCCAAACGTCGTGATGATGGGCTTCATTTTGAGCCTCCTGCGCCCCATGACAAAGTGCGGTTTTTATGCCCGCTTGGTTAAGAATGCCTTCACAATGCTCCGCAACGTATTCAGCGCCACCTAACGTACTGCCTGAAATAATACAAACAGATTTTTCCATAACTATCCTCATTTCTATTGAACATAGTGAAATTTTAGCATAAAAAAAGCAGCCCAAAGGCTGCTGTTCATCTCGTTAAATTATTTAATTTCAATCGTCAACTCATAAGTTGATTTTTTCCCTTCACGCGCGAAAGTGCGTGGCTGCACTACACGAATTTCATAATCACCGCTTTCTGGTAGTGTGTAGGCCTCGTTTTGCATAAAATCATCATAGCCGTAAAGCACTGCTTCCGCATGGCCTTGCCCTGTGACATTAATCAACACTTTTTGACCTTTTTCCCCCTTGAAGTGGTAAGTATCAAATTTTTCACCTTCAATAGTGCCTGAATATTTGGTCACCGCACTTTCTGCCGCCTGCACTGCAGGAGCTTGTTCAATCGCTTTTTGAGTTTCCACTTGTGCTGGTTTTTCTTGCTCTGCCGCAGCAGGTTTTACTTGTTCCTTATCAGAACAGGCAACAAGCGCCACACTTGATGCAATCACAGTTAATACAAAAGCATTTTTTAAATTAAATTTCATCATAAGTTCCTTTTGTTGCTAAGTAATCAATTAGAGTCCTAAAAAAGGAAAAGGTTCTTGTTTTGTGATGTATTTATTTTTGATGAATGTTGAGTATAGTCGATCAGAATATTATCCCACACTCCACGCGACAATTTGGCTGATATGGCTTAGGGGGCGTTGGGATTGTTGTTGCCATTCGAGGAAGGCGTTTTGGGCTTTGCTTAGGTTGCGTTTGCTATGTAAGCCGCCGTCGATGAGGTTGTGAGCTCGCAAATAGGCTTCAATGTCGTGGGTGAGGAAAAAGGTGTCTTTTCCCATGGCTCGCAGCGCGTAAGGCCCTGTGTTGCCTCCTAGTCGGCTGCCGTGTTTTTTTAAATAATGCCAAAGTGCGGTGATGTTGCTGCAATCCCAGTTGGCGATCAGTTGGCTGAAACCGCACTTTAGGTCTTCTTCAAAGATCATTTGGGCGTTGGCTTTGATGGTCATCACTTTGTATAAACAGCGCACAATGCGAGGATCGCGTGCTTTTTCTTCCCACAGCTCGTCAGGCATCATGAGTAATTTTTCAACGTCAAACTGCCAAAAAACTTCTTCAAACCCCGCCCATTTATTGTTGATGACTCGCCACACCATGCCACATTGAAACACTTTGCGGGTAAATTCTGCCAGCCAGCGATCGCTTGGAATGGCGCGTAATTGCTCGGGGGTTTTTAGCGAGCACAATTTGTCTGTCAAGACCTGCTCACTGCCTTTGTTGGCAACCGCTCTTTGATAAATTTGGGCAAAAGGTTCAATAATCACACGTTAGCTCACTATCTAGGCTGTCGCAAATGGCGATATTACGCTGCTTGGAGAACATCAGTTGAATGATGGCTTCAGGCGGTGTGGCATTAGTGAGTAGCATATCTACATCGGCAATGGAGCCTAAGCGCACAATGGCTTGGCGGCTAAATTTCGAGTGGTCGGTGACTAAAAAACTCTGCCGTGCGCTACGCATCAGGGCTTTTTTGACTTGAACTTCGTGGAAATCGTAATCAAGCAGCGCGCCGTCTTCATCAATTGCGCTGATGCCGAGAATGGCGAAGTCAAGACGAAATTGAGAGATAAAATCCACTGTTGCTTCACCAATAATGCCACCGTCAGCGCGCAAGTTGCCACCTGCGACAATGATTTTAAACTCAGAATTTTGCATCAATATGTGCGCAGCGTTGAGGTTGTTGGTGACAATTTGTAAATTTTTGTGGCTTAACAACGCATGGGCTACGGCTTCAGGGGTGGTGCCAATATCAATAAACAGCGAAGCACCATTAGGGATGAGTTTGGCTGTTTGCAATGCAATGGCACGTTTTTCTTGTGAGAAAAAACTTTTGCGTTCGCTGTAATCACTGTTTTCGGAAGTGGAAGGTGATGCTGCGCCGCCGTGATGGCGCCGAATAAGATTTTTTTCCGCCAGTTCGTTGAGATCGCGCCGAATTGTTTGCGAGGTGACATTAAATACACTCACCAATTCTTCAGTGCTGATGTAGCCCCGTTGTTTGACCAAATCAATAATTTTGCTATGACGGACGGACTGTTTCATCTTCCTTTCTCCTGTGCACGTTTGCTCACATCGAGTTATTATTATTTTACCCGAAAAAAACTATTGTGTATGCGTTTTCAGTGAAAATCCGTCCGTTTTTTGTCTATTTTTGTAACGCCATTGCTAAAAGTGTGATCGGGTGCAAACATTGGCGAGAAGTGGACATCTCAATTTGCCATTTACAGGTTTCACAATCTGATACCACATAATCAAAGCCACCAGCTTCGATTTGTGCAAATAAGCTATTGCCGATAGCTTGGGCTGTGTCATAATTTTCTTTTTTAAAGCCGTAAGTGCCTGCAATGCCACAGCATTGAGAATTTAGCATTATCACTTCAAGTCCTGGAATTTTATGCAATAATTCGATGGTATAAGGCACCCAGCCACTTTTTTCCATATGGCAGGCAGTGTGATAAGCCACGCGCAATGGCAGCGGTTTGAGAGGCAGCGTTTTGCCTTCATCGAGCAGTTGGTAGAGATAACGGGTGACCAAATGCACGCTTGACCGCACTTTGCTATTATTTAACCCTAAAATATGATGATATTCATCGCGTAGCGTTAAGGTGCAGGTGGAGGAGGTGCCCACCACGGTTAAGTGGTTATTGCAAACCGCACTTTCTAATTGTTGGATATTAAATTCGCCTTGTTTTTTGGCACGTTCAGGAAAACCGTTGACCATCAACGGCACGCCGCAGCATTTTTCTTTTTCGAGCAACACCACGCCAATGTTCATAGCGTTGAACACGTCAATAAGCTCTTTTCCGAGTTGCGGGTTGTTGTAATTGACGTAACAGCCGTGGTAATAAGCCACTTTTTCGCTAAATTGCAGCTGAGCTTTGGCCACTTTTTTATACCATTGGCGAAATGTACCGAATGAATAGCGTGGTAAGGTGCGCTGCTTGGCCACACCTAACGTTTTGTCCAGCAAAAAGCGGGTGGCTTTTAAACCCGTCATAGCATTAACCACAGGTGCGAATGGGGTGGACAATGATCCCATAATGTCGGTATTAGACAGCACTGCATCACGCAATTTTTTAATAGCAGATTTATCTTTACCTTGCCCATAGCGGTTGCGTGCGCGCACGATAATGTCGCCGATTTTGACATCCGACGGGCAAGCCACTTCACAGCGTTTACAGTTGGTACAGTATTTCAATGCCTCATCATAGAAAGCTGCATTTTTTAGTCGCAATCGCTCACCGTCAGGACCAGATTGTTTTGGGCCAGGATAAAGTGGATTTTGTCGAGACACAGGGCAAACGGCGGTGCAGGCGGTGCATTTGATACAGCTTTCAAAACTGTTGTCTTGATAAGCATGGGTTTGAGTTTGCTCAGCTTGGCGAATAAGTTGTTGTAAATCCATATTATCCCTCCTGCAAAATATGCTCAGCGGCATTCAATGCACTCACCACCGCGACCCCTGAGCCACAGCCTAAATGAATGGCGTCACTGCCAGCCACCACGGCGCCAATGGCATAAATATTGTTGCAAACCGCACTTTGCTTGAAGGCTTGGCAGTGGGCGTTAATTTTTACGCCATATTGTTGATACGGCTGCGGTGCGCTAAAGCGATGATGTGTCCAATCGGTGCGTTGATCGCTTTTTTCCAAATCCAGCCCAAACACAGGCTCAATAATCTGATCAAAATGGGCAATTAGGCCATTGCTAAAAAAGCTGCCTGAGGCCAGCACATAACGCGTGCTTTTAATTAATAAGCCGTCAGAGAGCTGCGTTTTTAAACCGCTGACCGCACTTTGCTCAAATTCGGCTCTGAGCACTTTATCACCTTTCATCAAAATGCCACCCAAACGCTCGAAATGGGCTTGTAAAGTGCGGTTTTGGCGAATACCGAGCAAAGATGGCGGCAAGGTTGGTAATTCGTGCAAATTTAGTCCACAGGCTTGTGCCAGTTGGTATAAAAAGTGATCGTTGTCCAGCCCAAAACAGGCGGGCAAGAATACGTGATCAGCGCCGTTGGCGGCTTTTTTGATTTCGTGTACGAGTTGATCAAAGTTTAATTTATGCTCCAGCGCCTGTGAAATATTAATGCTGCGAAATTCACGCGCATCGCGTCTGAGATGGTCAAGTTCTGGAATATGCAAATAAGCATGGTGAATATCCCAACGAGAAAATGGTGCTAGGCGCTGCATATTGTCGCATAATAAGTGCGGTTGAAAATCATTAAAGCCTTCAATGCCAAGCGCTACAACACGTTTTTTCTCAAGTGGCTCGTTATTCTGACTGAATGTCGGCACACTGCGCGGGGTAAGCCATGTTGGGCGCAATGCACCAAGAGGCGTTAGGCGCAGGTGATTTTGCTCAGCCTGCCCGTGTAAATTAAGGTCAAGCGCCTCTTTCATGGCTAAAAACTGGCTGCGTGCACGCATCACCGCACTTTCACCGATCACACTATAAAGGTGCGTAGGGTGTTGCTCACTTAATGCACGCACACCTTGAGCAAAATCAAACACAAGGTCGCCGTTGGGCAATTGATTGAGAAAATCAAATGACCCAGATGAAAAATCTAATGCACTTTGCCCCGTTGAAATGATGGCGCAGCGTTGCCCAGCTTGTTGCAGGCGAATGCCACAGATTAACCCTGCAAGCCCGCCGCCAATAATCACATTATCAAACTTCATTGCTATCAGTTCCTTGTAGTTGGTCGGCGTGCAGGCTTGGCACGTCGTTGAGGCCCATTAAACCGTAATACACCCACGAGGTAAAATCCGCCTCACGTAGTGCATCACCCCACGCAATTGGTTCAATACCGCGCCAACGTTCTTCCATAAAGGAAGCTAGCTGCTGGGTCGATTGCTGTGCGCTGGCAACCTTGAAACGTGCCATTAACCCCGCCGCGCGACAAGCACAAAGTTCCCCTTGGCAAGTGCCCATGCCAACACGCGTACGCCGGCGTAAATCTACCAAATTATTCACATTTAATTCATCCACCGCGTAGCGCACTTCGCCTGCACTCACCGCCTCACATTCACACACTAAGCTACTATCTAATCGCTCTTGCTCGAGCAGTTTTGTTGCCCGTGAGCCATGGCGATAGACAGTGGAAAGGCGCAGCGGAGTTGGCAGGGAAATCACTTTTTGGTGGGTGTTAACCGCACTTTCATTTGAGCCTGGCAGTGGTCTATCTGCCGTTTTGCAAACGGCAGTTTTGTTAAGTTTTTTACAGGCTAAATCCGTTGCCCATTGCGCCATCAAACGGTAGGTGATCAGCTTGCCGCCCGTGATAGTGATAAAGCCCTCTAAACCGTCGCGCTCAGCATGATCCATTAACACAATGCCGCGGCTGACATTGCGCCCTGATGGATCATCATCACTGGCTACCAGCGGGCGGACTCCCGCATAAGCGCGCAGCACACGGGTATGACGCAGGCTTGGTGCGAGTTTTTCCCCTTCATTCATCAAAATGTCCACTTCCTCTGGCGTAACGACCATATTATCAATTTGATCATATGGAATACGGCTTGAGGTGGTGCCAATCACACAAATGGTATCGCCAGGCACTAAAATGTCGGCATCGGCAGGCTTACGGCAACGGTTGATCACCATATTATTTAAACGATGGCCCATGATCAGCAAAGCCCCTTTGGCAGGGAACATTTTGATTTTTAAATCGGCATATTCCGCAATGCCTTGCCCCCAAATGCCACCCGCATTAATCACAACTGGGGCAAAAAATTCATGTTCGACTTTATGTTTATGATCTACTGCCCGCACGCCAATGACGCGATCGCTTTCGCGGATAAGCGAACGTACTTCAGTATAAGTAAAGATCTGTGCGCCATGTTCTTTGGCATCGAGCATATTGGCCGCGGTTAGGCGGAAAGGATCGATACTGCCATCAGGCACCACGACAGCACCAATTAAATTAGGATTAACTGACGGTTCAAGCCGACGAGCAAGCGCAGGATCAATTGCCAAGGCATCAATTCCAGCCTTTTGGCACGCCTCAATAAAGGGTTTTTGAAAATCAAGATCGTCTTCAGGCAGCGTGATGAACAGCCCTTTGGAATCATCAATACAGTGGCTTGCAATTCGTTTTAGAACATTGTTTTCTTCAATGCACTCGCGAGCGGATTCAGGATCGTTCACTGCATAGCGAGCACCGCTGTGCAATAACCCGTGATTACGCCCTGTTGCCCCTGTTGCAATATCACGTCGCTCAAGCAACACACAGCCTAAACCACGCAAGCTGCAATCTCGCGCAATGCCAGCGCCAGTAGCACCCCCACCAATGATAATCACATCAGTTTGTGTCCGCTGCATATCACCCTCCAAATGTTCGTTTTAGAAAATAACTAGACATATTGTAAGGGATTTATGATACGTTTGCACTAAAAAGCACAAAAACAAACATTAAAATGAAACCTGGATCACATTTTTATTGAAATAATGGCAATAAACTAACCTTGTTTCCAAGGTTAGTTTAACTGCTTAATAAGGTGAGCGAAACTTTTCTGGTCTTAAACCACTTTTAGCTAGCTCAATTTGAAGTTTATTAAATGCCGCATATTGTTGCTCTTTCGTGAGCAAGCCTACAGGGATATTCAGTAATGCAGCGTAAAGGTTCCAAAAAAATTGGAGATTAACTGATATCCCGTTTTGCTTTAGCAATGCATAGGCTTTTTCTGCTCCAACTCGTTGTAAACGAGAAATAGAATCAATACCTACTTGACTGAGTGAGCGCTCGTGCTTGTAGCTAAGATTAATTAACTGTTTGATGCGCATTCGCTCAATCTGTTTGATACGTGATTTTTTGTCAACTAATTGCTTAATTGAGGCTTCAATTAAAGATTTTAGTAACTTATCATCTTCAATAATGCTATTAGGTAGGCAGTAATAATCACTAGACAGTGCTTGATTTTCGCTTTTAGTACATGCCTTACAGTCAAGTCTTTCAAGCTGTGTAGCCAGATTATCTTCTGCTCGAAGATAAAAGGCGCCGGATTGAAAAATAGCAAACATGTTACTATCTTGGTAAAATCCGTAACCTGAAAAAAGGCTTTTGACAATGACATCACTGATCACGTTGTCAACATACTTTTTTATATTGTTTAGCTTGTCATTATTTGACTGCTTTTGAGGGCTTAATGGATATGTCATTGGTACTCCTTTGATTTAATTGATTAACAAATTAAGCCTATATTTATAGTAGCGAAAAATAAGGTTGAATTGCAAAGCTAATTGTAAAAAATGTGAAGTTCATTCCTAAAATAGGAAAAATTTTAGCTTTTTTGGTTATTTCTTAATCAAAAATTATAGATGTTGACCTCTTTTAAGGATGTTAACCAGTTTTTGAGATTAGAAGTTATATGTTAATGATCATGTAAAAATAGATCATATAGATGTAGTTTGACCATCAAAAAGTTATCTATTTTGTTACTATTTTAGTGGGTAAATCTAGAACAGGTAATATTTATTAACTGTTCTAGAGATATAAGTTGGATGAACTAGAGTAATTACACTTTAGCACAAAAGAGCTGTGCATTACTATTTCATCTGATGAGTTAACTTCATGAACATACCAGTGTGATAATAACTATGAGCCTTGAATTTTCGGGCAGGGAATATTATTTACTGAAGTAAGGATAATTAAAGTGCTTTTAGATAGGCTGATTCATCGGGTAATGAATCTTACTGATTCAAATATCATAATTTGGTGAAAGGAGAGAATCATTTTTAACAGATCTGTGTGGTTCAATTTTGGAAGAAGATAGTTGACACGTTTTCGCGCACTTTATCAACACGTCAAAGCAGTGGCATAAAATAAAAACCGCACTTTTATTGATCAGTGCGGTTTTATTTAAGCGAAACGAATGCTTTGGTTGAATAATTTGTCGTGAATTTGCTGCACTTGCTCAAATTCCGAGTTAAGATTAAGACCTTGTTTAGCATAATCCAAATCAATTTGTGCCTGTAATCGCGCGGCATGGCGTATGCGAGTTTCTTTAGCGTGCATGGAAATGACGTGCAGAATTTTTTGCATGCGAATATGCACTTCCATAATACTTGCACCATCACGTGAGATTGGGCTAAAGGGTTGAGAAATTAAATCTGTTTCATCGAGTTTTACGATGCTTAAGTTTTCGTATTCTAGTGGCTCTTCCTCCGTTTTCGCATCAAGTAGCAATCGCATGAGTACGGTGAGCACTTTGATGGCGGTGCCTGGATCGTTCACCGCGGGTGAGAGTGCGCGTTGCGCTACCTCACTGAGCACAATCATGCCAAATTTTGGATCTTGCGCGTAGCTACGGTTATCTTCCACCACAAAAGCAGGGCAAAGGTTGTCTTGTGCATCATCTATTTTTTTGCTGATATACGCCATCGCCATGCCATTATAGACTAGCACGCCTGGACGGACAGCAATGTCTATTTCGCACTCGTGCTTGCTGGCAAAGGTTTGCAATTTGCCCATGTTGATGTGGGTTAAATAGCCACTAAAACAGGCGTGAATAGCGTGTTTATACCGCACTTTGTCGATACCTTTGGCACCCATGTTGGGGCGTTTGCGGTAATTAATCAATGTTTGTTCGGTGGCAAGTTCAATTTTATCCAGCGTGTTGTTCAGACGCCCGAGTTGAGAGAGTGTTTTGACCCAGTTGATCAAAGTGTAAATTAAATACAGCAGCACTCCGATTGTCCCGACAAACAGCACAAAGCGCCCCGCCTGCCCGTAATACCCAATGCCAAGTGCGGTTTTGGCGATCACGGCATATACAAAAGCAGAAATAAAGCTGGCAATTGCTACACGGGTGTTGTCATCCCCCATCACTAGCTCTGTGGCGCGTGGTGTTGCGCCGTTAGAGGCTGAGGCAAAGGCGGACACCATAATTGATAAAGAAAAAGTACTCACCGCCAACATACTCGAGGCAATAATACCGAGCAGGGAATCAAGCGTATCGGTTTCAATGTTGATACTAAAATCTTCGGGGAAAAAACGATTTGCCCATGCGGCGGCAAACGCAAACACTACCGCCACAATCGCACCTAAAACAGGCGTTACCCACAAGGCGTTGCTCGGTTTTTTAAGCCATAACAGCGCATTAAAGAACGTATCTTTTAACGTCATAATTTACTCAAGCCAATTAATTTGTGCCATTATAAAAGGTTTTTATTCAAACTTCAGTAAGTAAAGTTGATCTTATTATAATCGATTTTTTAGCCTTTGGTTTAATTATACGTTAGGATTGACCGCCCCTTCAAAGCCAAGCTGACGCCACGCTTCATAAACCGTCACCGCCACCGAGTTGGACAAATTCATGCTGCGACTATTCGCCACCATCGGCAGGCGGATTTTTTCGCTCATGGGCATGGTGTCTAAAATCGCTTTAGGGATGCCACGGGTTTCTGGCCCAAACATCAAAAAATCACCGAGTTGAAACCGCACTTCGGTATGATTTGGCCCGCCTTTGGTGGTCAACGCAAATAGCCGTTTTGGTTTGGCTTGCGTTAAAAAGACCTCGTAAGATGGGTATTTGTGAATTTCGGCAAATTCGTGATAATCCAGCCCCGAGCGACGCAATTTTTTGTCGTCCCAGTCAAAGCCAAGCGGCTCAATCAAATGCAGCCGAAAACCACAATTGGCGCACAGGCGGATGATATTACCTGTATTTTGCGGAATTTCAGGCTCATATAACACAATATCTAACATCATTTTTTCCAATCACGTAAAATTGGCTCTATAATACAACGAAGCCAACCTTAAGCAAAACGAGATTATGCCTGAATTACCTGAAGTTGAAACCACCCGCCGTGGCATCGCCCCCTATGTTGAAAGCCAAGTGATTGAATCCATTATCGTTCGCCAGCCCAAACTACGCTACCCTGTAAGCGATGAGCTGACCGCACTTTGCAACGCGCGTGTGCGCAAAATTACGCGACGGGCGAAATATCTGGTGTTTGAGTTTGACCACGGCGCCCTTATCGGCCATTTGGGGATGTCGGGCTCGTTGCGAGTGGTGGGAAATACCACCCCACTGCTAAAACACGACCATCTTTTATTTCAACTCAAAGGCGGAAAACAGCTGCGCTACAACGACCCGCGACGCTTCGGCGCATGGCTGTGGTGTGATGATATCGCCGCTTTCCCACTGTTTCAAAAACTCGGACCTGAACCATTAAGTGAGGCATTTGATGGCGATTATCTGTTTACCCAAAGTCGCAAAAAGCAAAGTGCGGTCAAAGGATTTTTGATGAACAACGCAGTGGTGGTGGGCGTGGGCAATATTTATGCGAACGAAAGCCTCTTTTTATGTGGCATTCACCCCGCCAAAGTGGCAGGCAAACTCACTCGCAAACAATGCCACGCCTTGTCTGGCATGATTAAAACGGTGCTTGCTCGAGCGATTGAACAAGGCGGCACCACGCTGCGAGATTTCGTACAACCTGACGGCACGCCTGGCTATTTTGCCCAGCAGCTGTGGGTTTATGGGCGCGCAGGTGAGCAGTGCAAAGTGTGCGGGAGGGAAATCCAAAGTGCGGTCATCGCCCAACGCAACAGTTTTTTCTGCCCGCACTGCCAGAAAAAATAGTCGCTACGGGCGTTTTTTCGCTGAAAGTGCGGTTAATACTGGCGCAGGCACCAGGCTTGACACATCGCCGCCATGCAGCGTAATTTCACGAATCATGGTTGATGACACATACGACCAGCGATCCGACGGCGGAAAAAATAGGCTCTCCACCCCGTGGGTGAGCAGGCGGTTAAGGTGAGAAAGTTGCAATTCGTACTCAAAATCTGCCACCGCCCTAACGCCTCGCACAATGCCTTTAATCTTGCGATCTAAAATCACATCCGCCAACAATCCAGAAAAGCCGATCACCTCCACATTCTGAAGCTCACAGCAGGATTGCTGCACCAGCGCAACACGCTCATCAAGGCTAAATAGCGGCTTTTTACTCGGGCTAGCCGCCACCGCCACCACCACGCGTGGAAACAACGCTGCTGCACGAGTAATGATGTCGAAATGCCCATTAGTAATCGGGTCAAATGTACCTGGGTAAATTACGGTTGTTTGCATAAAATATTATTTCAAAATGTTTAAATCATGATAGATGTAATGATAGTAGCTTAAATCAAATGCTTTACGCTGTTCGTCATCCAATTCTACCCGTTTCTTCCGCCAAAATATATTAGCATGAAAAAAATCATTTGGTTGAACGCCTGCTACTTCCAGAATAACGCCACCCAATTGAGAAAGGTATATGCAGCCGCCTTGCTGTTTATCTGCAAAAGGAATATTCGTTTTAATTTGGCATTGTGTGATGTAGTCTGGCTTAGCATACTTTAAATTATAATCAATATGATAATCAAAGTGCGGTTGATGGTCGCCAAAATAGCCTAAAACAAAAGGACGATCCCTATCCATCATAACTTGCTCAAATTTCATCATAGCCTTGTCTAGCAAAGTGATTCTATGAATATAATCATTTAACTGCCCAATTAATCCCGATGGCATACCTTCATTTTTAATGTGATAATCATTTTGTGCTTTTTTATCATAAGGGCCATGTTCTTTCATGGTTAAAAGATAGAGGAAAATAGGCTGTGAAATATCCTTTAACTTAGGATGACCTTTATTCATAATTTTATGAGCACAACTAGCCATATATTCACTACTAATATCCCATAAATTTTTGGTAATAGGTGCTGGATAACCAAGTTCCTGAGGTTGGAGAATTAAATCAAATCCAAGATGATCATAGGCAAATTTTGCATTATAATTTGTTTTGGTAAATGGCGTTAATGCAACACAGAAATAGCCTTGATCGTGTAAATTTTGAACCAATCCCATTTTAATATGAGATACAACAGAATAGAAAACAGCATTCTCTAATACGCCAAAATGATTAGGTTCAACCCCTGTCAAGAATGCAAATTCTGACTTCCACGTTCCCCCGCCAAATGTCGGCACTCTAACATACGAAGTAAAAACACTCATATCATTAGGTTGAAACATATTAATAGTTGGTCTATTTTGGATGTCTATTGCATAGTTAATAGGATTAAAGGTTGATTCTTGCAACCAAACCACAATATCTGGCTTTATCTTATTGATAGAAATACTTGCTTTCTTGGGTAAATCTTTAATAAAAACAGCACTGCTATCATTATATTGAGGTGCCTTAAAAAAGAGACTCCTCCAAGACATAACGATATTAAAGTAAACATCTTTACATTCTGGAAAATCCTTCATCCACAGTCTATGAACATACTTTTTTTCACTGTATTGATTGATTAAATAAAAGAATAATATCGCTAGTCCTATCCCTAAAAAGTGATTTAAGAAATAATATGTATCCCCCCAGAAAGATAACATGGCATAAATAAACAGTCCTAAAATACCTAACATACTGACAATTAACAGTTTATAATGAAATATCGTTTCCCAATTTTTAACATCCGCTGCAATAATAAAGTCTGTAGCCAATAATGGCTGTTTGTAATAGTGTAGTTTTAAACGATGAAGCAACATAAATATTATAAAAATAAATGATGTAAAATTAATGGAATACATCATTCCTGAGGAAATAGATAAAATAATAGAAAAAATAAAACACCATAATAAAATAGAAATATAACAAGCTGATTTTGAATGTGTTTTTACGATAAAAATGACATTCAAAAGCAATGCAACAACTAGAACAACCGTTGAAAAAGAGAAATTCTCAAGCATATTTTTTATCCAAATAGAGATCAATTTTTGATAAAATTTTCCTTAATGCCCCTTTATTTTGGATCAAAACCTGATAGCCATTCTCACTTAATTGTAATGTAAAATCTGGTTGGCTAAGGCAAGTACGGATAGATGCTGCGATCCGATCAGAATCACTTTTAACAATAATAACACCATTTAAAGCACTAAGTTTATTATACACATCCACAAAATTAAACACGTACTCGCCACTGATAACAGGCAGTTTAAATGCCAGCGGTTCAAGCGGGTTATGTCCGCCGATAGGTTGTAGGCTGCCGCCGACAAAGGCAATATCCGCCATGCCATAAAGTGGCACCAGTTCGCCCATGGTGTCGCCTAAAATCACCTGAGTCTCAGCCGTTGGGGATTGGTGGGCGCTTAAGCGTGCCATGTTGAGTTGCGCACGCGCAATCAGTTCAGCCACCTGTTCAAAACGTTCAGGGTGGCGTGGCACCAAAATCAACAGCAAATCAGGAAAAGTTTGTAGCAAAGTGCGGTGCGCTTGTAGTAACAGTTCATCCTCGCCTTGATGAGTGCTACCTGCAATCCAAACCTTTCGCGCACCCAACGCCCACGCTTTGCGCCATGCGTGAATTTTTTCTGCAACCGCACTTTCCAGCTGAAAATCGTATTTTAAGTTGCCGAGGGTTTTCACTTTCGCCTCATCCACGCCCAATGCGCGATAACGCACCGCACTTTGCTCATCTTGCGCGGCAATTAGGCTGATTTCCTGCCACACACTGGCTAGCGCGGTTTTGAAATAACCATAGCGCTGAGCCGAGCGGGCCGAGAGGCGCGCATTGATGATCATAAAGGGAACATCACGCTTGTGCGCTTGGTGGATAAAATTCGCCCAAATTTCCGTTTCCATCACCAAACATAGCCTAGGTTGAATAAAATTCAGCAGCCGCGCCATGGCATCGGGTAGGTCGTAGGGCAGGTAATAGTGCGCCACACGCTCACCAAAAAGCGCCTTCACCCGCGCAGAGCCTGTTGGCGTGACTGATGTAATGGTGATCGGTAAATGAGGATAATCTTGCAGCAACGCATTGATCAGCGGCACGGCGGCCAGCGTTTCCCCCACCGACACAGCATGAATTAAAATGCCACCTGCGCGTGGTGCAGCCGCCTTGCCATAAAAGCCATAACGCTCAGCAATACGCGCGCGGTAGGCTGGGTTTTTGCGACTGCGCACAAGCAAATAAACCCATACCAACGGCTGCAGGCAATATAAAAGTGCGGTATAAACCCAGCGAAAAATCATGCATTGTCCTTACATTGTTCCACGCCATTTTTGCAGTAGGTGAGTCCCTCTTGCATGGCGCGCTTGAGTAGTTGATCATTGGCAGGCAGTGCGTCACGCTTGGCTTCATGGTGCCAGAGATGATAAGCGATGGCGGCAAAGCGCACGTCGCGGCGCTTGATGCCGTTATTGTAAAGCCGAGCAACAAATTCACTGTCTTCTCGCCCCCAACCGACAAAGTCATTATTAAAACCATTAATCGCTAGCGCATCATCACGGAAAAACGCCATATTGCAACCGCGAATACCTTTAAACGACCCCAATTTTGGCTTGAACAATAGGCGGCTTAGCCACGGTAGATGAATAGCGGTGAGGCGTTTTTCAACGCGTGATTCAATCCCTTTGTGATACCACTTCAAGTGAGGGTAATGCATTGGCTTTTGTAAAATAGATTGTGTTTTGGTCTCAGGCAGCACTACACGTGAGCCTTGCACAAATACACCTTTTTGTGCCAGTGCGATATGGTCAGCAATAAACGCCGGCGAGAGAAGCATATCACCATCAATCACTACGACATAATCCCCCTTCGCTTTTGCCAGTGCCAAATTACGCGATTGTGCGAGTTTAAAGCCCTCATCGGGTTGCCAGCTGTAAATGAGCGGAATAGTAAAGTGCGGTTGGATTTGCGCAATAGCATCGCGCGTACGCTCGTCTGAGCCATCATCAGCGATGATCACTTCACACGGCATGACCGTCTGTTGCAATACCGAGTTTAGCACCGCCAGTAGTGCATCGGGACGGTTGTAAGTGGTGATGATAAGGGATACCGTCAAATTCTCATTTGCTTCAGCCAGTTTAACGTATTTATAATACGCACCCATCGCATTGGCTGCGCTGATGACAAAGCCATCACGGCCACTTAAAAAGCCTTTTTTCAACACATAATTTTTGAAAAAAGCCGCTATGCCGTGGCTGATGGCACTGGCAAGTCCAGCGTGTTTTTTGTGTTTTTGCTGCTGGGCAAAAAGTGCGGTGTATTGCTGCATTTTTTGGATCAAATCATCGCTACCAGCAAAAGAATAGTGATCAAAACTGTGCTGTAGGCGTACGGTTTGCACGTGCGCTGGTAGCATCAAAGATTCATGCACTTGATTGTCGTTAAATTGCACCAAAGTGCGATTATACAGGCGCTTGACATAATCAGGATACCAGCCACAAGTTTTAATCACGCGCCCGCGGTAGTGGTTGAGGCGTAAGAGAGCATACACTGTTGTTGGGTCGTCGAGTGTAAGATGGGCTAATTCGTCGATTAATGCTCTCGGCAGCACTTCGTCGCTGTCGATATTTAAAATCCAATCGTGCTTGGCAAGCTCGGCGACGCGATTTTTCAGTGGGCCAAAGCCGATAAAGGGGGAGTGCTCAATGCGCACGTTGGCAAACTCACTCGCAATCGCTAATGTATTATCGCTTGAGCCGTTATCCAGCAGCAGTACTTCATCAAAAGGCGAAAGTGCGGTCAATACTTGATGAAGGTATTTTTCGGAATTTTTCACCAACATCGTCACACTGATGGGAAGTTTGTCTGTCATTTAATCTCTCTCGACACAAATAATAAGCCCCTAGTAATGTATAGCATTATTAGGGGCTTTTGAATATTTAAAAGAACTTATTTTTTCTCTTGTACTTTCGCTTTTAATTCGCTGATGCTTTGCGCGGCTTGCGAGAGTTTTTCGGTGGCTTGTTGTTGTAACGCCATTAATTCTTTCGCTTGCGCTTCAGTTGGTTTTTCAATCACATATTTGGCAGAATCTTGCATCAATTTGATGAAATCACCAAAGCCAGAGACGAATTGGTTTTTCAATGCTTTGCCGTCGTCAGTTTTTACATCCAAGCCTTCAACGCTGGCTTTAATTTCTTCGTATTTAGCCGCGATTTTTTTGAAAATGTCAGCTTGTTCTTCAGGGGTTTTCGCTGCCTGCAAATCTGATTGCAAGGTTTGAATTTGCGCCAAGTTGCCATTTTGCTCAGTGGCTTGGTCAAATGCCGCCAAATCTTTTTGTAAATCAGCTTGTACATCAGCTTGAGTATTAGTAGCTGGTGCTTCAGCTTTTTTGGTGTCTGCCTTATCACAAGCAACTAAGGCTAGGCCTGCAAACATCATCGCTAAAAATTGATAAAAACGTTTCATTTAAATGTCCTCATTTTAGTGTCGCCCCCAATGGGCAAGTAGATTTTTTTAGTTTACGACTTTTTCTCATTTAGGTCAAAGCGTTACTTGCTTTGACCGCACTTTTTATCAAAAGTTTTAATCAGCAGAATAATAAAGTTTACCAATCTCAATTTTCTGCCGCCCTTGCGCCTCGCGCCAGCGGTTGGTGTCACGCAGAGAATAGACGCAGCCGCAATACTCTTGCTGATAAAAGCGCTCACGCTTGCTGATTTCAATCATCCGCTGCGAGCCACCGCCTTTTCGCCAATTGTAGTCCCAATACTGCACGTCGTCATATTTTTCCGCCGCGCGGTGTCCACAGCCGTTGATCTGATTCATATCTTTCCAACGTGAAATGCCAAGGCAGCTGGTAAACACAGGAAAGCCATGTTCGTGGGCGTATTGTGCGGCTTTTTCAAAACGCATATCAAAGCACATGGTACAGCGGATGCCACGTTCAGGCTCATCTTCCATGCCTTTGGCACGCTCAAACCACTCGGCGCGGTCATAGTCGGCATCAATAAACGGAATACCAAATTTTTTGGCAAACCGAATATTCTCTTCTTTGCGGATTAAATATTCTTTTAGCGGGTGAATATTCGGGTTATAGAAATAGATGGTAAAGTCAATCCCAGAAGCGCGGATCGCCTCCATCACTTCACCTGAGCACGGCGCGCAGCAAGAGTGCAACAATAAACGAGTATGCCCATCAGGCAAGGTTAATTTTTCGCGCACAAAAGGGGCGTTTGGATCTTTTTTCTGTTTGCGCCGCTTTGCGCGTACGGATTCAACCGCACTTTGTGTTTGTTGAGTGTTCATCAGTAAGTTCTGTCCACGGAAAGGTAAGCTAACGAAATAAGCGCATTTTTATACTCACTTTCGGGCAAAATCGCAAGGGCATCCACCGCTTTTTGTGCCTCTTCGTGCGCGCGCGCCGTGGCGTATGTTAGCGAACCGCACTTTTGCATCACGCCGAGCACAGCGTGAAGCTTGTCGCGCCCGTTGCCTTGCTCAATGACCCTTTTAATCATCTCACGCTCAGTTTCATCGCCGTGGTGCATAGCGTGCAGCAGCGGCAGGGTGGGCTTGCCTTCGGCGAGATCATCACCAATATTTTTGCCTAAATGGGTTTGATCGGCGCTGTAATCCAACACATCGTCCACTAATTGGAACGCGGTACCAAGGTAGCGCCCATAATCTGCCAGTGCGCTTTCAACCGCACTTTCAGCACCAGCGGAAATCGCTGCACACTGAGTTGCCACTTCAAACAGGCGGGCGGTTTTGCTGTAAATCACCTGCATATAACTCGCTTCCGTCGTATTAGGATCGTTACAATTCATCAACTGCAGCACCTCCCCTTCAGCGATCACGTTGGTGGCGTCCGACATCACTTTTAAAATACGCAAATCATCAAGTGCGGTCATCAGCTGGAAGGCGCGCGTATATATAAAATCGCCCACCAACACGCTCGCGGCATTGCCAAACAAGGCGTTGGCAGTTTCGCGCCCGCGGCGCATATCCGATTCGTCCACCACATCATCGTGCAACAGCGTGGCAGTATGAATAAACTCAATAAAGGTCGCCGCCGTGATATGCGCTTGTCCACTCACACCCAGTGCGCGCGCCGCCAGCACAGCGATCATTGGGCGAATGCGTTTGCCGCCAGAACCAATAATATAATGCCCAAGCTGGTTGATCAGTGCAACATCGGAGCGCATCTGCGCGAGAATAAGCGCGTTGACGGCTTGCATATCACTGGCACACAGTGCCTGGATCGCTGCCATGTCAAGGCGTTTTGATTGTTCACTCATAAGTGTTTGTCTACTATTACTATAATGTATTGATAAATTTGCCTTGATTGTACCTGAAAACCGCTAAATTCTAAAATGGATCGCAAGAAAAAGGATCTTTTTTCGCTTTCTCTAAAATAGTTGCTTGCCATTTGCATGATTTTTGCGTAAAATCCGCACCCTATATGAATTTTAATTTGCGCAGTGAAAACTAAATCGTTATTCCTGCCAACTTTCGCGGAGTTTTTTATATGTACGCAGTTTTCCAAAGTGGCGGCAAACAACATCGTGTGAGCGAAGGTCAAGTCGTTCGTTTAGAAAAACTTGATATTGCAACGGGGGAAACCGTTGAGTTTGACTCAGTGTTGATGGTCGTTAATGGTGAAGATGTAAAAATTGGTGCCCCATTAGTCAGTGGTGGCAAAGTAGTGGCTGAAGTAGTGGCACACGGTCGTGGCGAAAAAATCAAAATCGTTAAGTTCCGTCGTCGTAAACACAGTCGTAAACAACAAGGTCATCGTCAGTGGTTCACAGAAGTGAAAATCACTGGTATTAGTGCCTAATTTAGAGGAGATCGAAAATGGCTCATAAGAAAGCGGGTGGTTCAACTCGTAACGGTCGTGACTCTGAAAGCAAACGTCTTGGTGTTAAACGCTTTGGCGGTGAATCAGTTTTAGCCGGTAGCATCATTGTTCGTCAACGTGGTACTAAATTCCACGCGGGCAGCAACGTTGGCATCGGTCGTGACCATACCCTATTTGCAACTGCAGATGGTAAAGTTAAATTTGAAGTGAAAGGCGACAAAAACCGTAAATTTGTCAGTATTGTAACGGAATAATTTAACGGTTCGAATTGAAAACCCCGCACTTTTGCGGGGTTTTTTGTTTAACCGCACTTTGCCTTTTACGAAAGCATAAGAGTTCAGTACAATAAGAAAAACATGTTATTGAGTAAACCTATGACACCATCAAGACCGATCAGTGGATTTTTCCTCGCGCTCACTACCGCCGCCTGTTGGGGCAGCTTGCCGCTGGCATTGCAGCAGGTAGTGCGGCTTATGGACAGCACCACTATTGTGTGGTTCCGTTTTATGGCGGCCACGCTCGGCTTACTGGTGATTTTAGCCCTGCTGAAAAAACTGCCCAATTTTATCTTGCTGCTTAAAGGCAGCTATCGCTGGCTGATTTTGCTCGGTGGCATTGCACTCGGGGCGAATTTTGTACTGTTTAATACCGCACTTTTATACGTCTCGCCTGATGTTACACAAGTATTGGGGCAAATTTCACCGTTTTTAATGATGATCGCGAGCAGCCTATTTTTAAAAGAAACCATGGGCACACCGCAAAAAATCGGCGCGTTGCTTTTGGTCGCTGGGTTGTTGCTGTTTTTTAACCAAAAACTGTTTGAACTTTTTACCAGCTTAACGGATTACACCATTGGCGTGATTTTTACCGTCAGCGCAGCGGTTGTATGGGTTGGCTATGGGCTGGCGCAGAAAGTAATGCTGCGCCGGCTCAATTCACAACAGATCCTATTGATTTACTACGCCACCGCCGCACTGCTTATCACCCCAATGGCCGCACCCCATGAAATCACGCGCTTACCTGTGTTTGAGCTGTGTTGCTTGGCGTATGCATGTTTAAACACACTTGTGGCGTATGGATCCTATGCCGAAGCCCTCAATCGTTGGGAAGTGAGCAAAGTCAGCGCAATTATCACCTTAACCCCGCTTTTTACTATTTTATTTAGCGCACTGGCACATTACCTTGCCCCGAGCACCTTTAGCCAATCCAGTTTAAATATGACATCCTACATCGGCGCACTGGTGGTGATCGCAGGCGCCCTCTATTCCGTTTTAGGCAACAAAATGCAATGGCATGCTCGCCATCATCGAGCAAAGGAGAAAAGATGAAATTTATTGACGAAGCCCTGATTCGCATTGAAGCAGGCGATGGTGGCAACGGCTGTGTGAGCTTTCGCCGCGAAAAATACATTCCGAAAGGTGGCCCTGATGGTGGTGATGGTGGCGACGGCGGCGATATTTATTTAGAAGCCGACGAAAACCTCAACACCTTAATTGACTACCGCTTTGAAAAACGTTTCAGCGCTGGGCGTGGCGAAAACGGGCGTAGTGCTAACTGCACAGGCCACCGCGGCAATGACATCACCTTAAAAGTGCCTGTCGGCACACGCGCAATCGACAATGACACCAAAGAAATTGTCGGTGATTTAACCGAACACGGCATGCGGCTGCTGGTGGCAAAAGGTGGCTATCACGGCTTAGGCAACACGCGTTTTAAATCCTCTGTCAATCGCACGCCACGGCAAAAAACCAACGGTACCGAAGGGGAAAAACGAGATTTATTGCTTGAGCTGATGCTGCTGGCAGACGTGGGTATGCTAGGGCTGCCAAATGCGGGTAAATCCACCTTTATCCGCGCTGTATCAGCTGCGAAGCCAAAGGTAGCAGATTATCCGTTTACCACGCTTGTGCCAAGTTTGGGCGTGGTGCGCGTGGATGACACCCGCAGCTTTGTCATCGCCGATATTCCAGGCCTTATTGAAGGTGCAGCCGACGGTGCGGGGCTTGGCATTCGCTTTTTGAAACATTTAGAGCGCTGTCGCGTACTCATTCATTTGATTGACATCAACCCGATTGATGAAAGCGATCCCGCGGAAAATATCACTATTATTGAGCAAGAACTGGCACAATACAGCGAAAAATTGGCAGAAAAACCGCGTTGGTTAGTGTTTAATAAAATCGACACATTGCCTGCCGATGAACTCAACGCCAAAGTCCAAGACATCACCGAACGTCTAGGTCTGGCGGAAAAAACCTACAAAATCTCTGCTGCCAGCGGTGATAACATTAAGCAATTGTGTTGGGATATTATGCAATTCTTAGACGAACACCCACGCGAACAAATGCAAACTGAACAAGCACCTGATGAAGTCAAATTCAAATGGGACGACTATCATCAAGAACAACTCGTTGCCCACCAAACCGATGACGACGATGACTGGGACGATTGGTCCGATGAAGACGAAGAAGGTGTTGAAATTATCTATAAACCATAACCCTAAAAAACCGCACTTTTATTGATCACAATATGCACTTAAGCTGAGTGAGAGATGGTATCGTGGGCAAGGCGGTATTGCACTAGATCTTCGATTGTCAATACACAAAAGCCGTGTTGTTGTGCGAAGGTGATAATATCTGGTGTGCGCGCCATGGTGCCGTCGTCGTTGGTAATTTCACAGATCACGCCAGCAGGTGTTAGGCCAGCTAAGCGTGCGAGATCAACCGATGCTTCAGTATGCCCACGGCGGGTCAGCACGCCGCCATTTTGTGCTTTGAGGGGAAAAACGTGCCCTGGGCGGTTGAGGTCGCTTGCCTTGGCATTGCGAGCGATGGCGGTTTTGATTGTGGTGACGCGATCTTGCGCGCTGACCCCTGTGGTGACACCTTGTGCGGCCTCGATGGTGACGGTAAATGCGGTGTGGTTGACGCAGGTGTTGTGAGCCACCATGGGGGAAAGTTCAAGGGTTTGGCACTGCTCTTCTGTGAGACATAAGCAGACAATGCCACTGCCGTAGCGGATTAACATCGCCATTTGTGCGTTGGTGATGGTTTGCGCTGGGAAAATAAGATCCCCTTCATTTTCGCGATTTTCATCGTCGAGTACGAGCACGCCTTGACCTTGTCGAAATGCGTCGATTGCGCGTAAAACACGTTGCTCACTTGAGCCGAATTGAGAAAGAATAAGCTGATTCATAGTAATATCCTTAAATGTTAAGTTACTAGAATCAGGGCGTGATGATAGGCGCACAACGGGTGTGCGTAACACAGGCAACTGTGTTCTCTTTCATCCAGACTATCACTGTCGGCTTCGGAGTTACACCGAATCTGCTGACCTTAAGCTCGGCTTAAGCGCTCGTGGGCTGTACCACCGGTGGGGAATTTCGCCCCGCCCTGAGAACAAGATTATTATACGCCAAATTGTGTGTTATGGATAAAAAATTTCCCTTTAGGGTGGCAATTTCGTAAAATGGAGCATATAGCATTGAAATTGAGAAAAAGGGGAATGTTTATGCTAAATCCGAAAAAATTGGAGCAGATTGCACAGCAAATTCACGATGCGCTGCCGAAGGGCATTAAAGCATTTGGTGAAGATATGGAGCATAAAATTAAACAGGTGATCCAAGCACAATTGACCAAACTTGATGTGGTTAGTCGAGATGATTTTGAGGTGCAAACGCAAGTGCTGGTGCGCACGCGTGAAAAGCTGACCGCACTTGAGTTGCGAGTGGATGAACTTTCACGCGCGCTGGGTAAAACCCAAGCCGAACAAGAAAGCAGTTCAGAGCCTGCGCCAGCGGTGTTTAATGAAACTGCGTCGAGCGACAATTAAACCTTAAGGAGTGTGCGATGTCATTTGCTTATTTACAACAAAAGCGCAAACAGCTTAACTTAAAAGTGAACGAAGTCTGTGAGCAAGCAGGTGTAACGCGCGCTTACTTCAATCAACTTGTCAGTGGCAAAATCAAAAATCCCAGTGCGATTAAGCTGCAAGCCCTGCATAAAGCCCTGAATATCACCGCGCAGGTGGATAAAAAAGTGGGGGTGATTTTTGGGAAATTTTACCCTGTCCACACAGGCCACATTAATATGATTTTTGAGGCTTTTAGTAAAGTCGATGAAATTCATGTGGTGGTATGCACTGAAAGCGAGCGCGATCTCAAGCTGTTTTATGACAGTAAAATGAAAAAAATGCCAACGGCGCAAGATCGCCTACGCTGGATGCAACAGATTTTTAAATACCAACAAAAACACATTTTTATTCATCATCTGGTGGAAGATGGGCTGCCGAGCTATCCGAATGGTTGGGAGGCGTGGTCGCAACGTGTGCAGCAGCTGTTTAAAGAGAAAAATGTCAGCCCAACGATGGTGTTTAGCAGCGAACCGCAAGATAAAGCCCCTTATGAGAAATATTTAGGTTTGCAAGTGCATTTGGTGGATCCTGAACGCAAATTTTTTAATGTGTCAGCGACTAAAATTCGAAACCATCCATTCCATTATTGGAAGTTTATTCCAAAAGAAGTGCGCCCATTCTTTGCCAAAACCATCGCCATTTTAGGTGGTGAGAGCAGCGGTAAAACCGTATTGGTGAATAAATTGGCGACAGTATTTAATACGACATCGGCGTGGGAATATGGGCGTGAATATGTGTTTGAACAGCTAGGTGGCAATGAGCAAGCTATGCAATTTTCGGATTATCCTTTAATGGCTATCGGGCATTTGCGTTATGTGGACTACGCTTTGCGCCACGCGCACAAAGTGGCGATTGTGGACACCGATTTCATTACCACGCAGGCATTTTGTATTCAATATGAAGGCAAAGCGCACCCATTTTTGGATTCGATGATCAAAGAATATCCGTTCGACATCACCATTTTGCTTTCCAATAACACCAAATGGGTGGATGATGGCTTGCGTAGCCTTGGCGACAAAAAATCCCGTCAGCGCTTTCAAGATTTGCTGAAAAAATTGTTGGATAAATACCAAGTGCCGTACATTGAAATCACCTCACCAAGTTATTTGGAACGTTATGATGCGGCCAAAGCGATTGTGGAAAAAATATTGAATGACGAAGACTTACCGCAGTTGCATCACGACGAAGTGAAAGGATCTTAGATGTTACTTTTTGCTGGCGACCCTCATGGCAGTTACACTCACTTGCTGTCTTTTGTGAAAGCGCAGCCTGGTGTGGCCTTGATTATTCTTGGCGACTTACAGCTGCGCGATTGCAGCGTGCTTGATGAGCTGGGGCAGTTCTGTGATTTGTGGTTTATCCACGGCAATCACGACAGCAAAACCGTGCAGGCATTTGAGGCGTTGTGGGGCAGCCATTGGCGTGAGCGCAATTTGCATGGCAAAGTGGTGGAAATTCAAGGCCTGCGCGTGGCCGGTCTCGGGGGCGTTTTCCGCGGGCAAGTGTGGATGCCACCGAATAAACCGCTCTTTTTTGACCCGATTCACTATTGCCAATATTGCCCGCAGGAAAAAATTTGGCAAGGCGGCTTGCCACTGCGCCACCGCACATCGATTTTTTTATCGGATATTGAAACACTTGAGCGCCAGCAGGCGGATATTCTGGTTTGCCATGAAGCGCCCAAGCCGCATCCGTCGGGCTTTCAGGTGATTAACCAGTTGGCGCAACACATGGGTGTGAAAAAGCTCTTTCATGGGCATCATCACGACAGTTTTGATTACCAAGCGCATCCGAGCCGCGATCCGTTTGATGTTATTAACGTCGGCTTTCGTAGCCTTGCCACCCAAGAGGGCGAGTTTTTACTCGTCGGTGTGGACGACAGGGAATAAGCCTTAAAAAAGCAAAGTGCGGTCAAACCGCACTTTGAGTTGACCGCACTTTGGCCTTTACAACACTTGGCGTTGCAGCTGGCCGATGATGTGCGGGTTTTCCAATGTGGAAATGTCTTGCGAAATCACCTCATTTTTGGCAATGGCACGCAGCAAGCGGCGCATAATTTTGCCCGAACGGGTTTTTGGCAGGTTTTCCGCAAAGCGGATGTCTTCTGGGCGGGCGATTTTGCCAATTTCTTTTGATACCCATGCTTTAAGCTCTTCCGCCAAGGACTTGGCCTCGTCATCGTTGTCTGGCAATGGCGTGTTAAGCACCACAAAGGCCACGACAGCTTCTCCTTTTAGCTCGCACGGTTTACCCACCACCGCCGCTTCAGAGACTTGTGGGTTGGCCACTAAAGCCGATTCAATTTCCATGGTGCCCAAGCGGTGGCCTGACACGTTCAAGACATCATCAGTGCGCCCAAGAATCCAGAAATAGCCGTCTTCGTCACGGTGGGCGCTATCGCCTGCTACATAGTATTTTCCACCGAGTGTAGCTGGGAAATAGGTTTTCTTAAAGCGTTCATCATCATTCCAAATGGTGCGTAACATAGATGGAAATGGGCGCTTGATCACCAGCATGCCACCGCTTTCATCACGCACAGGGGTGCCGTCGTCATCCACCACATCGGCCATAATGCCAGGCAGTGGCAAGGTGCAGGAACCCGGTTTTAATGAGTTAATGCCAGGTAGTGGGGAGAGCATAATCGAGCCAGTTTCGGTTTGCCACCATGTGTCCACAATCGGGCAACGCTCTTTGCCGATGACCTGATAAAACCACATCCACGCCGCGGGGTTAATTGGCTCACCCACGCTGCCGAGCAGGCGCAGTGAGGAGAGATCGTATTTGTTAGGAATCCAATCTCCCACGCGGGTGAGTGAGCGAATCAGTGTAGGGGAGGTGTAGAATACCGTGATTTTGTGGCGCTGAATCATCCGCCAGATGCGCCCAGGATCAGGGTAGCTCGGTACGCCTTCATAAATCACTTGTGTTGCGCCGTTGGCAAGCGGACCGTAGCAAACGTATGAATGCCCAGTAATCCAACCGACATCCGCGCTGCACCAGTAAATATCGTCTGGCTTGTTATCAAACACCGTTCGGAAGGTGTTAATCGCGCCGAGCAGGTAGCCAGCGGTGGAGTGTACGATGCCTTTTGGTTTGCCAGTGGAGCCTGAGGTATAGAGAATAAATAGCGGGTCTTCTGAATCCATCCACTCGGGTTCGCAAAAATCGGGCTGGCCTTTCGACAGTTCGTGCCACCACAAATCACGCCCTGCTTGCCAGTGGTTGTCGATGTTTAAACGGTAATACACCACCACATTTTGCACACTGTCGCAGCCCATTTCGAGCGCTTCGTCCACAGTGTCTTTGAGTGGAATAATCTTGCCGCCGCGCAGCCCTCCATTAGCGGTGATGACCAATTTAGCCTGTGCGTCTTCAATGCGATCACGCAAAGCGCTGGCAGAAAAGCCCCCAAACACCACCGAATGAATGGCACCGATGCGCGCGCAGGCTTGCATTGCGATGACTGCTTCTACAATCATCGGCATATAAATCACCACGCGATCGCCTTTGCCGACACCTAACTCGCGTAACGCATTGGCAAAGCGGCACACACGGTTGTGCAGCTGGGCATACGTCCATGTGGTCACTTGCCCAAAGTCCGATTCAAAGATAAGTGCGGTTTTATTCCCTTTGTCTGGTAGGTGGCGGTCAAGGCAGTTATAGCTGGCGTTGAGCTTGCCATCAGGGAACCAGCGATAAAATGGCGCATTGCTGTCGTCAAAAATGGTCATAAACGGCTTTTTCCATGTGATTAAATCGCGCGCTAAATCGGCCCAATATTGTAAATAGTCTTTATCGGCAAACTCCCACAGGGCTAGATAGTCCTGCAAATTGCCGATGTTGGCTTGTTGGCTGAATTCATCACTGGGTTTAAAGATTCGATTCTCTTTAAGCATGGCGTCTAAATGTTGCATCGTAATCTCCTTTATAAAAGTGCGGTTTGCTGATCTTTTGTACGTTTAAAGTATCGAAAGTATATCCATGCTGCAAGATGTGTTAATAAAATGTTAAAGATAAAGATCACATTTTTGAAAAAATTATCGCAAATTTGCCCTTTCAACACACAAAAGTGCGGTCAGCAGGCGGATTTTAACTGATTTTTTCTTCATTTCACGGCATAATGCGCACAAGACAAGCAAGTTAGGATACATTATGCAATACGGTCAGTTATACATCATTTCAGCGCCGAGTGGTGCGGGTAAATCGTCTCTTATCGCGGCATTGCTCAATAATTTAGGTGAAGGTAAGGCCAAAGTCTCTGTTTCACACACCACGCGTGCGCCGCGACCAGGCGAGGTGGATGGCGTGCATTACTATTTTTGCGACGTGGCCCGTTTTGAGCAGCACATTGCTCAAGATCACTTTTTGGAATATGCCCAAGTGTTTGATCATTACTATGGCACCTCACGACCGATGATTGAAGAAAGCCTCTCTCAAGGCATGGATGTATTTTTGGATATTGATTGGCAAGGCGCGCAACAGGTACGTGAAAAAATGCTCGCGTGTAAAAGCATTTTTATTCTCCCGCCATCATTAGCCGAGCTTGAACAGCGCCTGCAACGCCGTGGGCAAGATAGCGAGGAGGTGATTGCCAAACGAATGGAAAAAGCCATTGCTGAGATGAGTCATTATGCAGAATATGATTATGTCGTGGTTAATGATCAATTCCAACAAGCGTTAGGGCAATTGCAGGCGATTTTGCAGGCGGAAAAACTTACGCTCGCGGCACAACAAAAAAATCATGCCGCTTTAATTGCACAATTGCTAGCGAAATCATAACAGCTTTAGTATGATATAAGATCCTAAAAAATAATGACCTCAATGGAGAAGAGATATGGCACGTGTTACAGTGCAAGATGCAGTAGAAAAAATTGGTAATCGTTTTGACTTGATCCTCACCGCAGCTCGCCGTGCGCGTCAGTTGCAAACCAGTGGCAAAGAACCTTTGGTGGCACCTGAAAATGATAAGCCAACCGTGATCGCACTGCGTGAAATTGAAGAGGGCTTGATCAATAATGAAATTATGAACAAACAAGAACGCTTTGAACAGTTAGAACAAGAAGCCGTTGAATTGCAAGCTGTGTCATTGTTGTCGGCGGATAACGAAAACGAAGCATAATTGGCAATAAAAGTAGGTGTCGATTGTATCTTTTTGAAAGTTTAAATCGCATTATTCAAGGCTACTTGCCAAGCGATGATATTGAGCTGGTGCGTCAAGCCTATATCGTGGCACGCGATGCCCACGAGGGCGTAACACGCTCGAGTGGCGAGCCTTACATTACACACCCCGTTGCCGTGGCCTCTATCATTGCGGAGATGAAACTCGACCACGAGGCGGTGATGGCGGCATTGTTGCATGATGTTATTGAAGATACTCCCATCACGCAAGAAGAGCTGACCGCACTTTTTGGTGAAAGCGTAGCGGAAATTGTGGAAGGCGTATCAAAGCTTGATAAGCTCAAATTCCGCACCCGCAAAGAGGCGGAAACGGAGAATTTCCGCAAAATGATCTTGGCGATGACCAAAGATATTCGCGTGGTATTGATCAAACTTGCCGACCGCACGCACAATATGCGCACCCTTGGCGCATTGCGACCCGAAAAACGCCGACGGATTGCTCGTGAAACCTTAGAAATTTATGCCCCCCTTGCACACCGTCTTGGGATTGAACATATCAAAAACGAACTCGAAGATCTCGGCTTTGAGGCGCTTTATCCGAACCGCTACCACGTGCTGCAAAAGGTGATTCAAGCGGCGCGTGGCAACCGTAAAGAGATGATTTTAAGTATCGCCGATGAAATCCGTGGGCGGCTAACCGAGGCTGGCATTCACGCACGGGTGTTTGGGCGAGAAAAGCATCTTTACTCAATTTACCAAAAAATGCGCCTTAAAGAGCAGCGTTTTCACTCGATTATGGACATCTACGCTTTTCGCACCATTGTTGATAGTGTGGACACCTGTTATCGGGTGCTTGGGCAAATGCACGGGCTGTATAAACCGCGCCCAGGGCGGGTGAAAGATTACATTGCGGTGCCAAAAGCCAATGGATATCAATCGTTGCACACCTCGATGATTGGCCCACACGGAGTGCCAGTGGAAGTGCAAATCCGCACCGAAGACATGGATCAAATGGCAGAAATGGGGGTGGCAGCCCATTGGATGTATAAAGAAGGCGCAGAAAGCAAAGGCACCACGGTGCAAATTCGAGCACAACGCTGGCTGCAAAGTTTGATTGAGTTACAACAAAGTGCGGGTAACTCGCAGGAATTTATCGACAGCGTGAAATCCGATATGTTCCCAGATGAAATTTATGTGTTCACACCAAAAGGCCGCATTGTTGAGCTGCCGACGGGTGCCACAGCGGTGGATTTAGCTTTTGCAGTCCACTCAGATATTGGGCAAACTTGTTTTGGTGCGCGAGTCGATCGTGTGCCTTATCCGCTTTCTCAGCCTTTGGAAAGTGGTCAAACAGTGGAAATTCTCACCTCACCTTACGCGCGCCCAAGTGCGGGCTGGCTTAATTTTGTGGTGACGGCCAAAGCGCGCTCGAAAATCCGCCAAACCTTGAAAAATTTACGACGTGATGAATCCATCACGCTGGGTAAGCGTCAGTTGATACATTCGCTGTCGCCTTATAAACTCGCCGATATTGACGGGCAGCGCCTGACAGACTTGCTCGAAGAGCTACACTTAGCCAATCTTGATGACTTATTGGCGGAAATTGGCCTAGGCAACCGCATGAGTGCGGTAATTGCGCACCGACTGCTGGGTGAAAAAATAGAGATCGACACAGACGGCATTCCGAATAACAGCAAAGAGGAAGGGTTGGTCATCAAAGGCGCAGAGGGGCTTTTGATCAGCTGTGCGAAATGTTGCCACCCGATTCCTGGCGATCCGATTGTAGCCTTTGTTAGCCCAGGCAAAGGGCTGGTAGTGCATCATGAATCCTGTGCGAATATCGTTCATGAAAAACAAAATGAACCAGCGCATTTTACCCCCGTTGAATGGGAAAAGAGCGAAAATATCGTCGAATTTGATGCTGAGCTGCGCATTGAGGCCGTGAATCAACAAGGCATTTTAGCGCGCTTGACCAATGCTATTGCTCGTACAGGCAGCAACATTAAAAGCATTGCCACAGAGGAAAAAGAAGGGAGAGTGTATTTCATCACGCTGTTAATCTCGGTGCATAATGTGGATAAGCTCAATGTGGTGATCAAAAAGCTCGCCAACGTGACAGGCGTGATCGAGATTGTGCGTAATATTAATGAATAGGTAAGTTATGGCGGGTCAATTGTTAGATGCCGTGCCACTGACCGCACTTTCAGGTGTGGGCGTGGCAATGGTCAACAAGCTCGCCAAATTGCGTATTCACAATGTGCAAGATTTGTTGTTTCACCTGCCGATGCGCTATGAAGACCGCACGCGCGTAACCGCACTTTGTGATATTACCCCTGACACCTATGCCACAGTCGAAGGCATTGTGCAAAGCACTGACGTCACCTTTGGGCGGCGCGCCATGCTCACCTGCGTGATTTCTGATGGCACAAGTAAATTGATGCTGCGCTTTTTCAATTTTAATGCGGGAATGAAAAACAGCTTGCAAGCGGGCGCACGCGTCAAAGCCTTTGGTGAAATCAAACGTGGGCGCTTTATGGCGGAAATGCTCCACCCACAATTTCAAATTATCCACAACGATGAGCCATTAGTGCTAGAGGAAACTCTCACACCGATTTACCCCAGCACGGAAGGGCTGCGCCAAGCGAGCTTACGCAAGTTAACCGATCAAGCGCTCAAATTGCTTATCAGTACACCCGTGCATGAATTGCTGCCAGCGGAATTGACGCCGCACCCTATCCCGTTAAAAGACGCATTGTTATTTCTCCACCGTCCGCCACCGAGTGTGTCACTCGCGCAGCTTGAAGAAGGGCAATTGCTAGCCCAGCAGCGGCTGATTTATGAAGAACTGCTGGCACACAATGTGGCGATGCTGCAAAGCCGCGCACATATGCGCAAACTCAACGCAACCGCACTTTGTGCAACGATGGCACTAAGCCAACCTTTTTTGGCGCAATTGCCATTTCAACCAACAAGCGCGCAAACGCGCGTGAGCCAAGAGATTTTGCATGATCTTGTGCAAAGCGAGCCGATGATGCGCCTCGTGCAAGGGGATGTCGGCTCGGGTAAAACGCTGGTGGCGGCGCTGGCGGCACTGGTGGCGGTGGAAAACGGCAAGCAGGTGGCCTTGATGGCGCCAACCGAAATTCTCGCCGAGCAGCATGCGCAAAACTTCCGCCGTTGGTTTGAACCACTGGGCATCACGGTTGGCTGGCTGGCGGGCAAAGTGAAAGGCAAGGCGCGCGCTCAGGCACTGGCAGAGATAAAGTGCGGTCACGCGAAAGTGGTCATCGGCACTCATGCCTTATTTCAAGATGAGGTGGAATTTGCGGATTTAGCACTGGTGATCATCGATGAGCAGCACCGCTTCGGCGTGCATCAACGGCTGATGCTGCGCGAAAAAGGGTTGAAAAATAACACCTATCCGCATCAATTGATTATGACTGCCACCCCCATTCCACGCACTTTGGCGATGACGGTTTATGCCGATCTGGACACCTCCATTATTGATGAGTTGCCGCCTGGGCGCACCCCGATTCAAACCATTGTGGTCAGCGAACAGCGTCGTGACGAGATTGTCGAGCGCGTCCGCCTTGCCTGCGAGAGTGACAAACGCCAAGCCTATTGGGTGTGTACTTTGATTGAGGAAAGTGAGGTGCTTGAGGCGCAAGCAGCGCAGGCAACCGCCGACGATCTGCAGCGTGCGTTACCTAAGTTGCGCATTGGGCTGGTGCATGGGCGAATGAAAGCGCAAGAAAAACATACCATTATGCAGCAATTTAAGGCGCATGAACTGGATTTATTGGTCGCGACCACCGTGATTGAAGTGGGGGTCGATGTGCCGAATGCCAGCTTGATGATCATTGAAAATGCCGAGCGTTTGGGGCTTTCGCAACTGCATCAACTACGCGGGCGCGTGGGGCGTGGCAGCGTCGATTCTTACTGCGTTTTGTTGTATAAAACGCCGCTGGGCAAGGTGTCTAAACAGCGCCTGCAAGTGATGCGTGAAACGCAAGATGGCTTTGTGATTGCTGAAAAAGACCTGCAAATTCGCGGCCCTGGGGAAGTGCTTGGGACGAAACAGACGGGCATCGCGGAGTTTAAAATCGCTGATCTTATGCGCGATCGTAAACTGATCCCACTGGTGCAGCACAACGCTAAAACACTCCTGGCTCGCTACCCACAACTAGCGCAGCCGCTGATTCAGCGTTGGCTGGATGATAAAACAATCTATGGCAATGTTTAATTCATTTACACATATTCACTGGCAAGCTCACAACATAGGCGGCGACGCATTGCCATGCGCGGTGCAACACTGGCTTTTTTCAACTCCTTCACTGACTGCCTTGCTCAAACAAAAGTGCGGTCAATTCACCGTTGATGTGCGCTGTGAGGGCTGGCAGCGCGCCATATTGCCGCAGGAAACCGCACTTTTACCAAAAGACAAAAAATATTGGGTGCGCGAGGTCACTTTATTGGGCGACGGCACACCTTGGGTTGCCGCCCGCACGGTTATCCCTTTGACAACAAGCGAACATTTTCCACCCCTATTAGCACTAAATACAACGCCGCTGGGCGAGTTTTTATTTCAACACAATAGCGTGCGTGGCGCGCTGCAATGGGGTAGAATAGAGAGCATGTATGCTCGCCGCTCCTGCTTTATGCTGGCGCACCAGTCGTTGCTAGTCAGCGAGCTTTTTCTGCCTGAATTTGATTTTACCGCATGACACAGTCTAACAGCATCCTTGTTTTTGACTCTGGCGTGGGTGGCTTGACTATCTACCAAGAAATCCAAGCCCTCTTGCCCGAGTGGCATTATCTCTACTGCAGTGATAACGCCTTTTTCCCCTATTCCGAAAAGCCCGAACAGGCGATCATTGACCGCACTTTAGCGATTTGTCAGCGCATTATGCAAACTCATTCGCTTAAACTTATCGTGATTGCATGTAACACCGCTAGCACAGTGGTGCTTCCCACGCTGCGTCACGCCTTTCCTGACGTTAGCATTGTGGGCACTGTGCCTGCGATCAAACCCGCCGCAAAATTATCGCAAACCAAACAAATTGGCTTGCTTGCCACCAAAGGCACGGTCAAGCGCCCTTATACGCAACAGTTGATCGACCAATTTGCGCTTGATTGCGACGTACTGCGTTTAGGTTCCACCGAATTAGTGCAGTTGGCAGAAGATAAATTGCACGGCAAGCGAGTTACTCAAGCGCAAGTGCAAAGTGCGGTGCGTGATTGGGCAGATAAGACTCAACTGGATACGGTGATTCTCGGCTGCACCCACTTTCCTTTCCTTAGACAAGAACTGCAACAAGCCTTGCCACAGGTTAAGCATTTCATCGATTCAGGCAAAGCTATCGCCGCACGGGTGCAATATCTTCTCAAAGATCAACAGCCTTATTCTGCGGGTGAAAATTGTGTATATTACACTCAAGTGCTTGGCGACGAGCAGCCATTGCGGGAGTGCTTAGCGCAAATGGGCTTTAAGCAGCTGCGCCATCTCCCGCTTTGACACAAAGTGCGGTTTTTCGCCAGTTTGGCGATAAAAACCGCACTTAATATTTTTTTGTAAAAAAACACTTGCGAAAGTTTTGCTAGGCACTATAATTCGCACCCACTGACGCACGGCAATGCAAAGTGCGGTCAGAAAAGATCAAAAAATTGAAAAAACTGCTTGATCTGTGGCGAGAATATCTTATATAATTCTAAGCCTTGACTTTGATGTCAAAACGTTCTTTAACAAAATATCAGACAATCTGTGTGG
>NZ_JABMII010000012.1 GCF_014884995.1 Spirabiliibacterium pneumoniae
CCACACAGATTGTCTGATATATTGTTAAAGAACAAAAAACGACACCTTGCCACCGCACTTTAACTCTCCACGATAGCGTGTCGTTGTGGAGGCGTATTATAGGCAAAATTTTTATGCTTGCAAGCCTTTTTTGATCATTTTTTTAAATCTCATCTCAATTGCATTAAATTTCACCAAACCAGCTGCAAACCGCACTTTATGTTTGCGCTTGCTCACAATTTTGTAACATTGCACCCACTCAGTCTCACTTTTATTGTTATACTTTTTCTTTTCTATTGTCAGGAGAAAGTATGTCGTTAAATGAAATTATTGGCTTTGGTGTGGCAGGGAATTTTGCCGGCCACCTCGAACAAGCAGGCGAAGCGGCTGATTTCAAGCACGTGAAAGTGCAAAGTGCGGTCCAACCGAAAGCGATTTTCCCGTTTTATGTGCCTAATTTTGCCACAGGTTTTTTATCGATTTATCCTCTTTCGTCCGACACCATTGCCTTTCCCGATGATGCGGATAACTTGCAAATTGAGCCTGAAGTGGCGCTGTTGTGTGATATAACATACGATGCGGATCACAAGGTGACCGCACTTTTGCCCCGCGCCTTTGCGGCCTTTAATGACTGCTCAATTCGTCGCCCGAACGCGCATAAAATTGCCGATAAGAAAAACTGGGGCGCGAACAGCAAAGGGCTTTCTGCACAATGGATTGATATTGACGGTCTTGATGCTGGCGGCAAACTGGATGACTATCGCATTGCTTGCTTTCATTTGCGCGATGGTAAACTGAATGCCTATGGCGTGGATAGCCCCGTGGTGGGTTACAGTTATTTCCATCAGCAATTGTTAGATTGGATTATCGATCGCATGAATCATCAGCAAGATGTTGGCCCAACCCATCATATTGCACCATTACTTGAAACCGCAGATTATCCGCAGCAAGCCGTAATTAGTATTGGCGCCACGCGTTACACCGCCTTTGGCGAAACGCATTTTTTACAGCCAGGTGATGTGAGCATGGTGATCGTTTATAATGGCAAGACGTTATGCCTTGACGACATCCGTGCAATGGCTCAGCAGCAACAGTTTAACGGTGATCTCAGCGCGCTGGTGCAAACCGTGCGCTAAAGTGCGGTTTTTGGTTAACAACACGCGCGAAATTGAGTATAGTGAACACACTTTTTTGATCAGGACAATATTATGGCACGCTATCCTTTAGCCCAAAGTAAAACGGGCGAAACGCTCTCACTCACCGCCAAAATGGCCAACCGCCACGGCTTGATCGCTGGTGCAACGGGGACGGGCAAAACCATCAGTTTACGCACCTTGGCTGAGGCCTTTAGCGACGATGGTGTCCCTGTATTTTTAGTCGACGTCAAAGGCGATATTTCAGGCTTAACCAAGCCAGGCGAGCTAAGCGGTAAAGTGGGCGAGCGGGTGGAACTGTTCAACCTCGGTGGCAGTGATTATTTCAAAGGCTACCCTGTATCATTTTGGGATGTGTTTGGGCAAACGGGCATTCCGCTGCGCACCACGGTTTCCGAAATGGGTCCGATGCTGTTGGCACGCTTGATGAACTTAAACGCCACCCAAGAGGGCTTGCTCAATTTAGTGTTCCGCGTCGCCGATGATAAAGGCTTACTACTTATCGACATCAAAGACCTGCGCGCGATGCTCACCCACGTGGCAGAAAACGCCAGCACCTACCGCTTGGAATACGGCAATGTTTCCGCCGCCAGTGTTGGCGCGATTCAACGTGCATTGTTAACATTGGAAAATGAAGGCGCTACCGCACTTTTTGGTGAGCCTGCGCTGAACTTGGACGACTGGCTGCAAACCCATGATGGGCGCGGGGTGATCAATATTCTCAATGCACAAACATTGATCAACTCCAAGCAGATGTACAGCGCCTTTTTACTGTGGCTGATGGCGGAATTGTTTGAAAACTTGCCTGAAGTCGGCGACCCTGACAAACCAACCTTTGTGATGTTTTTTGACGAAGCTCACTTGCTGTTTGACGGTGCGCCAACCGCACTCATCAATAAAGTCGAGCAAGTTGTGCGCTTAATCCGTTCCAAAGGCGTGGGAGTTTATTTCGTCACCCAAAATCCACTGGATTTGCCTGACACCGTATTAGGGCAATTGGGCAATCGCATTCAACACGCACTGCGCGCCTTCACGCCACGCGATCAAAAAGCAGTGAAATCAGCAGCGGAAACCTTCCGCAGTAACCCGAATGTGAATGTGGTGGAGGCTATTACGTCTCTTGGTGTGGGGGAAGCATTGGTGTCGTTCTTGGATGAAAAGGGCATGCCGACGCCGGTGGAAATAGCCTACATCTACCCACCGCGCAGCCAGCTTAAGCCGATTAGCGACGCCGAGCGTGAGCAATGGGTGCGTGATGATGATCTCTATGGCGTCTATCGCGACGCAGTGGACAACGAATCCGCCTTTGAAGTGCTCACCGCGCAAAAAGATCTCGCCGCCGTGGCCGCCAAACAGGCCGAGCAAGCGCAACAACAGCAAGATGAAGGCGTGATGGGCACATTAAGCCGCATGATTTTCGGTAAGAAAAAACGCGGTGAAGAACTCACCGCCACTGAGCAAATTGTCTCCAGTGTGAGCAAAAGTGTTGGGCGCAATATTCGTAACCAAATCACCCGTCAAATCGTACGTGGGATTTTAGGCGCATTTAAAAAATAGGCACTTTACTGGCCTAGAAAAAGCAGTCAATCGGCTGCTTTTTATTTTATTATCAAGCAATTAAAGGATTTTATGGCGCTTTTTTATTCTGATAAGGCACACAAGCCCCGCGCAACAGCGCTGGAACTGACCATCGACACCTTAGATGCCCACGGCTTAGGCGTTGGTCGGGCGAATAATAAAACGTGGTTTGTGGAAAATGCGCTGCCACACGAGCGAGTGCAAGCGCGCATTACTCAAGAAAAGCGCCATTTCGGGCATGCTCGCGCGGTGAACATCACCCAGCCGAGCAATGAGCGCATAACACCAAAGTGCGGTTTTTATCACCGTTGTGGCGGCTGCCAGCTCCAGCATATGCCTGAAAGCCTGCAGCGAAATCTCAAACAAACCGCACTTTTCGATCGCCTGCAAGCCTTGCAAAGCGCGCCCATTCAAGGGCAGGCTATCCAACACGGCAACGCGTGGCAATATCGTCGCCGTGCGCATTTGAGCCTCAATGTCAATCGCAAAACGAATACCCTTGCGATGGGCTTTCGCGCCAAAGGTTCAAACCAGATTGTGCCGATTAACCACTGCGAGGTGCTCACACCTGCCCTTAATGCCTTGCTCGCCCCGCTGCAAGCCCTATTTTCCGCTTGGCAGCACAAAACACGCTTAGGCCACATTGAGCTGACTGAAGCGGCCAACGGCATAGCGTTGTTGCTGCGCCATGTGGGTGAGATCGGCGAAAAAGATAAAGTGCGGTTACTGGAGTTTGCCAAATACCATCATCTGCTGTTATTTGTTAGCGTTCAAGAAAATTACATTCAACAATGGCACGGCGAAGCGCCTTATTATCAGCTGGCAAACGGGCAAAAGCTCTATTTTGCCATTCGCGATTTTATTCAAGTGAATGCCGAGATGAATCAAGCCTTGATCGACACTGCACTTGACTGGCTTCATCTCACGCGCGCCGACACAGTCTTAGATCTGTTTTGTGGCATCGGAAATTTTACCCTGCCACTGGCGCAGCATTGCCAAAGTGCGGTCGGGGTTGAAGGTGTTAAGGCGATGGTGGAGCGTGCAACATTCAATGCAAAGTGTAATAAATGTGATAATATAGCGTTTTATCAAGCGGATTTAGCCCAAGATTTTAGCGCTCAGCCTTGGGCGCAAAATCACTTTACCAAAGTGCTGTTAGACCCGCCTCGCGCAGGCGCAGCCTTTGTGATACCGCACTTATGTAAATTGAAGCCACGCGAGATTGTGTATGTGTCTTGCCACAGCGCCACGCTCGCACGCGACAGCGAAATGCTGATTGCCGCAGGTTTTGAAATGACGCAATGTGTGGCAGTCGATATGTTCCCACAAACGGGGCATGTTGAGGCTATGGCACATTTTCGCCAACGAGCAGGATCAAGGAGGTAGTATGGTCGCCATTCGTGCATCACATTTGAGTACAGGCAGCGAATTTGACTTCACGCTGTGGGCGAACGCATTGCCAATTTCGAGTGTCACACGGGAAAAACTCTCAAACGCCTGGCACTATATTCTGCCCCAACTGCACAATCACGAAGCCACCGAGCGGCAATATTTGTTGTATTGCGCAACCGAAATGGTCGAAGTGCTCACCAGCCTTAATATGGATCAAGACAGCCTCATCACAGCAATGCTCTACCCGCTGGCGAAGCGGCGCATTGTCAATTATGACGACATTAAAGAAGCGTTTAATCCTGATATTCGCAAGCTCGCCAAAGGCGTGGTGGACATGGACAGCATTCGCGCGCTGGATACCAAACAAAGCAGCTCTAACCTACAGGTGGATAACGTGCGTCGTATGCTGTTGGCAATGGTGGATGACTTCCGCTGCGTGGTGATTAAACTCGCCGAACGCATTGCGTTTTTGCGTGAAGAAAACAATTTTATCTCTGAAGCCGAGAAAGTGCTGGCGGCGAAAGAATGCCATAATATCTATGCGCCACTGGCCAACCGTCTCGGCATTGGGCAGCTAAAATGGGAGCTGGAAGATTACTGCTTTCGCTACCTTGACCCAGAGCACTATCACGCCATTGCCAAAATGATCGGTGAAAAACGCCGTGATCGGGTGGCGTATATCCAACATTTCACCCAACAGCTGGAACACTTCTTAGCCCAAGAAAACCTTGGCAATGCTAAAGTCTATGGTCGCCCGAAACACATTTACAGTATTTGGAAAAAAATGCAGAAGAAAAATCTGCGTTTTGAACAACTATTTGACATTCGTGCAGTGCGTATTATCGTACAGCGCCTAGAAGAGTGCTACAAAGCGCTTGGCATTGTGCACAGCCACTTCAACCACATTGCCAGTGAATTTGATGACTACATCGCCAACCCTAAACCTAACGGCTACCAATCCATTCACACCGTGGTACTCGGCGAGGGCGAGAAAGCCATTGAAGTGCAAATCCGCACCCAGCAAATGCACGACGATGCCGAGCTTGGCGTGGCGGCACACTGGAAATACAAAGAAAGCGAAAGCGCTGCACGCGGTGGCTATGAGCAAAAAATTGCGTGGCTGCGCCAAGTGTTGGCGTGGCAAAAAGACTTAAGCCGCAATGGTAATGTACTAGAAGAAACCCGCAGCAAAATTTTTGATGACCGCATTTATGTGTTCACCCCACAAGGGGACATCGTGGATTTGCCTACTGGCTCCACCCCGCTCGATTTTGCCTACACCATTCACAGCGAAGTGGGCCACCG
The DNA here is from genome assembly GCF_014884995.1 of Spirabiliibacterium pneumoniae. GTDB lineage: Bacteria > Pseudomonadota > Gammaproteobacteria > Enterobacterales > Pasteurellaceae > Spirabiliibacterium > Spirabiliibacterium pneumoniae. The sequence goes on from NZ_JABMII010000012.1 coordinate 5,409, forward strand.
CTGCATTGGCGCCAAAGTGGGCGATCGCATTGTGCCGTTCACCTACACGCTACAAATGGGCGATAAAGTCGAAATTATCACCCAGAAAAATCCGAATCCAAGCCGCGACTGGCTCAATCCAAACAATGGTTTTATCACCAGTGCGCGCGTGCGCTCAAAAATTCAAGCCTGGTTCAAGCGCCAAGACCGTGAGAAAAATATCCCGATTGGCAAAGAGCTGTTAGAGGCGGAAATGGTAAAATTAGGGCTAACCCTTAAACAGGTGGAAACCTACGCCCTGCCACGGCACAATTTAAAACACCTCGATGATCTCTATGCTGGGCTTGGCAATGGCGACATTCGTTTGAATCAGCTGATGAATTTTTTGCAAGCGAAATTATTGCGCCCGTCAGCCGAACAAGTGGACGAGCATATCTTGCGCCAAGTGGAGAACAAACCCGCAACACAAAGTAATAATGCTGGACGTGGTCAGGTGGTGATTGAGGGCGTAGGCAATTTGATGCACCACATCGCGCGCTGCTGCCAGCCAATCCCAGGCGATCAGATTTTAGGCTACATCACCCAAGGGCGCGGCATTTCCATCCATCGTGCCGACTGTGAGCAAATCCGCAACCTGCAAGAGGCCAGCCCAGAGCGCGTGGTGGAGGCTGTGTGGGGCGAGAGTTTCAACACCAAATTCAACCTCGTTGTGCGCGTGGTGGCCAACGACCGCACGGGGCTTTTGCGCGACATCACCACCGTATTGGCAAATGAAAAAGTCAGCGTCATTCGTGTTTCCTGCAAAAGCGACTTAAAAAAAATGACCGCCACTATGGACTTAGAAATTGAGCTAATGAATGTCGAACTGCTTGGACGACTGCTCAGCTCGCTGCTGCGCATTGACGATGTGATTGAAGCTAAACGTTTATCAAACTAGGACACCCATGAGCGAATACAAACACAAAGGCTTAACCCACCTGGTCAAAGCCACGCAATATTCATGGCAAGGCTTAAGCTATGCCGCGCACCACGAAACCGCCTTTCGCCACGAGCTGCTGGCGGCGGTGATTTTAATCCCGCTAGCATTTTGGATTGCACAAAGTGCTGTCGAGCTAGTGTTATTGATTGGCTCGGTGCTGTTGGTGATGCTGGTGGAAATGCTCAACAGCGCGGTGGAGTGCGCTATTGACCGCATCGGGCTGGAGCACCATGAGCTCTCAGGCCGCGGCAAAGATTACGGCTCGGCGGCGGTGTTTATCGCGATGGTGATCACCGTGGTGACGTGGCTTGCGATTTTGATTGATTAAAAGTGCGGTCAAAAAAATGCCAAACCGCACTTTGGGTTTGGCATTGTATTTTATGATGTCAATTAGAATGAATAGCCCACACCTAAGCGCCAGCCATTGAATTTATCAAAGCCTTTGATGTTGTAAGGTGCATCAATTGAAGCGTTAGTGCCTTCATAGCCTACGTTGACAGAGAAGTTCTTCGCCACATCGAATTTTACACCCACCGCATAGGCAAGAGAAGTTGTTGTTTTACTTTCTGAACCACTACGACGTTGAACGTAGTTGCCACTTTCATGATTTTGTCCAGTCCAATCAACGTCAGCTTTCACGTGCGCCAACCCTAATTGCGCATAAGCGCTGAACACAGGGTTAAAGCGATAAGTTGGACCAGCCAACAGAGAGTAATATTTCACATTACCTGACAAATGGCCTTTATCGGCAAGCTGACGGCCTTCAAAAACAAATGGGATAGAATAAGATTGATCCGTTGTGCCTTTCATATAGCTGAACGTGCCCAATACGCCCCATTGGGTGTTGTCCCACTCGTGCTGATAGCCAATCGCAAAGCCGTTGAGATCACTGGCATTTTTCACATTCGCATGCGCCCAATCTAAAGACACTGTGCGGGTGTCTGCCAACACGGCACCACTGGCCAATGCGCCCGCAAGGGCTACACATAACATTGATTTTTTCAACATAGAACACTCCTTTGTTAGTTGTTCGCCTTGATAATACAAAAAACCGCACTTTTATGCAAAGTGCGGTTTCAATTTATTGTGCTGTCGCCACGCGGTCGTTTTCAATGCTCACCGTAATTGGCTTGCCTGGCAACAATTCGCCCGAGAGAATTTTTTGCGCTAAGGCATTTTCAATATCGTGCTGGATAGCACGTTTGAGCGGGCGCGCACCAAAGAGCGGGTCGTAGCCCACTTTGGCGATGAACTCCAAGGCTGACTCGGCAAAATGCAGCACATAGCCATGGGATTCCATGCGTTTGCTCAAGCGATTCAACTGAATTTGCGCAATCGCTTTGATGTTCTCTTTATCCAATGGATGGAACACCACGGTTTCATCAATTCGGTTGATAAACTCTGGACGGAAATGGTGCCCCACAACGTTCATCACCAGCGCTTTAATGCCGTCGTAGTCGATGTCTTTATTCTCTTGGATCAAATCTGAACCCAAGTTGGAGGTCATAATCACTACCGTATTACGGAAATCCACGGTGCGACCTTGCCCATCAGTTAAGCGGCCATCGTCAAGCACTTGCAGCAAGATATTGAACACATCGCTGTGAGCCTTTTCCACCTCATCGAGTAAAATGACAGAATACGGACGACGGCGTACCGCTTCGGTTAAATAACCACCCTCTTCATAGCCGACATAGCCTGGAGGCGCACCCACTAAGCGAGAGACGCTATGTTTTTCCATAAACTCCGACATATCAATGCGGATCATCGCCTCTTCGCTGTCGAACATAAATTGCGCCAGCGTTTTGCACAGCTCGGTTTTACCCACCCCTGTTGGCCCTAAGAACAGAAATGAACCAATTGGGCGGTTCGGGTCAGACAGCCCAGCACGCGAGCGGCGAATGGCATTGGCAACGGCGTCCACCGCTTCACTTTGCCCGATCACGCGTTTATGCAGCGCTTGCTCCATACGCAATAGTTTGTCCTTCTCGCCTTCCATCATGCGTGAAACAGGAATACCTGTTGCGCGGGAGAGCACTTCGGCAATTTCCTCGTCGGTGACGCGATAGCGCAACAAGGTCATCTCTTTGCCTTCTTGGCTCTCTGCCACTTGCAATTGTTTTTCCAATTCTGGAATCACGCCATATTGCAACTCAGACATTTTTTCATAGTCACTCGCCCGACGCGCTTGCTCCATTTGAATGCGCGCATTGTCCAGCTCGGCTTTGATGTGCTGGGTGCCAGAAAGGGCGGCTTTTTCGCTTTTCCACACCTCTTCAAGCTCAGAGTATTCACGCTCTTTATCACTCAGTTCTTTTTCGAGCATATCCAAACGTTTGAGGCTGGCTTCGTCGTCTTCTTTTTGCAGCGCTTGTTGCTCCAGTTTGAGCTGAATAATGCGCCGTTCTAAGCGGTCAAGCGGTTGCGGTTTGGAGTCAATTTCCATACGGATACTTGACGCCGCTTCATCGATCAAATCAATCGCTTTATCAGGCAACTGACGATCGGAAATATAACGGTGCGAAAGCGTCGCCGCCGCCACAATCGCAGGGTCGGTGATCTGCACATGGTGGTGGATTTCATACCGCTCTTTTAGCCCACGCAAAATCGCAATGGTGTCTTCCACACTCGGCTCGTCCACCAACACTTTTTGGAAACGGCGCTCAAGGGCGGCGTCTTTTTCGATGTATTGGCGGTATTCATCTAAGGTAGTCGCGCCCACGCAGTGCAACTCACCCCGTGCTAGTGATGGCTTAAGTAAGTTGCCCGCGTCCATTGCGCCGTCGGTTTTGCCCGCGCCGACCATGGTGTGAATTTCATCAATAAAGAGAATAATGCGTCCATCTTCTTTGCTGATTTCATTTAATACGGCTTTTAACCGCTCTTCAAATTCACCGCGGTATTTTGCCCCAGCAATCAATGCCCCCATATCAAGGGACAGCACACGTTTATGGCGCAAGCCCTCTGGCACTTCGCCGTTGACGATGCGCTGCGCCAAGCCTTCCACAATCGCCGTTTTACCCACCCCTGGCTCACCAATCAGCACAGGGTTATTTTTGGTGCGACGTTGCAACACTTGAATGGTGCGGCGGATTTCTTCATCACGCCCGATCACTGGGTCAAGTTTGCCTTTTTCAGCGCGCTCAGTTAAATCAATAGTGTATTTTTTCAACGCTTGGCGGGTTTCTTCCGCGCCTTGATCATTGACGCTTTCACCGCCACGCATTTGCATAATCGCCGCTTCCACTTTGTCGGCTTTCAGCCCCATATTGCGCAAAATGCTGCCCAGAGCGCCTTTGTCTTCCAATGCCGCAAGTACAAACAGCTCGGAAGAGATAAAGGTGTCGTTGCGTTTTTGCGCTAATTGATCGCAGCGGTTGAGCAGCCGCACCAACTGTGGTGAAACTTGCACATCGCCGCCGTTGCCAGAGACCTGCGGCAGGCGGGCGATCTCACGTTGCAATTGCGCTTTTAACTCGCCTGTGTTAATGCCACAGCTGGTTAAAAGTGGCTGCACTGAGCCGCCTTGTTGATCTAAAAGTGCGGTCATCAAGTGCAAGGGTTCAATATATTGCTGCTCACCGCCAAGGGCAAGGGACTGCGCCTCGGCAATAGCTTGTTGAAATTTGGTGGTTAATTTTTCGATATTCATAAGCTCTCCTAAATTCTTGACATTTCGTCGTTCACGTAGCTTATATGGCGCCGCTTTAGCAAATTTCAAGGTGTATTGCAAGTTTTTTATTTCGGCTGACCGCACTTTTGTGTTTTTCAGGCGCAAAAAAAACCGCACTTAAAAGTGCGGTTGTCATCAAAATAGAATTATTTTACGCGGGAGACGTACTCACCAGAGCGGGTATCCACTTTGATTACCTCGCCGATTTGCACGAACAATGGTACTTTCACCACTGCACCTGTGCTTAATATCGCTGGTTTGCCGCCAGTGCCGGCAGTATCACCTTTCAAACCTGGGTCGGTGTCCACCACTTCCAACTCCACAAAGTTTGGTGGGGTCACGCTAATTGGTGCGCCGTTCCACAAGGTAACGATGCAGTCGGCTTGGTCCAACAGCCATTTGTCATTGTCGCCCACTGCTTTGGCGTCGGCAGCTAATTGCTCGAAAGTGTCGTTGTTCATAAAATGCCAGAACTCTTCGTCTTTGTACAAAAACGTTAAGTTGGTGTCCACCACATCTGCCGCTTCCACGGTTGAGCCTGATTTAAAGTTGACATCCAATACTTTGCCAGAAATCAATTTGCGGATACGGGTGCGGGTGAACGCTTGCCCTTTGCCCGGTTTGACAAATTCATTTTCAATGATGACGCACGGTTCGCCATCTTGCATAAATTTAAGGCCAGGTTTGAAATCGCTGGTAGAATATGTAGCCATTGTGTCCTCGTTACTATGAAAAAATGTTATCTTAGATTAAGATTGCAAAATACTATCACAAAGTGTTTATAATAACCCAAAAATGCAAAATAGCGAAGAATTAAGCTGGCAACAATGCCTAAAGCAGGCAATAAAATCCCCCGAAGCCTTATTGACCGCACTTGACATCCCTCTCACGGGCTTTGAGCGCGCCATTGAGGCGCGCAAACTCTTCCCCCTGCTAGCGCCAAAGCCTTTTGTCGCGCGCATGGAAAAAGGCAACCCACGTGATCCGCTCTTTTTGCAGGTAATGAGTGGCGCGGGCGAATTTGAGCAGGTGGAGGGCTTTGTCACCGATCCGCTGGAGGAGCACGACGCGGTGCGCCCTGGGCTCTTGCATAAGTATCACAACCGCGTACTGATGATGGTCAAAGGCGGCTGTGCGGTCAACTGCCGCTATTGCTTTCGCCGCCATTTTCCTTATCAAGACCATCAAGGCTCTAAAGCCGTGTGGCAAGGCGCGCTGGAGTACATCGCTGAACACAGTGAAATCAATGAAGTGATTTTCTCTGGTGGCGACCCTCTGATGGCGAACGACACCCAGCTCGATTTTTTAATCACCGCACTGGAGACTATCGCACACGTCAACACGCTGCGCATTCATTCTCGTTTGCCCGTGGTGATCCCGCAGCGCATCACAACCGCACTTTGCGATCGCCTTAATCGCTCGCGCCTGCACTGCGTGCTAGTGACCCACATCAACCACCCCAATGAAATCGACGATAGCCTGCGTGCAGCACTGAACAAGCTCAAAGCCGCCAATGTGGTGTTGCTCAATCAATCGGTGCTGCTCAAAGGGGTGAACGATAATGCCGACACGCTCAACGCCTTAAGCCATGCGCTGTTTGACGTGGGCGTGCTGCCTTACTATCTGCACTTACTCGATAAAGTGGCAGGCACGGCACATTTTTATGTGGATGATGCAACCGCACTTTCACTTTATCAACAGTTGCAAGCCACCACCTCAGGCTACCTTGTGCCACGCTTAGCGCGCGAAATTGCCCACCAGCCCAATAAAACCCTCATCACGCCGGATTTTTACAAAGATTAAGCAAGAAAATACCATTTCCCCCTGTTTTTATTCGCCTGAATTGTTAGAATAGGGAGATTAACTAACCATAATGTATTTGAGGTGTTGCGTGAACGACAATCCAACCAATCCGACAGACAACAACGGCATGAGCGCTGACAACCAAGCGCCAGCCAATTCCGATTTCAAGGCTGAGCGAATTATTCCGAAAAAACCCGTGGAAGAAAAAGGCTCGCTGTTTAAATTTCGCCACAAAAACGAAGAAAAACCACACCAAGAGCCAATTTTGGGCGACGCCAGCAGCGCGCAGCCTGAGCTGAATCTCGAGCCTGTGGCTGAACCTGCTGTGAGCGTAACTGACATTGAAGAAAACACCAACACCCAGCCAGCACAAAGTGCGGTGATCCCACCTGTTGCGCCAAAAAGCAACTGGAAAAAACCTGAAACGTGGGGCATTTTAAACCGCCTGCCAGCCAAACATCGCCGTTTAGTTGTTGCTTTATTAATTTTAATTGTTTTATTACTTTTAGTTCTGTGGCTTAAACCAAGTAATAATACCACTGTTGAAGCTTTGCAAAATCAGAACAGCAACGCCTTGCCAATTGAGTTCCAACCGCTTAATCAATCGGAAGAACAGCAAACAAATCAAGTGGTTGAAGGCGACAACAACGCCGTGGCGGTGAATAACAACGAAAGTGCGGTTGACAACACAACACCCGCTCGCGCCGAGTCACAAGTTGAAACCAGCGCCCCTGAAGCTGCTCCACAAACAGAAACACAAACTGCACCTAGCACAAATACCAATGCACAAAGCACACCGCCTGCGGTGGTGCCGCCAAAAGTGGTGAGCAAACCTGCGCAACCCGCTGAACGCAAAGTACTTAACCCAGCGCCAAAAGCGCAAGATCGCAAACCTGCGCCAAAACCGACTAAGCCACAGCCACAGGTAAGCAAAAACACCCAGCCTGCGCAAAAAGCCGCGCCTGTGGTTAACGCAAAACCTGCCAGCAAACCAGCGCCTGCAGCAGGCCCTACACGCACGCTGGAAATTCCAAAAGGCGTAAGCTTAATGCAAGTGTTCCGCAATAACAATTTGAACATCTCTGACGTCAACGCGATGACCAAAGCCAACGGCGCCAACGGTGCACTCAGCCGTTTCAAGCCAGGCGACAAAGTGCGCATTCAACTCAACAGCCAAGGTCGCGTGAGCCGCCTGACGCTCGACAACGGCAGCAGCTTCACCCGCAACAGTGACGGCAGCTATAGCTTCAAAAAATAATGACATCAGCCCATTGAGCCACACTCAATGGGCTTTTTTATAGAAGACCGTATGAAAACACTCGAAAGACCGCACTTTTATTACCAGTGGCCTTAGACACATATTGGCAGAAAATTATCACATATAATATCACACCTAGTTTTTAAGAATGAAAAAGGCAACTATTAAGTAATGTTGCCATTTGTTTGCTTATCCAATATGGATGGTGGCGGCTGGATAGCGTACTTTACTACGTACTGGCAAGGCTATCACGTAAGCTACGGTCAATGGCCCTAGGCGACCTACAAACATCATGATCATGATGACAAATTGCCCTAGTGGCGTTAAATCCCCTGTTAAGCCTCTTGATACCCCCACGGTGCCTAATGCTGAAACCACCTCAAAAACAATATCTAAAAATGGATGCTTATGCTCTATCATTAGTAAAATTATAAGACTCACTAAAATTAAACTTAAGCTAATACAAAATAACGCGATAGCACGTTGTATCTGTTCTGAACTGATCGTATAACGAAAAATTGTAACGGAGTCCTTGCGCTTAATATAAGACAGCGTTGCAACCATCAAGACAACCAATGTTCCTATTTTAATCCCACTGGCCGTTGATAAAGAACCACCACCAATAAACATTAAAAACATCATCACCATAGTACTTGCATCGGTCATTTGGCTAATATCTATTGAATTAAAACCTGCGGTACGCGGGGTCACAGCTTGAAACCATGAAGCAAGTAATTGTTCCTGTAACCCTGCATTTGCCAGTGTATTAGGATTATCTGTTTCCATGAAAAAGAAAAATAAAAATGCGCCAATATTTAATAAAAGAGTAGTAATTAAAATTAAGCGTGTATTTAAATTAAACTTACTCCAACGACGATTCTGAGTGATATCAATTAAAACAGTAAATCCCAAACCACCAAGGATAATTAACGCTGTTATCGTAAAATTAACAGTAATATCGTCCACAAAGGGCATAAGACTATCAGAATTTAATGCAAATCCAGCGTTATTAAACGCAGATATTGCATAGAATATCGCTTCGTAGAGTGCACGAGATAATCCAATATGACTATGCCAATGCCAAGTTAAAATTAGAACTGCAATAAATTCAAACAATAAGGCAAAAATTATCACTAAACGTGCTGTACTACCGATCAAATGCATTGGAACAATTCCCAATGCTTCATGTGCAACTTGCTGACTCCCCGAACTAATCCGAATGCCGATACTCATCATTGCTGCAATAGCTAATGTCATAAATCCTAATCCTCCAGTCTGGATCAGGAGCATAATGACAATTTGCCCAAAGAGCGTGTAATGAGTAGTATCAGTAACCGCAAGCCCTGTGACAGTGACAGCAGAGGTAGCTGTAAAAAAAGCACTTAACCATGTTAAATCGCCATTATAAGCAAATGGTAATTTTAATAAGCACCCACCAATAAAGATAAAACAAAAAAAACCTAATATCAGTAGACGTAATGGTTTTGTGGAAGAATGATAAACTTTCATTACACTTTAAACTCTAATGCTAATTTTCTTAAACTTTCAAGCTCACCTATCACCAATAGACGATCATCCTCCATAAAATGGAAATCATGAGACAATTCAGGAATTAATTGCCCATCACGCATGACACCAACAAATTTATCATGTGGATATTTATGCTGAAGTTTTGCTAGGCTATGTTCAGTAGAAGAAACAACAATTTTAATTAAAAAATAGTTATCTCCAAGCGGCATATACTGACTCACCATTGGATAATTCATTGCTTGTGCAATACGTATTCCCATATCTTGCTCAGGCTCAATCACTTTAACAACCCCAAGCCCCTTCAAAACAGTTGCATGTGCTTGGTTTTTAGCCTTCACCCAAATATTTTTTACATGTAGACTTTGTAAATTCAACACAGTTAATAAACTTGCCTCAATATCCGAGCCAATTGCAACCAAAACAGCATCATAATCTGTAATATTTAACTCTTCCAATACAGATTTATCCGTAGAATCTGCAATAACCGCATAACGTAAACGCTCACCAATTTTCTCAATGAGTTTTTCATCATGATCAATTGCGGTAACAGTATTATCCAGTCCTTGTAATTCCAATGCGGCAGTGAGACCAAATTTACCTAATCCAATAACAGCAAACTGCATAACTTAACCCTTATTATTAAAATAACCGTATGTTTAAGTTTAAAATATTTTGCAATATATACCAAACATTGATCCTAATTTAGGATAAAAAACAAAAAGTGCGGTCAAATATTAACCGCACTTTATCCATCTGATTATAATAATCAATGTCGGAAATGGCGCATTTTGGTGAGCACCATCGCCATATTGTGCTCATCAGCCGCGTCGATCACCTCTTGATCACGCATTGAGCCACCTGGGTGAATCACACAACTCACGCCTGCTTTGGCGGCAGCGTCAATACCATCACGGAATGGAAAAAACGCATCGGACGCCATCACAGTGCCTTTTACTTCCAAGCCCTCATCTGCGGCTTTAATGCCAGCAATTTTCGCCGAATATACTCGGCTCATTTGCCCTGCACCGATGCCAATGGTTTGATGATTTTTAGCGTAAACAATGGCGTTAGATTTCACATATTTCGCCACCTTCCAGCAAAACAGCAAGTCTTGCAACTCTTGTGCTGTTGGCTTACGTTTGCTCACCACTTCAAGATCATCTAACCCCACCATGCCTAAATCAGCTTCTTGCACCAACAGTCCACCATTGACACGTTTAAAGTCCCACCGCGAATGGCGCGCTTGCCACTGCCCACAAGCGAGTACCCGTACATTTTTCTTCGCTTTCAATACCGCTTGCGCTGCTTCACTCACCTCTGGAGCAATAATCACTTCAACAAACTGACGATCAATAATGGCTTGCGCGGTTTTTTCATCTAAAGTGCGGTTAAAGGCAATAATACCGCCAAATGCCGACGTTGGATCAGTTTGATAAGCCCGCTCATAAGCCTCTAAAATATCCTCACCCAGTGCCACACCACAAGGGTTCGCATGTTTGACAATCACACACGCTGGCTCGCTAAACTCTTTCACACACTCCAGTGCTGCATCAGTGTCGGCAATATTGTTATACGACAGCGCTTTGCCCTGCAATTGTACCGTAGTGGCTACACTGGCCTCTTGCGGGGCAAATTCACTATAAAACGCCGCATTCTGGTGACTATTCTCGCCATAGCGCATGGTCTGTTTACGCACAAAATTCAAGTTCAATGTGCGTGGGAACTGACCGCACTTTGCATTTTTCTCATCATCATCCGCACCCAAATACGGTTTTACCAAACAGCCAAAATAATTAGCAATCATCGCATCGTATTGCGCTGTATGCTCAAAGGCTTTAATTGCCAAATCAAAGCGAGTATCTAAGGTGAGGCTGTTTTGATTGGCATCTAACTCAGTAATAATGCGGTCAAAATCGCGATTATCTACCACAATGGCGACATCTTTATGATTTTTCGCAGCAGAACGCACCATTGTCGGCCCACCAATATCGATATTTTCCACTGCATCTTCCAACGTACAATCCGCTTTGGCCACCGTTTGGGCAAAAGGATACAGATTCACCACAACCATATCGATCGGCTCAATCTGATGAGCATTCATCACCGCATCATCAATACCACGTCGGCCTAAAATACCGCCATGCACTTTAGGATGCAACGTTTTCACACGCCCTGACATCATTTCAGGGAAACCCGTATAATCAGAAACTTCCACCACTGGCAATCCTTTCTCTAGCAAGAGTTTTGCCGTGCCTCCAGTGGAAAGCAGCTTAACACCACGCTGATGTAGTGCACTGGCAAATTCAAAAATACCTTGTTTATCAGAAACTGACAACAAAGCCTGACGGATAGGGCGATTCGCGTGCATAGTAGATCCTTAGGCTAATAGATTGGATAAATTTCGCACTATATTATAGAGTAAAACGCTATTTTTATGTAGTGCTTTTCATTGGGTGTTTTAGGTTGAGCATTATGAAGTATATTTTAAATTTTTTATATATGTTATTGTCGGTATCGCTCGTATCTAGTATCACTGACAAGTTCTGCTAACAGCAAGAAATCCGCAAAGTACCACACTAACCGCACTTTAACAACTCACTTTAATTCATCATAAGGAATACGATAGTAATTCTTATTCCCCAGAGAAGCTTTCTTCTCCATCTTATATCATAGGTTCACTGACTTTATGTGCATTACGCAGTCGCACTAATTTAGTACTGTACTGCTTTAAAACATCTTCTAATAATGTTAAATCCACTTTATCATCATACAGATTTAGCATTAAGTTGCCCTTAGAGAAAGTGAACTTGTTCAATTTATCAGACAACGTATGTTGTTCGAGTGTATTCTGACTAACCGTAGCAAAAATTTGAGATTCAACAATATTCAGAAGCAAAACCAAATAAAAATTTAAAAGCATATTTCTTCATACTACACCCCTTTTCGTTTAAAAATTAATACAGCGCGATCGTCGAAGCTATAATTTCCTTTTTTTATTCCTTTTGTGGATGGATGTTTAATACGCATAGGATCATTTTTGATAACATCTTGAACCGTACTTTCATAAGCCGACACACTGGCTTCATTAGGATATATTTCATAGCCATCTGAGCTTAGCTCAATAACCATTGGCGCCTTATCAAATTTCCACACACGCAACTCATTTTGTGGTATATCAAATCCATCGATTGCCCAAAATTGAAATGCCTTAGGGGCCTTAGGATTATTTTGGAATTCAGCTTGTTTTTGTAACAATGGCATAATATAAGCTCGCCCCAAGTCATTCTCTGCAATGTCTTCATTGGTTAGTCCTAATTCCTTAATGACGCGTACACGTAATGCGCTGTTTAGTGTATCAACGAGTTTCTCTTCATCATTATATGGAATTCCATCAATTCGAGCCTTAGAATCACCGATGGCGACCAATTCATTTGAATCCAGATTATACCAAATTAATGTGGCCGTTGGTCTAAACAATGGATTTTTCTCAAAATCAATATCTTTGTTGGCTTGGTAAAATTTCTGGTATTCCTGATTAATTTTTCTTAGCACTTCCTCTTTAGATGTATTTGGTGCAAGTGATTGAAAAACATTTTGAATAATATCACGGCTTACTCTACCACCTTTTTTACCATCATATTTTTTACCTGACTTATCTGTAGCCCCATCAAAAACGGCAAGATAATGATCATTAAAAAATAAACCATCTTCACAAACTTTTTGATTTTTCTCTCCAGCACCCTGTTTAGACTGAATAAAATAATCAATTGAACCTAACTGAATTTTTGCATGTTGCTCTTGATCGTAAGTAAGATCATCTTGAGCAAATGCAATGCCAGATAGCGACATTGTCAGTGCAAATGTAATGGCAAGTTTTTTCATAAATGTCTCCTTTTGTATCAAAAAAACTAATTTGTATGAGGAAGAATTAATTACGCTTTAAAATACCCCTTGGCGTTGTTAAAGCAGATGTTTTGCACCATGTTGCCGAGCAGTTTGGTGTCGTTTGGGGCTTCGCCTTGGACGACCCAGCGGCCGATCAATTCACACAGGATGCGGCGGAAATATTCATGCCGAGTGTAAGACAAAAAGCTGCGGGAGTCGGTAAGCATACCGACAAATTGGCTGAGTAAGCCAAGTTGGGAGAGCTGTTGCAATTGGCGTTCCATGCCGTCTTTTTGGTCGTTGAACCACCAGCCTGAACCAAATTGGATTTTGCCTGGGCAGCTGCCGTCTTGGAAGTTACCGATCATGGCGGCAATCATCTCGTTGTCGCGTGGGTTGAGACAATATAAGATGGTGCGCGGCAGTTGGTTGGTTTGGTCAAGGCTGTCGAGCAGGCGCGCTAAATTGTCGGCAAACGTGCGGTCGCCAATAGAGTCAAACCCGCTGTCAGCACCCAGTTGTTTAAACATCCGGGTGTTGTTGTTGCGCAGTGCGCCGATGTGCATTTGTAGCACCCAGTTGCGCTTGTGATACTCCCGCCCTAAGAACACATAAAGTGCGGTTTGATATTGCGCAATCTCTAGCGCACTCAGCGCTTCGCCATTAAGGCGCTGCATCAAGATACGGTCAAGGGTATTGTCATCAGGCACAGGGGCATAACGGACAATTTCCATGCCATGATCAGCTGATTTACAACCGCACTTTTCAAAATGATCCAAGCGTTTGAGTAGTGCTTGCTTGAGATCATCAAAGCAGCGAATGTCTATATCTGCCACCTCACCCAGCACACTAAGATATTCAACAAAGTGCGGTAACTCAATTTTTAAGGCTTTATCAGGGCGCCAACTCGGCACCACATCAATGGTAAAAGTGCGGTCTTTCGCCAGTGCTTGATGATGCTCAAGGCTATCAATCGGGTCATCGGTGGTGCCCACTAAGGCGACGTTCATCTTTTGCATAATACCGCGCGCGCTAAACTCAGGCGTTTGCAACATGGCATTGCACGCTTGCCAAATTTTCGGTGCACTTTCTGGGTTGAACAGGGTATTCGTGATGCCAAATGGGCGACGCAATTCGAGATGTGTCCAGTGATAAATCGGGTTGCCAATGCACAGTGGCACGGTTTTGGCAAACGCCATATATTTGTCATAAGCGCTCGCCTGCCCTGTGATGAAGTGCTCATCAATGCCTGCTGTGCGCATCGCACGCCATTTGTAGTGATCGCCAGCAAGCCAAATCTCCGCCATATCAGCAAATTGATGATTTTCTGCGATCTGTTTTGGGTCAAGGTGACAGTGATAATCAAAAATCGGCATGCTTGCCGCGTAGTCGTGATAGAGCGTTTTCGCCACCTCATTCGAGAGCAAAAAATCCTCGTCCATAAATGCTTTCATCTTATTCTCCTTGTGTGAGGTAGTGTGCCACGGTGGCTTTAGCTCCACGCTCAAGCAGCATGGCGTAGGCGGCTTTCACTGCTTCAATAAAGTGCGGTTCGCGCTGCAAGGCCATTGGGAAAATCGCTGATAAGTGTAATAATTCATCTACCATCTCCTCGCCTAGACCGCACTTTTGATAAATCTCAGCAAATTGCGCCGCCATTGGGTCGTGTACTTCAAACGGCTCACCGTTTTCATTAACACCTGCCACATAACGACACCAGCCAGCTACGCCTAAGGCTAACAATGAAAAGTCACTGCCGTGGGCGAGATGATAACTGATGGACTCAAGCAGGCGCGGTGGCAATTTTTGGCTGCCATCGGTAGCGATTTGATAGGTTTGGTGTTTCAAACTTGGGTTGGTGAAGCGGGCAATCAACAAGTGCGCATAGCCGTCTAAGTCTGTTCCCGCAGGCATCGTCAAGGTGGGCGCTTGCTCGTTGAGCATTAATTTCAGGGCAGCATTGCGGTAATGGGCATCTTGCATGGTATCTGAAATATGAGCATAGCCACCCAAATAACCAAGATAGGCCAAAAATGAATGTGCACCGTTAAGCATACGCAATTTCATTTGTTCAAAAGGACGGACATCGTCAACTAATTGCGCACCCGCAAGCTCCCATTGAGGGCGTTGATTGTTGACGAAGTGATCCTCCACCACCCATTGGCGGAAGTCTTCACAGGCGATTCCGCACGGGTCTTCATAGCCTAAGATAGCCGCAATTTGCGCTAATGTTTCAGGCGTAGCGGCTGGCACAATGCGGTCAACCATGGTGCATGGGAACGGCACATTTTGCTCAATCCACTGGGAAAGCGCAGGATCGATTTTTGCCGCCAGTTGCACAACCGCACTTTTCGCCTTAGCACCATTTTCCATCACATTGTCACAAGACATCACGGTAAATGGGGTAATGCCACGTTCACGACGTAGCATTAATGCACGAACAATGTAGCCAAGCGCTGATTGTGGCTGTGTGATGTCCTCAATGTCTTTTTTTACCAACGCATTGTTGAGATCAAGTTTACCCGTGCTAGGATCAATGCAGTAGCCTTTCTCCGTGATGGTCATCGATACAATCGCAATGTTCGGATCTGCCATTTTTTCTAGCACCGCACTTTGCCCATCCAACGCAGGATGGAAGGCTTCACACACAGCATTAATACGTTTTAACGTATTATTCTCTTGCCCTTTTTCCAACACGCTGTATTGCAGTGCTTGCGCTTTTAAATCTTCGATCAGCTGCTCACCGCCAACGAGGTTGACTTCACAATAACCCCAATCGCTGTTGGATTTGCGCGCCACTTCATCAGTAATTAATGCTTGATGCGCACGGTGAAACGCACCAAATCCAAGATGTAAAATACGGCTTTTCAGCTGCGATTTATCATAACCAATGTCTTCAATTTTGTTCATCATCTGTCCTTATGTCGTTTACAACGGCATATAATCAAGTAATACTTTTGGTAAAATTAAACTTAAATCAGGAATAAATGTCACCAAAAGTAGCGTAACAATCATCACAACAAAGAATGGAATTAACGGTTTGAGCACTTTGTCAATACTCACCCCACCCACGGAGCACCCTACAAATAATGCACTGCCCACAGGCGGTGTACAAATACCGATACACAGGCTAAAGGTCATAATAATGCCAAAATGCACGGGATCAACGCCAATATCAAGGGCAATAGGCAAGAAAATTGGCGTAAAGATAAGCACCGCAGGTGTCATATCCATAAATGTGCCAATAATCAACAAAATGCCAACAATCACCGCCATAATCACAATGGGACTATCTGAAATATAATTTAGCGCATCTTGGATTAAAAACGGAATATCGGCATTCGCCATCGCCCATGACATCCCTGACGACGTACCAATTAATAGCAAGACAATGGCCGTTGTGATGCCTGAATTCATAATAATCAGCGGTAACTCTTTAAGTTTCACCTCACGATAAATCACCACCGCCAAAACAAATGTGTACACAACAGCGATCGCCGATGCCTCTGTTGCGGTGAAAATCCCTGCTATAATTCCGCCGATAACAATCACGATCAAGAGCAATGACGGCAACGCATCTAAAAACTTCCACAATACCTCTTTGCACGGTGGCAGGGTTTCAACAGGATAGTGACGCCGCTTAGCAATAAAGCCCGCCACCAGCATAATGCCTAATCCCATTAAGATTCCTGGCACATAACCTGCTAGGAAAAGGGCAGAGATTGAGGTGCCGCCTGACACCAAAGAATACACAATGAGTGTATTACTTGGCGGAATTAAAAGCCCCGTTGGGCACGATGTGATATTCACCGCTGCCGAAATTTCAGGGTCATAGCCGTCTTTCTTTTGCAGTGGCGACATAATCCCACCCATCGCCGCGGCAGATGCCACCGCTGATCCTGAAATGGAGCCAAACATCATATTGGCCAACACATTGCAGTGAAAAAGTGAACCAGGCAATTTGGCACCAAGCACTTTCGCCAATGCAATTAAGCGTCGTGCAATGCCGCCACGGTTCATGATATTACCCGCAAGAATAAAAAACGGAATTGCCAACAACGCAAAATTATCCAACCCTGAGGCCAATTTTTGAGTGATCACCGTAATGGCCATATCACTTGGCATGCTCATCGAAATCGTAATTAGCGTTGCAATCGCAATGGCAAACGAGATGGGCACAGAGAGAGCTAACATAACAGCAAAGCTGCCAAACAGTGTGAGAATAATTGTCCATTCCATAACAACACCTTAAATTGGTTGACCAATTTTGTTTAATGTTCTGATTTTTTGGATAAAATCAATCGTAAGATAAAAGAGCATAATTGCGCCCGAAATCGGCAAACAGAGGTAAACTAAGCCCATATCAATGGCCAGCGAAGGGGAAATTTGCCCGCTGGTGTGGGTATCCCACGCCAATTCTCCGCCACCATAAATAAGGATATAGGCAGCGAAAAAGATCATCAGGCTTAAAATGAGCAGCTCCAGTAGCACTTTCTTTTTGCCTTCAGTTTTCATCAGCAATAAATCGATCGCCAAATGTTGCTTTAACCCTGTTGCATGCGCAGCACCAATCAGCCCCACCCACATAAACAAAAACCGCGCTAGCTCATCGGTTACGATGCTCGGCGCGCCTAAAACATAGCGCGAAATCACCTGCCAGACGACACAAAATACCAACAACACCGACAAGGAGACAGAAAACAGCATCATGCAGCGGTTCATAAAATTAACAGCTTTATCCATAGTTTTTCCACTCAAGTTGAGAAACACGTTGCCATTGTAGGAGCAAGGTAGGTTTTAGAAAATAGACAGAGATCACACTTTTATAATTGGAATGCCAATTTATGTTTTTTATGTGAGCTTCCTCACAATATTGGTAGAATATATTTGCGTACCCGCAAAAATAATCGCAATATCGGCATACCAATTTACTTTCACAACCAAAAAGGGGATGTTATGAAACGCACTAAATTAATGAAAGCTATGCTTGCAGGCTTTGCCCTGACCTTTGCTGCCAGCAGTGTCTATGCCAGCGTAACATTGAAACTCAGTCACAATCAAAACCGCTCACATCCCGTGCATGCGGCACTAGACTTTTTTGCTAAACGCACTGGTGAGCTTAGCGGCGGCGATGTTAAAGTGAGAGTTTATCCTGATGCGCAACTCGGTTCACAACGTGAATCACTTGAGTTAGTGCAAAAAGGCGTTCTTGGCTTGGCCAAATCCAATGCTGCTGAATTAGAAGCCTTTGCGAAAGATTATGGTGTGTATAATCTGCCTTATTTGTTTAATAGCAAAGACCAATATCACCGCATAATGAAAAGCGAGATCGGTGAAAAAATCTTACAAGCCTCTCGTGACAGTGGCTTTATTGGCATCGCTTATTTAGATGCTGGCGCACGCAGTTTCTATGCGAAGAAACCGATCAAAACGCCACAAGATTTAAGCGGCTTAAAAGTGCGGGTGCAACCTAGCCCAACAGCGGTAAATATGGTTAAAGAACTCGGTGGTAACCCAACACCACTGGCTTATGGCGAACTCTATACCGCACTTCAACAAGGCGTAGTGGATGCCGCTGAAAATAATATTCCATCATACACACTCAGCCGTCATAGCGAAGTGGCGAAATTCTTCAGTCAAGATGAGCACACCATGGTGCCTGATGTGTTAGTCATCTCAACCAAAGTATGGGATAGCTTGCCAGAAAAAGATCAGAAAGCCATTAAACAAGCGGCTAGAGAAGCCACTGAAAAAATGGAAACATTGTGGGTGGAATCAGAAAATAAACAACGTGAAAGTGCGGTCAAACAAGGCGTAGAATTCATTGAAGTGGATAAAGCGCCATTCAAAGAAGCCGTAGCGCCGATGTACACTGAACTGGAAAAGAGCAATCCTGCGTTGTTTAAATTGGTTGAACAAATTCGTGCGGTGAAATAATGGTGAGAAATATGGTAACATTTGGTTAGACCAATTCTAACCCTTTGTTACCATAAGGTTGTCCCATGACTGAGAAACAAGCATTTCGCTCATACAAAAAAATCGGCGAAATGCTCAAACAAAAATTAGCCTCTGGCCTCTATGCCGTTGGTGATAGATTGCCACCAGAGCGCGATTTTGCTGAGGAACTGAACGTAAGCCGCACGGTAATTCGTGAAGCGATGATTATGCTAGAGCTAGAAGGCTTAATTGAAATTCGCAAAGGTTCAGGTAGCTATGTTGTTGCACTGCCAAGCCAAACGAAACAAGTAAGTCACTACACTGGCGATATTGGTCCATTTGAGCTTTTGCAAGCGCGCCAACTGCTTGAGAGCAGTATCGCAGAGTTTGCAGCCATTCAGGCGAATCGCTCAGACATTGCTAAACTCAAAGCTATTTTAGATCGTGAACGAGCAACATTGGAGCATGGCGATGAAGACTACATCGCCGATAAAGATTTCCATATCGCCATCGCGGAAATCACGCAAAATGAGGCACTTATTCGGCTACAAAAAAATCTGTGGCGCTATCGCACCGACAGCCACATGTGGCAGGCGCTGCATTCGCATATTCCGAACCAAAACTACCGCGTGCTGTGGCTTACGGATCATCAAAATATTATTAATGCCATTCAGCGCAAAGATCCAGTCGCGGCGAAGAAAGCAATGTGGCAACACATTGAAAATGTGAAACAAAAACTGTTTGAACTGTCAGATATAGACGATCCTAATTTTGACGGTTATTTATTTAATATTAACCCCGTTACCGTGGGGATTTAATTGGAGAACGATTATGGAACAAACATGGCGTTGGTATGGCCCAAATGACCCAGTAAGCCTAAGTGATATTCGTCAAGCGGGCGCAACGGGCATTGTGACCGCACTTCATCATATTAAAAATGGCGAAGTGTGGAGCATTGAAGAAATTCAAAAACGCAAAAAAGCTGTGGAAGACGCAGGCCTCACTTGGTCAGTGGTGGAAAGTGTGCCTGTGCACGAGGAGATTAAAACCCAAACGGGTAATTATCAAACCTGGATTGAAAACTACAAACAAACCCTGCGCAATTTAGCCAAGTGCGGTATTGATACCGTATGCTACAACTTTATGCCTGTGCTCGATTGGACGCGCACCGATCTTGCCTATGAATTGCCTGACGGCTCGCGCGCGCTACGTTTTGACCAAATTGCATTTGCCGCATTTGAAGTGCATATTTTAAAACGCCCTGGGGCAGAACAAGGCTACAGTGCAGAAGAACTGGCGCAAGCCAAAATCTATTTCGAGCATATGAGCCAAGCGGATATTGACAAACTCACACGCAATATTATCGCAGGCTTACCTGGCGCAGAAGAAGGCTACACCTTAGCGGAATTTCAGGCGCAATTAGACCGCTACAAAGCCATTTCTCCTGAGAAATTCCGTGAACACTTGGCGCATTTTTTAAACGAAATCATTCCTGTTGCACAGGAAGTGGGCATCAAAATGGCGGTGCATCCCGACGACCCACCTCGCCCGATTTTAGGCCTACCACGCATTGTCTCCACCATTGAAGATATGCAGTGGTATGTGGACACCCAGCCGCTGCCAGCCAACGGCTTTACCATGTGTACTGGGTCATACGGTGTGCGTTCAGACAATGATCTAGTCGAAATGACCAAACGTTTTGCTGATCGTATCTATTTTGCGCACTTACGCTCTACATGCCGTGAAGAAAATCCACTGTCATTCCACGAAGCGGCGCACTTGCAAGGCGATGTGGATATGTTTAATGTGGTGAAAGCCTTGCTGGACGAAGAGTATCGCCGTTTAGATAATGGTGAAACACGCTTGATTCCAATGCGTCCAGATCATGGACATCAAATGCTTGATGACCTGCATAAAAAAACCAATCCAGGCTACTCCGCCATCGGCCGCCTCAAAGGCCTCGCCGAATTCCGCGGGCTGGAGCTGGGCTTGAAAAAAGTCTTTTTCGATAAGAAATAAAAAGTGCGGTTTGACCGCACTTGTACCGAAAAAAAGCAGCGTTAACGCTGCTTTTTTCTTAGGAGGTTACAAAATCTCTTTCGCGGTTTTTACCACATTTTCAACAGTGAAACCAAAGAGTTTAAACAATTCTCCTGCTGGTGCGGATTCACCGAAACCGTGCATGCCCACAACGCGGCCGTTCAAGCCTACATATTTGAACCAGAAATCGGCAATGCCTGCTTCAATCGCCACACGTTTGCCAACCGCACTTGGTAACACACTTTCACGATAGGCTTCATCTTGCGCGTCAAAGGCATTGGTGCTTGGCATGGAAACAACCCGCACTTTTGTGCCCTCACCACTGAGTTGTTCTGCTGCTTTCACCGCCAATTCCACTTCAGAGCCAGTTGCAATCAAAATCAGCTCAGGGGTGCCGTCGCAGTCTTTTAAGATGTAACCACCGCGCGCGATATTGGCTAATTGCGCCTCATCGCGTGGCATTTGGGTGAGATTCTGACGACTAAAGATCAACGCACTTGGACCATCTTGACGCTCAATGGCTGCTTTCCACGCCGCAGCAGATTCCACTTGGTCACATGGGCGCCAGGTGACTAAATTTGGTACCAAACGCAAGGCGGCTGTTTGCTCCACAGGTTGGTGCGTTGGGCCGTCTTCACCCAAACCGATGGAATCGTGGGTGTACACAAACAACACGCGTTGTTTCATCAACGCTGCCATGCGCACCGCATTGTGGGCATATTCCATAAACATCAAGAAAGTTGCGCCATAAGGGATAAAGCCGCCGTGCAGCGCAATGCCGTTCATGATGGCTGACATACCAAATTCACGCACGCCGTAGTTGATGTAGTTGCCGTCCACCACATTGGCACGCAATGGTTTTGAGCCAGACCACAAGGTTAAGTTAGACCCTGCTAAGTCGGCAGAGCCGCCCAACAATTCAGGCAACAATGGCGCGTAGGCTTCGATCGCATTTTGTGAGGCTTTACGGCTGGCGATGTTGGCAGGATTTGCCTGCAATTTCGCAATGAATTCATTGGCTTTAGCATCAAAGTCAATTGGCAGCTCACCTTTCACACGGCGTAAAAATTCTTTCGCCAATTCAGGGTGTGCTTTTTCATAGGCGGCGAATTTTTCGTCCCACGCTTGTTCGGCTTTTTTACCTTTTTCAAGGGCAGACCATTCGTCGTAAATCGCTTGTGGGATTTCAAACGCGTCGTATTCCCAGTTCAGCGCTTTGCGGGTGGCGGCGATTTCGTCATCACCCAATGGTGCGCCGTGGCTATCATGAGAGTTGGCTTTGTTCGGTGAGCCGTAGCCGATAATCGTTTTACAAATAATCAAGGTCGGCTTGTTGGTTTCAGCGCGCGCTTTTTCAACCGCACTTTTCACTTGTTCAGCATCATGCCCGTCCACCGCTGGGATAACGTGCCAGCCGTAGGCTTCAAAGCGTTTTTGCGTGTCGTCAGTAAACCAACCATCCACATGACCGTCAATGGAAATATTGTTGTCATCATAAAACGCAATTAATTTGCCCAAGCCTAAGGTGCCCGCCAGTGAACACGCTTCGTGCGAGATGCCTTCCATCAAGCAGCCGTCGCCCAAAAAGGCGTAGGTGTAGTGATTAACGATGTCATGTCCATCACGATTAAACTGCCCAGCCAGTGTTTTTTCTGCAATTGCCATGCCCACAGCGTTGGTAATCCCTTGACCGAGCGGGCCTGTTGTGGTTTCCACACCTGCGGTGTAGCCATATTCAGGGTGCCCTGGGGTTTTAGAGTGCAGTTGACGGAATTGTTTTAAGTCCTCAATCGATAAATCATAGCCCGTTAAATGCAATAGGCTATAAATCAGCATAGAACCATGCCCATTAGACAGTACAAAGCGGTCACGGTTAGCCCAGCTTGGATTAGCTGGGTTGTGATTTAAAAAATCGCGCCATAACACTTCAGCGATGTCCGCCATACCCATCGGCGCACCTGGGTGGCCCGATTTAGCCTTTTGCACGGCGTCCATACTCAAAAATCGAATCGCATTGGCGAGTTCTCTACGTGATGCCATTTTATTCTCCTGTTTTTTATTCATATCCTGACAGTGTACACAACTTTTGCACACAATGTTGATAGTTAATAGCGATAAATGAAATATATTTGAGTTATATCACAAATGAAAGTGCGGTTTCCACCACTTCCAGCCCTACGCCGTCTTTATGCGCGTTTTCGCTTAAATAACGTCGCCACTGCTTGGCGCCCTTGCAGCCCACAAAAGCGTTGATCATATGCCGCGTGATGCTTTGTAGCCGTGTGCCTTGCGCCAGTTCACGTTCAATGTACGGCAGCATTGCCTGCACCGCGTCAATGGGGCTGACAACCGCACTTTGGCTGTCATAGAAAGTGCGGTCAATCTGCCCTAACAGGCTCGGGTTGAGATACGCCTCGCGCCCGACCATCACGCCATCAACGTGCGCAAGGTGCGTTTGCATGTCATCCAGCGTTTTGATCCCGCCGTTAATGCCAATCCAAAGCTGTGGAAAATCTTTTTTCAATTGATAAACGCGCGCATAATCCAGCGGCGGGATTTCGCGATTTTGTTTCGGGCTTAACCCTGATAGCCACGCCTTGCGCGCGTGAATGATAAAGTCTCGACAACCTGCGTGTGCCACAGTGTCGATAAATTCACATAGAAAATCATAGGAATCGAGTTCATCAATCCCAATGCGGGTTTTTACCGTGACAGGAATGCTGACCGCACTTTGCATTTCACCCACACAACGCGCCACCAAATCCGCTTGCGCCATCAGGCAAGCACCAAAAGCGCCGTTTTGCACGCGATCCGACGGGCAACCCACGTTGAGATTAACCTCATTATAACCGCGCTGCTCGGCTAATTTAGCACAATGCGCTAATTGCTGCGGATCGCTTCCCCCCAGCTGTAACGCCAATGGCTGCTCCTCCTCTCTGTAAGTGAGGTGATCATATTTCGCATGAATCACTGCGCCTGTCGTCACCATTTCCGTGTACAACAACGCATGACGACTAAATTGGCGATGAAAATAACGGCAGTGGCGGGTAGTCCAATCCAGCATAGGCGCGACGCTAAAGCGCCGCGCTTGGGTAATATCGTGCATAATTATCCTTGCGATTTTGCGTCTTCTGTCGAGGGTTCATCACGCATTTGAGCTTGCTGCAAATGGGCTTGCAGTGCATTTTCTTCTTGAATGCGTTGGCGAAAGCGCCCAGCGGCAAAGTGATAAAACGGTTTCGGGCAGAACTGGCGAGAGACAATCGACGCCACCAAACAGCAGATCAGCATCCAAAATAGCACAGGTTGGCTGCCAGTCATTTCCATCACCACCACACTGGCAGTCACGGGCGATTGCGTCGCTGCAGCCAAAAATGCCGCCATAGACAGCAACACCAGTAAGCGTTGATCAACCACGCCACCTGAAAAATCCCAAATATGAGCACCAATGGCTGCCCCTGTGGTCAGCGCAGGCGTGAAAATCCCACCTGGAATGCCAGCCCAGTACGTGGCAACGGTGGCGAATAATTTCGCCAGCCCAAAACCCTCTGGGTGGATGGGAGCGTCGTTTAATAAATAGGTCACTTGCTCATACCCCGTGCCATATGTGCGCCCTTGGGTATAAGCGCCTAGGGCTGCCAAAATCAGCCCCATGAAAAATGCTACCGCCAGCGGATGACGACGAATCCAGCCACGCCACTTTGCAGGTGAATAAGCGGCAAAGCCTTTGCTTAAAAGGCGCGCAAACAGCCCCCCGAACACACCGCACACAACTGCGCAAATCAACACCCACAGATACATTTTCGGCACTTCTGTTTCGCCGATATAATGCGGGAAATAGGGGTTATTGCCTTGAATCGCCACCAAGATAAAACCTGCCGCCAACACGCCTAATAATACGCGGCGCTCCCAGCGCAACAACAAGCCACGCCCCAGCTCTTCAATGGCGAAAATCACTCCAGCAAGCGGCGCATTAAATGCCGCCGCCAAACCACCCGCCGCACCCGTTGCGATCAGTTCATTGGTGGTCAATCCTTTAAATGCAATGCTATGCTTACGGCAAAAATTCCCCCACGCCAGCATCACCGCCGCCCCCACTTGCACCGACGGCCCTTCTCGCCCCACTGAGGCGCCTAAGCACATCGCCAAAAAAGTCAGCGGGATTTTCCAAATCGTTTGCCAAAAGGTGATCAGGCGGGTTTTATTCGCGCCATGAGGCAGAGAGAGAGAGGCGATCACCTGCGGGATACCACTGCCGCTGACAAATGGCGTATAACGCTGGGTGAACCACGCCAATATCGGCAAGCCTAACGGCAACGCAATCCAAATGACATAAGGATAATGCTGCGCCCAATGCGCATTCCACTCCAGCCCCATTTCAGAGAGCAGCGCAAAGCCCAGCGACACCAACGCCACCAACGCTGCCCCAATCAGCAGACAAATAAATTCAATGCTTTTGCGCGACAACCGCCACGTTTGATGGCCTTTATGGTGCAGGTAATACCGCACTTTACTCATAATTGCATGGGTATCGGGTAACATAATCAATAAAAAATGGCTGATAAACGGATAAAAGTGTGATTATAGCCTAAAAGTGCGGTTTTTGCAGTAGATCTCACCATCTAGGCGCTCGTTATGTTTAGTCGTAACACAAAATCACACATCGTTTATTGACTTACGCCATTCAATTAAGGGATCATAGCCGCAACGCAAAAACCAACACTTTTTTATGACGAAAAAACCGATCAAACAACACCGCGCGCCCACAGGCGAAGTGCGGATCATTGCAGGGCGCTATCGTGGGCGCAAGCTGCCAGTGCTTGACGCCGAAGGGCTACGCCCAACAGGCGATCGCATTAAAGAGCGGCTATTTAATTGGCTGATGAATGACATCATCGACGCCCGCTGTCTTGATGTGTTCGCAGGCAGTGGCAGTTTAGGCTTTGAAGCGCTTTCACGCCACGCGGCATTTGTGCAATTTTTTGAGCTTAACCCGCAGGCGCACCGCACTTTAGCCCAAAATCTCACCCGACTTGGGGCAGACAATGCCGCCCTTACCCAAGGCGACAGCCTCACGCTGCTACAAACGCCACCACACACGCCGTTTAACATTGTGTTTCTTGACCCGCCATTTCACCAAAACCTCATCGCGCCAACGCTTCACGCGCTCACCCAACACCACTGGCTTGCCGCCAACGCTCTCATCTACATCGAAAGCGAAGCCACCCTAACCGCACTTTGCCCACCCAAAAACTGGCAACTCGTAAAAGAAAAAACCTCAGGCGCTGTCTGCTCCCGACTTTATCGGGTGGTGTGAGTTGTCATACAAAGTAGACTCGTGATTACAACAACCCAACATATTGAATTTAACAAAGCCCTCTATGAGGGCTTTTGATGCTAGCGAGTGCCGTAGACGACGATCGTTTTGCCGTGGGCTGAGATGAGATTTTGATCTTCGAGCATTTTGAGGATGCGTCCGACGGTTTCGCGCGAACAGCCGACGATTTGTCCGATCTCTTGGCGGGTGATTTTTATTTGCATGCCGTCTGGATGGGTCATTGCCTCTGGCATTTTAGCCAAATTCAGCAAAGTTTGTGCGATGCGGCCTGTTACATCAAGGAAAGCGAGGTTCATCACTTGGCGTGAGGTGTGCTGTAAGCGGTGTGCAAGCTGTGTGGAGAGATACATTAATACCTCTGGGTTAACTTGAATTAATTGGCGGAATTTTTTGTAGGAAACTTCTGCTACTTCACATGGCGTTTTCGCACGTACCCATGCGGTGCGTTCACTTTCTTGTTCAAACAGACCAATTTCACCAACAAAATCTCCTTGGTTAAGATAGGAAAGAATCATCTCTTTGCCATCTTCATCTTTGATAGACACAGATACAGAACCTTTGATGAGATAGTATAGAGTCTCTGCTTTCTCGCCAGCGTGAATCAGTGTGCTTTTCGCAGGGTACTTATGAATGTGGCAATGGGATAAAAACCAATCCAATGTTGGGTCTGTTGTGGTGCTAGCATTGCTATTGGCGCCGTTGATATTAGATTGTGGTTGTTTTTGGGCTGGTGTTTGCTCTTGCATAAATACCTCTTAAGTTTACTGCACTTTCTTCAAGCCCTATTGCCCAAAGGAAGATTTCTCTTTTATGTCGAGTGATTGGTGTAGCTCTGACCACACCAGCACTACATGACCTTGCTCCAACTGATGACGTAGGCGTGTTGTTTTTTCAGATAACGTCAATTCATGCGCGCCATAATCTGTGCCCTCGCGCAGGACAATGCTTTCAAGCACATTTTGGAGAGTGTCACTGTTAAGTGATTGCCACGGTATTATCATAGTAACCCTATTTTAGTAATGACGCAAATAGTGGCCATTGCTGCTCAAAATCACTGTAAGGATTACGTCGAAAATTGGTGCGTACATAGCGAACAAACTGTCCTTCACAAAATGTGACTAAATGTGCAGCGATAATTTTTTCATCAATTGCAAATGCTTTACCATTGCGTAGGCGTTGCATTTGTAAAATATTATTAAACTGCACTTCAAGGCTGTCGAAAAACTTCACCAGCCGTTGTTTAAGTTTTGGCTCTTCAAACATTAACGCATGACCACTGAGCACACGCGTCATGCCTGGGTTTTTGCGGGCAAAATCCAAAATCAACAGCATAATATTATGCACACGAGTAACGCTGTCGGTGTCATTTTTCAACGACATACGAATGCGGTAAAGCAAATTTTCTTCAATCAGGTCAATCAAAGCAGAGAACATCGCCTCTTTGCTGTCATAATAGCGATAAAGTGCCGCTTCCGACACACCCACTTCTTCAGCTAAGCGTTTGGTGGAAATGCGCTGCATGCCGCGGTCAGAGTGCAATAAGTGCGCTAATACAGTCAACACTTGCTTTCTGCGTTCATTTATTGGGCGCTTTTCTTTTGGCTGTTTCATGCTTATTGCTTACCTGAATGCCCAAACCCGCCTGCGCCGCGTTTGCTGGCCTCAAAGTCGTCCACCACGTTAAACTGCGCTTGCACCACTGGTACAAACACCAATTGCGCGATACGATCGCCCACCTCAACAGTGAACGCACTGTCGCCACGATTCCATAATGAAACCATCAGCGGGCCTTGATAGTCGGAATCAATCAAGCCAACTAAATTACCCAACACAATGCCGTTTTTATGCCCCAAACCAGAACGAGGCAAAATCACGGCCGCCAAGGCAGGGTCGGCAATGTGGACGGCAATGCCCGTTGGAATCAACTGAGTTTCGCCTGGTTGTAAAGTTAAAGGCGCATCAAGCATCGCGCGCAAATCAAGCCCCGCAGAGCCAGGGGTTGCATACGCTGGTAGAGGAAAATCCCGCCCGATGCGTTGGTCTAAAATTTTAATATCAATGCTTTTCATCGTTCTCTCTTTCTTTAAACCGCACTTTGAATGTGATTTCGTTGCGCAATGATCAAATCCACCACTTGGCGAGCAATGCTGAGTTTGTCAGCTTGCGGTAAATCCGCCTGCCCACCTGGCCAAAACACACTCAGCGCATTCTGCTCTCGCCCAAAACCAATCTCTTTTTGCGATACATCATTGGCGCAAATCATATCCAGCTTTTTACGCACGAGCTTGCTTTGAGCATACTCTGCCACGTTTTGCGTTTCCGCCGCAAAGCCAACCACAAATGGCCGATTAGTCTGCAACGCCGCCACTGAGGCAATAATATCAGGATTTTTCACTAAGGTCAGGGTTAGGGTATCTTGCGCCGCTGTTTTCTTTAATTTATGCGCTGCTACCTGTGCCATTTTATAGTCTGCCACCGCCGCACAGCCAACAAAAACCGCACTTTGCGTGGCTAATTCAAGGGCGTGCTGATACATTTCATCTGCGCTGAGCACATCAATGCGTGTCACCTTGTCGGGCGTTGGCAGCGCCACAGGGCCGGCAATCAGATTCACCTGCGCACCACGCTCAGCAAAGGCTTGCGCAAGGGCAAAGCCCATTTTGCCTGAGCTGTGATTGCTAATATAACGCACAGGGTCGATCGCCTCTTGGGTCGGGCCTGCCGTGAGAGTAACCACCCAATCTGAAAGCGTATCATCGCTGACCAAAAGTGCGGTCAGCGCCGCCACTATTTCAGCAGGCTCCGCCATGCGCCCAAGGCCAACATCGCCACAGGCTTGCTCCCCCGCATTTGGCCCCACCGTATGAGCACCACGCACCTTAAGTTGCGTTAAATTGGCTTGCACGGCGGCATGAGCAAACATTTGCTGATTCATCGCTGGCGCCAGCAACAACGACGCACGCGTAGCCAAACACAAAGTGGTCAGCAAATCATTCGCTTGACCGCAGGCTAAGCGGGCAAGCACATCGGCAGTGGCAGGGGCAATCACCACCATATCCGCCCATTTCGCCAACTCAATATGCCCCATAGCCAGCTCAGCTTGCGGGTCAAGCAGCGAGGTGGCCACCGCATTGCCTGAAATGGCCTGCAATGTCAAGGGCGTGACAAACGCCTGCGCCGCGTTGGTCAGCACCACGCGCACATTGGCCTGCGCTTTGCGCAACAAACGGATAAACTCAATGCTTTTGTAAGCCGCAATGCCAGCTGTGATGCCAACAACGATATTTTTCCCTGCAAGTTTGTTCATGTTCACCTCTTTTGCGCCATTTTACTGCAAAATTTTGCTTTGGGCTAACAAAAGTGCACTATAAACATCACCTTAAGCACGTCAATCAGATGACTGAAGAGATAAGAGGGGATTAAAAAATAAAAGTGCGGTGGCGAACCGATAGCGCAGGTAGATTTTACATCTTTATTGATTTGGTGAAATAGCCTGATTATGCCTGTCAGAAATAGAGGTTTAGATTTAATTGAAAATGTCCGATTGGCTAAGGCGCTTTAATCCCTCTTGTGAGAGTAAAATAATTTTTCCTCTCGTTTGGGCGATTAAACCCGCTTGCACAAAGGAAGACAAAATCTTTGAAACAGCTTCACGCGTGGCACCCACTAAAGACCCGAGTTGCTCATGTGTGAGTGACACAATATGCTTTTTCGTTCCCAGTGGTAATGATGATGTTGTCGCCAATTTAAGCAATAATCCCGCCAAGCGCTGTGGCAGTGGTTTAAAGACAAAGTCTGCCAATCGCTCTTCAAGCTCATTGACTCGTTCGCCGAGAATTTTAGCAACACGAACAGCTATTCGTTGATCGGAGAGAAAATGCTGTGCAATTTGCGCCTCATTGAGTTGACAAATTAAGCTGTCCTCCATTGCTTCTGCATAGTTATTCCCCATCCGTTGTCCCAAAAGCGGCAGGCTGCCAAAAACACTGCCTTTTTCCAAAATAGCAATGGTCAATGCCTTGCCTTGAGCAGATGTTTGAAAAACCCTGACCCGACCTGCTTTTATAATGAATAAAGCATGGTGATGATAATGTGGCGTGTAAATCAGCTCGCCAGCGCTGACGTGTTTTAGCGGCAGCCGCGCATTTAATTCGCGCATTTCCTCTTCAGGGACATCCTGAAATAGCGAAACTTCACTTAAACAAGGATGCCCTTGATGAATGTCGAGTGTTTTTAGCATGGTAATCATTTTTCTAGATGCCATCATGTCTTCAAGACAATGACGGCAGATAATGTTCATTGTTTATTGCCTGACAATAATAAAATTATTCTCATGATCAACAGGGCGACTATAGCGAAAATAATATGCCAAATCAATGCAGCATGGCTCATAGGTGTCCAATGAAATAGCGGTTGAGCCATCATCATTGGCATTACCATCATAGGTCCTATCACCCACAGGAATACACCATACAGTGCAGCAAACATGATACTTTTGCCCAAGCACGATGGCATTTTATTGAGTAATAACCCTAATCCCATACCAAAAATGATTGAGATCATGGCATGGATCATCATCCCTTCAACAGCAGACGACATTCCCATTTGTTGCGCCAGCACTGGAAACATATTCATTTGTTGCATAAAAATAGCATAAGCTATGCCACCGGCAATACCACCGATAGCGCCCACCAGCAGACGTTTTTTTAGCCCGATACCTGTTAAAACTTCACATGATTGAGTCATATTGTTACCCTTATTAATGAATTGAAAGCCTCATTTTAAAGAAAAATACCCAAATGACTGTAATCCAGCACACACAACACAATAAAATTTAGTGGATTTCACCGAGCTTGTAATGTGACGTTTTGGTTCACAATACGCTTATTATAGTACTTAAAGATAAAACAATATGGAGAGCACATCGCTTCATTTAGCCTTTAGCAGTCTTGACGTCTAGATTGTTATTTTTAAAAATTTTGTTACAATACGCCTATTATTTTTATGGCTAAAGGGCGAAACGATGGCACAGTGGGATGGAAAATACATTAGTCCGTATGCAGAACACGGCAAAAAAAGTGAGCAAGTGAAAAAAATTACTGTTTCAATCCCGATTAAAGTCTTGGAAATTTTGACCAATGAGCGCACTCGTCGGCAAATTCGCAACCTGCGCCACGCCACCAACAGCGAGCTGCTGTGTGAGGCTTTTTTGCACGCCTTCACAGGCCAGCCTTTGCCCACCGATGACGATTTGATGAAAGACCGTAGCGATGAAATCCCAGAAGAAGCCAAACAAGTGATGCGCACGCTAGGGATCAATCCAGAGGAATGGGAATATTAATGCGACCGCACTTTGATCAAAGTGCGGTTTTTAATTGGGCACGCCACGCAACAGCGGTACTTTTGTGAAAGGCGCTTGTGAGGTGGTGGCAGGAATGTCGTTAAACAATAAGATAAACGGCGCAACGGGCACCGCCTTTTCTTTGCGCCACAGGCTGGCGATGCTGACCAATTGAATATCTTGCGGCAAATTGGCGATACCACGCTGCAACACGGCGATGGTGTTTTTGCGTGGATGGCCAATGGCAATGGCACTGCCGTGCTTGCGGGCATAATTGACCGCACTTTGAAACTGCCGCTGTACATCCGCCAGCGCGTCGCTGTCATCTAAGAAAATATGTCGGCTCAACGCCCCCACGCCTTGTTCTTTCGCGACCTTTTCAGCCACACTTGAGCCGATGGTGCGGCTGTCTAAAAAGAACAATTTTTCCTGTGACAATTTTCGCATTAAATGGGTCATCAAAGTGCGGTCAGAGGTGGCGGCGCTGCCCATGTGGTTGTTCATGCCAATGGCGTGCGGCACCCGCTTTTTGGCGTAGTCCACCTTGGCGGCCACCTGCGCGGCACTCATGCCAATCAGCAACGCTTCAGGCTCAATTTTGTGCTGGCCTTTGGGCTGCATGGGCTGGTGAATAAGAATGTCGCGCTTTTGCGCAAAGGCTTTGTTCGCGCGCTCTGTGGCATAAGGCGCGGAGGGAATAATCGCCACGCTTAGCGTGTTCGGCATGGCGTAGATTTTGAGATCGTCACTGCGATAGCCCACATCATCAATTACAATGGCTAATTTCGCCGCGTGTGCGCTGAAGGCGAAAAGTGCGCTGATAAGGCAAAGTGCGGTTTTCTTCATGGCTACCTCACCCAGCTTTGCGGATTCAGCGGCTTGCCTTTGCGGCGGATTTCAAAATACAGCGCCGCGCGCCCTTGCCCGCCCGTGTTGCCCACTTCTGCAATTTTCTGCCCGCGTTTGACATATTGTTGATTGTTCACGCTGATGCGCTGGTTGTAACCATATAAACTCATATCCCCCGCACCGTGGTCAATCAACACCACTAACCCGTAGCCTTGCAACCAATCGGCTAAAATCACGCGCCCGTCAGCAATGGCGTGTACTGGCGCGCCTGCTGGCGCGTTGATAACCAAGCCTTTCCAGCGCAACTCGCCCATTTGCACGCTGCCATAACGGTTCGCCACGCTGCCCGCAACAGGCATGGCATATTGCTGCTTGCCCGCGCCCAAGCCGCCGCCTTTGCGTGTGAGTTGGCGCTCTTGTTCGGTGGGTTGATAAGGCTTGTTATTGGCTTTTTCTTGTGCGGCTTTCTTGCGTTCATATTCGGCGATTTCCCGCTGTTTTTGCTCACGCGCGCGTTTTTCCGCCGCCGCAATGGAGCTTTTGAGTTTGGCCTCGTTTTGCTTGAGCACATCAAGGCGGTTTTCACTTTGTTTAATCGACCGATCCAGCTTGCTCAGGGTGGTTTTACGCTCGCGCTGATTTTTTTCTAAGCTGCTTTGCGCTTTTTTCTGCTTGCTTAAAATGGCTTGTAGTTGGCTTTGTTGCGCTTGCGCCTGCGCTTTTTGCGCCTCAAGGCTCTCTTGCGTGTGTTTAATATCGGCAATCAGCGCCATGCGTTTACGATTGAACTCTTGATAATAAGCAAACATTCGCCCGCTTTGCTGGGCTTTATCGCTGAGCATGCGCTCAATCACTGAGGGATTTAGCCCCGCGCGGTAGGCGGCGTCAAGCTGTTCGGCGAGTTTTTGTTTTTGTGCTTTCAGTTGCTTTTCAAGGCGGGCAATTTGTTGATCACTCTCGGCGATGTCTTTACGCACCGCACTAAGCTCTTGCTCTGTTTTGCGCAATTCACCAAGCACCGCGTTAATGTTACTTTCGTGCTTTTTCAGCTCCTGTTGCAAGCGGGTGTGCTCGCTGCGCTGGGCGTTGAGCTTTTGCTGTTGCGCTTTAATTTGGCTGCGCACCTCCACAAGATCGTTATTCGCTCCCCATGCCCCAACACTGAGCAACAGCGTTGATAGCACGGTTAATAAAACTCGCTTTTGCACACGACCTCCCCAAAATTCATAATCTCACTATTCTACGCGTTAATCATAAAAAAATCAGCCTTTCGCGAAAATATCATGAAACTTGATCTCACCCTATTTAAACTTCGGCCATTATTTGCTATAAAGGCGCAAGTATTTTGATATCTTAAGGAGTTTAAAATGAAATTAGTATTTATTCGTCATGGTTTTAGTGAGTGGAATGCCAAAAACTTGTTCACTGGCTGGCGTGATGTGAATTTGACTGAGCGCGGCGTGGAAGAAGCTAAAGCGGCAGGTAAAAAATTAAAAGACGCGGGCTTTGAGTTTGACATTGCGTTTACCTCTGTGCTGACCCGTGCGATTAAAACCTGTAATATCGTGTTGGAAGAGTCCAACCAATTGTGGATTCCACAAGTGAAAAACTGGCGTTTGAATGAACGTCACTACGGTCAATTACAAGGCTTAGATAAAAAAGCCACTGCGGAAAAATACGGTGAAGAGCAAGTCCACATTTGGCGCCGTTCATACGACACCTTGCCACCATTGTTGGACAAAAACGATCCAAACTCTGCCCACAATGACCGCCGTTATGCGAATCTGCCAAGCGATGTGGTGCCAGATGGTGAAAACTTGAAAGTGACTTTAGAACGTGTGTTGCCATTCTGGGAAGACCAAATCGCCCCTGCACTGTTAGACGGTAAACGTGTGTTAGTGACTGCGCACGGTAACTCACTGCGCGCCTTGGCTAAACACATTGAAGGCATCAGTGATGAAGACATCATGGGGCTTGAAATTCCAACCGGTCAGCCGTTGGTCTATGAGTTGGACGAAGACTTCAACGTAGTGAAAAAATACTACCTCTAATCGCTTATAAAAAACACTTCTTTGCTCACGTAAAGAAGTGTTTTATTTTGATGCGTATTTTATTTGGTCATCAACCAAAGTGCGGTTATACTTACCGACTGTTTATCTTTTATAAATTGAGAGCAAAGCATGCAAGAATTTTTACCCCAAGCGATGGAATTTGCACGTAATCACACCATCATGGTGATTGCCTGGGTGGCTGTGTTTGTCGCTGTGATTGTCACCAGTGTGAAATCCGCCACCTCAAAGGCCAAAGTGATTGACAACGCGCAACTCACTCAACTGATCAACAAACACAACGGCATTGTGGTTGATGTGCGCAGCGATGAAGAATTTGCCCGTGGGCATATTGCAGGCAGCGTGCAAGCCTTGCCAAGTGAGATCAAAGGTAAACACATTCCCGCACTGGAAAAATACAAAGCTGTGCCTGCCATTGTGGTCGATAGTGCAGGTTTAGGCTCTGTGGAGCTGGCTAACGCGCTTTATAAACAAGGCTTTAGCCAAGTTTATAGTCTGAAAGAAGGCATTGCTGGCTGGAACGGTGCCAATTTACCGCTTGTTAAACATTAATTAATCAGGGAGTTTTTATGGCTGACGAAAACCAACAAGAAAGCAACACTGCAACTGAAAACGAGCAAGTTGAGGCGTCTTTGCAAATTCAACGCATTTACATCAAAGATGTGTCGTTTGAGGCGCCAAATCTACCAACCATTTTTCAACAAGAATGGAAACCGCAATTGTCATTTGATCTCAACACCGAAACTCAAGTGTTGGCAGAAAATGTCTATGAAGTGTGCTTAAATCTCACCGTTGAAACAAAAATGGAAGAGAGCGAAGAAGTGGCATTCTTATGTGAAGTGAAACAAGCAGGCGTGTTCACCATTACAGGGCTTGAAGGCGTACAATTGGCGCACTGCTTAAGCGCACAATGCCCAAATATGCTCTTCCCTTATGCGCGTGAGCTGATCTCAAGTCTGGTTAACCGCGGCACCTTCCCTGCATTGAACCTTTCTCCAATCAATTTTGATGCGTTATTTATGCAGCAATTGCAAGAACAAGTAGCGCAAGAGGAAGCACAAAGCGAAGAAACCACGCATTAATCGCTTTATCGCAATAGCATAAAACGCAGGCATGTCCTGCGTTTTTGTTTTATAATCAGCAAAAACAGCGTAAGGAGAATAAGATGACGAATGCCATCAGCCACATTCCGATGACCGTGCTAGGCGCGGGTTCATTTGGTAGTGCACTGGCAATTGCCCTGTCACGCAACGGCGCGCCCACCTATTTATGGGGGCATAATCCAAAGCAGCTTGCGCGTTTGAATATTGATCGCGAAAACCGCGACTTTCTACCCGATATTCCCTTTCCTGACAGCCTGAATATTGAACCTGATTTGGCGCGGGCACTTAAGCTCTCGCGCGATATTTTGCTGGTGGTGCCAAGCCATGTATTTGCTGACGTGCTGATGCAGATTAAACCACACTTACAACCCAATCACCGCCTGATTTGGGCGACCAAAGGTCTTGAACGTGATACAGGACGGCTGCTGCATACGGTAGCACAAGATATTTTAGGCTATCACTATCCGCTGGCGGTGCTCTCAGGCCCCACTTTCGCCCATGAGCTAGCTTCGGGGATGCCAACGGCGATTGCCATTGCCTCAGACGACGTCAATTTTGCCAAAGAAGTACAATCGCGTATTCATTGCTCCAAGCATTTTCGCGTGTATGTCAACAACGATCTTATCGGCGTGCAACTTGGCGGCGCAGTGAAAAACGTGATTGCCATTGGCGCGGGCATCTCGGATGGCATGGGCTTCGGTGCCAATGCGCGCACCGCACTTATCACTCGGGGTTTAGCGGAAATCACGCGACTAGGATTATCCCTTGGCGCACAGCCAGAAACCTTTATGGGCATGGCAGGCTTGGGCGATTTGGTGCTCACCTGTACCGATAATCAATCGCGCAACCGCCGTTTTGGGCTCATGCTGGGGCAAGGGTTTGATGCGCAAACCGCACTTTCCAATATTGGGCAAGTCGTAGAAGGCTTTTATAACACCAAAGAAACCCATTTATTAGCCCAGCAACAGGGCGTGGAAATGCCAATCACTGAGCAGATTTATCAAGTGCTGTTTTGCGGCAAAGATGCCAAAGAGGCCGCTCACGCCTTGTTAGGGCGCAAAAAAACGGAAGAGTTTAGCCAATGAATAATACAATGAAAATAGATGAATTGACCGCACTTTGGCAAGCCATTCGTGATGAAGCCACCTCGCTGGCGGAAAATGAACCGATGCTGGCGAGTTTTTTCCACGCTACGATTTTAAAGCATCACCATTTGGGTCAAGCGCTAAGCTATATTTTAGCCAACAAACTGGCTAACCCGATTATGCAAGCCATTGCACTGAAAGAGATCATTGAAGATGCCTACCAGCACAATCCTGAGCTGATTGATGCTGCCGCCCACGACTTAAGTGCGGTGCGTGAACGTGACCCTGCGGTGACGATGCTCTCCACGCCACTGTTATACCTAAAAGGCTATCACGCATTGCAAAGTTACCGCATCACCCACTACTTGTGGCAGCAAGATCGCAAAGCGCTAGCGATTTATCTGCAAAACCAAATTTCTGTTGCTTTTGATGTGGACATTCACCCTGCGGCGCGAATTGGTTGTGGGATTATGCTCGACCACGCAACAGGCATTGTAGTGGGGGAAACCGCCGTGGTGGAAAATGACGTGTCAATTTTACAAGGCGTAACCCTTGGCGGAACGGGTAAAGTCGAAGGCGATCGCCACCCGAAAGTTCGAGCTGGCGTGATGATTGGCGCTGGTTCTAAAATTTTAGGCAATATTGAAATTGGGCAATTTGCTAAAATTGGTGCAGGCTCTGTAGTCCTACAGCCTGTACCCGCCTATGCCACCGCTGCGGGTGTGCCTGCCAAAATTATCGCCCGTGGCAACGCTGACGGCGTGCCATCGTTTGAAATGGATCAATACTTTGAAGCTGACAAACACGCCGCTACGGCGTGCATTGATGAGAGATAACACAATGACAACACAAAAACTAAGCGTTGTGGTGCTGGCCGCTGGCAAAGGCACCCGTATGTATTCCGATTTACCCAAAGTGCTGCACAATGTGGCAGGCAAACCGATGGTCAAACACGTGATTGACACGGTGAGCAAGCTCTCGCCTGAGCATATTTATCTGATTTACGGCCACGGCGGTGAGCTGATGCAAACGCGTTTAAAAGACGAGCCAGTCGAGTGGGTGCTGCAAGCTGAACAACTCGGCACAGGGCATGCGATGCAACAAGCTGCACCGCACTTTGCCGATGATGAAAACATTTTGATGCTCTACGGCGACGGTCCGCTCATCACCGAAGAAACCCTGACACAATTGATCAACGCCAAGCCTGACAACGGCATAGCGCTGCTGACGGTCAACCTTGATGATCCAACGGGCTACGGGCGCATTTTGCGTGGTGAAAATGGAAATATCGTCGGCATTGTGGAACAAAAAGATGCGACCGCCGAACAACGCGCCATCAAAGAGGCCAACTCAGGCTTAATGGTTGCCAGTGGTGCAAGTTTCAAACGCTGGTTGGCGAAATTAGACAATAATAATGCGCAAGGGGAATACTACATCACCGATGTGATTGCACTGGCCAATCAAGACGGCTGCCAAGTGGTGGGGGTGCAAGCCTTAGATCCAATGGAAGTGGAAGGTGCGAATAATCGCCTGCAACTCGCCGCCCTTGAGCGCTACTACCAAGCGCGTTTAGCGAAAAAATTATTACTCGACGGGGTAATGCTCATCGATCCGCAACGCATTGATATTCGTGGCAATCTCACCCACGGCAAAGATGTGGAAATGGATGTCAATGTGATCATCGAAGGTGATGTGGTACTCGGCAATCGCGTGCGCGTAGGGGCAGGCTGCGTGCTAAAAAATTGCCGTATTGGTGATGATGTAGAAATCAAGCCTTACAGCGTGATTGAAGACGCTAGCGTTGGGCAAAGTGCGGTCATCGGTCCGTTCTCTCGCCTGCGCCCAGGTGCTGAGCTGGCAGGCAACACCCATGTGGGTAACTTTGTTGAGATCAAAAAAGCGCACATTGGAGAAGGCTCCAAAGTCAACCACCTCACCTACGTCGGCGATGCTCGTGTGGGCAAAAACTGTAATCTCGGCGCGGGAGTGATCACCTGCAATTACGATGGCGCCAATAAATTCCAAACCGTGATTGGCGATGATGTGTTTGTGGGCTCAGACACGCAATTAGTCGCACCAGTCAATGTGGCCGATGGCGCGACTATCGGTGCAGGCAGCACCATCACCAAAGATGTGGCCAAAGATGAGTTGGTCATCACCCGCGTGGCACAACGCCATATCACTGGCTGGGCGCGTCCGCGTAAAAAATAGTCAGCAAGCCCGCACTATCTACATTCGCGGTGAACTTTATCACCGCGAATATGTCTGAATTACACACGATTTAGGGGGCGGATATGCAAAAAGTGCGGTTTGGGGGCTTGGCCTTATTATTAGCGATGTACGCTCAGCAAAGTGCGGCGCACCCTCATGCTTTTATTGATTTGCAAACTACGTTTGTCAGTCAACAAGACAAACTCACGGGCATGCAAATGCGCTGGCTGTTTGATGAGCCATCATCTGCTGAAATTCTCTACGAACTCAAAACAAGCCATAACAGCCCACAAAAACGCAAAGCGTTAGCTGACGAAATTATGCAAAACATCGTCAATCAGCACTATTTCAGTTATTTTTACAACGCCCAACACGAGCCAATTAAATACACCAGCAAGCCGAGTGATTACGGCTTTGAGGTTAAAGACCACCAATTACTGTTTTATTTCACGCTCAACCTCACCCACCCGCAGCCACTGAAAGGGTTCAACGCATTGCTGCAAACCTACGATCCCAGCTACTATGTGGAAATGAGCTATCCGAATAATCAAGGCGCACACCCGCCTGCGGGCAGCCAGTGTAAAGTGAGCATAACCACCCCGAGCATTGATGAGACCCTCAAGCAATACGCCAGTGGATTAGACAAATCTCAAAAAGATGAAGACTTTTCGCTTGGCGTGCAGTTTGCCCAACGCGTGGAGTTGACATGCCCTTAAGTAGAAAAGCCCTTTGGATTAATCTTGGCATACTAACCGCACTTTGCCTGTTGCTGTGGTATTTTTACCCCAGTGTGTTAGCACAGATCATGCACTGGCAGCGGTTATTTAACCAATCGATTAGCGAAAATCTTCACCTCGTGCGCCAATCCCCCGCACACGCTGGCGGCTATTTGGTGTTGGTCAGTTTTCTCTATGGCGTGTTCCATGCCGTCGGCCCAGGACATGGCAAATTTATCATCGCCAGTTACCTTTCCGCCAACGTCATGCAAATTAAAAAAGGCATTCGCCTCACGCTGGCAGCCTCACTGTTGCAAGGGTTGGTGGCGATTTTAATGACCTCGATCGTGGTGGTGGCGCTCACGCTTTCCTCACGCTATTTTAAGCTCACGCAAGTATGGATGGAGCGCGCCAGTTTTGCGATTATGATGATTATCGGGGCCTATTGGCTGGTGAGCAACGGCAAAAAGCTCTGGCGTTCACTGCGCCCAAAAACCGCACTTCACATTAAATCGCTCAACATCAAGCGCATTGACAGCCCTTTTCAGCCCCTGCCCACAGGCGCTATGGCATTGCGCAAGCCGCCTATGAGCAGCACGAATGATACCTGCGGCTGTGGGCACAAACACGCCCCCAACGCACAAGAGCTGGCTCACGCCAGTGATTGGAAATCACAACTGATGATCATTTTCAGCATCGGCCTGCGACCATGTTCGGGCGCGATTTTTGTGCTGTTTCTCGCCTATATGCTCGACCTTTATCCATGGGGTATGTTGGCAACCATGACAATGGCGGTAGGCACGGGGCTTTCCCTGTCGGGCTTTGCCTGCTTGGTGCTGTTCGCTCGCCAGTATGCCGTCAAACTCGGGCGTTGGTATCTCTCGCCACAATTAAGCCAACATCTCGGGCTGTGGGTGAAAATCGTGTTTGGCGTGCTATTAATCATATTAGGCATCTCGCTAATTTACGGCACCACCCTGCCAGCCAGCGGCGGCGCGGCGTTGTTTAGCCGTTAAAAAACCGCACATTGAGCAAAGTGCGGTCGTGTTGCGATCAATCAGGTTATTTATCTTTACCCAAGAATTTCACTGCGAGATCAGGGAAGTCGGTGAAAAGGCCTGTGGCGCCCGCTTTGTTAAACAGGGCATCATACATTTCATCGACATTGCTAAAGAAATCAGGCAATGCGTCTTTGCGCACGGTATATGGATGCAATTCCAGCTTGTTCGCAGCAACATCGGCAACCATTTCAGTGTATTGAATATTGCCTTTTTTCGATTTTTTATCATCGATCAACATATACCAACCTGGGCCTACGCCGTCGGCATATTTCGCCACTTCAGCCATCGCGCCTGGTTTGAACATCCAATCATAATTGTAGTTAACCCATTTGCCTTGGGCATTTTTCTCTTCGGTTTCATGCCAGTCGGTGTAAGCCACCAGTTGCACCAGTTTGATATCCATGCCCAATTTTGGCAACAATTCGGTTTTAATGCGTTTAAGTTCGTTGAAGTCAAAGGTTTGCAAATACACTGGGCTGTCTTTACTGGTGTAGCCATATTTTTTCAGCACGTTAAGCGTGGCTAGGGCAATGTCTTTGCCTTCTTGGTGATGCAGCCATGGGGCTTTAATTTCTGGATAAATACCAATTTTTTTGCCCGTGGATTTTTCTAACCCTTGAATAAATTCAAGCTCATCTTCAAAGGTGTGAATTTTAAAGTGCGATTTCCACATTGGGAAGCGGTCAGGATAAACCTGCACTTGTTTGCCCTTCTCGGTTTTGAAATTCTCTGTCATATTCAGCTGTTGAATTTCTGCCAAAGTGAAATCGGCGACATAATAACGCCCATCTTTACGATGACGTTTTGGGAATTTTTGCGCCACGTCGGTTAAGCCATCTAAAAAGTGGTCGTGAATCACCACGAGGCGATTATCCTTGGTCATTGCCAAATCCTGCTCAAGGTAATCAGCCTTTTGTCCAAAGGCCAGTGCTTTGGACTCCAATGTATGTTCAGGCAAATAACCGCTCGCCCCACGGTGAGCAATCACTAACTTATCTTGATTATTATGTTCAACCGCACTTTGTTGCCCTGCGCAGCCCATCAGTACAGAACTGCACAAAAGCGACATAGCTAATACATTAATTTTCTTCATATTTGCTCCTTTTGTCTTATTTTATGTATAAAAAAGGCGAAGGTTTATGTTTCCCCTCGCCTTTGGCTTAATGATTAGTTGCCGTAACGGTCACCTGCGGCAATACGTGCTTTATGTTTGCCTTCTTCAATCATAGTTAAGAGCAACAATAAGCAGGCAATAATAGCACCGCCGACCATGATGTAAAAGCCACCGTCCCAGCCATATTTATCTGCAGCCCAGCCGATGATAGCACTAGCGGCAACCGTACCACCTAAGTAACCAAACAAGCCAGTGAAACCTGCTGCCGTACCTGCGGCATTTTTCGGTGCTAATTCCAGCGCATGCAAGCCGATAAGCATAACTGGGCCGTAGATTAAAAAGCCGATCACAGTCATCATAATGAAGTCTGTTAATTGATATGGATTTTGATACCACGGCAATTCGGCGTATTTCGCCATTTCATCGGCTGGTGTTGCTGGATTGAGCCAGAACACGATAACCGCAACAGTCACCATAATCATAAATACAAGACCTGTTAAACCGCGTTTACCTTTAAACACCTTATCCGACATCCAACCACAAATCAGCGTGCCAGGAATCGCCGCAAATTCATAAATCGCATACGCTGACGCAGTGGCTTTAATGTTAAAGTGTTTAACTTCACCAAGGTAAACAGGTGACCATTTCAACACGCCATAACGGATGAGATAGACGAACACGTTGGCGATGGCGATGTACCACAACAGGCGGTTTTTCAACACATAGGTGATAAAAATTTCTTTCGCGGTGAGAGTATTTTCCGCGGTTTTCTCGTCGTAGTCTTCTGGGTAGTCATTTTTATACACTTCAATCGGTGGCAAACCACAGCTTTGTGGGCGGTCTTTCATTAAGAAGTAGATAACAACAGATGCCACCATAGCGGCGATACCAGGGTAATACAGCGCTTGTTGCCAAATATCACCGAAGGTGACTTTAGTCACTTCAGGGTGATTTGAAGCATAGATCATTGTTGCTAAACCAACTAGCAATGCAGGCACCATACCGCCTAGGTTATGTGCAGTATTCCAAATAGACACGATAGTCCCACGTTCAGTTTTAGACCACCAATGCACCATAGTACGCCCACATGGCGGCCAGCCCATGCCTTGGAACCAACCATTAATAAAGAGCATAATAAACATGATCAAAATGCCCGATGTCGCCCACGGCACCAAGCCCATAAGCGTCATACAAAGCCCTGAGAGCGCAAGCCCCACTGGCAAGAAAATTTTTGGATTGGAACGGTCAGAAATCGACGCCATTAAAAATTTAGACAAACCATAAGCCAACCCTGGCGCAATCCCGATCACACCCAGTTCGGTTTTGGTGTAAAGCCCCGCTTCAATCAACCCTTTTTGGGCTAAATCAAAATTACTCCGCACAAAATAGTAGGCCGCATAACCAAAGAAAATCCCCATAAACACTTGCCAGCGCAAGCGACGATAAGTTGGGTCAATTTGATCTTTTGGTAACAAAGGCTTGTCAGCACTCGGTTTTAGAAAACCTATCATAAGTCACCCCTTATTAATCATTGATATTATTAAATTTGGCACAATTCAAAGACAACTGTGTCTGAGGGCATAATATCACGTTTAATGGGGTTGTTAATTTTCGATTATGAAAATTGAGAACAATGTCACATTCCATTTAGAATTTTTTATTTTTTAATAAGATAAAATAATTTCTTCAATAGAATGTGACTAAAGTGCGGTCATTTTTTCCAGTTTTTCAAGGCATCAGCAAAGGCATTGCCCATTGTGCTGTGTGGCGCGGATTTCGCACGCAAGCCTTGCGCTTTTTTATCGGTGCGCACCGCACTTTGCCCTTTAGATTGCGCCTTGTCGTCAAGGCGGCAGGTCAGTGCTATGCGCTTGCGTGGCAAATCCACCTCAAGCACTTTCACTTTGACAATGTCCCCTGTTTTTACCACTTGATGCGGGTCTTCCACAAAACGGTCAGACAGCGCAGAAATATGCACTAAGCCGTCTTGATGCACGCCGATGTCCACAAACGCACCAAAATTGGTCACATTCGTCACCGTGCCTTCTAAGATCATGCCCACGCTCAGATCCTCTAACGTTTCAACGCCCTCTTTAAAAGTCGCGGTTTTAAATTCACCGCGCGGGTCGCGCCCAGGTTTTTCCAATTCTTGCAGAATATCTCGCACGGTTGGCAGCCCAAAGCGCGCATCAATAAACTGCGCTGGGTCTAACTTGCCCACCAGCGCCGCGTTGCCCATCAACGCATCAATGCGTTCACCGCTGGCGTGCAAAATTTTCTCCACCACAGGATAGGCTTCAGGGTGTACGCTAGAGGCATCGAGTGGATTAGAGCCGCCCGAGATACGTAAAAAGCCCGCGCACTGCTCGAAGGCCTTCGGGCCAAGGCGTTGCACCTGTTTCAATTGCTCACGGTTATCAAAACGCCCATTTTCGTCGCGATAATGGACGATATTTTGTGCCAAGGTCGAGCTTAAGCCTGCCACGCGCGTTAAAAGTGCGGTTGAGGCCGTGTTTAAATCCACGCCCACAGCGTTAACGCAGTCTTCCACCACCGCATCGAGCTTACGCGCCAGTTGGCTTTGATTAACATCGTGTTGATATTGCCCCACGCCGATGGCTTTCGGGTCAATTTTCACCAGTTCCGCGAGCGGATCTTGCAAGCGCCGAGCAATAGACACCGCCCCACGCAGAGAAACATCAAGCTCAGGGAACTCTTTCGCAGCCAGCTCAGAGGCAGAATAAACCGATGCGCCCGCTTCACTGACCACCACTTTTTGCGCTTGCCAATCTTTCGATTGAGACAACACGCCAGCGATAAAACGCTCTGTTTCACGCGAGGCAGTGCCGTTGCCGATGGCAATTAGCCCAACATTAAAGCGCTTGCCGAGCTGATAAATGCTTTGTGCAGCACGATCAATTTGCCCCGTATGTGGATAAATCGTCTCCGTTGCCAATAATTTCCCCGTACTATCCA
Organism: Spirabiliibacterium pneumoniae; assembly: GCF_014884995.1. Classification (GTDB taxonomy): domain Bacteria; phylum Pseudomonadota; class Gammaproteobacteria; order Enterobacterales; family Pasteurellaceae; genus Spirabiliibacterium; species Spirabiliibacterium pneumoniae. The sequence continues at coordinate 50,356 of NZ_JABMII010000012.1, forward strand.
CAACAGCCACTTTCACTCCAGTACGCAAACCCGGGTCAAGCCCCATAGTGGTGTGCGCACCCGCAGGCGGTGCCATTAAAAGTGCGGTCAAGTTGCGCGCAAACACATCAATCGCCTCACCTTCGGCTTTTTCACGCAATGCCGCCATAAGCTCGGTTTCCAAATGCAATGACAGCTTAATTCGCCACGTCCAGCTAATCACTTGTGCGCGCCAGCTGTCAGTGGGTTGCTGATTAAGGCGCACATCGTAGTGCGCGCGAATAATGTCTTCACAGTAGCTTTGGCGTTTATCTTCGCGCTCTGGGTCGGCATCAAGACTCAATTGCAACACGCCTTCATTGCGCCCACGCAGCATTGCCAACGCGCGGTGTGAGGGCACTTTGGATAGCAGCTCGCGGTGATCGAAATAGTCTTGAAATTTCGCCCCTTCCGCCTCTTTGCCCGCCACCACTTGGGAAACCAAATAGGCATTTTTTTGTAAATACGACCGCACTTTTGCAATCAGTTGGGCATCTTCGGCAAAACGCTCCATCAAAATATAGCGCGCGCCATCAAGGGCGGCTTTGCTGTCTGTGACACCCTGTTCAGGGTTTAAATAATCTTGCGCCAGCGTTTCGGGCACCAAACTTGGATTCGCCCAAAGCGCATCAGCCAACGGTGCCAGCCCTGCTTCAATGGCAATTTGCCCTTTGGTGCGCCGTTTAGGTTTGTACGGCAGATAGAGATCTTCAAGTGCGGTTTTGCTTTCGCAGGTGGTGATCTGCTCGCGCAATTCGTCCGTCAATTTGCCTTGTTCGTCAATGGATTTCAAAATGGTTTGGCGACGCTCTTCAAGCTCACGCAGGTAACTCAAGCGAGTTTCAAAATGGCGCAGCTGGCTGTCATCAAGCCCACCGGTTGCCTCTTTGCGATAACGTGCGATAAACGGAATGGTGTTGCCCGCGTCGAAAAGCTCAATGGCAGCGAGAATTTGCGCTGGCTTAACGTTCAATTCGTGAGCAATCGTTTGGCTAATGTGTTGGTTTAACATGATCTTTAATGGGTTCGTTTAAAAGGGCTAACATAACAAAAAGTGCGGTGGTTTTAAACCCAACCGCACTTTTATCATATAAAAATCAATAGTAAGAGTGTTCGCCACGCTGGTGATCGGTGACATCACGCACGCCGTGCAACTCCCCTGCAAATTGCTCCAGCAATTGTTTTTCCACCCCTTCTTTTAAGGTGACATCCACCATTGAGCAGCCGTTACAGCCGCCGCCAAATTGCAAAATGGCGTAGCCGTCTTCGGTCAACTCAATTAACGTAATGCGCCCGCCGTGGCTGGCCAGTTGTGGGTTGATTTGAGTTTGAATCACATAATCGACCCGTTCAATAAGCGGCGCATCGTCGGCGACTTTTTTCATCTTGGCGTTTGGCGCTTTAAGCGTTAATTGTGACCCCATATCATCGGTGACGAAATCCAGCTCCGCATCTTCTAAAAACGGATAGCTCACCTCGTCAACAAAGGCAGAAAAGGTGTCGTATTTCAGCTCAGTGTCCGCACTTTCCACCGCATTGGGTGGGCAGTATGACACGCCACACTCGGCATTCGGGGTGCCAGGGTTGACGACAAAAATGCGGATATTGGTGCCGTCTTCTTGTTGATCGAGCAATTTGCGAAAGTGCGCTTGGGCGGCTTGAGAAATGGTAATGTACATAACTGTCCTTAATTGTTCGTGAATATCCGACTTAATTTGTCGGAATTTTGCCTGCTATCATACGCCTAAACCGCACTTTTTTCCAGCCTTCAATGGCGTTGGCTGCGACACAAACACCAAATGCTCACCTCCCGTGCGCCCGCGCGCTTAAGCACTCGGCATAGCTCATTGACCGTTGCCCCTGTAGTGACCACATCATCAACGAGTGCAATATGCTTGCCATCAAAGCGCTGGGTGGCTTGAAAAACATGACGAACATTTTCACGCCGCGCGCGTGCGCTCAGCCCTCGCTGCGGTGCAACGGCATAAACGCGCTCAAGCGCACGGAGATTCACGGGCAATTGGAGGTAGTGTGCTAGTTGGCGTGCGAGTAATTCTGCCTGATTATAGCCCCGTCGCTTATGGCGGCGGGTGTGCAAGGGCACGGGAATAATTTCATCGGGCATTGGCGTTTGATACAACCGCTGATGATGCTTAATCGCCAGCAATAACAAACGGGCTAAAGTGCGGTCGAGAGCGTAACCTTGCTGAAATTTAAACTGGTGAATCAAGCCGCTCAATGGGGGTTGAAAAGGGCTGACATGCACAAGATGATGCCAGCGTGGCGGGTGATGTAAACACTGCCCACAGTGCTGTTCATGGCGCGGTAAAATCTGCCCACAACGCCCGCAATAAGCCCATTGAGACAACGCACGATAACAGCGGCTACACACGCCAAACTGCGCAAGGTGCAACCGTTGATGGCATAATACACAGCGCGCACCTAACGCGTTAGCCAATAAAAAGTGGAAAGATTGCATGGCAATATCATGCCAAAATGTGCGCTTTACTACATTTTTCTCAACGCAATTATGCGATCAGGCGCGAAAAAATGGTAAGATGCTCGCTTTACTACACTTAATCAATGGACGCTATGCTTTCACCACAACAAATTAAGATCGTATTTTTTGATATTGATGAAACACTTTACGTTAAAAATAAGCACTATTTACCCGACACCGTGTTGCCCGCACTCACCAAACTCAAAGACAACGGCATCATTCCCGCCATTGCAACAGGCCGCGCGTTGTGTGCGCTGCCAGTAGACATTGATCAGCTGATCGCCGAGCTGCCGATCACGTTGTTTGTGAGCATCAATGGGCAATATAACTGTTATCAAGGCGAAACCATTGCCAGCTTCCCGCTTGCGCGAGACGACATTGAAGAGATGGTGGCGTTTTTCACCCGCCTGGGCATTGATTATGCTTTTGTCGGCCACGATGCCATTGCCGTCAACCGTCAAACCGACAAAGTTGACAACGCGCTGCGCCCTATTACGGCGCGTTATATCGTTGACCCGAACTACTATCAACAAAGTGCGGTTTACCAAATGCTGGCGTTTTATGATGAAAGTGATGATGACCTTGTGGCGCAATCACCGCTGCTACAAACTCGCCTTCGCACGGTGCGCTGGCATGAAGACGCAGTGGATGTGCTCAGCCGTGATGGCTCGAAAGCGCGCGGTATCAACGCAGTGCTTGCGCATTTCAACCTCTCCCCAGAAAATGCTGTGGCTTTCGGAGATGGGCTAAATGATTTGGAGATGATAAGTGCGGTCGGCTTTGGGGTGGCGATGGGCAATGCGCACAACGAACTCAAGGCAAAAGCGGACTATGTTTGTGGTGATATTGAGCAAGACGGCTTAAAAAATGCGCTTTTGCACTTAGGTTTAATTGATAACTCGTGATACTATGACGTTAGGTGAACGCAAAGGATACGTCATGAAAGCTGACCAAAAATACACACCCTTTATGGAATTTAACCGCCCACAGTGGGCGGCATTGCGTAAAAGTGTGCCCTTGACACTCACCGAGCAAGATCTTGAGCCGCTGCTGGGGTTTAACGAAGATCTGTCACTGGATGAAGTCAGCACCATTTATCTGCCGCTAACACGTTTGGTCAATTATTACATCGAAGAAAATCTGGCCCGCCAAGCGGTGCTCCACCGTTTTTTAGGCGTAAAACCACCCAAAGTGCCTTATATTATCAGCATTGCAGGCAGTGTGTCAGTGGGCAAAAGTACCAGCGCGCGGATTTTGCAATCGCTCTTAAGCCAGTGGCCGCAACCACGAAAAGTCGATTTAATCACCACCGACGGCTTTCTTTATCCGTTGGACTATTTGCAAAAAAATAATTTATTGCACAAAAAAGGCTTTCCTATTTCTTACGATACGCAGCGATTAATCCAGTTTATCTCGGATATAAAATCTGGCAAACGTGAGGTCAAAGCGCCGATCTATTCTCACCTGACGTACGACATCATCCCCAATCAGTTTAATGTGGTTGATCAGCCTGATATTTTGATTCTAGAAGGCTTAAACGTGTTGCAAACCAGCGCCCAGCACATCAAACACCCCGATCGCCTGTTTGTCTCCGATTTTGTCGATTTCTCGATCTTTGTCGATGCCAAAGAATCATTATTAAAAAGTTGGTATATCAAGCGTTTCCTCAATTTTCGCAAAGGCGCATTTAGTGACCCTAACTCCTACTTTAACCACTACTCCAAACTCTCAGAAGCTGAAGCGGTGGCCACCGCCAATCATATTTGGGATAACATCAACGGGCTTAACTTGCGAGAAAATATCCTGCCAAGCCGCGAACGGGCAAACCTGATTTTGGTGAAAGGCGCTAACCATAAAATCGCACAAGTGAAGTTACGCAAATAGCAAAGTGCGGTCAGACAGCCACTGCAATTTGAAATTTGCCTCAAGATTTGGCTTAATAGTAACAAATTTTATCAGGATATTTTATGGATGCACTTATTCGACTAGACAACGTCTGCTATTCGGCACAGACCTGCCTACGTTATCCCAACATCTGCATTGAACAAGGAAAAACAACGTTTTTGCAAGGGCCAAGCGGCGCAGGCAAGAGTACATTATTTAAGCTGCTTAACGCCACGCTCACGCCTTATAGCGGCACGATTTTCTATCAAGGGCAAGACATTGCCACCCTTGATACCATAACCTTGCGCCGTGAGATTTTGCTGGTCAATCAGCGGCTTTATCTTTTCGCGAGGTCCATTCGTGATAACTTTAACCTGTTTTATCACTATTTGGATAAAATTCCGCTCAGCGATGATGAAATCAAACCGTATCTCGCCCTCACACAAGCGCTGGATTTTGGGCTGGATAATGATTGCAGCCACCTTTCTGGCGGCGAGCAGCAGCGTGTTTTTCTCGCCATTGCCTTAAGCCTTAAACCTAAGCTGATCATGCTCGATGAACCCACATCAGCCCTTGACGAACGCCTTGCGAAGCGTGTCATGGGCGACATTTTAGCCTTTTGCCAGCAAGAAATCATCACGCCGCTGATCATTAGCCACGACGACAACATCGTACAGCACTTTGCGCAAAATATCATCGCCATTCACAAGGAGACAGCATGAACACCGTCAGCATGAATGTGATGAATTTCAGCCTGGTTTATATCTTGTTGCTGATTGTGCTTTATGTGATGAAAAAAAATCATATTCAGCAATCTAAGCTGCTGTTTGTTGCCAGCTTACGCATGACAGTACAATTGATCATTGCAGGCTGGGTGCTAACCTATATTTTCGGGCATGAAAATCCGCTGTTTACCATCGCCTATGTGGCAGCCATGATCGTCTTTGCCATTCATCGCGTGCTGTCGAAAAATCCGATGCTCAATCCGCGCTTTAAACTGGCAGTCATGCTATCGTTAAGCCTTTCGGGGCTATCTATTCTCGCCTTTTTTGTGTTAGTGGTCGCTAACCAAAGCGTGTTTAACCCGCAGTATGTCATTCCGCTCGGTGGCATGATGATGGGCAACGCCATGACCGCACTTAACCTTGGGCTGAAAACCTTTCGCGAAAGCCTGCGCAGTGAAAACGATAAAATAAGCACCTTGCTCAATTTTGGCGTAGCACCTGAAAAAATTCTGCTACCTTATGTCAATCAAGCGGTCGAAACCGCACTTTTACCCACCCTCAACTCCATGCTCGGCATGGGCATCATCGCGCTGCCAGGCATGATGACAGGACAAATTCTCTCCGGCACGCTGCCAAGCACCGCCGTGTTATATCAAATTGCGATTATGATCGCCATTTGCACCGTGGTCAGCTTGTCGCTGTTCGGCGCACTACATTTTGGGTATCGCTCATTGTATAACGAGCGCAATCAAATCAACTTGCCACGATAAAGTGCGGTCAACCGCACTTTATTTTTTGATAACGGTTCTCATTCGTGATAATATCCCTTAGCAATTTGTTCACAAGAGGATATTTCAATGAAACTCAAATCACTTTATGCCCTCGCCTTCGCAGGGCTTTTCGCCACCAGTGCCAACGCCCACAACCTATTTCCTGTGCAAACAGAACAAGGCTATGGTATTCAATTTTGGGCTGATGACCACTGGGAGTTGCCTGATTTTCAACAAGTGATCGGCGTGAGCGCCTACAACAACGACGGCAAACGTTTGAAAGTCGGCTTTGACTTCCAAAACGGCAACGTCAGCCTAAAAGACGAAAAAGCGCAAGTTGGCTTAATGACCGCAGAATACGACTACGGTTATTTCACCTTCACCGCAGACAAACATTTCCACAAACCACGCACTGAAGTGCAAGGCGTTATTTTCGACTCGCGCCACATCTACAAACTCGGCAAAAGCATCTTCACCTGGAATGACGCTTACAGCCAACCCGTTGGCTTGAAATTGGAAGTCACTCCACTGAGCAACCCCCTGACCTTAAAAGAAGGCGACAAACTGAAAGTGTTGGTTACCTACAACGGTCAGCCGTTCAACAATGTTGAATTTGAAGACCAAGCAGGCGATCTTGACGATGTGGTCATCAAAGACGGCGTAGCGGAATTGACACTGCGCAAAGCTCAAGACGGCTATCAAATCCTCGGCGCAACAGCAAAACTGCCATACCAATTGCAAGACGATAAAGCGCAAACCCTACAATTGACAGGCACACTTGCGTTTAAATCTGCAAAATAAACCTACAAAGTGCGGTTTTATCGCACTTTATGCCACAAAAAACCTCACTATTGCGTGAGGTTTTTGCGATCTGGGCGTGATTATTGTTGTTTAACGGCAAATGCACCCGTAATTTCTTTATCATTTACACGGCCTTCAAATTGACCTGCCGCTTCCTGTGCGCTGTCGCCATAAAAGCCACCGTCTACGTTCAAGCCTTCATGCGCAGTGAAGCGATTTCCGTGAATTTGACCTCGGAAGTTGGCCAGTTCATGCCCATCGCGATGAATAATGGCGCCTTCAACCGTTTTTTTACCAAAATTAGCTGACATATTTGCGCTGCCCTCTTGTAAGTCGCCACCCGCGAAGTATAGCGTATCACCGTGATAACTGATTTTGCCTTCAGATGGCATTTTCGCCTCGAGCGTGCTTTCACCCTGCGCGAAGAAGTTGCTCGTTTTCGCTTTTCTATCAATAACATAACCAAACACACTATGTTGATAATTTGTGCTGTAACGGCTATCGATGTTTTCATCATAACGTAGGTCATTATATCCAGGTACATCTGCATTTTCACCCAAGGTGAGATCCATTTGAGTACCATTGACATCTACAGCCATATAAGCAGGCGGATCATTACGGTCATCCAGCTTCTCATCAGCTTTTGCATCTTTGGCTTTTTCTTCGGCTTTATCAGATTCGGACTTTACCTTCTCTTTCGCTTCATCGGTTTTGTCTTTAGTATCTGATTGGATATCTTTAGCTTTTTCTTCGGCTTTATCAGATTCGGACTTTGCCTTCTCTTTCACTTCATCGGTTTTGTCTTTAGTATCTGATTGGATATCTTTAGCTTTTTCTTCGGCTTTATCAGATTCGGACTTTGCCTTCTCTTTCACTTCATCGGTTTTGTCTTTAGTATCTGATTGGATATCTTTAGCTTTTTCTTCGGCTTTATCAGATTCGGACTTTGCCTTCTCTTTCACTTCATCGGCTTTATCTTTAGTATCTGATTGGATATCTTTAGCTTTTTCTTCGGCTTTATCAGCTTGTGCTTTTACTTTATCTTTTAGTTCATTGGCCTTGCCGTTAGCCTTTTCTTTTACGCTTTGTTCGCTATTTTGGATGTTGTTACTCTGTCCATTATCACTACCACCACTTGAACAAGCGGTCATCATCAGTGAGCATAATAGCGTAGTTAATAACGTTTTTTTCATTTAATATCCTTGTTTGGGTAAAAAGTGCGCAAATTCTAATATACAAAAAGCGACAAATCAATATATTTTGAAAATTAAAATAATGAAACGTCATTACAAAATAATATAAAAAAGCCCAAATAAAAACTTGGGCTTTCGTGTCAATATAAAAGTGCGGTTAGTGAATGGCGGTGGCGTCTTGCACTTCGCTCATATCTGGCAATTGGTGGGCGATGCCTTTATGGCAGTCGATACAGCTATTGCCGTTTTCAATGGCTTTGCGGTGCATTTTCGCTGCCACCGATTTTTGTTGGCTGAAGTCCATGTTATCGAAGTTATGGCAATTACGGCATTCTTGAGATTGGTTCTCTTTCATGCGTTCCCATTCCCGTTCAGCCATGTGTAAGCGGCGAGCGTTGAATTTTTCAATGGTGTCGGTGTAACCCATGACATGCGCGTAAACTTCACGGCTAGCCTTCAATTTGCGGATAATTTTTGGCACAAATTGATGTGGCACATGGCAATCTGGGCAGGTGGCTTTCACGCCGCTGCGGTTTTGATAGTGTGCGGTGTGTAAATATTCGGGATAGACGTCATTGCTGTGGCAGCTGACACAAAATTCTTCCGTATTGGTCTGCTCAAGGCTGTAATTAAAGCCCACCCAAGACACCACGCCAGCGATAAAGCCGATAATCAAGAGGGTGCCGATGGCCAGCTTGCTTGGGGTTCTAAACCAGTGCCAAAAGCGTTTTAGGATATTGGGTTTCTTTGCCATCATTTGCTCCCATAGCCTGGTAGTGGTTTAAATTCATTTTCGACAATCGGATCCACTTCTGCTTGTGGCACATGACATTGCAAGCAGAAATAGCGACGTGGCGCAAGATTGCCGCTGACTTTGCCATCACGGCTGACAAAGTGCGTTGGGCTAATGCGTGGCGCACCCGTTGCGCGAGAAGCCTGCACACTGTGACAATTTAAGCACTGGTTATTATTTTTGGTCACCTGATAATTTTTTATACTATGCGGAATCATCGGAGGCTGATTCACATAGTTAAGCACCGCAGGCTCGGTTTCTTTTGGATTATTATGAAATGCAGGCGCGACATTTTCAGGTGAGCTTTGAATATCTTTCCCCACGGGTTCAACCGCACTTTGAGCTAATGCCACGCTCATGCAGCCAAACAATAATCCCATTATAAATCCTTTTTTAAACATCTTACTCACTCCTAACCTTTATTAAATCGTGTCGAAAAGGTAAAAACTGATTCAGCACAAACATCAACACAACGTCCGCAGCTGATACAATCTTTGCTTAATACTAATTGGCTCTCCTGCGCTTTCCCAAATAAGGGACTACGCAAAACGTGTGGCTCAGGGCAAACATTAAAGCAGTCCATGCAGCGATCGCAGCGCGCACGGTCAATCACTTTCACGCGAATGAGGCTTTTCGCGCCAATTACACCATAAGCCGCACCAATGGGGCATAAATGCCCACACCAGCCATGTTCAACTACCAATAAGTCAAATAAAAAAAGTGCCAAAAGCAACCATGTTGTTGCCCCAAAGCCATAAATTAACGCCCGCCCCAGTGCGGCAACAGGGTTGATCCACTCCCACAACAATGTGCCTGTTATTGCCGAGCCGAGTAAAATCATCACTAAAATGGCATAGCGCAAAGTGCGGTTGAGCTTGGCTGTTTGACGAATATTCAGTTTTCGCCTTAACCATGCCGCCACGTCGGTGATCACATTCACTGGGCAACACCACGCACAAAACACTTTACTGCCCACTAACGCATAAAAGGCAATCACAATCAAGCCACCGATCACCGCACTTAACACGGGCACATACCCTGTAGCGAAGCTTTCTGCCAGCATGAGCGGATCGGTTAATGGTACGGTGTCAAGCAAAAGGCTGCCGCTGTAATTGCCGCGCAAAATCCAAAATCCAAAGTACGGTCCGCTTAAAAACATGGCTAAAATCACAAGCTGACACGCTCTGCGCAGCAGCAAAAAACGGTTAGCACGCCAAAAGCCGAGCTTTTCTCGCGCCTCACGCCCAGCATGTTCAATGGCATTTGGCATTATTGCACCTCCGGCATACGCGTTGGCAGATCAATAATGTCTTGATTTAACAGCGAATGCCCTGCTTTTTCCTTTTCTTCCCAGCCCAGCCGATAGTGCTTGCCGAGCATACCTTTGGCTAATACCATTGGCAAAACTTTGATTGCCGCATCTTCTAGCACACACGCCTCTTCACATTTGCCGCAGCCCGTACACGCTTCGGAATGTACAGTGGGGATGAGCTTTGCGTGGCGATCACTGCGTGAATTGTGCTGATTTTCTAGCGTGATCGCTTTATCAATCAGCGGACACACGCGGTAACACACGTCGCAGCGCAAACCCTGCCAATTCAGGCAAGTTTCGTGATCTAATAACACCGACAGCCCCATGCGAGCGTCGTTAATGTTATCTTGAGTAGCATCCAGCGCACCACTTGGGCAGGCTTTCGCACAAGGAATATCCACACACATCTCACACGGCTTTTGGCGCGCAATAAAATATGGTGTGCCCGCTTCCAAAGGTGAGAGCAGGCCTGCAAGATGCAACATATCATAAGGGCAAGCCTGCACACACTGCCCACAGCGAATGCAGGCGCTGGCGAAATCTTTTTCATTTGCTAGGGCAAATGGCGGACGCAGCGCCACGCCTTCACGCGCAAGGCTTTGCTTTTGTTGCAAGGCAAGCAACAACCCAACGCCCGCAAGCCCACCTGCGGTGCGTACACCGTCTTTAAGCACACGGCGACGTTGTGGGTTATCGACTTGCTTTTTCATACCGCACTTTACGCCTTAACGACTTTCACTGCACATTTTTTATAGTCAGTCTCTTTTGAAATTGGATCGGTTGCGTCCAATGTCAATTTATTCGCAAGCTGACCAGCATCAAAGAAAGTGGTGTAAACCAATCCTTGCGGCACACGGTTACGCCCACGGGTATCGATAAAGCTAACCATTTCACCACGGCGCGAAATCACTTTCACTTTATCACCATGACGCATACCGCGTGCTTTCGCATCCAGTGGGTGCATATACACCAAATTATTCGGGAATGCACGGTGCAATTCAGGCACGCGACGCGTCATAGTGCCTGTATGCCAATGCTCCAGTACCCGACCAGTGGAAAGCCATAAATCATATTCTTCATCAGGCATTTCTGCAGGTGGCTCATACGGCACAGCCAAAATGATCGCACGGCCATCTGGTTTGCCATAAAAACGCACCCCTTCGCCCGCTTTCACATAAGGATCGTAACCCTCACGATAGCGCCATAATGTTTCTTTTTGATCCACAACAGGCCAACGCAAACCGCGCGCTTTGTGATACATATCAAATGGGGCAAGATCATGTCCGTGTCCACGTCCGAAGCTGGCATACTCTTCAAACAATCCTTTTTGAATATAGTAGCCAAAATACTCCGCTTCGTCGTTAAGGTAATCGCCGATTTCACTGTTTGGATATTTATCCACCTGCCCATTGGTGAATAAAACATCGTATAAGCGTTTACCACGGTATTCTGGCATTTGCGCCAGTAATTCTTCTTCCCACATTTCATCAGTGGTAAAATATTTAGAGAATTCAACAAGTTGCCATAAATCAGAGCGGGAATCCCCTGTTTTTGGCACGAGCTGATGCCAAAACTGAGTGCGGCGCTCCGCATTGCCGTAAGCCCCTTCTTTTTCCACCCACATCGAGGTTGGTAAAATCAAGTCTGCCGACAGCGCGCTAGCGGTTGGATAAGGGTCGGAGACAATAATAAAGTTCTCGGGATCACGCCAGCCTGGCAGGCGCTCTTGATTGATATTCGGCCCTGCTTGCATATTATTGTTACACATTACCCACAGCACATTCATTTTACGATCTTTGAGCATGCGGTCTTGCAAAATAGCATGGTATCCGACTTTATCTGAAATCGTGCCTTTTGGTAATTTCCAGATTTTCTCGGCAATATCGCGGTGTTTTTCGTTAGTTACCACCATATCCGCAGGCAATCGGTGTGCAAACGTGCCCACTTCACGGGCGGTACCACAAGCAGAAGGTTGACCCGTTAATGAAAACGGCCCACAGCCTGGTTTGGAAATTTTGCCCGTGAGCAAATGCACGTTATACATTAAGTGGTTGACCCATACGCCACGGGTGTGTTGGTTGAACCCCATGGTCCAAAATGAAATGATTTTTTTATCTGGATCAGCATACAATTTTGCCAACATTTCTAACTGATCTTTTGGCACGCCACTGATTTCATGGGCTTTATCTAACGTATATTCTGATACTAAGGCTTTATATTGCTCAAAATCGCTGTCGAGCATTTTGCCATTACCTGAATTTTGCGCTTTTTGCTCAAGAGGGTGATCATTACGCAAGCCATAACCGATGTCAGTTACCCCTTTTTTGAAATTCGTATGTTTGTTAACAAAATCCCAATCGATGGCATCATGCTCAATTAGATAATTGGCAATATAATTTAAAATGGCCAAGTCACTTTGTGGCTTAAACACGATACCGTGGTCGGCCAGTTCAAAGCAACGGTTTTCAAAAGTAGAAAGAGCGAACACTTTGCTGTCAGGATTTGAAATACGACGATCGGTGATGCGTGACCACAAAATAGGGTGCATTTCCGCCATATTTGAACCCCAAAGCACAAACGCATCTGCGTGTTCAATGTCATCATAACAGCCCATTGGTTCATCAATACCAAACGTACGCAAAAACGCTACCGCTGCCGATGCCATGCAGTGACGCGCATTCGGGTCAACATTATTTGAACGCAAGCCTGCTTTATAGAGTTTATTTAACGCATAACCTTCCCAAATGGTGGACTGCCCTGAGGTAAAACAGCCAACTGCATTGCGGCCGTTTTTAGCCATCGCGGCTTTAAATTTTTCCGCCATGGTTTTAAAGGCATCATCCCAACTGATCGGCGTAAATTCACCATTTTTGTCGTATTTGCCATTGGTCATGCGCAGCATTGGCTGAGTGAGGCGGTCTTTACCATACATAATTTTCGGCAAAAAATAGCCTTTAATGCAATTTAATCCGCGATTTACCTCAGCGTCTGGATCACCTTGTGATGCCACCACGCGCCCATTTTGCGTGCCCACTAACACACTACAACCTGTGCCACAAAAACGACAGACTGCTTTATCCCATTTAATGGATGAATCGGCCGCGGCCACATTCACAACAGGAATGCTTAGCCCCGCTGCCAATGTTGCCGCAGTAGCTGCATTGGCTTTCATAAATTCACGACGACTTAATTTCATCTATTCCCCCACCAGAGTATCCTGATCTTGTTGGTGATACACCAAAGAAAGCGCCAGCACGCCGTCGATATTGCGTGCCAACTCCATACGTTCTAATAAATCGGCTTGATTGTTTGACTCCATCACCACAACCAATTTGCCCTGTGCTTCATCGATCGCGCTGACATCGGTTAATGCCAACGCTAAAAGTGCGGTCTTCACTTGAGCCACATCTTGTGGGCGGCATTGCACCACCAATCCACACACATGCCATTCACTGGCACGCTCTTTTGAGACAGATTGACCCATTTCTTATCCTTACCGCGTATCGCTTTTAACTGTATCTTTGGTTGAAAATTATCCATGTTTTATGGTGTATAAATTAATGCCTATTAAGGGGTATTTATGACAAAAATTGACATCTACTTGATCTATGTCAAGCACTAAAAAGACAAAAGTGCGGTTTATAGACGGATTTCATCTGCTCACCGCTTGACGAATGAAAATTTACTTGCACTAGCGTTGATTATCAGTAAAATGAACGCTCATTCACCTCGTTGTATAGGGCGATTATGTATCATCAAGAAGGACAAACAGCACAGCAAATTCTCAATGCCACCGAAAAATTAATGGCAGAGAAAGGATTACACACGCTTTCCATGCAAAAAATAGCCAGTGCCGTCGGAATTTCCGTTGGCACAATCTATATTCATTTTAAAAATAAAGATGAATTATTGCGAGATTTAGCCAAATATTTATTCACCCGTATTAATCGGGCATTGAGTGAAAATTGTGATGCGCAAACCGCACTTTATGATCAATATCACCAAATGTGGTGGAATTTATGGCATTTTTGTCACGAACATGAATACGTATTGAAAAACATTTTTCAATATAAAAATATCCCGGGCTTTTCTGAACTCGTCAAAGAATGTAAAGTGCGTGAAGATCACTGGGATCGCTTTGTTAAAGCAGGCAAAAAACAAAAACAATTGTGCCATCTGCCTGCCGAAATTCTATTTTCATTAAGCCTAGAAAGTGCAATGAATTTAAGTTTTCGTCAAGTCTATTTTAATGAGCAATACGATAATGAATTATTAGAGCAAGTCATTAAACGCACTTGGCAAGCAATCAGTTTTTAATTATAGAATTATGGAGTTTTATTATGAACGACAATGATGCACAAAAACCGACACGGACCAAGCGTTTTGTGCTTAAATTGGTACTATTAATCGCATTATTCGTGATTATAGCGGTGATTGGCTTACAGTTTTTCAAAGCACATAAAAAAGCCGAATTTTTAGCCAATATGCCTGAGCCTGTCAATCCAGTGACGGTTATGCAGGTACAAACACAGCAGTGGACACCCGCAATTGAAGCCACAGGGATTGTTCGCCCAAATCAAGGCGCGATGTTAAGTGCACAAAGTGCGGGGACGATTAAAACTATTCTTGTGAATGCAGGGCAAAAAGTGAACGCAGGCGATTTATTAATCGAGCTTGACAGCGATGTAGAGAAAGCCAATCTCGCCTCACTGCAAGCCCAATTACCTGCCGCACAGGCTAATTTCCAGCGTTTTTCAACGTTACTGCAAAGCAACAGTGTGTCGAAAAGTGATTTTGATAAAGCGCAATCAAGCTACAAAACCTTACAAGCTAATATTGCCGCCGCCAAAGCCAGCCTTGCGCGCCGCCAAATTTATGCGCCGTTTGCGGGCACAGTTGGGATTATTCAAGTCAACGTCGGTGAATATGTTACCAATGGTAAGCCGATGGTGCGAGTGGAAGACATCAGCAAAAGCAAAATTGATTTCTCGCTTGGGCAAAATGATTTACAAAACCTTCATATCGGGCAAAAAGTAACCGTCACCACCGATGCTTACACAGGGGAAACTTTTGAGGCTAAAATTTCGGCAATTGAGCCGGCTGTGAATGCCAATAGTGGTTTAGTCCAGCTGCAAGCCAGCGTGGAAAACAGCCGCGGCAAGTTGCTATCGGGGATGTTCGCACGTTTGCGGGTGGCCTTAACCACCACGTATGACCAAGTTGTACTGCCGAAAGTAGCGATCACTTACAATATGTATGGCGAAACCGTGTATCGCCTGACCGCACTTTCAGATGAAGACAAAGCCAAATTACAACAACGCGAAGACATTGATAATATTTATCGTGTGGAGTTAGTGACTGTGCAAACCCTTGACCGTCACGGAATTTATGCGCACCTGAAATCTGGCGCGTTGCAATTCGGCGATAAAATTGTAACGGGTGGGCAGCAACGTTTAAGTAATGGCAGTTTGGTTGTAATTTCCGATCAAAAAGGTGTCGGTACCGAACAACCTGCACAAAGCTCAAGATTATAAAAGGTAGATAACGATGCGTTTTACAGATATTTTTATCCGCCGCCCAGTGTTGGCTGCTGCGATTAGTATGCTCATTATTATTCTTGGGCTGCAAGCCATTTCAAAACTCACCGTGCGTGAATACCCCGAAATGACCACCACGGTGATCAATGTAACAACCGTTTACCCTGGTGCGGATGCTAATCTTATTCAAGCCTTTGTCACCTCACAACTAGAAGAGGCGATCGCACAGGCAGACAATATCGATTACATCACTTCATCAAGCAAACAAAGCAGCTCACAAATTACGGTGAAAATGAAGCTCAACACCGATCCTAACGCTGCACTTGCCGATGTGCTTTCCAAAGTGAACTCCGTGCGCTCTGCCTTGCCCAAAGAAATCAATGACCCTGTGATCACGTCCTCAAGTGGCGGCTCGGGCATGATGTATATCAGCTTCACCTCCGATGTGTTGGACTCCAGCCAAGTGACGGATTATATTCAACGGGTGGTTAAACCGCAGTTTTTCACCATTCCTGGTGTGGCAAAAGTTGATATTTTCGGCGGCTCCCCTTATGCCATGCGCATTTGGCTCGATCCTGAAAAAATGGCGAATTTAAAACTTTCTGCACCACAGGTCATGCAAGCACTTTCCAGCAATAACGTACAAACCGCCGCTGGCAGCGCGAATGGCTGGTTTACAGTAATCAAAAATAAGGTGAACACCACCACAACAGACGTGCAACAACTCAAAGACTTAGTGGTGCATTCTGACGGTGATAATTTGATTCACCTAAGCGATATTGCCACCGTAGAGCTGACTAAAGAAAGCAATGACTTCCGTGCCGCTGCCAATGGTAAAGAGGCGGTGGTGCTATCGATTGAGCCATCTTCTAGCGCAAACCCGCTCACGGTGATCAAAAATATTTATCCCTTGTTTGACACCATTAAACACAATTTGCCACCGAGCATTGACGCTAAAATTTTATATGACAAAACCATCGCCATTAACAGCTCCATTGAAGAAGTAGTAAAAACCATTTTAGAAGCAACTGTGATCGTATTGGTGGTGATCACTATGTTCTTAGGCTCATTCCGTGCAATGATTGTGCCAGTTGTAACCATTCCTATCTCTTTGATTGGCGTGATTATGTTGCTACAAGCCTTTAATTTCTCAATTAACCTAATGACCTTACTGGCAATGATTCTTGCCATTGGTTTGGTGGTGGATGATGCCATCGTCGTCCTTGAAAACGTTGACCGCCACATCAAGCTCGGCGAAACGCCATTTCGCGCCGCCATCATCGGCACGCGTGAAATTGCCTTGCCTGTGATTTCCATGACCATTGCGCTCTGTGCGGTTTATTCCCCAATGGCGCTTATGGGCGGCATTACTGGTTCACTGTTTAAAGAATTTGCCCTCACTTTGGCAGGTGCCGTGTTTATCTCAGGCATTATTGCACTCACACTTTCCCCGATGATGTGTTCAAAATTGCTCAAAGCGCACACCAATCCAAGTTGGCTTGAGCGCCGTGTGGAAAGTTTCCTCACCCGCTTAACCAACGCATACAATGTGCTGTTAGGCGTAGTGATGTACAGTAGAAAGTGGATTTTAGGCTTCGCAATTCTTATTTTCGCCAGCTTGCCGTTACTATTTAGTCACTTATCAAGCGAACTCACGCCAAGTGAAGATAAAGGCGCCTTGCTCTCAATTGGGACTACATCAGCCGATCGCAATGTGGATTATGTGCAAAATGCCATGAAAAAATTCGAGGCGCTATTAAAAGAAATTCCTGAAGTACAATTCTCACAGGTTATTTCTGGTGTGCCAGCCTCCAACCAAGCGCTTGCCATTGCAACCTTAGTGGACTGGAGTGAGCGCAGTCGCAGCCAAGCCGAGATCATGAACGAGCTTAACGCCAAAGCAAAAAGTATTCCTGAAATTTCTGTCTCTGGCTTCCCATTCCCTGAAATCAATACTGGCGAGCAAGGTATGCCTGTATCTTTTGTCATTACTACACCGAATGATTATCGCGATCTTGCTGATGTCACCCAGCGCATTTGGGAAGAAGCGCAAAAGTCAGGGCAGTTTATCTTCTCGAATATCGATCTCAAATTTGACACTGCAGAAATGAGCATGACGATTGACCGTGACAAAGCCAACTCTTATGGCATCACCATGGCACAAATCAGCTCAACAGTGGGTAGCTTCCTCTCGAGTGCCACAGTAACACGGGTGGATTTGCAAGGGCGCGCCTACAAAATCATCTCAGGCATTGAGCGCAAAAAACGCTTAAATCCAGAATCAATGGATAATTTTTATCTCATCGCGAATGATGGAAGTGCGGTTCCACTCAGCACTCTTGTTACCCTTGAACTGAAAACACAACCACTGTCACTGCCACGCTTTAACCAGCTAAATTCCGCTGTTATCAGTGGTGTGCCGACAGGTTCGGTGGGCGACGCAGTAAAATGGTTCCAATCCACTGGCGCCGAAATGCTGCCACAGGGCTACACCTACGATTTCCGTGGTGAATCACGCCAATTTGTACAAGAAGGTAACGCTCTTGCCACCACCTTCGCCTTGGCGGTTATCATTATCTTCTTGGTGTTGGCAATTCAGTTTGAATCGATCCGCGATCCGTTGGTTATTATTGTTTCTGTGCCGCTTGCCATCTCTGGCGCATTACTCGGCTTGAATTTACTCGGCTTTTTCGGCGTGGCAGGGAGCACGCTGAATATCTACTCTGAAGTCGGGCTAATCACACTGGTTGGGCTGATTACCAAGCACGGGATCTTGATGTGTGAAGTCGCCAAAGAAGAGCAATTGCTACACGGCAAAAGTCGTATCGATGCCATTATGGAGGCTGCACGCATTCGTCTACGCCCAATTTTGATGACAACGGCTGCGATGATCGCAGGGCTTATCCCACTACTTTACGCGGCTGGCGCTGGCGCCGTCTCCCGCTTCAGTATTGGTGCAGTTATCATCGCAGGGCTGGCAATCGGTACTCTATTTACCTTATTTATTCTGCCTGTGATTTACAGTTTCATCGCCACCGAGCACAAACCACTGCCCGAATTTGATGAAACCCAACCACCACTGGAAGAACACCACTAAACAGAAAACCTGCCTTCATCAGGCAGGTCTTTTATCATCAAAGTGCGGTTAACCGCACTTTTTGTTATTTTAGTGCGTTCATACGATACGCATTACATTGCCTCAATCTTTTTCAATCCACGATGGGATAGATAGCAAAAAATAAAGCACAAAATTGCACCTAGCATAATCGTATAGAATCCACTTTCCCAACCAAATTTATCCACCATGAAACCAAATAGTGTTGTGCCAAGCGAGGAGCCGACAATATAACTCATAAAGCCACGCAAGCCAACGGCAGAACCTAAAGCAAAGCTTGGAATGACTTCCATTGCCTGTACCGCGACCATAGATTGCGGAATATAAATTAAGCAGCCTGTAATAGTAGAAAAGAGAGTTATCAATACAATTGAATTAGATGTCATATAGCCAAAAACACAGAAAAAGACAATTACAAGGCAGATCATCGGTAAATACATCACCTTACCACGAAAAAACTTATCCACAAGCCAACCTGCGATGATAGTTGAAGGAATTGCCGCCCATTCAAATAGCATAAATGACACGCCCATATCGGCTTTACTAAACCCTTTTACAGTCAAAATATACAATGGGATCCAAGTCAACATACCAAAACGAACCATGTAAGTGAAAATATCAATACCCACCAAATACCATGAGTTTGGATTTTTTAAGATAAATTCGGTAAAAATTTGCTTGGAGCTCATATTATCTGGCTTCTTACTTAGATGACGAGCAAGATGTGTATTCACAGATTCTTCTTGATATATTTCTTCAACGGTAGGCAAATTCTCTTCAACAGGACGACGTTTAACAAAATATAAAATGAGCAGAACACCAATAAAGGCGATTAAAGCTGGCACCAAATAGGCAGAAATACGCCAGTGCTCTGTACCTAGATAAGACAAACTTGCCCCCACAATAGGCGCAACCAAACCTCCGCCTAAATTATGAGAAACATTCCAAATGGTACTTGCTCGTCCACGTTGTGTTCTAGGAAACCAATGTCCAACCGTGATAATAGCAGGCCCCACCCCCATGCCCTGAAAAAGGCCCAATAAGATAACCAAGCACACAAAAAGATAAAAACTGGTAGAAAACCCCATCATAATGTTAATAATCACACATAAAAATAAACCCAACGCCATGAAATAACGAGGGTTAGATTTATCCGCCAAAATGCTCATCAATCCTTTGCTGATGCCATATGTTATCAACATTAAGGAGGTTAATAACCCTATTTGCGTTGTACTTAACCCCAACTCATCTTTAATATAAGGTGTTGAAAAAACAAAATTATTACGCACAATATAATAACAAGCATAGCCAATAAAAATGCCTATCAATGATTGCATTTGAAATTTTTTAAATCGTTTTTGTTCATCTAACTGTGTCATTTTACTACCTCTTAAATTTTATGATTACTCGATTCCTTGTACCCTGATTTATCCAGAAGGCAATTACAAAAATGTAAAAATGTGATCTCATCCACGTGTAAGCATTTTGACTGTACATTTTCTATCAGATTTTCTCTACATACATAAAAACCCATTCCACAATCGGCTAAACTTTATTATCGTTATATTGTTTTTTAATAACGATTGGGTTGGTATGAACAAGTTAAAAAGTGCGGTTGTGTTGATGGTAGCATTGGCATCCAGTGTGGCATGGGCCGATCGTCAAATTACGGATCAAAATTGGATCGCCAAGTGACGATTCCTGATAGTGTAAATCGGGCGGTGGTATTGCAGCATCAAACGTTGGACATTGCGGTGTAGCTTGACGCGACCGATCAAATTGTCGGGATTTTATCCACTTGGAAAAAGAATTTAGGTCAAGATTATGCCCGCCTTGCGCCCGCGTTAGAGAAAATGGCGATGCCGGGTGAGCTGACAAAAGTAAATATCGAAAGCCTGTTGGCACTCAAACCTGATGTTGTGTTTGTCACTAACTATGCGCCACCTGAGATGATCAAGCAAATTTCGGATGCGGGTCTGCCAGTGGTGGCCATTTCTCTGCGGGTGTCGCCGAAAAACGAGCAAGCCAAGCTCAATCCAACATTGCAAGATGAAAATAAGGCTTATAGTGAGGGGTTGAAACAGGGAATTGCGCTCATCGCTGAGGTGTTCAATAAGCAAAAAATGTGCAGGAATTAATCAAAGCGGCATTTGCCAACCGTCCATTGTTGAAAGCACGTTTGGCCAATGTGCCTAAGGGGGCGAGGGTAGCAACCTATATGGCAAACCCTGATTTGACCTATGGCTCAGGCAAATATACGGGGCTGATGATGGAGCACGTGGGTGCAAATAATGTTGCGGCTAGCAGCATTAAAGGCTATAAACAGGTGTCGATGGAGCAAATTTTAAGCTGGAATCCTAGTGTCATTTTTGTGCAAAATCGCTACTCAACCGTTGTGTCAGATATTGTCAACGGCGCACAATGGCAAAATATTCAGGCGGTGAAAGATAAAAAAGTGTATTTAATGCCGCAATATGCTAAAGCGTGGGGGTATCCAATACCTGAGGAGATTGGCCTTGGGGAGCTTTGGATGGCAAAAAACTCTATCCTGAACGCTTTGCTGACATTGATTTGGATAAAATGGTGAACGATTATTATCAAAAATTCTATCGCACCCAGTATGTGCCAACGCCAGCAAAAAACTGACCGCACTTTTATCCTTATGCTCGTCTTTGAGCTTATCGTAACCGTCCTGATCTCACTTGGGGTCGGACGGTATGCGTCATCCATTGAGCAAATTTTAACCTTGCTGTGGTATAAACTTCTCGCGCTCCCCCTGCCTGCTATTGAATCGCAAGTGTTGTTTGATGTGCGCCTGCCACGCATTTTAACCGCAGGATTAGTCGGTACTGGGCTGGCGTTAAGTGGTGTCGTATTGCAGGGCATTTTCCGTAACCTGTTAGTTGACTCGCATGTTATTGGCGTTACCTCAGGTGATGCCTTTGGCGGGACGCTGGCGATCTTTTTTAGCCTTTCAATATTGGCGCTGTTTGCAAGCACATTGACCTTTGGCATTGCCACATTAGCACTCGTGTTTTTATTCAATCGCCGCGTCGCAAATGGCAGTTTGTTGATGCTGATTTTAACGGGTATGATTTTAAGTGGCTTTTTTGCCGCACTGGTCAGCTTGCTGCAATATAATCTCCGACACCGAAGAAAAACTGCCCAGCATTGTTTTTTGGCTGATGGGCAGCTTCGCCACGGCCAACAGACAAAAATTACTCTTTTTTACTCTTCCGTGGGGACTTTGTTCGACCGTATTATTGGGGCTGCATTGGCGATTAAATGTATTGTCACTGTCTCAGCGAGAGGCGAATGCTTTGGGCGTCAATGTGGTGCCATTGCGTTGGTGCGTGCTGTTTTGCGCGGGCAGCATAGTGGCTTGCCAAGTGGCGATTAGCGGCAGCATTGGCTGAGTAGGCTTGTTATCCCACATATTAGTCGTATGTTAGTGGGCGCTGACCACCAAAAATTGCTGCCCACCTCCATGCTTGTTGGCGCGATTTATTTGATCATTGTCGATGATCTCGCGCGCACGCTAACCGCCAGTGAAATCCCGATCAGCATTCTGACCGTACTTTTAGGCGCGCCTTTATTTGCCGTGTTGGTTTATCGTTTAAGGCGAGGGCTACGCAATGAATGACACCGCACTTTCCTTAGAACGCGTTAGCTTCGGTTACTCAAGTGCGCCGTTGCTGTTCCAAGCCTTGTCTTTTGACGTTCTGTCAAGAGAAATACTGGCGATTCTCGGCCCCAATGGCTGCGGCAAAAGCACACTGCCGTCACTCTTGCTTGGGCATCTTAAACCGATATCTGGCAAGGTATTTTCTGCGGTCAAATTAGGCTTTGTACCGCAGTTTTTTACTGCCACTTTTGATTATAGTGTACTCGACATTGTGCTGATGGGGCGCGCTGGGCATATTCGTACCTTTGCCCACACCAGAGCTTGCCACTACAAGTGCGGATAATCTTTATCGCCTTTTTGATTTGGCCATGCTCAAACATCACATTCATACCGACGCACTGAGCATGGAGCATATTGTGCCTTTATTTGATACATTGGTGATGCCATGAACACAATCATACTCTATGGCTGACTACGGCTGCGCAATATTACGGCATCACACAGGTATCGATTCATTTTTTACTTTTTTACAATGTACTCACGCTCAACAGATCATCATCGATCATGGCTTTATTGGCGGATAACATTTCACAAAAATCCCTCATCGGTGGTAAACTTAGCTAGTTACTGAAAAATCAAAAAGTGCGGTTGGAAGAGAGAAATCATGGCAGAAAATAAGAAAAAAAGCGGATTTTGGTCTTGGTTGGGGCTGGGCAAAGATAAACCAACACATGAGCCTGCTGAGTTAGACACTCAACACTCAGAGAATCACGATAAAGAACAGGCAGTGTGCGAGGCGGAAGAAAAACGTTTAGCCGAAGAGCAAGCGGCACGTGAGGCGGAAGAAAAACGCTTAGCCGAAGAACAAGCCGCGCGTGAGGCAGAAGAAAAACGTTTAGCTGAAGAGCAAGAGGCACGTGAGGCGGAAGAAAAGCGCTTAGCGGAAGAACAAGCTGCACGTGAGGTGGAAGAAAAATGCTTAGCCGAAGAGCAAGCGGCGCGTGAGGTGGAAGAAAAAACTCAAAGTGCGGTCGAACAAGAAAAACCAAGCCAAGGTGGCTTTTTTAGCCGCTTGCTAAAAGGGTTAGTCAAAACCAAGCAAAATCTCGGTAGTGGCTTTCGCAGTCTTTTTCGTGGTAAAAAAATTGATGATGAGCTGTTTGAAGAACTTGAAGAACAGCTGCTGATCGCCGATATTGGTGTGCCAACTACCACCAAGATCATCAACAGCCTCACCGAGCACGCCAGCAAAAAAGAACTGCGTGATGCCGAGCAGCTTTATCAAAAACTCAAGCAAGAAATGGCCGACATTTTAGCACCCGTTGCCAAGCCCCTTGAAATCAGCGAGAAAAAGCCGTTTGTCATTTTAATGGTGGGTGTTAATGGCGTGGGCAAAACTACCACCATCGGCAAGCTGGCACGCCAGTTCCAACAACAAGGCAAATCCGTAATGTTGGCGGCTGGCGACACTTTCCGTGCGGCAGCGGTGGAGCAATTGCAAGTGTGGGGCGAGCGCAACCATATTCCTGTAGTGGCGCAAAGCACCGGCTCTGATGCCGCGTCGGTAATTTATGATGCGATGGAATCAGCGCGTGCGCGCAATATTGATATTTTACTGGCCGACACCGCAGGGCGGTTGCAAAATAAAAATCACCTAATGGATGAGCTGAAAAAAATTGTACGCGTGATGAAAAAGCTCGATCCTGAAGCGCCACACGAAATTATGCTCACGTTAGATGCGGGCACAGGTCAAAATGCCATCAGCCAAGCCAAATTGTTTAACGAAGCAACGGGATTGACAGGCATCAGCCTGACCAAACTTGATGGCACCGCCAAAGGCGGCGTGATTTTTGCGATTGCCGATCAATTTAATGTGCCAATTCGCTACATTGGCATTGGTGAGAAAATTGAAGATTTGCGCCCATTTAATGCGCAAGAATTTATCGATGCACTGTTTAGCCAAGAACAAGACGAAGAATAAGGGCCGATATGATCCGATTTATTAACGTTAGTAAAGCCTACCTTGGTGGTAAACCTGCCTTACAAGGCTTGAGCTTCCACCTGCCGGTGGGATCGATGACCTACCTCACAGGTCACTCTGGGGCGGGAAAAAGTACGCTGTTGAAACTCATCATGGGGATTGAGCGTGCTAATGGCGGCTCGGTCTATTTCAATGGGCACGACATCACTCGCTTAAGCGATGATCAAATCCCGTTTTTGCGTCGCCAAATTGGCATGGTGCACCAAGATTACCACCTGCTAACCGACCGCAGCGTGCTGGAAAATGTCTCCCTGCCGTTGATTATCTCGGGCATGCACCCGAATGAAATCAAACGTCGTGCTTGTGCTGCGCTGGATAAAGTGGGGCTACTGCACCGCGCCAATCACTTGCCGCTGCACCTTTCAGGTGGGGAACAACAACGGGTGGACATCGCCCGTGCAGTGGTCAATCGCCCACAATTATTGCTCGCAGATGAGCCAACAGGTAACTTGGATAAAACGCTTTCGCGTGAAATTTTCCGCCTGTTTGAAGAATTTAATCGTGTGGGGGTTACCGTGTTAGTCGCCACGCACGATCACACCATTGTGCAACAATATCCAAAACCGACCTTAGTGCTTGAGCAAGGTCATCTTCGTGCATTTCAATAAGGAGATTCTATGAGCTCACGCCCAACCCAAGCGCCGTTTTGGATGCAAACCCAATATGTGTTGAAATCCGTGTTCAATGACTTATGGCAAAAACGCATCGGCACCGCGCTGACGGTGCTGGTGATCGCGGTGTCGTTGACCATTCCAACCATCAGCTATTTATTGTGGAAAAACACCAAAGAAGCGGCGACGAAATTTTACCCCGAATCGCAAATTAGTGTTTACTTACATAAAACCTTAAGTGAGGCCGACGCCAATTTGGTGGTGGACAAAATCCGCCAAGAAAAGGGCGTGGCGGAACTCAGTTATATTTCTCGCCAACAAAGTTTGGAAGACTTCCGCCAATGGTCGGGCTTTAATGATGAGCTGGCGATGCTCGACGACAATCCGCTGCCAGCGGTGGTGATGATAACCCCAACGGAGGCGTTTCAAACCAGCGCGAAGCTCACCGAGCTCAAGCAAACGCTGATCAAAATCAAAGGCGTGGATGAAGTGCGGTTAGACACCGACTGGATGGAAAAACTCGGCGCCATCACCTGGCTGGCTGGGCGCATTGCAGTGGTCTGCACCTTGTTGATGCTGATTGCCGTGATTTTGGTAATCGGCAATAGTATTCGCTCCGATGTCTACAGTGCTCGCGCCAACATTGAAGTGATGAAACTGCTCGGTGCTACAGAGCACTTTATCCTGCGCCCGTTTCTCTACACAGGCTTAATCTTCGGCATTATCGGTGGCGTGCTGGCCGCCATTTTAAGCGGACTAACCATCGCTTATTTTTCGACGGCAATCGACTATGTGGCCAATATTTTTGCGGTAAAATTTGAGCTTAACGGTATGAATTTTGTCGAAGTGTTGTTTATCATCGCCCTCGCCGCCTTCACAGGCTGGTGCGGCGCCTTGATTGCGGCGAAAAAACACATTCACCGCTTGGAAAATTGATTGAAAACCTAAAGTGCGGTTGCTAATTTATACAACCGCGCGACATTCTCGGCGCAGGATTGCAGGTTTTGCGCACCGCACTTTAAGGTGTTCTCAAGGCTGTCGATCTGTTGGATAATTGGGAACACCGCATCAATGCCGTGATCATAGACTGCGACATAATCCGCGCGCAAACAGCCGACCAAGGCGATCACGGGCTTGTTGTGCGCTTTGGCGCAGCGCGCCACACCGATTGGCGTTTTGCCGTGTACTGTTTGCCCATCCATGCGCCCTTCACCTGTGATGACCAAATCGGCTGACCGCACTTTGCTTTCCAACGCCACGGCGTTGAGCATAATCTCTACCCCTGAGCGCAGTGTGGCATTTGGCAATAACATCAACCCTGCACCCATGCCGCCTGCAGCGCCTGCGCCTTTGACATCAGCAATCGCTTTATTCAGCTGGTGTTGAACCACCTCGGCAAAATGAGCAAGGGCGTGATCAAGGCGTTTGATCATCGCCTCATCGGCGCCTTTTTGTGCGCCAAACACCGCCGCCGCGCCCTGTTCACCGCACAGGGGATTGTCCACATCGCAGGCCACCGACAACCGCACTTTACTTAGGCGTTCATCAAGCTGTGATAAATCCACTCTCGCCAGGCTTGCCAGCGCGGCGCCGCCAAAGGCGAGCTCGTCATCGTTGTCGTCATAAAAATGCGCGCCAAGGGCTTGCAGCATGCCCACGCCACCATCGTTGGTCGCGCTGCCGCCAATGCCGAGAATAATTTCCTCCACTTCATGGGAAAGTGCGGTTTTGATCAGCTCGCCTGTGCCAAAGCTGGTGGTGATTTCTGGGTTGCGTTTATCCAGCGGCACCAAATGCAGCCCCGAGGCGGCCGCCATTTCGATGATCGCCGTGCGCCCGTCGCCTGAAAGCCCCCATTGGGCTTGCACCGTTTCGCCCAGTGGGCTGGTGACCGCACTTTGCATTAAGCGTCCGTGGGTTGCGTCCACAAAAGATTGCACCGTGCCTTCGCCGCCGTCTGCCATTGGCACCAACGTGTACGTGGCATTCGGAAAAATGCGCGCAAATCCCGCCTCAATGGCTTGCGCCACCGCTTGGGCACTGAGGCTTTCTTTGAAACTGTCTGGTGCAATCACAATGTGCATCGCTACTCCTTAACTTAACACATAGCGCTCTATCGCCTGCGCCACGCCCGAGTCGTTGTGGTGGCCGGTGATGGCATCGGCCATCGCTTTGAGCTCGTCGGTGGCGTTTTCCATCGCAATGCCAAGGCCTGCGTATTCCACCATGTGGGCGTCATTGCCCGCATCGCCCATGCAAATCACATCACGCGCTGGAATGCCTAAAAAATCTGCCAACGCGGCAATGCCGCTGCCTTTGTTAGCTTTCGGGTGGAGAAATTCCATAAAAAATGGCGTGCTTTGCACCACGGTGAACTGTACTTTTAGTGCCTGCGGCAATGTCGCCATAGCATGAGAGACTTTTTCACTATCATCGGCATAGAGAACCTTGATGATGGGTTCATCATCAGCCAGCTCAGCAAAGTCCAATTGATTCAGCTCGATTTTGTTGATTTCTGCCTCATGCTGGCTGCAAGGGCCACAATCAGGCGAGATCAGCCCACGAATAGGCGAAAACGCGTGCAGGTTAATGCCCAACGTTTTGGCGTGCTCAGCAAGTAACTTCGCCTCACGACCTGTGAATTGAAAATCTTGAATGATTTTTTCATCGCTGATGCGTTTGACCTGCGCGCCATTAAAACACAGCACATAGTCATCATCGCTGGTCATCTCTAACTGCTCAAAATAGTGTTTAAGCCCTGCAAATGGGCGCCCTGAGGCGAGTACCACACGCACACCACGGTTTTTGGCGGCCAAAATGGCTTGACGGTTGCGCTCACTAACTTGTTTTTTACTGTCGAGCAAAGTGCCGTCCATGTCTAATGCAATTAATTTATAGTTATTCATAGTATCCTCATATTAATTTGCTCTAGCATAACACAGACCGCACTTTAACATCACTACAAGGTGGCGCCATTGCAGGCAATTAATTTTTGATACCAGTAAAAACTTTTCTTTTTGCTGCGCGCGAGGTCTTTAAGGTCAAATTCATCGCGGTTAACGTAAATAAAGCCGTAGCGTTTGCTCACCCCTTGGTGAGTGCTGACTAAATCGATCGCCGACCATGGATTATAGCCAAACACGTTCACGCCGTCGGCAATCGCCAGTTGCAATTGCTGGAGATGTTTTTTCAAATAATCAATGCGGTAATCATCATTAATGCTACCGTCGTCTTCCACTTTATCAAATGCACCTAAGCCATTTTCGGTGACTAATAACGGCAAAGCATAACGTGAATAAATGCGGCGCAAAGTGGTTCGGAAACCTGCAGGGTCAATCTCCCAGCCAAATTCGTTAACACTTAAGTGCGGGTTTTTGCCGCCACGGAAAAAGCCCGATTCACCCACAGCGAGTTGTTGGTCGCCACTCGAGCCAATATCGTCGCCATCACCGTGGCTGGCTGATACGGTGGCTGAGCTATAATAATTAAACGCGATAAAATCGGGGCTTGCCGCTTTCAGTACAGCCAAGTCGCCGTCTGCAATCTCAGGCGTGGCGTTGCGCGATTGCAAAAATGCCCACGCCAGGTGGTTGTAACGCCCATACACCGCCATGTCGAGATACAGCCAGTTACGGAGTGCCTCAAAGTTATCGGCAGCGATAATATCTTCTGGCCGTGCGCTGGCAGGATATACACAGGCGATATTAATCGCAGGTGCAATTTTGGCGTGCGGCAGCATCTCATGGCATTTGACCATCGCTTTGGCTTGCGCCACAAACATATTGTGATTTTGCTGATAAATATCTTTAACAGGGTTTTCACCCTTGCCGCCGCCCGTACCGAGTGCATTAGGATGCAAAATCATCATATTTTGCTCATTAATCGTCAGCCAGTAGGTCACGCGATCGCCTAAGCGTTCATAAAGTGCGGTGCAGTAATGCTCAAAGGCATCAATGGTCTCACGGTTTGACCAGCCGCCTTTTTGCGCCAAGGCATAAGGCAAATCGAAGTGATAAAGCGTCACAATCGGTTCAATATTATGCGCGCGCAGCTCATCGATCAAATCACTATAAAACGCCAAACCTTTTTCGTTAAGCTCGCCATCTCCATCTGGAAACACGCGACTCCACGCAATCGAAAAGCGATAGGCCTTCAAGCCCAGCTCGGCAAATAACGCCACATCTTCTTTAAAACGGTGGTAGTGATCTGCGCCCACTTTAAAATCGCTGGTGTTGGGCACAACTGACGCCATATCAATCACCGACGGACCTTTACCGTCTTCATTCCATGCGCCCTCCACTTGATAAGCCGAAGTGGACGCGCCCCATAAAAAGTGCGGTGGGAAGGGGGTGCCATTGTGATGCTGCATACATTCTCCTTATTGTTATTGCTGCAAGATAATTGCTTAAGATACACATAAATGCGCAAAAAAACGAAAGTTTATTGCAAGAATGTGATCTTGGCTGGAATTCTCACATAATCCATAAAACCGCACTTTTATGCTCACGGTAATTCCCTTAGAATTGGGCAGATTATTCTAATAACAAACGGAGTGTTTATGAAATTAACCTTAAATAGAGTACATTTTGCGGTTGTGACCGCACTTTGCCTGCCAACCTTGGCGCTGGCCGCGGATATGGATTTACGCGTTGTGGAAACCACCGATTTGCACGCCAATATGATGGATTATGACTATTATAAAGACAAACCATCAGAGAAAATCGGACTGGTGCGGGCCGCTGATTTAGTACAAAAAGCGCGTGCTGAAGTAAAAAACAGTGTGTTAGTGGACAATGGGGACTTGATTCAAGGCAGCCCAATGGGGGACTGGGTGGCATCAAAAGGCTTGAAAGCAGGTGAATTGCACCCTGTGTATAAAGCCATGAACCTGCTCAATTATGATGTCGGCAACATCGGCAACCACGAATTTAACTACGGTCTTGAGTTTTTAGACCGCTCGATTGCCGGCGCTAAGTTTCCGTATATCAACGCCAATATTTATGTCGCCAACGGCAAAGACGATAAACACTATTTCACGCCGTATATCATTAAAGACTATGAATTTGTCGATACCGACGGCAAAAAACAACAGCTGAAAGTCGGCTACATCGGCTTTGTGCCACCCCAAGTGCTGATTTGGGATAAGAAAAATTTAGAAGGCAAAGTGATCGCCAAAGACATCACCGAAACCGCCAAACATCTGGTGCCGAAAATGCGCGCAGAGGGCGCGGATATTGTGATTGCGGTGCCGCACTCAGGGCTTTCGGCTGAGCCATACCGCACTTTGGCCGAAAACTCAGTGTATTATCTCTCCAAGGTCGAGGGCATTGACGCGATCGCCTTTGGGCATGCCCACGCGGTTTATCCAAGCAAAGAGTTTGCCGACATTCCTGGTGCCGATATTGAAAAGGGTACCATTAACGGTGTGCCGTCGGTGATGCCAGGGCGCTGGGGCAGTCACATTGGCGTGATTGATCTCAAGCTTAATAATGACTCAGGCAAATGGAAGGTCGTCTCTGGCACAACCGAAGCTCGGGCGATTTATGACAGCAAAAACAAAGCCGCCATCGCTAAGCAATATGTGCCGATTTTAGATGTGCTCAAAGCCGATCACAAAAGTACCCGCGACTACGTCAATGCTCCGATTGGTAAAGCCGACGATAAAATGTACAGTTTCCTTGCGCTGGTGCAAGATGACCCAACTATCCAAATTGTTAATCTGGCACAAATTGACTATGTCAAACGCTTTGCTCAAGGCGACCCTGATTTAGGCAACCTGCCTGTGCTGTCTGCTGCTGCACCATTTAAAGTGGGCGGGCGTAAAAATGACCCGAGCAACTACACCGAGGTGGAAGCAGGTCAATTGACGTTCCGCAACGCGGCGGATTTGTATCTTTATCCTAACACTTTAGTAGCGTTGAAAGTCACAGGTGAAGAAGTGCGGGAATGGCTCGAGTGCTCCGCTGGCCAATTTAACCAAATCGCCCCCACAGAAGCGGAAAAGCAAGCCTTAATCAACTGGGACGGTTTCCGCACTTATAACTTTGATGTGATTGATGGGGTGAATTACCAAGTGGACATCACGCAACCTGCGCGCTATGACGGGGAGTGCAAGCTCATCAACCCAGACGTACACCGCATTGTGGATCTGACATTCAACGGTAAGCCTATTGATGAGAAGCAAAATTTCTTGATTGCCACCAATAATTACCGCGCCTTTGGGGAAAAATTCCCAGGCACTGGCAGTGCGCATATTGCCTTCTCTTCACCCGATGAAAATCGCTCCATTGTGGCAGACTACATCCGCCGTGTCAGCAAGGAGCAAGGCGAAGTGAAAGCTACAGCGGACAACAACTGGCGCATTAAAGCGATTGACAACAACAAAGCGCAAGTGTTCTTTGAAACCTCTCCGTCTGAAAAAGCGGCAGAGTTTATCAAAGAAAAGGCTCAATACCCAATGAAAACTATCGGGCAAGACGACAATGGCTTTGCACTCTATGAGGTGGATTTGAGCAAATAAAAAGCCAAAGTGCGGTTAACTTAGGCAATTAGGTAAACATAACCGCACTTCTGTGCCACCCTTTTCTCTTGGCATTATGTTAAGAGTTGCATTAAGTTCTTGGGCACGTTCGGCCATGATATTTAAGCCGTAGTGCCCGCTTGGTTCATGCAGTGAACCAATCCCAACACCATTATCACGCACAATCACTTCATTTTCACCGTCAGCATTAGGGCGTGCAATCACTTCAATTAAGCTGGCATTGGCGTGTTTAATGCTATTGAGTACGGCTTCACGCACAATTTGCAGCAGGTGAATTTGCTGCTGCGCACTCAAAATTTGTGATGGTAGGGCACATTCAAGGGTAATTTTAGCATCACTGTTAGGTTGTAAATTATCAATTACTTCTTGTAATGCTAAAGCAAGATTAGATTCACTGACGGTTAAACGAAACGTCGCAAGTAACTCTCGTAGCTGTGTATAACCATCAGAAAGTGCGGTTTCAAACTGAGAAACAATTTGTAAGCTTTTGGGCGCGTTTCCATCCATTTCTCGTTCGATCGCACGTTTGAGAAGCGTTAATTGAATTTGTAAAAATGCCAGCACTTGTGCCAGCGAATCATGTAATTCGCGCGCAATAATGGAACGCTCTTGCATTAACAATAACTGTTGTTGCTGTTTAGCCAATTGGGCGGAGTATAATGCACGGCCGAGCATTTGCGCAATGTTCTCGATGGTGCGTAAATCAGGGTATCCCTCACCTCGTTGCCAATTCAGTTGACCTAAATTTTGCTCGCCGATGGCGATGCGCGTGATGTGCCACGGCTTATTCTCGTCCACCTCACCCACATCCATATTCCACATTTCATTGCCGTTGAGCAACAAGCGCACCGCTTGCAATGCTTCATTTTGCCGCAACGAGGAAAGGATAATATGTAATCCCTCTTGATTGATATCATGCAAACTCAAACGTTGAGAGGCAAAATAAAGCATTGATAAAGTGCGGTTGATTTGGGTTAAACTGTGCGTTTTTTCATTGACCTGATGCTCTAAACAATCATAGAGTTTTTTCAGATCTTTGGCCATTTGTGTGAACCCGCGCGAAAGCACACCCAGCTCGTTGTCGCTGTCCACATCCAGCGCTAAATGCTCAAATTGGCCATTTTGCACTTGCTGGCTGGCGGTGACTAAACGCCCTAATGGCTCAACTACTTTTTTGCGGCTGTAACCTAAAAGCAAGAAGCCAAAGGCGACCATCAGTAATAATGCGCAGATGTTAGAGTAGATCGCCACCATCAATTGGCGCTCAGAAAAGGTCTGTAAAACGCTGACAAAATGGTCAACTTGATTGACATAATCGCTTAAATGATTGCGATAAGCCGTTTTATTTCCTGCCCGAATATAGCCTTCCATCTCTTGCCAGCGTGAGAGCAAAGTGCGGTAAGCTGTTTGCACTTCATTAGGCACATAGATGTGATTGAGCCGCACCAATGTTGGCGATCGCAGCGTGTCTTGATAAAGTGCAACCCCTGCGCCAACGGCATGGGGCTGATAGTCCATATCGTGTAGCAGGCGGTAACTTTGCATGCGCAATGAGCCTGAAACATTGATCATCTCTGCGTCGGATTGATTACCTACCATGATTACGGTGGTCACCCCAGTGGCCAGCCCTGACAGCAGCACAATCAGCAGTAAATAATAAGCCAGACGTTTAGTCAAAGAATGGCGAAACAGCATTTATTCACACACCAATTGCTCATGCGCCCATAATTCAGGCAAAGTTTCACGCTGGCGGATTAAATGGACTTTGCCTCCATCCACCAATACTTCCGCGGCGCGCGGACGCGTGTTGTAGTTCGACGCCATGCACGCCCCATAAGCACCCGCCGAACGTTGCACCAGCAGATCGCTGGCGCGAATGGCTAAAGTGCGGTTTTTGCCTAAAAAATCACCCGTTTCACAGATGGGGCCAACCACATCATAAACCGCACTTTGGCGATCTAAAGTGCGGTCAGCTTCGATAATCTGCATATACGCCTGATAAAGCGATGGGCGAATCATATCATTCATGCCCGCATCAACAATGGCAAAGTTGCGCTGCTCGTTGCTTTTCAAAAACGCCACTTTGGTCACTAACACGCCTGCATTCGCCACAATGGCGCGCCCTGGCTCTAAAATAATCTCAAGATCGGCGTAATCTTTGAGTTTTGTCAGTAACGCTTTGGTGTATTCACTCGGCTGCGGCGGTGTTTCGCCATTGTACGGCACGCCTAAGCCGCCACCGAGATCAAGGTGTTTGATCGTAATGCCGTCCTCTTTTAAGGCTTGCATGAGCAGCAATAGCCGATCCGTTGCGTCTAAAAATGGTTGCAGCTCTGTGATTTGCGAGCCGATGTGACAATCTAAGCCTTCAATGCGTAAGTGCGGTAACTGCTTGGCCAGCTGGTAGGCGCTGCGCGCTTGAGTGACGCTGATGCCAAATTTATTTTCTTTCAGCCCCGTTGAAATATACGGGTGCGTTTTGGCGTCTACATCGGGGTTCACCCGCAGGGAAATGGGCGCGATTTTCCCCATTTCACCCGCCACGGCGTTGATCAACTCCAGCTCTGCAATGGATTCCACATTAAAGCAGCGAATGCCCACTTCGAGCGCTCGCGCGATTTGATCAGCAGTTTTCGCCACACCTGAAAAAACCACTTTGTGCGGATCACCGCCAGCAGTGAGTACTCGCTCAAGCTCGCCAACCGAGACAATATCAAATCCGGCCCCCATTTTTGCTAGTAAGTTTAAAATAGCAATATTGGAGTTGGCTTTCACCGCATAGCAAATCAAATGTGGGTGAGTGCCAAAGGCGTTGTCAAAAGCGCGGAAATGGCGCACCAACGTGGCTTTTGAATACACATACAGCGGCGTGCCAAACTCGGCTGCCAAATCGCTGATAGCAACATCCTCAGCGTGCAGTTTGTTATCGTGGTATTGAAAAAAATCCATATCAATCCTTATTGGGCTTGGGTTTGCTCAGTGCTGGCGTTATCAGTAGGGAAATAAAGCGCCCCTTTAACCCCGCAACTGACGAGACTAAACAGGCACAAAGCAGCAAGTGCGGTTAACATTGCAGTTTTCATAAGCGGTCCTTTTTTGATAATTTTGGCTATTTTAACCATTAATATCGACAATGTGCTATTACTATTGTTGGAAAGTTGTAAAATGTCTATAATTTAGGGTCAATATCGCATGGAGAGCAAAACATGAATGTGACAGAATATCACCAACGGGTTGAAAAAACGTGGGCAGAGATTGAAACGGCCATCGAAGAACAAGAAATTGATGTTGATTGCGATATACTCGGCTCGGTGTTTTCCATCACGTTTGCTGATGGGCAACAAATTGTGATTAATAAACAAGAACCGTTACTTGAGCTGTGGCTTGCCAGCAAATTGGGGGGCTATCACTTCAAATATCATGGTGGGCAGTGGTTAACCGCTGATCATCAAGAATTTTTCCAACTATTAACTGACGCGCTGGCCGCCTATGGCGAGCAGGTGCGTTTTAACTGAGATGATTTATGCGTAAACTGATAATGTTAACCACCGCACTTTTCCCCTGTGCGGTGCTGGCTGCTGATTTGGCCACCAATGAAACGCCTGTGTATCATTCCAAAACGGAATTAATGCTACGCAAGAGCAAAGATAACTTTTTCTCGCTCGCGCCGTATGAGCAAAACTACATCATGGAAACGTTCAGCAATGGCAATTTCGACATGCAAGACGGCAAAGAGAAAAAGCATGACGAAATTAAATTTCAAATAAGCCTTGGGTTGCCGATTTGGCGTGGCATTTTGGGCGAAAACTCGCTACTCGGTGCCAGTTACACGCAACGTTCATGGTTTCAATTGAGCAACACCATTGAATCGTCACCCTTTCGCGAAACGAACTACGAGCCACAACTCTTTTTAGCATGGTCAACCAAATATGATCTCCCATGGGGCTGGACGCTCAACGACATTGAAACGGGCTTTAACCATGAATCCAACGGGCGCAGCGATCAATTTGAACGCTCTCGCAGCTGGAACCGCCTGTATGCGCGCGTATCCGCTCACAAAGACAATTGGATGGTGGAGTTTAAGCCGTGGTGGCGCATTCCAGAAAAAGCCGACGATGATGATAACCCAGACATTACCGCCTATCGCGGGCATTATGATTTAACCGTGGGTTACAAATATGACGAACATCAAGTCAAACTGACTGGGCATTATAACCTCAAAAGCGGCAAAGGTGGGGTGCTTGCCAATTATAGCTATCCGATCACCAAACAAGTGCGGTTTTATGTGCAGTATTACGGTGGCTATGGTGAATCCTTAATTGACTACAATCGTCGCATTCATCGCATAGGGCTTGGCATTTCGTTAAATGACGTGTTCTGAGTTGACTGACACCCCACAAAAGTGCGGTCAACCAGCCGCGCTGACGGTGTTACGCCAGGTTTTTGGCTATCAAACCTTTCGCACAGGGCAAGAAAGGGCCATTCAAGCCACGTTAAGCGGGCGAGATAGCTTGTTAGTGATGGCAACAGGCTCGGGCAAATCATTGTGCTATCAAGTGCCCGCCTTATGTTTCGACGGGCTAACATTGGTGATTTCCCCGCTGATTTCCTTAATGAAAGACCAAGTGGATCAACTCAAAAGTAACGGCGTGGAGGCAGCCTTTCTTAACTCCAGCCAAAGCAGCGACGAGCAACAGCAGGTGCAATCGCGCGCGATAAATGGCAGTTTGAAACTGCTCTACATTTCGCCTGAAAAAGTGATGACGCAGAGTTTTTATCATTTTATCAGTCAATGTAAATTGAGCTTTATCGCCATTGATGAAGCACACTGCATCTCCCAGTGGGGGCACGATTTTCGCCCTGAATACAGCTTACTTGGCGGCTTGAAAATCAGTTTTCCTGCTGTTCCCATGATGGCACTGACCGCCACCGCCGATCGCACCACACGCCTTGATATTTTGCAACTGCTAAAGCTGGATAATCCTTACGAATACATTGGCAGCTTTGATCGCACCAATATCCGCTACACCTTGATGGAAAAATACAAAGGCGTGGAGCAAATGTGCCAGTTTGTGCTCTCACAAAAAGGAAAGTGCGGTATTGTCTATTGCAACTCGCGCGCTAAAACCGAAAAATTGTGCGAAAGCCTCAAACGCCGAGGCATTAGCTGCGCGCCCTACCACGCAGGCTTAAGCCAACAACAGCGTGAAGCTACACAGCATGCCTTTCAACACGATGATATTCAAGTGGTGGTGGCCACTGTCGCTTTTGGCATGGGGATTAATAAATCAAATGTGCGTTTTGTGCTCCATTTTGACCTGCCTCGCAGCATTGAAGCCTACTACCAAGAAACTGGGCGCGCAGGGCGTGATGATTTGCCCGCAGAAGCGGTGCTGCTGTATGACCCCGCCGATTACGCTTGGCTAAACAAAATTCTGCTAGAAAAGCCTGAAGGCACATTGCGTGAGATTGAACAGCACAAATTGCAAGCCATTGGTGCCTTTGCCGAGGCGCAAACCTGTCGGCGGTTGGTGCTGCTGAACTATTTTGGTGAAAACAAGCAAAAGCCGTGTAATAACTGTGATATTTGCCTCTCGCCGCCAACGCGCTACGACGGCCTTTTAGATGCACAAAAGGTGCTCTCCGTGATTTATCGCACAGGGCAACTGTTTTCAATTCATTATGTGGTGGCGGTGCTGCGCGGGCTGAATAACCAGCGTATTAAAGACAATCACCACGACACGCTCAGCGTGTATGGGCTAGGGCGTGAGCAATCACAAGAATATTGGATCAATGTGATCCGTCAGCTGATTCACCTCGGCTTCATTGAACAGCATATTGCACAACATTCTGCCCTAAAATTAACGCAAGCCGCCCGTGCCATTTTGCGTGGCGAAACCGCACTTTCCCTTGCCACGCCGCGCTTGAGCGTGTCGGTGATGAAAAAAGTGCAGTATCAGCGCGTGAAAAACTATGACAAACATCTGTTTGAACGCCTGCGTTTTTTGCGCAAACAACTCTCCGAAAAGGAATCCATTCCGCCTTATATTGTGTTTAATGACGCCACACTGCAAGAAATGGCACAATTTAAACCCACCTCTCGGCAGGCGATGTTGCAAATCAATGGCGTTGGCGAGCGTAAACTCGAACGCTTCGGCGCCCCTTTTTTACAGTTGATTTGTGAGTATCAACAATCGTCCTATTGACCGCACTTTTGCTTTCAAAATATAAAATGTTAATAGTGGATTACTGTCAAAACTGGAAAATGTCATCTATTTCTTATATCCTAATCCTAGCCATATGGCGCATTGAACAAAAGGAGTGATTATGAAAAAATCTCTATTAAGTGCACTGACATTGACCGCACTGCTCAGTGCCACATCAGCCATTGCCCACGGTGATCACAACCACGATCACAGCAAAGCACTGGAAATCCCAATGCAATTGCTTGACGTAGAAAAAGGCAATCAAGATATTGGTAAAGTTTACATCAGTGAATCCAAATACGGCCTTGTCTTCACCCCTGAATTACACGATTTAACCCCAGGCATTCATGGCTTCCATATTCATCAAAACCCAAGCTGTGAAGCAAAAGAAAAAGAAGGCAAATTAGTGGCAGGCTTAGGCGCTGGTGGCCATTGGGATCCCAAAAACACGGGCAAGCACAGTACCCCTTGGGACGATGACGGGCATTTAGGCGACCTGCCCGCATTGGCGGTGGATCAAGAAGGACACGCCACCAACCCTGTTTTAGCGCCGCGCTTACACGCTTTGGATGAAATCAAAGGCCATGCGTTGATGATCCATGCCCACGGCGACAATCATTCAGACGAACCTAAACCGCTTGGTGGTGGCGGTGCGCGTATGGCGTGTGGTGTTATCAAATAAATATCAAGCTCCCGTTGGGAGCTTTTTTCTTGCGCAGAAATCGTTGGCAATGTGAATCATTTCGCTTATCATAAGATGTATTTTAATTTCACCTTAAGGAATGCAGTATGAAAAAAGACGAAGTGGGGCACAATTTTTTGGCACGGTTGGGCAAAAAACGCTTACGCCCAGGTGGACGCAAAGCCACCCAATGGCTATTTGAACAAGGGCAATTTGATGGGCAAAGTGCGGTATTGGAAGTGGCGTGTAATATGGGCACCACGGCGATTAACCTTGCCCAGCGTTATGGCTGCCACATCACGGGCGTGGATTTGGATGAAAATGCGCTGGCAAAAGCGCGTGCGAATATCGCAAAGTGCGGTTTGGACGAGCTTATCCATGTTCAGCGCGCCAACGCCACCAAGCTGCCTTTTGCGGATGCGAGTTTTGATGTGGTCATTAATGAGGCGATGTTGACGATGCTGCCGATTGAGGCGAAGCGCAAAGCCATTAGCGAGTATTTTCGTGTCTTAAAACCTGGCGGCAAGCTGTTAACCCACGATGTGATGCTGACCCGAGAGCACGATGAGGCGATTATCCAAGATTTGCGCCATGCGATTAATATCACCGTCACGCCGCTAAGTGAGCAAGGTTGGCAGCAGCTCTTTTTAGACTGCGGTTTTGCCCGCTGTGAACACATTAAAGGTGAGATGACGCTACTTTCCCCGCGTGGAATGATTTATGACGAGGGCGTATTGGGCACGCTGCGCATTGTGCGTAACGCGCTGCGTGCAGAAAACCGTGCAACCTTTAAAAAGATGTTTAAGTTGTTCAACGACAAAGAAAAACGCTTGAATTTTATTGCATTGGCCAGCGAAAAAGCGCGTTAAAGTGCGGTGATGGATTGCACACAGGCGCAATGTTCATCTTGAAACACAAAGCGCACATTAAACGCCCAAATGCTTAAGCCATATTCGCGCCCATATTGGTTGTGCTGGTAGGCTGGGCGCGGATCTTGGGTGATCAGCTCAACGATAAACTCCTGCAAATGAGGATACGCGCGAGCCGCTTTGCTTTGCAGAAAACGCTTCGCTTGTGGGCTGAAATGCACGGTTATATTTGAAGGCACGGGTGCCTCGCTGGCGAAACCGCA
The DNA here is from genome assembly GCF_014884995.1 of Spirabiliibacterium pneumoniae. GTDB lineage: Bacteria > Pseudomonadota > Gammaproteobacteria > Enterobacterales > Pasteurellaceae > Spirabiliibacterium > Spirabiliibacterium pneumoniae. The sequence goes on from NZ_JABMII010000012.1 coordinate 89,842, forward strand.
CTTTGCATTCACTTCACTGTCGGCGTAGGCAAGGTATGGCTTAATGTCGAAAATCGGCGTGCCATTGACCAGATCAATGCTGCCAACATGCAACCGCACGCTGCCTTTTTTAATGTGAATCTCTTCCAGCGCCACCAGCGACAGCCCAAGGGCGTTGGGGCGGTGTGTGGCGCGAGTGGCAAACACGCCCATGCGCTGATTGCCCCCTAAACGCGGCGGGCGCACAGTTGGACTCCATTTATGGGCTGGAATTTTATCGAACTGAAAAATCAGCCAGATATGGCTAAACTGCGCCAGCCCGCGCACACAATCCGCGTGGTTATAGGGCGGCAACAGTTCAATTTCCCCTGTGCCATAACGGCTTAATTTGGGTTGGCGTGGTACGGAAAATTTTTCGTTATAAGGGGTGTGCGCAATGGCGATCGGCTCAAGGCAAAGTGCGGTCATACCACTCCTAAATGAATAAAATACCTTGTTAGGTCAATATGCAAGCGTCAATTTAGGGGTATAATATCGCTTTTCAATCGAAAAGTCGTTTTTTAAAGTGAAATATGAATAAATCTCAAATTGCGGTGTGGTTATCCACCGCACGCCCTAAAACGCTGCCGTTGGCGCTGGCGTCTATTCTCACTGGCACCGCGCTGGGCTATGCCGATGGGCATTTTAACGGGGCGATTTTATTTTGGTCGGTGCTGACCGCACTTTTATTGCAGGTGTTATCCAATTTCGCCAATGATTATGGCGATCACCAAAAAGGCTCTGACACGGCGGCGCGTATTGGTCCGCTGCGTGGGATTCAGCGCGGTTTAATCAATGCCCGTCAGCTAAAATGGGGGCTGATTACGGTGGCGGTGCTGGCGTGTTTGTCGGGTTTAACCTTGATTATGGTGGCGTGTCGCACTTGGCAAGATTTGTTTGCGTTTTTGGTGCTTGGTGCGCTCGCCGTGCTGGCGTCGATTACCTACACGGTCGGTAAAAAACCCTATGGCTACATTGGGCTGGGCGATATTTCGGTGTTGACCTTTTTTGGCTGGATTGGCGTGGGTGGTACGTATTATTTACAAACCCATGATGTGATTGGTCCTCCCATTTTTCTTGCCGCCACGGCTACTGGCTTGCTGGCGACGGCGGTATTAAATATTAATAATTTGCGCGACATTGAGCAAGATAAATTGGCGGGTAAAAATACGCTCGCTGTGCGCCTTGAGATGAAAAATGCCAAGCGTTATCACGCCGTATTGGTGTTTGGAGCACTGGCGATTTATATTTATTTGGGCGTGTTTTATGCTATGGCGTTAGGCATGTCAATGCTCCTATGCTTATTGGCATCACCATTGTTGTTGTGGCATTTGCGTAGTGTGTTTCGCTCCACTCGGCCTGAACAGTTGCGCCCGATGCTGGCGCAAATGTCACTTTTGGCATTATTGACCAATGTGCTTTTTAGTCTTGGTATCGTGTTGAGTGACGGTGGGTTTTAATGGTAATTTACCTTGATCGCGTTTATACTAAGAGCCATCATTGATTAAAAAGGACACAACTATGCGTATTGATACATCACAATTGTGCGACATCAACCAAGATCAAATTGATGTGGTTGAGCCAATTTTTTCCAGTTTTGGTGGCCGCACGTCGTTTTATGGCAAAGTGAGCACCGTCAAATGCTTTGAAAGCAATGGGCTTATCGAAGAAATATTGGAAGAAGATGGGCGCGGGCGTGTGTTGTTGATTGATGGTGGCGGTTCTGTGCGTCGCGCACTGATTGATGGGTATCTTGCGCAGCTAGCATTAGATAATGAGTGGGAAGGCATTATTGTGTATGGTGCCGTGCGCCAACTTGATGTATTAGAGCGCTTAGACATTGGCATTCACGCGCTTGCGCCAATTCCTGTGTCAGCCGATGAACGCACCATTGGCGATAGCGATATCCCCGTCAATTTTGCTGGCGTGACCTTTTTGCCCGAAGATTATATTTATGCCGACTTAACGGGCATTATTCTTTCGCCCGAGCCGTTGGATTTAAGTCGTGATGAAATGGAAGACGAGTTTGAAGATGAGGAATAGGTTAAAGTGCGGTTAAACCGCACTTGGCTGGTTTTTCACAACCGCACTTTACCATCAAAGTGCGGTTTTTTGTGCTCAGTTGCCGATTAAACGGTAAAGTTCGCTGTCTTTGCGGTTTAAATAGTGATAAGACTGAATGCGGCGAATGGTGCGCGAACGCCCGCGGATCAGCAAAGTTTCGGTTGTGGCAACGTCGCCTTTGCGATGAATGCCTTTGAGCAAGTCGCCATTGGTGATGCCCGTTGCGGAGAACACCAAATTATCATCGCGCACAATTTGCTCAAGTGTGAGCACCTCACCGACGGGTACGCCCATCGCTTTACAACGTGCGCGTTCTTTGGCAGCGATGGCTTTGTTCTCTTCGCTGTCGCCCTTGACGTTATCACGAGCTAAAAACCGCACTTGCATATCGCCACCGAGTGCGCGAATCGCCGCACCTGCCACCACACCTTCTGGCGCACCGCCAATGGCATAGAGCATATCAACGTTGTTATCTGGCAGGCAGCAGAGAATGGAGGCAGCCACATCGCCATCTGGAATCGCCAGCACTTTTACGCCGAGTTGCTGCATTTGTTTAATCACCGCGTGATGGCGCGGTTTATCAAGCGTGACCACGGTTAATTGAGAGAGTAATTTGCCCAACTTTGAGGCGACACGGCGCAGATTTTGCTCAAGGGGAAGATTAAGATCGATCATGCCTTTCACTTCAGGGCCGACCACCAATTTCTCCATATACATATCAGGTGCGCTAATAAATGTATTTGGACCACCCGCTGCTAAGACAGAAAGTGCGTTGGCTTGCCCCATCGCAGTCATGCGTGTGCCTTCAATGGGGTCAACGGCAATGCAAACATCATCAATGCCGCCTTTGCCGACTTTCTCACCGATATATAACATCGGCGCTTCGTCAATTTCACCTTCTCCGATGACAATTTTGCCATCGATTTCGATTTGATTTAGCATTAAGCGCATGGCTTTCACCGCAGCGTCGTCTGCGGCATTTTTATCGCCACGACCAAGCCAGGCAAAACCAGCAAGGGCAGCAGCTTCAGTTACACGGGAGAATTCAATTGCGAGGGCTCGTTTCATTTTTGTGTGCCTTTTGGTTGGGTTAATGTAGCCGAGGGATAGAATATCCACACAAAAATTCATTTTAGCATAGTGTCTAAATTTTATGTAATAGAATTATCACACCTTTGGTGTGTAATTTTATGTGAAATCTTCGGTGATCTGCGTTAGAATAGGCGTAAGTATTCATTTTACCGAAGAGGATTTACACTATGTCTTTTGACTTGCTCGAACAACTTGACCAAAAAATTAAACAAGCCGTAGAAACGATTCAATTGCAACAACTGGAATTGGAAGAGTTGAAAGGCAAACACGATCAACTGCAAAATGAACTCAATCAAGTGCGCGAAGAGCGGGAAAACCTCAACCGTGAAAAAGAGCGCCTTTATGAAGAGCGTAAAAATTGGGAAGACAAAGTGCGGTCTCTTCTTGGTCAAATTGATAACGTGTAACACCTACTAAACCGAGCGTTCTGCTCGGTTTTCTTTTGCGAATGTCGTCACAGTATTAATTTAAATATATAAAAATATTGTGATCTAAGCCTTAATTTTAAACCTTCCAGATTGTCAAAGTCCGTATTCTGTGCCACCCTGTAGTTAACCTAAAAGAGTTAGCGCAAGTGCGGTTAACAGGTTATACAAATAACAAATCAAGCCAACCGCACTTTTCATCATTCGCTGATGGCGCTGAGCGTTTCAAGATGTGGAGAAAATATGGCTACTTTGGTTGATTTTGCAACAATTGATGCACTATTAAATGGCAAACACGCCGATCCTTTCGCCGTGCTAGGCATGCACGAAACCGACAACGGCATTGAAGTGCGGGTGTTGATGCCTGATGCTTCCAGTGTGACTATTATTGATAAAGAAAGCCAAGATGAAGTCGTTGAGATGGAACGGTTGCATGACGATGGTTTTTTTGCAGTAGTCATTCCTAAACGCCACGATTTCTTTGCTTATCAACTCAATGTGCATTGGGGACACGAAAGCCAATTGGTAGAAGATCCTTACCGTTTCCGCCCGATTTTATCTGATCTTGATAACTGGCTGTTGGCGGAAGGCACACATTATCGTCCGTATGAAAAACTGGGCGCCCATTTCATTGAAATTGATGGCGTGGCAGGGGTGAACTTTATTTTATGGGCGCCGAATGCCAAGCGTGTATCTGTGGTGGGGGATTTCAACTTCTGGGACGGACGGCGTCACCCGATGCGTTTTCACCCTGAAAACGGCCTATGGGAAATTTTTATCCCGAAAGTGGCGCTCGGTGAGCTGTATAAATATGAATTGCTTGATGCCAACGACAATATTCGCCTTAAAGCAGATCCGTTCGCTTTTGCCTCACAATTGCGCCCAGATACCGCCTCGCAGGTCAGCGTCTTACCTGACATTATCCCGATGACGGAGAAACGCAAAAAAACCAATGCCTTTGACGCACCTGTATCGATTTATGAGGTGCATTTGGGATCGTGGCGGCGCAATGTGGAAAACAATTTTTGGCTCAATTATGAGCAGATCGCCGATGAACTGATTCCATATGTTAAAGAAATGGGATTTACCCATATTGAATTAATGCCAATCAATGAATACCCATTTGATGGTTCATGGGGCTATCAGCCCTTAGGACTTTATTCTCCAACCAGTCGTTTTGGTAGTCCGCAACAGCTACTTAATTTTATTCAACGTGCCCACGATGAGGGCATTAATGTCATTCTTGATTGGGTACCAGGGCATTTCCCAAGTGATACTCATGGGCTGGCCTACTTTGATGGTACCGCACTTTATGAACATGCCGACCCGCGTGAAGGCTACCACCAAGATTGGAATACGCTGATTTATAACTACGGTCGTAATGAGGTGAAAAACTTCCTTGCTGGTAATGGACTCTATTGGCTGGAACGCTTTGGGCTAGATGGTTTGCGAGTAGATGCCGTGGCGTCGATGATTTATCGTGACTATTCGCGCAAAGAGGGCGAGTGGATCCCAAATCAATATGGTGGACGTGAAAATATTGAGGCCATTGAGTTTTTGAAACACACCAATTATGTCATTGGCAACGAAATGGACGGTGCAGCGACCATTGCCGAGGAGTCCACCTCGTTCCCAGGCATCACCAATCCGCCAGAAATGGGGGGATTAGGATTCCATTATAAATGGAATATGGGCTGGATGAATGACACGCTCTCTTATATGAAACTCGATCCAATTTATCGCCAATATCACCACGATAAACTGACCTTTGGTATGTTGTATAACTACACCGAAAATTTTATTTTGCCACTTTCGCACGACGAAGTGGTGCATGGCAAAGGCTCATTGGTAGACAAAATGCCAGGTGATGCGTGGCAAAAATTTGCTAATCTGCGTGCTTATTACGGCTATATGTGGGGGCACCCAGGCAAAAAACTATTATTTATGGGCAATGAATTTGCACAAGGTCGTGAGTGGAATTATCAAGAAAGCCTCGATTGGTTCTTGCTCGACGAAGCTAACGGAGGCCCATGGCACAAAGGTGTACAAAATTTGGTCAAAGACCTAAACCACCTTTACACCGCCACACCAGCGCTCTATCAACTCGACTTTGACCCCGCTGGCTTTGAGTGGCTGGTGGTAGATGATGCGCAAAACTCAGTCTTCGCCTTTGCTCGCCGTGATCGTGATGGTAATGAGGTGATTGTGGTGAGCAATTTCACCCCAGTGCCAAGAGAGAACTACCGAATCGGCGTAGCGCAAGCGGGCGAATATCATGAGGTGCTCAACAGTGACTCGCATTTCTACGGTGGTTCCAACGTGGGCAATATGGGCGCGTGCCACACTGAAGCGGTTTCAAGCCACGGCAAAGCACATTCATTGAGCTTGACCATTCCGCCACTGGCGACCATCTTTTTGCAGCGCCAACACAATGAGACCCCAGAGCAGGATGCGACAACACAAGCAGTCGCGCAAGATAAAGATGAAGAGTAAGCGGCTATGGCAGTCATTGGGCGAGTAAAAGCGGGTGTGAGTGCGCCATTGGGGGCATCACATCAGGTGATTGAGGGCGTTGAGGGCATTAATTTTGCGCTCTTTTCTGAGCATGCCACGCTGGTGGAGCTGTGCTTGTTTTCACGCAGTGGACGTGAACATCGTTTTCGTATGCAGTGTGATAATGCACATATTTGGTCGGTATTTTTGGTGGGTATGCAAAGTGCGGTTCAATACGGCTTTCGCGTACATGGCAATACGGATGCGGCGCAAGGTTTGTTTTTTAATCCGCAAAAAGTCTTGCTTGACCCGTATGCCAAGGCGGTATCCCACAAACCGCACTTTGATGATGAATCATTGCTGCTCTTTGATTTTACTAACGATTTAGACAACAGCAGCGTGGCGCCGAAGGCAATGGTGGTGAGCGATGATTTTCGCTGGCAAGACGATGCGCCACCGAATACGCCATGGTCGCAAACCGTGATTTATGAGCTGCATGTCAAAGGCTTTAGCCAGCTTAACGAGCGCATTCCTCAAGCTCTGCGTGGAACTTATGCAGGCCTTGCGCACCCAGTGTCAGTGAATTATTTGAAAGAATTAGGCATTACCGCAGTAGAGCTAATGCCAGTAGCATTTCATGCTGATGAGCTGCATTTGCAACAAAAAGGGCTGAGTAATTATTGGGGTTACAACACGCTTGCTCCGATGGCGGTAGAAAGTGATTATGCCAGCAATCGTGCGGCGGCGCTGAGCGAGTTTAAACAGCTGGTGAAAACCTTGCATCAAGCGGGGATTGAGGTGATTTTAGATGTGGTGTTCAACCACACGGCGGACTCTGACGCCAAGCAGCCAACCTTAAGCCAGCGCGGTATTGATAATAAAAATTACTACTGGTTGGACGAACAAGGGCGTTATCACAACTGGACAGGCTGCGGCAATGTGCTCAATTGCAGCCAGCCCAATGTGCGCCAATGGGTGCTGGATTGCCTGCGCTATTGGGTGAGCGAGTGCCATGTGGACGGTTTCCGTTTCGATTTAGCCACCGTGCTTGGGCGTGAACCGCACTTTAATCGTGATGCGGCGCTGTTTCAGGCGATTGCTGAAGACCCTATTTTGCGCGAGAAAAAGTTCATCGCCGAGCCTTGGGATATTGGCTGGGGCGGCTATCAGTTAGGCCATTTCCCGCCTTATTTTGCGCAGTGGAATGACCGTTTTCGTGATGATATGCGCGCTTTTTGGCTGCATTATCGTGGCACAATGGGGCTATTTGCTCAACGCTGGAGTGGCTCAAGCGATATTTTTCAAGCCCGCAGTTTGCCGTTTGCCAGCATCAATTATATCTGTTCGCACGACGGCTACACCGCCCACGACTTAGTTACTTATGAGCAAAAATACAACTGGGCGAATGGCGAAGAAAATCGTGATGGCCACAACGACAACATCAATAACAATTTTGGTGTGGAAGGGGAATGTGATGATGTCGTTATTAAGCAAAAACGCCAAGCCGCGCTCCAAGGTATGCTGGCGACCGCACTTTTAGCACACGGCACACCGATGTTGTTAAGTGGTGATGAACTCGGGCACAGCCAGCAAGGCAACAACAATGCCTATTGCCAAGACAACGCCACCACATGGCTTAATTGGGCACAAGCTGATTGGGCACTATATGACTACGTTAAAGCGCTCATTGCGCTGCGCAAGCAAATTGCCGCACTCAATCAATCTCAATGGCTTGATGACAGCCAAGTGGCGTGGTTTGACTGCGCGGGCATACCGATGAGCGTTAGCGCATGGGAGGATAGTCAGTCAATAGGTTTTCAAATTTTATTGAATGAGTGCTGGTTGCTGTTAATTAACCGCACTTATGAACATCAGCACTTTCAACTAATTGAAGGCCAATGGCATAGTGTGTTAGCACCTTTAGAGAGTATTCAGAATAGTGTTGAGCTACCAAGTGCAGGAATTTATGTGTTTACTCGGTAAATCTGGTTGTATTACCGTGCAACGTTGTTATTTTGGTATTTAACGAGGAAAAAGTTATGGACGAGATTTTGAAAAAATCACCAAGTATGTTACGCATCACTGATGATACTTTGGTGCTCATTTTGGCAGGGGGTCGTGGCTCACGTTTGTATGAATTGACAGATAAACGCGCCAAGCCTGCGGTGTATTTTGGGGGATCTTGTCGTATTATCGACTTTGCCCTATCCAACTGCATCAACTCCAATCTCAATCGTATTGGCGTAGTGACTCAGTATATGGCGCACTCACTCTTGCGCCATCTTCAACACGGTTGGTCATTCCTACCGCGTGAACGCAATGAGTTTGTTGATATGCTTCCAGCGCGCCAACAATTAGATGACAGCACATGGTATCGTGGTACAGCTGATGCAGTGTATCAAAACTGCGATATTATGAAAAATCACTACCGCCCGAAATATGTGTTAATCCTCGCAGGTGACCACATTTATAAAATGAATTATGCGCAAATGCTGCTTGATCACGTTTCCAGCGGCGCAAAATGCACCGTTGGCTGCATTGAAGTCGAAAAAGAAAAAGCCACTGAATTTGGCGTAATGGCGGTGAATGAAAATTTACAAGTAACCGACTTCATTGAAAAACCAGCTAATCCACCAACAATGAAAGGTCGTCCAGATACATCTCTTGCCTCAATGGGGATTTATGTATTCGACGCCGATTATTTGTACGACATTTTAGAGCGCGAATTTGTTAAACCAGAATCCAGTCATGACTTTGGTAAAGACATTATCCCACAAGCGTTAAAAGAAGGTGTGCTGTATGCGCATCCGTTTAGCCGTTCTTGCATGGGGCGCAACCCTGAAGGGGAAATTTACTGGCGTGATGTGGGCACTTTGGATGCTTTCTGGGAAGCCAATATCGATCTTGTGACCGAAAATCCACAATTAGATATTTTCGATCAACGTTGGCCAATTCGTTCTAACCCAAAACAAACCTTCCCATCGAAGTTTTTCTACAAACATTTGCGCAAAACCCGTGCACTAGACAACTCGATCGTGGCGGGCGGTTGTATCATCAACGATGCAATTATCAGTAACTCAGTATTGTTCGATAATGTGGTGGCAGAAGAAGGTTCACAGGTGGAATATTCTGTGATTTTGCCAGAAGTGACTATTGGTAAAGATGCCGTGATTAAACGTGCCATTATTGATCGTCACTGTGTTATCCCTGAAGGCATGGAAATTGGTGTTGATTTGAGACTCGACGCTGAACGCTTCCGTGTTAGTAAAGGAGGCGTGGTATTGGTCACTGAACGCATGTTGAGAAAGTTGCAACCTAGCGACGCCAAATAATAAATCCGCTAAACCGCACTTTGCATCGGTAAAGTGCGGTTTTTCATGACAAAAATTAGGACGTATTATGAGAATTTTACACGTTTGTTCGGAGTTATATCCACTACTGAAAACAGGGGGCTTGGCAGATGTGACGGGCGCTTTGCCGTTTGCACAACAACAAAATGGTGATGATGTGCGCGTGCTGATGCCCGCCTATCCTGCTGTGATCGGCGGCTTGCCACCGTCCACCGAGGTGGGCACCTACGCCACCTTTGCCGGCTGGGTCACTTTGCGTTATACCGACTACAATGGCTTAGGGATCTATTTAATTGATGCACCGCACTTATATCAACGCGAAGGCAATCCGTATCACGATCAGTGGTATAATGATTATGCTGATAACTATAAACGCTTTGCATTGTTGGGCTGGTTTGGGGCTGAATTGGGTGCAGGATTAGATAGCTGGTGGAAAGCCGATGTGGTACACGCCCACGACTGGCATGCTGGCATGGCGTGCGCCTATTTGGCTGCGAAAGGCCGCCCAGCCAAATCCGTGTTTACCATCCACAATCTTGCCTATCAAGGCATGTTTAGCTTTCATCATATGTATGAAATTGGTTTGCCACTGGAGATGTTTAACGTCAACGGCGTGGAGCTTAATGGGCAAATTTCTTACCTCAAAGCGGGGCTTTATTATGCCGATCACGTCACCGCCGTAAGCCCAACTTACGCCCGCGAAATCACCACCCCTGAATATGCCTATGGGCTTGAAGGGCTGTTGTCTACATTGATGTATGAGGGGCGATTAAGTGGCGTGTTAAATGGAGTGGATTACAGCATTTGGAACCCCGCCATTGACGGCGCGCTGCCAGCGAACTATCAGCTGGGTAATATGAAAGGCAAAACTGAGTGTAAGCTTGCACTGCAACGCGCATTTAATCTGCCTGAAAATAAAAATGCACAAGTGTTTGTCATGGTCACTCGCTTAACCGCCCAAAAAGGCGTGGATATGCTGCTTGAAGCGTTACCGCACGTGCTCAATGACAATATGCAGTTTATTTTGCTTGGCTCTGGGGATAGTTACTTTGAAGAGGCATTTTGTCATTTGCGTGACAATTTCCCTGAACAAATTGGGGTTGAAATTGGCTATAACGAAAAACTCTCTCACTTGGTCATTGCGGGGGGGGATGTGATTTTAGTGCCAAGTCGTTTTGAGCCTTGTGGATTAACACAACTATATGGGTTAAAATATGGCACCTTGCCATTAGTAAGAGCAACGGGCGGGCTTGCGGATACAGTCGTAGCCAGCCATAAAGACAGTATTAAACAACGAACAGCCACCGGCTTTGTGTTTGAACATGCCAATGCACAAGGGTTAATTTGGGCATTTGAGCAGGCGCAAACATTGTGGCGTGCTAAACCGCAATGGTACAAAGTTCGTATTGATGCGATGGAAGCGGATTTCAGCTGGAATATCGCCGCTGAGAAATACGCTGTAATTTATCACAGTTTATTTAATTAACGACATTACACTCATCAAAAGGAAGTTAATCCAATGGTTAATCCAATTATCCACCCAACGCCGCAGGACAGCGTTGAAGGTGTGAAAAACTCTATTGTTTACAAACTGATCTATGCTATCGGCCGTGACCCAAGTGTGGCGAGCCAACGTGACTGGCTTAATGCAACCTTACTTGCCGTGCGTGATTTAGTGTCCGATGGCTGGCTAAAAACACAACGTGCCACGCAATCTCAAGGCTGCCGCCGCGTGTATTATCTTTCAATGGAATTTTTAATGGGACGCACGCTCTCTAACGCTATGATGGCAGTGGGGGTATATGACACCGTGCGCGAAGCACTGGAAGAGCTTGGCTTGGATGTGGAAGAAATTATCGAAAAAGAAGTCGATCCAGGTTTAGGTAACGGTGGTTTAGGCCGTTTAGCAGCATGTTTTCTTGATTCCATTGCCACCTTAAATCTGCCAGGTATGGGCTATGGTATCCGTTATGAATACGGTATGTTCCGCCAAGAAATTGTCGACAGCCAACAAGTTGAACGCCCAGATGCATGGCTTGAAAAAGGTGTACCATGGGAATTTGTACGCCCAACTAAACGCTATATTGTTGAGTTTGGTGGCCACATTGAATGTGAAACTAACGATGGCAAATGCAACTGGGTTGATACTACCCAAATTACCGCACTTGGCTATGATCAAATCATCCCAGGCTATGAAACAGAGATGTCTAACAGCTTGCGTTTATGGTCTGCCAACGCAGGTGACGTGTTTGACTTAAACAAATTTAACCGCGGCGACTATTTTGCGGCAATGGAGCAACAAAACAGCTCTGAAAATGTCTCCCGTGTGCTTTACCCTGACGATTCCACTTACGCTGGCCGTGAACTGCGCTTGCGTCAAGAGTATTTCCTTGTATCAGCCTCATTACAAGATATTTTGCACCGTCACTATTGGGAATATAAAACCTACGATAATCTCGCTGAAAAAGTGTCTATTCACTTAAACGATACTCACCCAGTATTGGCTATTCCTGAATTGATGCGTCTTTTAATTGATAAAGAGGGTTTCAGTTGGGAGAAAGCGTGGGAAATTACTCAAAAAGTTTTCTCCTACACCAATCATACTCTGATGGGCGAAGCATTAGAAACATGGCCAGTGGATATGATGGGCGCGATTTTGCCACGCCATTTAAAATTGATTTTGGAAATCAATGAAACATTCTTAGAAAGCATCAAAGCACACACTGCCAAAGATCCTGACCTTATTCGTCGAGTATCATTAATTGACGAAAACGACGGGCGCAAAGTGCGTATGGCATGGCTTGCCGTTGTTGCCTCACACAAAGTTAACGGTGTGGCTAAACTACACTCGGATTTAATGGTGAAATCTATTTTTGCTGATTTTGCTAAAATTTATCCTGATCGCTTCTGTAATATGACCAACGGGATCACCCCGCGTCGCTGGATTGGTGTGGCTAACCCTGGGCTTTCTGCGGTATTCGATCAATACATTGGACGTGCTTGGCGCAAAGATTTAAGCCACCTCACTGAGCTTAAACAATATGCTGACTTCCCGAAATTTATGCAAGAAGTGCGTGAAGTGAAAAAAGCTAATAAAGTGAAATTGGCCAACTACATTGCCCATAATCTGAACATTGTGGTCAATCCAGATTCACTGTTTGATGTGCAAATCAAACGTATTCACGAATATAAGCGTCAATATTTGAATTTGTTACACATCATCGCGCGTTACAACACCATTTTACGCAATCCTGAGAAAGATTGGACACCGCGCGTGTTTATCATCGCGGGTAAAGCAGCGTCGGCCTATTATGCAGCTAAACAAATCATTCGCTTGATCAACGACGTAGCCAAAGTGATCAACAACGACATGCGCGTGCATGACAAACTGAAATTGGTGTTTATCCCAAACTACAGTGTGAGCTTAGCGCAATTAATCATTCCAGCTGCTGATGTGTCAGAGCAAATTTCACTGGCTGGAACCGAGGCATCAGGTACGAGCAATATGAAATTCGCTCTCAACGGTGCGTTGACAATCGGTACGCTCGATGGCGCGAACGTGGAGATTTTGCAAAATGTGGGCGAAGAAAATATCTTTATCTTCGGTAACACTGTTGAGCAAGTTGAAGAGTTACGCCGCAATGGGTATAACCCAGCGCAATACTATGAAAACGACCCACAACTGCGTGAAGCAATCCAGCAAGTCACCAGTGGCTTCTTCAACCCTGAAGAGCCTGGTCGTTATCAGTCTTTCTCACCGTTTAGCGATTTCTATCAAGCCTTTGCGGATTTCCGTAGCTATGTGGATACACAAGAAAAAATTGATGAAATCTACCGCGATCAAGATGTGTGGGTAGCTAAAGCGATCCAAAATATCGTCAACATGAGTTACTTCTCATCCGACCGCACCATTCAGGAATATGCCGATGAAATTTGGCATTTAAAACCTGTAAAACTGTGATTTCATATACAGTTGATCAAAACGGCGCTTAGCGCCGTTTTTTATTGTTTTTTAACCGTACTTTGAGCTTCTTCTCTCAAACACTATCACCAAACCAGTCAATAAAGCAGATAAAATCACTGTTAATTGATAAGAGAAATAAATCCATAGATCCTAATAGATAATAAATCATAGAAAATAGATCAAATCGAAGTGGTTTTAAGTACGGAGCATATTCTGGTCAGTATAATTCTCAAACTCCTTAATAGCATCAATCACTCGGTGACCTGTATACAGGTATACCATGTGGTAAGCACTTTTAGTGCTAGCACATCATACAAGAGTGCGGTCAACTTTAGTGCCGATAGTAAATATTTAACCACTCAGTATCGCCATCAAAGCTGTTATAAATAACGTCCACCTACAAAGTAGTTTAAACTAAATGACTTAGCTACTAAGTTTAATTATATTAAACATTATTTAAAAACCTTAGTTTGACGGAAAGATTAACTACTTATTATAAAATTAAAAGGCATCTTATAAAAAATATTTATCGATTAACTTAATATATTAGCACTAAATTATAACCTTTAAATTTAGTAACTACGTGAAGAGAAGATTATAAAACCAATGAACTTCAATAAATTTACAAAAGAGTATCAACAATACCCCAATAAGAGTCTATCATAAGGTAGTGACCAATATATTAAAATTTATGTTCATAATTTTTATGCTTCCATGTAATCAAATTACATTGTTAGTTAGAAAAATATTTTCCAACTTTATCTATTTAGATAGTGATATAGACGTAATTTCACTACTAGAATTTAGATAACATTTCAAAATCAAACTTGATAGAGAAGGTGTATATGAGAGAGAGCTATAAGTACAATTAGAGATAGATTTACGGTTGCTCATGAATTATCAGATAAGTGAAGGTAATTCTCAAATGAAGATTAGTGCTATGGCTACTATTCTCTATAAAAAATAGAGTCAAGTTTACCAGTGGTTTTCCGCAAGATAGACTCAGATAAATGCACTAAGAGTAAAACACCGTCTAAGGCGAATTCCTCTATGTAACAGTCCTTAAAGAAACACACTTTTGGCTTTATTATTGGCGATAGTATTATTTTTACTCTATTGGCTGCTGAAATAAAGTCTAAAGTATGGTTACAATGACTAGTTAGCGAGATCTACTTGGAGATATATGGGCATGTTTAAAATAGGGCTTAAATAGAATAAAGTGTGAGGTACTGATTAATTTTGCATAAGAGAAAGAAAAAAATTTGGCTCGGAAAAAGTTGAGAGAACCCCCTATTTATGGGGCTTTGTTGTATTTATAGGGTGGGTTGTTATGCAAAAAAGAATTTTTTGAAAATGGTCAAAAATGGGCGAAAAGTGAAATTTATTTTGCATGCTTTGAGCGGTGTTTGATCGGTTTTTAAAAGGGTTTTAAACGATTTTAAAAATTCTTGTAGCCCCGCATTACTTGCCCTACGATTCTCAAGTGTGTTAATGATCATGCAAAAATGAGCCAGGCAGACGCACTAAGATCATCGAAAAGTGATCCACTGCGTTTTTTGATAAACTCCTTGTTATTTAAACAGGGAATAACCTGGTATGCTTTGTATGGAAACGATCTTAAAAATTCGCCGTCTTTATCATAAAGATGGCCTCTCACAGCGTAAAATTGCTGAAAAACTTCGACTTAGCCGTCGTACCGTTAAAAAATATCTCAACACTATTGAGATGCCACAGTACCAACGTCAACACACAGATGCGCCTAAGTTAGGTCCTTATAAGGCGCTGTTAATTGAGCGCCTTCAAGTGCACATTTTCGATTGTGCCACTCTCGCGCTTATTATGTTCGTGCTTATTTTAGGCAGACCTTAGAAATGCTAATGGATGCCCATAATCACGCCTTCGCCTATTTCGGTGGAGTCCCATCACGGGGGGTATGATAATCCTAAGACCATCGTCAAACAGATAAAACGAGGTAAAGAGCGGACTTTTAATGACGGGTTTTTAGCGATGATGAACCATTTTCTTATCGAACCAGTCGCCTGTACACCTGCCTCTGGGTGGGAGAAGGGGCAAGTCGAGCGACAAGTCCAAAATTTACGTAAACGTCTTTTTCGTCCTTTACTCGTTTTTTCTTCCCTAGCAGAACTCAATGAGTATTTAAGCGATTGGTGCGCAAAACAGATTAAAACCCAGCCTTGGATTGAAGATAAACAACAGACTATTGCTCAACGTTTGGAAAAGGAACGCGAAATACTCTCGCCTTTTAGACCTTACTTAGGTTATCGAACCACACGCTTACTCGTTAATACCTCTGCGCTCGTTCTGTTTGACTCTCATCGTTATAGTGTACCTTGCCATTTATGTGGAAAAGAAGTGATTGCTCAAATTGAGGCTGAAGAGGTCGTTCTTGTTTACCAAAATCAAATTATTGCTCAGCATCCGCGTCAATTTATTAAGGGAGGAACCAGTTATAATCCCCTTCATTATCTCTCTGCTTTAAAACAAAAGCCCGATGCATTACGTCATGGGGAACCTTTTCAGGGTTGGGCGTTGCCTCCAGCCATTAAAACCCTTCAACACCATTTACTTAAACAGCCGCGAGGAGATCAAGCGATGGTGAAAGTATTAAGCTTGATTGCAGATTTTGGTGAGCCTAAAATTGAAAGCAAACATGTGGCACTTTC
>NZ_JABMII010000013.1 GCF_014884995.1 Spirabiliibacterium pneumoniae
CCGAAAGGTACCGAACCAGGTGATACGGTTGAAATCACCGTAGATACCAACGGCAAAAAAGAAACCATCAAAGTGCCAGTCACAGAAGATGACATCAAAAATGGTCATGTGACAACCGATATTCCAGTGAAAAATGGCGATAAAGTCACAGTGACTGCGAAAGTAACCGATCCAGCAGGTAATGAGTCGGCGACTTCCCCTGAAAAAACATTAGATGTGGATACTAAAGTGCCAGGTGATGTAGATGGCGATGGTATCGCAGACAATGGCGATAACAGTGATGACCCTAAAACACTGACTAAAGATGGCGCGCCAGTGATCAGTTTCCCTGAAGATAATGCTAATGAGAAAGCAGACGGCAAACTGAACAAAAATGAAGTCGGCGACGACAACGCAACTCCTGTGCGCATCAGTCTGCCGAAAGGCACTGAAGTGGGTGACACTGTTGAAGTGACAATTAATGGTAAAAAACAAACCATCACTGTTAAAGACAGCGATCTGGTTAACGGCTATGTTCAAACCGACCCAGTGCCAGTTAAAGATGGCGATGTGTTGAAAGTGACTGCCAAAGTGATTGATGACGCGGGTAATGAATCTAACTTGGGTGAAGGCTCAATTGAAGTTGATCTCAGTGCACCAAAACCAACTTTAAACGCGAAAGACGACGGCTCTGTTGATGTTGGCTTACCTGATGATGCGAAACCGGGTGATAAAGTGGTTGTGAAAGTGCCAAATGAAGATGGGCAAGGAAAAACCGATGTAACCTTAACTAAGGGTAAAGATGGTTGGACATCAGATAAACCTGAAATCATACCAAACCCTGATGGTAATAAAGCAACCATTCCAGCGGATAAAGTAAAAGATGGTGGTGAAGTTAAAGCGCACGGTGAAGACCCAGTGGGCAACACCTCTCCAGAGGTGAAAGAAACCGCACTTGCACCTAAACCAGCAGAGGACAATCGTAATGTGACCCCTGAAATTAGCTTCTCTGAAGACAAGCAGCCAGAAGATGGCAAGCTCAACAGCAAGGAAGTGAAAAGTGGTGAAAGCGATAAGGACGCAGAAGTGTTAATCACTTTACCAAAAGACTCGGGTGCAAAAGAAGGCGACAAGATCGTTTATAAAGTCGATGGCGGTGAAGAAAAATCAGAAACCGTTACTGCAGAGATCTTGAAAGATGGCCTGAAAGTGAAAGTGCCAGTCACTGAAGACACCAAGCAAATCAGCGTTGAAGCGAAAGTGACTAATGCTGATGATAAAGAGCTTGGCAAAAATGATAAGAGCATCGACGTTGATGTTAAAGTGCCAGGTGGCGCAGATGGTGATGGTGACGGTAAAGGTGATGAAAAACCAGTTGTCAGCTTCCCTGAAGATACACAACTAGGTAATGAAGGTGTACTGAACGCTAAAGAAATTGGTGATGATAAATCAACCCCTGTACGCATCAGCTTGCCACAAGGTACAGAAGTGGGTGATACCGTTGTTGCGAAAATCAACGGTGAAGAAAAAACAGTCGAAGTCACAGAAGGTGATCTAACAAATCATTATGTTGAAATTCCAGTTTCAACGGATGGCATTAAAGAGATCAACGTGACGGAAACCTATGTCAAAGACCCAGCAGGTAATCGCTCAGAAGACGCTGAGCCAGCAAGGGTGAAAGTGGATACCACCGCACCAAATGCGCAAACCACCACATTGGTGATCGACACCGTTGCAGGCGATGACAATCAGCTGAGCCTAGAAGAAGCGAAAGGCGACAATGTGCCTGTAGCAGGCCATGTTGAAGGCGAATTTAAAGCAGGTGATGAAGTTGTGGTTACTGTAGATGGTAAAGAACACAAAACCACCGTGAATGGCGAAGGTAAGTTTACTGTAAACGTACCAGTGAGCGAGTTGCAACAAGACGCTGATAAGAAAGTGGAAGCGAAAATCACGGCGACAGATGAAGCAGGTAATAAAGGTGAAGTATCTGCTCAGCCGAAAGATTACACTTTGGAAGTGGATACTACAAAACCGGCTGCACCGACTGTGAAAGCAGACGAAGACGGTGGTGTGACTATCACTGCGCCGACAGATCCTGACACCAAGAAAGTGGACATTGAGTACACCGACGAAAAAGGTCAGCCGAAGAAAGTTACCCTTGAAAAAGGTGATGATGGCAACTGGAAAATCACAGGTGATAATCCAGACGGCCTACAAGTGACCGATCCGAAAGCGGGCACAGTGAAAATCCCTGAAGACAAGGTGAAAGACGGCTCAGAGGTGACTGCCAACGCTACTGATGCACACAACAACACCAGTGGCGACAACAGCGCGACCGCACTTGATGTGACTCCGCCTGCCAAACCAACGGTAGAAATCACTTCAGACGGCAACGATGATGGCCACCTGACTGCGGATGAGCGCAAAGATGGCGTTGACATCAAGGTAACCTTTGATAAGTCTGACGACAAAACCGCGCCACAGATCGGTGATAAAGTGACTGTGAAGATCGACACCAATGGCGACGGTAACTTCGACAAGGAAGAAGAAGTAACCATCGAGCGCCAAGATCAGATCGACAACGGCATCACGGTTCATCTGCCTGCGGATCAGGTGACAGCTGAAGGCAAAACACTGAAAGCGGAAGCGACAGTAACTGACCAAGCTAAGAATAAAGATGGTCAGCCTGCTGCACACACCAGTGAAAAAGGCGAAGACAGCGCGGTGATTGACCCTGCGAAGAAAGACGGTAACTTGGTGATTGATGACAATAAACCAGGTACGGTTAATCCGACAGAGCCAAACCCAACAGGCCCAACTGATAACCCTGTGAACCCGAATGATCCGAAACCTGCTTCAACAGGCGACGACGTGATTATCGGCGACAAAGGTGGCTTGAACACCATCGTAACGCCTGATACGGATTACAATGCGGTGGTTTTACTTGATGCTACTCGCTCAATGGAATTTAAGGTTAAGGTATGGGATCAAGCAAAAGCAGCTTTAAAAACATTGGTTAATAATCTTGCTGATCATCAAGGTAATGTTAATTTAGAAATTGTTCTATTTTCCTCTAATGTTAAAATTTTAGGAGGAAGATCTTTTGAAAATCTAAAAGACAATTACAATGATGTAATTAGCGAGATTGATAAACTTAAAGGAGTAAATAGTACAGGTGTGGTAGGTGCGACTAACTATGAAGAAGCATTTATAACAGCTAATAAATTTTTCAAAACATATTCAGGTAAAAATAGTTTTGAAAATGTTACGTATTTTATTTCTGATGGACAAGCAAGTGATTCAACAAACAAACCTATGGGTTCAAGTACATTAAAAGCCTTTAAGGAACTTTCAGATACTTCAAAAGTTCATGCTATTGGCTTAAACGGACCTAATGGCAAAAGTGACTTTGGTACAAATACTGACGTATTGGACTATTTTGATAACACAAAAGCAGATGGAAGTGGTGCTGTTGTTGATCCTAATCCGCCAAAACACAATGACTTTGATTTTACTGGGGTTCCACGAGGTGAAGCTACCATTATTAATGGAACAAAAGATAATATCGACACTGCGCTGAAAACAGGTGACGTTGTAGTGAAACCATTGACACCAAAAGATGACACCATCAACGCTGGCGACGGCAACGATGTGATCTTCGGTGATAACATCAACACTGATTATCTCCATTGGAACGATGGTGTTGATCATCCAGCAGGTTCACACAATGGCATGGGCTTGAGCGGCTTGCAACAGTACATCAAGTGGACAGAAAATGCTAACGTACTTGATGGTGGCGCAGTAACGCCCGCTACTGAGAAACAAGTATTTGACTATGTTCAAAGCCATTGGAGCAAATTGCTCGACAACACCGACGTGGGTGGCAACGATACCATCAATGGTGGCAACGGTGATGACATCATCATCGGCGGTGCAGGCAACGACACCCTCACCGGTGGCGCAGGTGCAGATCAGTTTGTCTACAACCTCAAAGGCGGCAACGGCGATGACACCATCACCGACTTCAACGCAGCCGAAGGCGATAAATTGACCTTCGTGGGCATCACTAGCGCAGACGTATTCAAGTCTGACTACGATGCACAGTGGGATGCAGGTGAGCACAAACTGACCTTTACGTCAGGCGAGCCAAACCACCACGAGTACCACAACAGCATCACCGTTAACGGTAGCGACGCTGCAACGCTTGATGACTTGTTGGCTAGCGCAAAATTTATCGTGTAATCACATGATATGAATCAAGCCCACCCTTGGCGGTGGGCTTTTTTATGTGCGTGTAAAACCGCACTTTGGGTTTGAAAATCTTTTCAGACGGCCTATTGCGTGGCAGGACAAAAGTGCGGTTGAGTAATCAGGTGAGGGGTAATACAATGATGTGTAAAATCAATGATGATGGAATAATAATGAAGAAAACGTGGATACAGCAGGCGTGTGAGGCGGTGGCGGCACAGGCAGGGGGAAGGGCAGCGAATGCCTTGTCGAATGCGCTGATTATCTCGGCAAGCGACGGCGTGGCGCGCGCCAAGGTGCAAACGCTGTGGCTGGAAGATTGGCGGGCGCAGGCGCTCAGCTCAGCTGTGGCGGGCGTGTTGGAGAACATGGCGCTCAATGCCGAGAGTTTGCCTCGCATCACGCAAGGCAAATGGCTGGTGCAGCCTGAGGGCGATTGACAGGCCAGCGGCGTGTGCGTGTGGCCAAAAAGTTTCCAAGCGGGGCATCTGCTGGTGGCGCGTGGGCGGGAAATGAGCAAGGGCTATTTGCCGCCAGTGAGCGTGAATGCACTGGCACGGCGAGCCAGCGGCGTGATCACCGACGACTCCAATTATCAAGTGAAACCCGCCATTCCCGTTTTGTGGGTGAAAGATGTGCGCAAGGCGGTGCTGGATATTGGCCGAGCAAGGTGCAAGGGCTTTCAAGGCCAAGTGATTGGGGTAACGGGCAGCGCAGGCAAAACCACCACCGCCCATGCCACCACGTCGCCAATGTCGAAGCCCTGCAAGCCCAGCTTGACCAACACCTACAAAACGACGACCTCGTCCTCCTCAAATCCTCCCACTCCATCGGCTTGCATGGGTTGTTGCGTAGCGTTGGTGAATGACTTGGTGGGGGGTAAGATTAAAAGGCGCTAAGCCCTAAATGGTATCAGTTTGACGGTGTATACGAAAAAACCGCACTTTTGTTAAAGTGCGGTTTGTGTTTTGTTTAAGCGCACGTTTTAGTGTGTACTTGTGCTGGTAGTTGTGCGATTGGCACGTTTGCGTTCGTTTTCCGTTAGGAGCTTTTTGCGGATACGGATAGATGACGGGGTGACTTCCACCAGTTCGTCATCGTCAATAAACTCAAGGGCTTGCTCGAGAGTATATTTCACAGGAGTGACTAACACCACTGCGTCGTCTTTACCTGCTGCGCGCATATTGGTCAGTTTTTTGCCTTGTAAGCAGTTGACGGTTAGGTCGTTGCTGCGGCTGTGAATGCCGATCACTTGGCCCTCGTAAACTTCGGTACCGTGTTCGATCATCAATTTGCCGCGGTCTTGTAAGCTAAAGAGTGCATAGGCTAGTGCTTTACCTGTGGCGTTGGAAATTAACACGCCGTTGATGCGTTGGCCAATTTCGCCTGGTTTGATGTCATCGTAGTGACTAAAACTAGAGTAAAGCAACCCTGTACCAGAGGTCATGGTCATAAATTCGTTACGAAAGCCAATTAAGCCGCGGCTTGGGATGATGTATTCCAAACGGGTGCGACCTTTACCATCGGGCGCCATGTCGCGTACTTCCCCTTTACGAATGCCGAGTGCTTCCATCACAGCTCCTTGGTGCTGCTCTTCAATGTCGATGGTGACTTGTTCAAACGGCTCTTGTTTGCGACCGTCAATTTCACGGAAAATGACTTTAGGGCGTGATACAGCCAGCTCATAACCTTCACGACGCATATTCTCGATCAGCACTGATAAGTGTAACTCACCACGGCCAGACACGCGGAATGCGTCAGGATCTTGCGTTTCCTCCACGCGCAAGGCAACGTTGTGTACCAGTTCTTTGTTAAGGCGTTCTAAAATTTGGCGTGAGGTGACATATTTCCCTTCGCGGCCACAAAATGGGGAGGTGTTAACGCAGAAGAACATGGTCACGGTTGGCTCGTCCACAGTCAGTGCAGGCAGTGCTTCAACGTTGTTGACATCACAAATGGTGTCTGAAATATTAAGCTCGCCTAAGCCTGTGATCGCGATGATGTCGCCAGCTTGTGCGCTATCAGCTTCATAGCGTTGCAACCCAAGATGACCAAGCACTTGGCCGACTTTGCCATTGCGTTTTTTGCCTTCACTGTCGATGATGGTAACTTGTTGATTTGGCTTGATGCTGCCGCGCTTGATGCGGCCAATGCCGATAACGCCAACATAGCTGTTATAGTCAAGTTGGGAAATCTGCATTTGAAATGGTTTGTCGGCTTCCACTTTTGGTGGTTCAACAAATTTCACAATGGCCTCAAATAGGGGTGTCATGTCAGGTGCGAGATTTTCATGTTCTTCACCCGCCACGCCGTTGAGTGCAGAGGCATAAATAATCGGAAAGTCCAGCTGCTCGTCGGTAGCGCCTAAATTTACGAAAAGATCAAAAACTTGGTCAACAACCCAATCTGGGCGCGCACCTGGGCGATCCACTTTGTTGATCACCACAATGGGTTTTAAGCCGTGGGCAAACGCTTTTTGTGTCACAAAGCGAGTTTGTGGCATTGGACCGTCAAAGGCGTCCACCAACAACAATACACTGTCGACCATAGATAATACGCGTTCAACTTCGCCACCAAAATCGGCGTGCCCTGGGGTGTCAACAATGTTGATACGATAGCCGTTCCAGTTGATGGCTGTGTTTTTGGCAAGGATGGTGATGCCACGTTCTTTTTCTAGATCATTGGAGTCCATTACACGCTCGTCGCTGTCGCCACGCACGTTATCGAATGTGCCAGATTGTTGCAGGAGTTTATCAACCAAGGTTGTTTTACCGTGGTCAACGTGCGCAATGATTGCGATATTGCGCAATTTATTGATGTCTAATTTGTTATCCATTTGATATTCTTCGTAAAATAATAATCCTAAAGTGCGGTTGTGGCGCTAATAAAGCCATGATCGCATATAAAGCAGACAATTATAGCCTTTTTGCGCGTAGTCGGCTATTTATTATTATGAAATTGGGCATTTTATTTTGCTGTTGCTATTTTCAACACACAATGTCGTGTATGAGTGCATAAATCTATTGATTTTTAGTGTGGTAAGCGATATTTTCATAAAGTTAAGTTGTGCTTTTTTTCTATCTATTTTGAGGGTTATTTATGTCTGATCTATCAGCAATTGAACACGTATTTTCACTAATTGAAGAGCATGATGTGCGCTTTGTCGATTTACATTTCACCGACTTACGCGGCAAAGAGCACCACATGACAATCCCTGTCAGTGCTGTGGATGAAGACTTTTTTGAAGATGGCAAAATGTTCGATGGCTCCTCTATCGGCGGGTGGAAAACCATTAATAAATCCGACATGGTATTGATGCCGATTGCTGAGTCTGCCTTAGTTGACCCGTTTTTTGATATTCCTACCCTATCATTGCGTTGCGATGTGTTTGAACCTGACACCATGCAAGGCTACGACCGCGATCCGCGCTCAATTGCTGTGCGCGCAGAAAATTATTTGAAATCCACAGGCCTTGCCGACACAGTGCTGCTCGGCCCTGAGCCTGAGTTCTTTATGTTTGACGACGTGCGCTTTAAAGTCTCTCCTGCGCACACCACATTTGAAATTGATGATATTGAAGCGCCGTGGAACAGCAACGCCGAATATGAAGGCGGCAACAAAGCCTATCGCCCACGCGTAAAAGGGGGCTACGTGCCTGTGCCACCCATTGATAGCGCACAAGATATTCGCTCTGAAATGTGCTTGTTGATGGAAGAAATGGGCCTTGTGATTGAAGCGCACCACCACGAAGTGGGCAGCCCAGGGCAAAATGAAATCGCGTGTCGTTTCAACACATTAACCCTCAAAGCCGATGAAACACAAATTTATAAATATGTGGTGCACAATGTGGCGCATCAAAATGGCAAAACTGCCACCTTTATGCCAAAACCGCTCTTTGGTGATAACGGCTCAGGCATGCACTGCCACATTTCATTGAGCAAAGACGGCGTGAATTTATTCTCAGGGGATAAGTATGCCAATATGTCGCAAACCGCACTTTACTTTATTGGTGGCGTGATCAAGCACTCCAAAGCGCTCAATGCGTTTACCAACCCAACCACCAACTCTTACAAACGCCTTGTGCCTGGTTATGAAGCACCAGTGCTGTTGGCTTATTCCGCCAGCAATCGCTCGGCGTCAATTCGTATTCCAACGGTCACCAGCCCGAAAGCACGCCGCATTGAAGTGCGTTTCCCAGATCCATGCGCCAACCCATATTTGGCGTTTGCTGCGTTGCTGATGGCGGGGCTCGATGGCATTAACAATCAAATTCACCCAGGCGATCCAATGGATAAAAATCTCTATGACTTGCCACCAGAGGAGCTACAACAAGTGCCACATGTGGCGCGCTCATTGGAAGAAGCGCTCACAGCATTGGGGCAAGATCGCGCATTTTTAACCCAAGGCGGGGTGTTTAGTGATGACTTTATTGATGCCTACATCGCGTTGCTGAGCAAAGATGTGGAGCGCATTAATATGCTGCCACATCCTGTTGAATTTGAGATGTATTACGCCTAAGCAGTGTATTTTTTCGATACGCATACGCACTTTGATGTGCTGCTTGACGAGCAGCGCATTACGTTCAACAGCGCGTTAGACAATGCGCGCGCAGCCGATGTGCAGCGCATTTTAATTGCTTGTATC
The DNA here is from genome assembly GCF_014884995.1 of Spirabiliibacterium pneumoniae. Lineage (GTDB taxonomy): Bacteria > Pseudomonadota > Gammaproteobacteria > Enterobacterales > Pasteurellaceae > Spirabiliibacterium > Spirabiliibacterium pneumoniae. The sequence goes on from NZ_JABMII010000013.1 coordinate 8,875, forward strand.
GATGTAGGGCAATTTTCGCAGGTGAGCGCGCTATGCGCGCAAGCACCTAAACATTTATGCTACGGTGTAGGGCTGCACCCTTTGTTTATCACTCACCATCGCACGCAGGATTTAGACACTCTCGCCGCTCACCTGCAAACGCGACCGCACTTTTGTGTGGCGGTTGCTGAAATCGGGCTGGAGCGCGCAGTGGCGAAGTTAATCACGCCTGAAAATTGGGCCAAACAGTGCCAGTTTCTTGAAGCGCAGCTTTTTCTTGCGCAAGAACATCAATTAGCCGTCAGCCTGCATTCACGGCGCAGCCACGATCAGCTCTACACCTTTTTAAAACGTATCGATTTGCCGAAAAAAGGTGTGATTCACGGCTTTGCTGGTAGTTATGTGCAGGCCAAGCGCTTTGTTGACCTCGGTTATGCCATCGGCGTGGGTGGCACCATCACCTACCCACGCGCGAACAAAACCCGTGAGGCGATTCGCCAGCTGCCTCTCGATGCGTTGGTGTTAGAAACCGACAGCCCCGATATGCCCGTTAATGGCTATCAAGGTCAGCCTAATGAGCCAGCGCGTATCGCGCAGGTGTTTGAGGCGCTGTGCCAATTGCGCCAAGAAAGTGCTGATGACATCAAAAGTGCGGTTTGGGCGCGCAGCATTGCGTTATTCTCTCCGCCTCAATAGTGTTTTAGGCCATTCAATGGTATGATTTCATTTTTATCTAGCCGAAAAGAGTATGCGAATCCCTCGAATTTTTAGCCCTGAGCCTTTATCTGATTATGCCATTTGCGAATTGAGTGACGATGCGGTTAACCACGTTGCGCGGGTGTTGCGCATGAACGTGGGGGATGCGTTGGTGTTGTTTGACGGCAGCAACCGCACTTTTCCCGCCACCATTCGTGAAATAGGCAAAAAGCGCGTGCAAGTGGCGCTGGGGCAAGGGCAACAAGATGACCGTGAGTCACCGCTATTTTTGCACCTCGGGCAGGTGATCTCGCGCGGGGAGCGAATGGAGTTCACGATTCAAAAATCGGTCGAGCTTGGGGTGAGTGTTATCACTCCGCTGTGGTCTGAGCGTTGCGGCGTGAAGCTCGACGAACAACGCATGGCAAAAAAATTGCAACAGTGGCAGAAAATTGCCATCGCCGCTTGCGAGCAATGTGGGCGAAACCGTGTGCCCGAGGTTCGTCCACTGATGAAACTGGAACAATGGTGTGCGGAGGGGAGCGGTGAACTGAAGCTCAACTTGCACCCTCGAGCAAAGTGCGGTATCGCGGGCTTGAAAAATGTTAACGCAACGGGCATTCGTCTTTTGATTGGCGCGGAAGGCGGGCTATCGGCTCAAGAAATTGCGATGACAGAGCAAAACGGCTTTCGCTCAGTGCTGCTCGGTCCGCGCGTGTTGCGCACGGAAACTGCCGCTCTGACCGCCATCACCGCACTTCAAGTCTGTTTTGGAGACCTTGGCTAATGGGGCAACTTCATCACCATTTATTGATCGCAACACCTGCTATGGACGACCCTTTTTTTCAGCGCAGCGTGATTTATTTGTGCGAACATAACGACGACGGCGCCATGGGCTTGATGCTTAACCGCATGACCGACACCAGCATTGCAGAACTGGTGAGCAAAATCAATTTTATGATGGCGGATAACCGTCGTGTGGATTCGGATGCGGTGGTGCTGCTCGGCGGCCCCGTCAATCTGGATAAAGGCTTTGTGCTTCATTCCAAGTGTATTCCCCCTTTTGAGCGTAGCGAAGCGATTAGTTCTGATATTTGGTTGACCAGCTCCCTTGATGTATTGGAAACGCTCGGCAAGCCCAACGCACCTGAGCATTATTTGGTGACGATTGGCTGTTGCAGCTGGTCGGCTGGGCAATTGGAAGCGGAAATTCGACAAAATATGTGGCTGGTTGCCCCTTGTGATGCGCGCATTTTGTTTGACACGCCTTATTCGCAACGCTGGCAAAGTGCGGTTGCGCTGCTGGGTATCTCAGCAAGTGATCTAAGCATGGAAGGAGGGCGAGCCTGATGGGCTATTGCGCATTGGCGTTTGATTTTGGCGAAAAAAGCATTGGTTGCGCGGTGGGGCAAAGCATTACGGGCACTGCGCAGGCGTTGAGCGCGTTCAAAGCGCAAAATGGTCAACCCAACTGGCAGGCGGTGGAGCAGGTGATTAAAGATTGGCAGCCCAAAGTGGTGGTGGTTGGCTTGCCATTGAATATGGACGGCAGCGAGCAGCCATTAACCCAGCGTGCCAAAAAATTCGCGCAACGTCTGCACGGCCGCTTTGGGGTGAGTGTACAATTGCACGACGAACGCCTTAGCACAGTGGAAGCACGTGCAGAAATCTTTGCCCGTGGTGGCTTTCGCGCGCTTGATAAAGGCAAAGTTGACTCCATTTCCGCGTGCATTATTCTCGAAAGTTGGTTTGAAAACGCGCCCCTTAAATGAATAACCGCACTTTGAAGGCAAAGTGCGGTCAGGGGTTAGGCGTGGTAATGCCCAACGCCGAGCTCGTCTTCTTTGCGGGTGCGGGAGATCACCTCTTGCGGTGAGTGTTGCACGCGCAGGTTCATCTCGTCTTCGGTGCGGATAACCTTGCCGCGCAGAGAGTTGGTCCACACATCGGTGATTTCAATGTCGACAAATTTACCGATCATCGATGGGTCCCCTTTGAAATTGACGATACGGTTATTTTCGGTGCGCCCTGTCAGTTCCATAATATCTTTTTTCGACGGGCCTTCCACCAACACGCGCTGCACCGTGCCGAGCATTTTGCGGCTAAATTGCATCGCTTGCTGGGTGATGCGTTGTTGTAACAGATAAAGCCGCTGCTTTTTCTCTTCTTCACTGACATCATCAGGCATATCGGCCGCTGGCGTGCCAGGGCGGGCGGAGTAGATAAAGCTAAAGCTCATGTCAAAATTGACTTGCGCGATCAAATCCATGGTTTGTTGGAAATCTTCCGCGCTTTCGCCTGGGAAGCCAACGATAAAATCGGAGCTAATTTGAATATCAGGGCGCGCCTTGCGCAATTTGCGAATAATCGATTTATACTCAAGTGCGGTGTGGTTGCGTTTCATCATGGTTAACACGCGATCTGAGCCGCTTTGTACTGGCAAATGCAGGAAACTGACCAGCTCAGGCGTGTCGCGATAGACATCAATAATATCATCACTAAACTCAATCGGGTGCGAGGTGGTAAAACGCAAGCGGTCGATGCCGTCAATCGCCGCCACCAAGCGCAGCAATTCGGCGAAGGTGCAAATGCCACCGTCAAAAGTCGCACCGCGATAGGCGTTCACGTTTTGCCCCAGCAGGTTCACCTCGCGCACTCCTTGCTCAGCGAGTTGCGCGATTTCAAACAGCACGTCATCAAGCGGGCGGCTCACTTCCTCACCGCGGGTATAAGGCACCACACAAAATGAGCAGTATTTATTGCAGCCTTCCATAATGGAAACAAATGCCGTTGGCCCCTCAGCGCGTGGCTCAGGCAGGCGGTCGAATTTCTCAATTTCAGGGAAGCTGACATCCACCACCGCATTTTTGCCGCCGCGAATTTGGTTGAGCATTTCTGGCAAGCGGTGCAGCGTTTGTGGCCCAAAAATAATGTCAACATAAGGCGCGCGGTCACGAATATGCGCACCCTCTTGTGACGCCACGCAGCCGCCCACGCCAATAACCAGGTTCGGGTTGGTTTTCTTTAAATCTTTCCAGCGCCCGAGTTGGTGGAACACTTTCTCTTGCGCCTTTTCACGAATGGAGCAGGTGTTGAGCAGCAGCACGTCGGCTTCTTCGGCATTTTCAGTTAGCTCAAAGCCATGGGTGCTGTTGAGCAGGTCCGCCATTTTAGATGAATCGTATTCGTTCATCTGGCAGCCCCAGGTTTTGATATGGAGTTTTTGTGTCATAATCTCATTTGCCGCACATTGCGGATGTTATAAATTTTAAGCAAATCGCTATTCTACTGATTTGCTTTTTCGCTGACTAGTTAAAAACGCAAATTTTCGCGATCTAATGGTAAAATTTATCGATCTCGGTACAATAGCCATAATAAAGTTAAGGGAAAGGGCGTGAAATATGAAACAGTGTGATGTGATTGTTGTCGGTGGTGGAATGGTCGGTTCAGCGGCGGCGTTGGGACTGGCGCAGCAGAAATTGACAGTGCAACTGATCGAGCGAAGCCCACTACCGCACTTTGATCACAACAGCGATTACGACATTCGCATCTCGGCGATCAGTGCAGGCTCGGTGAAATTGCTCAAGCAGCTCAACGCTTGGCGCCACATTCAAGCCATGCGCACCTGCCCTTACAAGCGCCTCGCCACTTGGGAAATTGACGGCTTTGAAACCACCTTTAACGCCCAAGATTTGGGCTTAAGTGAGTTGGGTTTTATGGTGGAAAACAACGTGGTGCAGCTCGGCCTTTGGCGCGCGTTTGAGGATGTTGACACGCTGTCGCACAGTATCGGTACGATTGCTGAAATACAAAAGTGCGGTCAGCACTGGGAGGTTCACCTTGACAACGGTGAGCAATTTGCCGCCCCTTTGCTGGTGGCCGCCGATGGTGCCAACTCGCAGTTGCGCAATATTGCTCACATTGGCCTGAGCGGCTGGCAGTATCGCCAGCGCTGTATGTTAGTGCTGGTTAACACTGAGCTTGAGCAACAAGACATCACTTGGCAGCAGTTTCATCACAGTGGGCCGCGCGCTTTTTTGCCATTGTTAGGGCGCAAGGGCTGCCTAGTGTGGTATGACGCGCCAGCGGACATTCAACGGCTGCAGCGGCTACCTTTAGACAAGCTCAGCGATGAAATTATGTGCGCGTTTCCTACTCGATTAGGACGAGTGCAAGCCACGCAGGCAGCGAGCTTTGAACTAGTGCGTCGCCACGCCACAGACTATTATAAAGACGGCATTGTGTTGCTCGGCGATGCAGCGCACACCATTAACCCGCTGGCAGGGCAAGGCGTCAATCTGGGCTTCAAAGATGTTACCGTATTTTTAGCGGTGATAGAACAGGCGCAGCGTGCAGGGCAAGATATTGCCAGTGACGCTACGCTCGCGCGCTACGAGCGGCGAAGAAAGCCAGATAATCTGCTGATGCAAACAGGGATGGATCTATTTTACAAGGGTTTCAAAGAGCCTTTGTTACAGCTGAAAATTGCGCGCAATCTAGCTTTGTTGGGGGTGGAGAAATGCACGCCGCTGAAAAACCGCGCGCTGAAATACGCCCTCGGGCTGTAAAAGGCAAAGTGTGGTTGCGCTATTGCACCACAATCATGCCCAGGCAGCCTTTGTCAGCTAAGATAAAATCACTCGCACCAAACGTGAACGGGTAATTATTCGAGGACATGTTGTCAAATTTCACCAGCACCGACATGGTCGCATTCAGCCATAAAGTATCACGCCAACTGGCTTGGGTTAGATCCACCTTGTTGCCATTAACACGCTCGACTAAGAATTTTGCCCCTTCAATCCGAAAACCCGTTGGCGTTGAGCTGCTGAGTTTCCAACGCTCATAACTGCCGAGTTTCGCGCTCACATCGATGCGTCGTGGGTCAAAGCGTTGCCCATTGAGCAGTGCGTTGTCCACATCCAAGTGAAAGTCACGCTCACGCACAACCTCAATCGGTGAGTCAAACTGCAAGGCGGCGTTGATGTATGGCTTTTGCGCAAAGGCAGACACCATGCCCTCTGGGCGCAGCGTTAACACGCGGTTGTCGCTCAGTTCACTGTCATCCGCCCAAAGTGCGGTCAGATTGTGCAAAAAGCCGCGTTTTTCGCCCGTGATCAAGGTCACTTCACTGCCTTCGTTGATATCTACCAGCACTTCGGCGCGTTCGCCTGGGCTTAAAAAAAGCTGTTGAATAGTGCGCTGTTGTGGCACAAAGCCGAGATTGCCTGCCAACAAAACCATCTGTGCGCCGTTATCTAAGCTCAATTGATAACTGCGTGAAAGGGAAGCATTCAGCACACGCAGCCGCACCCAACCGCGCGCCACGTTAAGATAAGGCGCCTGAACACCGTTCACCAGCAAGTGATTACCTAAAAACGGATACACATTCGGATTAAACAGCTGCTCACCTTGACGGTTAAGTTGCACATCTTGCAAAATCAGGGGGATGTCATTCACGCCATATTGATTTGGCAGCATCGCCTTGCGGCTGTCTTTGTCTTCAATGAGCCACAAGCCAAGTAATCCACGGTAAACCTGATAGCCGCTGTGTGCAAGTGTGTTGGCGTGATACCAACAGCTGGCGGCGTTTTGTGTAATGGGAATGACGGGCGACCACTCACTATTGGGCTGAAACACTTTGCCTACTCCGCCGAGCAGCTCGCCGCTGGCTTGCAAGCCTTGCACGGTTAAAGACACCGCTTGCTCTAGTTGATTACGGTAGTTAAGGCGGACAAAATCCCCTTGCTTACATTTGATGGTCGGGCCAAGATAGGCGCCGTTAAAGCCCCACACATCGACTTTATTGCCGTCTAAAAAGCGCGTTTGAGTGCGCGTCATCGACAGCAACACTGGCTTGCCGCGGCCGACATCCAACAATGGCGGAATTGGCAGCGCGCGCCCTTTTTGCGCCAGCGCGATGTTTGGCAACAATGCACCTGCACCGAGCACGGCGGTGTGTTTGAGCAGTGCCCTGCGTGAAAGGGGCAAATTAGGTGCGTTTTTCATGGGCGATTTCAGCGTCGAGTTCGGCAATTTTAGCCTCCATAATCGCGTGGCAATGGTTGGCTAACTCACGCACATTGTCGCGACTAAAGCCGCTGACATCAATCGGCGGCAGCATTTCGCAAATCACCTTGCCATTATCCCAACGATTGAGTTTAATTTTATTGTGCAGACTTGAGCAGCACACTGGCACAATGGGCACTTGCGCGGCCAGTGCGGCATGAAATGCGCCCGTTTTAAACGGCAATAAACCCCGCCCACGGCTGCGTGTGCCTTCAGGGAACATCCAAATGGACAGTTGGTCGCGTTGAATGCGTTTTGCCAGTTGCGACATCGTGGAGTGGGCTTTACTTTTGTTGTCACGGTCAAGCAAAATATTGCCACTGGCCCAATAAAGCAGACCGAAAAAAGGGATATACAGCAGGCTACGTTTGCCCACGCTGACGGTTTTAGGCTGTACCATATACGCCATTGTCACCATGTCGTAATTATTTTGATGATTGCCAATATAAATACATGAGCCGAAATCGTTGACATTGGCTGGAAAGCGGTGCTCTACTTTAATGCCAAATAAGGGATGCAATCGCCCAAACCAACGAGCAATCACGCCGACATTACTCGGATTTTTAAATCGAATAAGCGAATAAACGGTGCCTAGCACACAAATTAGAATGGCACAAACCACTACTACAATGGTTCTTAAAATGGCTAACATGACAAATCCCTTAAAATTTTTGCAAGAAGTATAGCGAAAATCTCAGAATATGTGTATCTTTGAGCGTAATTATCCACACGCTTGCGTTAATATGGCACACATCACCTTCATTGCTGATCTTCATTTGAGTGACGAACGACCGCACTTGAGTGACTGTTTTGTGCGTTTTATGCGCACGCAAGGGCGAGCCAGTCAAGCGCTCTATATTTTAGGTGATTTGTTTGAATTTTGGGTGGGGGACGACGAGCAATCCAGTGTGATCAGCCTTGTGCAAGCGGAAATTCGTGCGCTGACCGAGCAAGGCATTGCGGTTTATTTTCAACACGGCAACCGCGATTTTCTTTTGGGGCGGCAATTTGCGCAAAAGTGCGGTTTGACCTTGCTGCCAAGCTACCATCGCATTCACTACGCGGGGCAAGCCATTCTTCTTTGTCATGGTGATACGTTGTGTATGGATGACACATCATATCAACGCTTTCGCCGCATAGTGCATCAACCTTGGCTGCAAGCGTTATTTCTCGCCTTGCCGTTGCGCTGGCGCCTTAAGATTGCCAACCACATGCGCCGCGACAGCCAACGGCAGAAAGGGCAAAAGCCTGCTGATATCATGGACGTGGCACCGCACTTTGTTGATCACATTATGGCGCACTACAACGTGAGCGTGCTTGTTCACGGGCACACCCACCGCCAAGCACAGCACAGCGTTTTGCACGGACAACGCTTTGTTCTCGGCGACTGGCGCACCACCGCCCCTTACCTTACTCTCTGCGACACAGGCCAGTGGCAAGTGGGCGAAGTTACCTGTGAATAAAAAACCGCACTTTAAAAGTGCGGTTTGTGTTATAGCCAGCCGCGGCGTTTGAAATAAAAATATGGGATAACGCCGACTAAGAACATCAAGCCAAGGGCGAAGGGGTAGCCGAACGCCCAGTGTAATTCTGGCATGATGTCGAAGTTCATGCCGTAGGTGGAAGAAACCAGTGTCGGTGGCAGGAAAATCACCGCCGCCACGGAGAAGATTTTCATAATGCGGTTTTGCTCGATGTTGATAAAGCCCATGGCCGCTTGCATCAAAAAGTCGATTTTTTGGAATAAGGTGTCGTTGTGTGGTTGCAGGGATTCAATATCGCGCAGCACTTCGCGCGCTTGCTCAAGCTGGCTGGCTGGTAGGCGTGTTTTGCGCACCAAAAAGCTCAGTGCGCGCTGGGTATCCATCAAACACAACCGCACTTTGGAGCTGACGTCTTCTTGCTCGGTGAGCGTGGCGAGCGCATCATCAAAGGCTTCGCCTTGCTTGCCTTCAAGGATAATGTGGCTTAACTTTTCCAAATCGGCGTAGATGGTTTCAATCACATCGGCGAGCTGCTCAATTTTGGTTTCAAACAGATCCAGCAGCAATTCGTAGGCGTTACATTCCATCAGTTTTTGGCTGCGTGAACGCATACGATAAAGCCGAAAGGCGGGCAGTTCGCGATCGCGCAGGGTAAACAGCCGCCCGTCGCGCACGGTAAATGCGACGGTTGCGATGTCGGCGTAGTCATCTTCATCTTCACAATAAAAAAAGGAGTGCAGGTGCAAGCCGTCTTCGTCTTCAAAAAAGCGCGCGGATGCTTCGATGTCTTCCAATTCAAGGTAGGATGCCAAACTTTGACCGAGTGCATCACGCAGCATTTCACGTTCTTCCCGCGTTGGGTCAAGCAAGTCAATCCAAATGGCGGAGTTTAGGTTGTGTGATGTATCATCAACGCGCACTAAGCGTGCATTGTCTAAAGCAAAAGCCCCAATCATAAAATTCTATCCTATGGCTTGTGAACATAGATTAGACAGGGAAAATGGGAAATTGGCGGGCGAGCCGTAACTTATCAGTGATACACTCGCCGAGGAAGCTCGATGGAGAGGGTATCAAAAACGAAAAGTAAACCAGTTTCGACTGTGACTGTCCAACGTATATTCCTCGAATGACTAAATTGTTGCGAATGTTACGCTTTCGCGGGTGAAAAATCAAGTAATTTGCGCCAAAGCCCTTGATCTAGGCAAAAAAAAGCCACGCAAGCGTGGCTAAGAAATATGTTGTTATTATGGACAAGGGTTATTATCTGTCCTTATCTTTATTATTTGCGTTTGAGTATAGCAAATTGTTTGAAAAGAATCAAATGCAAATGCTAAATCGATTATTTTTGGATGAAATAGTGAATTGTAACACCGTTTTGTTCTATTTTGAGCATTTTGTAACCATGATTTTCCGCATCTTTGGGAATATTATTGATCGATTGCGCGCAGTCGCTGATCACTTCCAATATTTCGCCATGCTTAAGCTCCGCCATTGCTTCCAAGGTGGCAATAGCAGGATATGGACACGGCTCGCCGCGCATATCTAAAGTATAGTTGGGGGTGAATGATGACATAATGCCTCCTAAAGTGCGGTTGACGTTTGCTTCAGTTGTGCGCGACGGCGAGCCAGTAAGTGTCGCTCCCACGCAATGACAGCGAGGAGTAATAAGCCCATGAGCGCGTAATTGAGCAACAAGCCACCTTGCGTGCCTGCCCACTCAAGCAAGTTGATTTTGGGGAAATTGAACACCAAGTGCGGTGCAATATCGTCCCACACTGCCGCCAGCGCGGTGGAGCCAAGCACGTTACCGATCCCAACCCACATAAAATGCACCTGTCCTTCTAGCGCGCGGTACATCCAGCCCGTTTCACAGCCGCCCGCAAGCACAATACCGAAGCCGAACAATAAGCCGCCGATAAGCGCACTGGGTGCCGCCCACATAATTTTGGGCGACATACCAAGCGCTAGATAGCTGAAAATGCCGATGGTGCTGATTAACATGCCGTAGATAATCGCTTTAAGCATCAGCCCACGCCCTGTGAGCCATAAGTCCCTAAATGCGGAGGTAAAACAGATCTGCGCGCGTTCAATCAGTAGTCCAAAGCCTAAGCCTGCCAGCATCGCAAAGCCTAGCTTGCTATTAAATGTGAACACATAAAGTGCGGTCAAGATAAAAGTGAAAAAGATCCCCATGCCTAAGCGAAAACGGCGCGTTTTGCGTTTTTCGTCCACCACCGCGGGTTCTTTTTGATAGGCTTTGAGGGTGACTTTGCTTTTAAATAGCGGCAACAGGGTGAACTTGGCGCCGAAATAGGTGCCAATGGCGGTGGTCAGCGTAAACAGCCAAGCGTGCAGGGAAAATTGCGGGATGCCGGTGAAAAACGACGCGAGGTTGCAGCCCATCGCCAGCCGTGCACCAAAACCAGCAATTGCCCCACCGAGCAGCGCTTGAGCGATGCGGATGCGGTTTTTCGGCAGGCGAATTTTGACGTTGTTTGCCCACAGTGCCGCAGCCAAGCAGCCTGTGAACATGCCCAAAATCATCACGCCATCAACGCGGGTGAAAATGTTGCCTTGCATGCCGATGAGCTGAAAATAGCCCCAACTAGAGAGATCCACCCCAAAGGCTTGCAAAAGATGTCCTCCCCAACGAGTGAATTCACCAGTGACTGCCCAATAGGTGCCTGTTAGGCCAAAATAATAAGTTGAAAGAATGCCAGCTGCTATGACAGCGAGCGTTGGATTCCAAAACGAAATGAGATAGTGTTGTTTAAATTGTTGCCAGGTTGTCATACATTGTCCTTCACCGAAGGCACAAGCAGATACAAAAATAAATTGACGCACACGCAGCGTGTGTGCGAATTCATTTTTTATACACAAAACTTGCGCTATAAATAAACGAATTAAAGCGCTTGCGATTATAGAAAGCAAAAAGTGCGGTGTCTAGCCCTGTTTAAAAATTTATGTGAACTGTGATCCAGCACACTCTCTTTTTCATTTCAACGTGTTATTATGCTCGCAACGAAGATGGATGGTTAAACCTTGTTCAAGGAGGGCGTATGTATAAACACATTCTCGTTGCAGTTGATCTTTCTGAAGACAGTGCTGTTTTGTTAAATAAAGCGGCGGATATTGCGCAGCGCCATCAAGCAAAATTGTCGCTAGTGCATGTGGATGTCAATTTTTCCGACCTTTATACGGGGTTGATTGATGTGAATATGTCGTCTATGCAAGACAGAATCTCACAAGAAACCCATGATGCACTCAATCAGCTGGCGTCGTCGTCACCCTACCCTATCACCGAAAAACTCAGTGGCACAGGGGATTTGGAGCAAGTGTTGAAAGAAGCGATTAAGCGCTATGATGCCGATTTGCTGGTGACAGGTCATCACCAAGATTTCTGGAGTAAACTCATCTCCTCGACTCGTCAGGTCATGAACAACATCACTATTGATATGTTGGTGGTGCCGTTGAAAGACGAATAAACCGCACTTTTTGTTTGACCGCACTTTGGTTTTCGATCAAAGTGCGGTTTTTTATGACAAAGTGCGGTGAAAAAATTCCCCCTACCGTTTTTTTATGCCAAAATAGTACGTTAAATGAAAGCAAGTTAATAGGAATAATGATGAAAACCACTGCGGATATTCGCCGAGATTTCTTAGCATTTTTTGCCTCTCACGGGCATGAAGTGGTGCCAAGTAGTTCTCTGGTGCCAGACAACGACCCGACATTGCTGTTTACCAATGCGGGTATGAACCAATTTAAAAACGTATTTTTAGGCCAAGACAAGCGCGCCTACACCCGTGCCACCACCGCACAACGCTGTGTACGTGCTGGCGGCAAGCACAATGACCTTGAAAACGTGGGTTATACAGCGCGCCACCATACCTTTTTTGAAATGCTGGGGAATTTTAGCTTTGGGGATTATTTCAAGCACGATGCGATCCACTTTGCCTGGGAATTTTTGACCTCCAGCCAGTGGCTTGGTTTGCCGAAAGAAAAACTGTGGGTCACGGTGTATGAAAGTGATGATGAGGCCTACGGCATTTGGCATGATGAAATCGGCGTGCCTGCCGAGCGCATTGTGCGTATTGGCGATAACAAAGGTGCGCCTTATGCTTCCGATAACTTCTGGCAAATGGGTGATACTGGCCCGTGCGGCCCGTGTACCGAGATTTTCTACGATCACGGCGATCATATTTGGGGCGGCCCTCCAGGCTCTCCTGAAGAAGACGGCGACCGTTATATCGAGATTTGGAATGTGGTGTTTATGCAATTCAACCGTCAAGCGGACGGCGAAATGCTGCCGCTGCCGAAACCGTCTGTGGACACAGGCATGGGGCTTGAGCGGATTGCAGCAGTGTTGCAGCACGTTAACTCCAATTACGATATTGATATTTTTAAACGCCTTGTGGCCGCCACCGCGGAGATTGTCGGCAGCACGGATTTAAAAAATAAATCTCTTAACGTGATTGCTGATCATATCCGCTCGTGTGCTTATTTGATTGCCGATGGTGTGGTGCCATCCAACGAAGGGCGTGGTTATGTGTTGCGCCGTATTATCCGCCGTGCTGTGCGCCATGGACATTTATTAGGCGCGCGCGAAACGTTTTTCTACAAGCTGGTGCCAACCTTGATTGACGTGATGGCGGAGGCTGGTCAAGAATTGCAACAACATCAAGCGATGATCGAAAAATTGCTCAAACAAGAAGAAGAGCAATTTGCCCGCACCCTTGAGCGTGGCTTGGTGTTGCTTGACGACGCTTTGAAAAGCAGCGTGAAAGACGGCGTGCTCTCGGGTGATGTGGTCTTCAAACTCTATGATACCTACGGCTTCCCATACGATTTGACTGCGGATATTTGCCGTGAAAAAGACATTCAAGTGGATCAAGCGGGTTTTGATGCGGCAATGGATCATCAGCGCAAACAAGCGCAAGCGGCGAGCAATTTCTCAGTGGATTACAGCAATGTGATTCGCGTGGACGGCGAAACCGAATTTAATGGCTACAGCCAAGCGCAAGGCGAGGCATCGGTGGTGGCATTGTTCCACGATGGCAAGCCAGTTGAACGCTTAAGCACAGGTCAAGGCGGTGTGGTGGTGCTTGATTGCACGCCATTTTATGGTGAATCGGGCGGTCAAATTGGCGACAGTGGTGTATTGGAAGCCGAAGGTGTGCAATTTGCGGTGAAAGACACGCAAAAATATGGCAAAGTGTTCGGGCATATTGGTGAGCTGACACAAGGCGAGATTCGCATTGGTCAGTTGTTGCGCGCCACGGTGGACAGCGATCGCCGTGGGGCGACCGCACTTAATCACTCGGCAACGCACTTGCTTCATGCTGCCTTACGCCAAGTGCTTGGCACCCATGTCAGCCAAAAAGGCTCGCTGGTGTCTGACACGATTCTGCGTTTTGACTTCTCGCAACCTGAAGCCATCAGTAAAGCGCAACTGATTGAAATTGAAAACCTTGTGAATGCCAAAGTGCGGTCAAATTATCCGATCGAAACTGAGATTATGGATATTGAGGCAGCCAAAGCCAAAGGCGCGATGGCGTTGTTTGGTGAAAAATATGGCGAGCGTGTGCGCGTGCTGACGATGGGGGATTTTTCCACCGAATTGTGTGGCGGTATCCACGCCAAACGCACAGGGGATATTGGCTTGTTCAAAATTATTTCTGAAGGCGCGATTGCCTCAGGTATTCGTCGCATTGAGGCGGTGACGGGGCAAAACGCCATCAATTGGTTACACCAACAACAGCGCGTATTGCAACAAAGTGCGGATCTGTTGAAAACCGACGTCAATGGTGTGGTGGACAAGGTGCAGCAACTGCTTGAGCGTAACAAACGTAATGAAAAAAGCTTACAACAGCTACAAGCGCAAGCTGCACTGCAAGCGGGTAGTAATTTGGCGAAACAATACCAAGAAATTGGTGGCGTGAAAGTCATCTTGTACAAACTCGATGGTGTAGATGCTAAAGCATTGCGTACTTTGGTGGATGATTTGAAAAATCAACTTGGTAGTGGTGTGGTGGCCTTTGCTAGTGTGCTGGATGGCAAAGTCAACTTGATTGCTGGCGTCACCAAAGACCTCACCGACAAACTTAAAGCTGGAGAGCTGGTCAATGTGATGGCGCAAGCGGTCGGCGGCAAAGGTGGTGGACGGCCTGATTTGGCGATGGCGGGTGGTAGCCAAGTGGACGATGTGCCTATTGCTCTGAGCTGTGCGAAAACATGGCTTGAGAATAAATTAAGTTAAATAAATGATAAAAGCAGGGTAACCTGCTTTTATTTTGTGTACTACCGCACATTTTAGACTTTTGCTGATCACTTTTTTTTATTAAATAAAGTATTATCAACGTATACCATCATAGAGAGATTTAAATGTCGGAGACAAAGGTATGCTTATTCTAACAAGGAAAGTTGGTGAAAATTTACTGATAGGGGAAGACATTTCAATATCTATTTTAAGTGTGCGTGGCAACCAAGTGAAAATTGGCGTGAGTGCGCCCAAAGAGATCACCGTGCACCGTGAAGAAATTTATCTTCGGCTGAAAGAGGCTGAAAAAGAACCTGAAACCGTGTAATTGAACGTATTGGAGTATAAAATGACAAAACTAACTTGTTTTAAAGCCTATGATGTACGTGGTCGCCTTGGTGATGAGCTTAACGAAGACATCGCTTATCGCATTGGGCGTGCTTTTGGGCAGTTCTTACAACCGAAAAATGTGGTTGTGGGTGGGGATGTACGCTTAAGCTCCAAAGAATTAAAAAGCGCACTGACCAACGGCTTGTTAGACGCGGGTGTGGATGTGATTGATCTCGGTCTTACTGGCACAGAAGAAATTTATTTCGCTACATCCTTTTTGGGTGTTGATGGTGGGATTGAAGTGACCGCCAGTCATAACCCAATGGACTACAATGGCTTGAAGTTTGTGCGTGCGGGCTCCCGCCCAATCAGTGCAGACAGCGGCTTAGCGGATATCCAACGATTAGCAGAAGAAAATAATTTCCCAGCAGTGGCTAAACGTGGCGAATATAAACAACATAGCGTACTGCAAGAGTATGTTGACCATCTCCTCACTTATGTTGATTTGGACAATTTCAAGAAAAAACCACTCAAATTAGTGGTTAACTCAGGCAACGGTGCGGCGGGGCATGTGGTTGATGAGCTGGAAAAACGTTTTAAAGCGAAAGCTTTACCAGTGGAATTTATCAAGGTTTACAACAACCCAGACGGCACCTTCCCACACGGCATTCCTAACCCATTGTTGCATGAAAACCGTCAAGACACTATTGATGCTGTGCTGTCCAACAAAGCCGATATGGGCATTGCCTTTGACGGCGATTTCGACCGCTGCTTCTTGTTCGATGAGAACGCAACCTTTATTGAAGGTTACTATGTCGTCGGCCTGTTAGCTCAAGCTTTCTTGCAAAAAAATAAAGGTGCGAAAATTATCTACGATCCACGCCTGATCTGGAACACGGTGGAATTGGTGGAAGAACTCGGTGGCGAGCCAGTGATGTCGAAATCAGGCCACTCATTCATTAAAGAAAAAATGCGCGCCGTTGACGCTGTTTACGGTGGCGAAATGAGTGCGCACCACTACTTCCGAGACTTTTTCTATTGTGATAGTGGTATGATCCCATGGCTTTTAGCGGCAGAACTGCTGTGCACCACAGGCAAATCACTCGGACAATTAGTAGGGGATCGCCTAGAAACCTACCCATCACCAGGGGAAATCAACAGCAAATTGCAAGATGCGAAAGCCGCTATTGCCCGCGTACGCGCGCACTTCGAAAAAGACGCGCTGCGCGTGGATGAAATCGACGGTATCAGCATTGAGTACCTAGATTGGCGCTTCAATTTGCGCAGCTCCAATACTGAGCCTGTGGTGCGATTGAACCTTGAAACTCGCGGTGATAAAGCACTTATGGAACAAAAAACGAAAGAAGTGTTAGATCTCCTGCGCCAATAACCGCACTTTGTCTTAATACGCCACATGATGTGGCGTATTTTTTATTGAGTGTTGGCTAAAACTTGCTAGAATGCAAGCGAGATGTGATCAAAAAGGATTGACAATGAAAGCGATTATTCCTGTAGCTGGTCTGGGCACACGTATGTTGCCTGCCACCAAAGCCATTCCCAAAGAAATGTTAACTATTGTGGATAAGCCATTGATTCAATATGTGGTGACAGAATGTGTTAAAGCGGGTATTAAAGAAATTATTTTAGTAACGCACTCATCAAAAAATTCAATTGAAAACCATTTTGATACCTCCTATGAACTTGAATCCATACTTGAAAAGCGCGTCAAACGTCAATTGCTTGATGAGGTGCGGTCAATTATTCCGCACGATGTTACCATTATGCACGTGCGTCAAGGTTACGCCAAAGGTCTCGGCCACGCCGTGCTGTGCGCCAAGCCGCTAGTGGGCGATGAGCCTTTTGCTGTGGTGCTGCCTGATGTGATTTTGGCGGATTTCACCGCTGATCAAGCCACAGAAAACTTAGCGGCGATGATAAAACGCTTTGAGCAAACCCATGCCAGTCAGATCATGGTTGCCCCCGTAGCGGATGATGAAGTGAGCAACTACGGCATTGTTGATTGCGCAGGCGAAACCTTAAACGAACAGCAACAAAGTGCGGTCATCCGCAACATTGTGGAAAAACCCGCCCCTGAAAAAGCGCCGTCTAATCTTTCGGTTGTTGGCCGCTACGTCTTCTCAGAGAGCATTTGGGCGTTACTAGCCAAAACCCCTGTTGGTGTGGGCGATGAAATCCAACTCACCGATGCGGTGGACATGCTGATCGAAAAAGAGCCCGTCGAGGCCTTTTACATGACTGGCCGCACGTTCGATTGTGGCGATAAACTCGGCTACCTCCAAGCCATCCTCGAATACGGCGTACAACACCCAAAACTCGGCATAGATTTTAAAGCACTCATCAAACAATTTGCCAAGACTTTGTAAGCACAAAAAGCCTAGCTTAACGCTAGGCTTTATCATCACTGCGACTGACCGCACTTTGATTTTAGGCTTTATGCTTCATCGCTGGGAACAAAATGACATCGCGAATCGATGGAGCGTTGGCAAAGAGCATAGCGAGACGGTCGATGCCTAGGCCTTCGCCTGCGGTTGGTGGCAGACCGTGCTCAAGGGCGACTACGAAGTCTTCATCTTTGAACATGGCTTCATCGTCGCCTGCCTCTTTGGCGGCCACTTGGGCATCAAAACGGGCATTTTGATCTTCGGCATCGTTCAGCTCGGAGAAGCCGTTGCCGATTTCGCGACCGCCGATAAAGAGTTCAAAGCGGTCGGTGACCTCTGGGTTGTCGTCGTTGCGACGAGCCAGTGGTGAAATTTCCGCAGGGTGTGCCATTAAGAAGGTCGGTTGAATTAAGTGATGTTCCGCCACTTCTTCGAAGATTGCATTGACCAGGCTGCCCAAGCCCCAGGATTTTTGCACCTCAATGCCTAATT
This sequence comes from Spirabiliibacterium pneumoniae, assembly GCF_014884995.1. Taxonomy (GTDB): domain Bacteria; phylum Pseudomonadota; class Gammaproteobacteria; order Enterobacterales; family Pasteurellaceae; genus Spirabiliibacterium; species Spirabiliibacterium pneumoniae. The sequence goes on from NZ_JABMII010000013.1 coordinate 26,580, forward strand.
TTTCTGCCACAGCTTTGGCGCGTTCGAGGTCATATAAATCATCTTTCACAATGCCTTTTTCCGCCCCATATTTCAGCACGGCATCGTGCATGGTGATGCGCTCAAACGGCTTGCCGAAGTCGAATTCATACTCGCCATAAGGGACGATGGTTGTGCCGAGAATGTCCAGTGCCAATTGGCGCAACAGCTCTTCGGTGTTGTCCATTAAATCGTGATAGTCAGCATAAGCTTGGTAGTATTCCAACATCGTAAATTCTGGGTTGTGGCGCACTGAAACGCCTTCATTGCGGAAATTGCGATTTAATTCAAACACCCGCTCGAAACCGCCAACCACTAAGCGTTTTAAAAACAGTTCAGGGGCGATGCGCAGATACATATCAATATCGAGCGCATTATGGTGAGTGATAAACGGACGCGCCGACGCACCGCCTGGGATCACTTGCAGCATCGGGGTTTCGACTTCCATAAAGCCTTTGCTGGTGAAGTAGTTGCGAATACCTGCAATCACTTTGGAGCGGATCATAAAGGTGCGGCGAGATTGCTCGTTGCTGATCAGATCAAGATAACGCTGGCGATAGCGCATTTCTTGGTCGGCAAGGCCGTGGAATTTATCTGGCAGTGGGCGCAAGGCTTTGGTGAGCAATTCAACGGCTGAGCAACGCACAGTCAGCTCGCCTGTTTTAGTTTTAAAGAGTGTGCCTTTTGCGCCCATAATATCGCCTAAATCGAGCATCGCCATAAAGTCAGCATATTGCCCTTCAGGCAAAGTGTCGCGAGCGATATAGAGCTGGATTTTGCCACTCATATCAGAAAGCGTCACAAAGCTGGCTTTACCCATTTTGCGTCGTGTCATCACACGCCCCGCAACGGCCACGTCAACCGCACTTTCTTTTAGTTTTTCACCGTCTTCTTGCTCATATTGCGCATGGAGATCGGCTGCCAAACTGTCGCGGCGGAAGGTGTTCGGAAATGCGTTGCCTAGGCTTCGTAATTGGTTTAATTTTTCACGGCGCGCTAACATCTCGCCGTTGAGGTCTAATTCTGAATGTTGGTCTGTCATCATTTTGTCCTGAATCTTGTGGCGGCGAACCGCACTTTTCGGTTACAACCCAGCCTTAAGGCTGGCTTCGATAAATTTGTCTAAATCGCCATCGAGTACGGCTTGGGTGTTGCGATTTTCAACGCCTGTGCGCAGATCTTTAATCCGTGCATCGTCAAGCACATAAGAGCGAATTTGGCTGCCCCAGCCGATGTCGGATTTGCTGTCCTCAAGGGCTTGTTTTTCGGCATTTTGCTTTTGTAGCTCCATTTCATAGAGTTTGGCTTTGAGCTGCTTCATACACTGATCTTTATTTTTGTGTTGTGAGCGGTCGTTTTGACACTGCACCACAATGCCACTCGGTAAGTGGGTGATGCGCACCGCACTTTCGGTTCGGTTAACGTGCTGACCACCTGCTCCTGAGGCGCGATAAACATCAATGCGCAAGTCGGCTGGATTGATCTCAATGTCGATATTGTCGTCCACTTCAGGGTAGACAAACACCGCGCTAAACGAGGTGTGGCGGCGGTTGTTGGAATCAAACGGGCTTTTGCGCACGAGGCGATGAATGCCTGTTTCGGTGCGCAGCCAACCAAAAGCGTATTCACCACTGATTTTAATAGTGGCCGATTTAATGCCTGCAACATCGCCATCGGAGGCTTCCATTAGCTCAGTTTTAAAGCCTTTGCTTTCTGCCCAGCGCAGATACATCCTCAGCAGCATTTCCGTCCAATCTTGCGCCTCAGTACCACCAGAACCTGCTTGCAAATCCACATAGCAATCGCTTGCGTCTTGCTCGCCACTGAACATTCGGCGAAATTCGAGCTTTGCGATCTGTTGCTCTAACTGTGCCAGTTCTGTGACAGCCTCGTTGAATGTTTCTTCATCATCGGCCTCGATGGCGAGTTCTAATAAGCCGTCTACATCCTCCAGCCCCTGTTCGAGCTGTTTAATGGTATTAACTACACTCTCTAAACTCGCCCGCTCTTTGCCGAGTGCTTGCGCTTTTTCAGGCGTGTTCCACACATCGGGCAGCTCTAGCTCAGCGTTGACCTCTTCTAGGCGTTCGACTTTGACATCAAAGTCAAAGATACCCCCGAAGGACACGAGTGCGTTCGCTGATGTCTTTTATTTGGTTTTTAATTGGGTTTATTTCAAACATAATTAACAGTTTATCAGGGATCATAAGGGGATAATTATAAGCTAAATTCATTTTTTTTGATAGATGAAATTTAACTGAGTAAAATACTAAACTTTTTAATTTTGGACGAAGTTGTGCTATAGTTTGCGCACTTTTTTGAAATGCAATGACAACCCTGATAGTAGGAGCAATATGAAATCAGAGTTAAGCAACAGTAAATTGTCCTACCGCGATCGTATGGCGGTAGAAGAACACGAGCGTTTAAGCCCGCGTTTGCTATATGAAATTATTCGCCAAGATGGGATTGAAGAGCTGTCCCGCCCGACCAAAGCGTTGGTATTTTCTGGCATCACTGCTGGGCTTGTAATCACATTTTCCTTTATTTTCAAGGCGGTATTCACAGCCTACATGCCAGATGTTATTTGGTCTCCCTTGATTAGCAATATGGGATACACGGTAGGATTTTTGCTGGTGATTTTGGGGCGCATGCAGCTGTTTACAGAAAATACGATTACCACTGTGGTGCCATTATTTAACCCATTGAGTCTAAAAAAGATCATTGCAGTATCGAAGTTGTGGATTACAGTGTTTGCTGCCAATCTGGTTGGTACGGCAATCGCAGCATTTTTCTTGCAAAATCATCATGTGTTCAACCCTGAGTTTGTGCAGGCGATGAACGAAATTGCGCAGCATGTGGCGCATATGTCGGTGAGTGATAATATTTTCCGCGGCATTCCAGCAGGCATTTTGATTGCCTCGATTGTGTGGATGATGCCAACGGTGGGCAACGGCAAATTTGCCATGATCTTTTTCTTTATCTATTTGATTGCCTTAGGTGATTTCACTCACGTTGTGGTGGGCTCGGCGGAAATGGCCTATTTAGTGATGCAAGGACAGGCGAATTTGTATGACTATTTTGTTACCTTTTTAGGTCCGACCGCACTTGGGAATATTTTGGGTGGCACAGTGGTGTTCACGTTGATGATTTATGGTCAGGTGACTGACGAAATTGGACGAAAATAAGGATATTGCATGAAAAAATTAGCGCTTGCATTAGCTGTGAGTATTGCAGCAACCTCAGCGTTAGCTGGAGAACTTGAAAATAAGCTGACCAATCTGGGCATGACCAACATTGATATTCAAGCCACACCGTTGGCGGGCATTAAAGCGGCGATTACTGATCAAGGTGTGTTTTATGTCAGCGAAAATGGCGATTATGTGCTGCAAGGGGATCTGATTAAAATTAAGCCGAATGGCGATTTTGAAAATCTCAAAGAAAAATTGTTGCTCGGTAAACTAAATGCGATGGAAAAGGACATGATTGTTTATCCAGCTAAGCAGCAGAAATACGTCGTAACCGTATTTATGGATATTACCTGCCATTACTGTCATTTGTTGTTTCAACAGATTAAAGAGTATAACGATTTGGGTATCACCGTACGTTTCTTAGCCTTTCCACGCGGTGGCTTGAGTGCAAAATCGGCGCAACAAATGGAAGCTATTTGGGTGGCTAAAGATCGTAATGAAGCCTTAAATAAAGCGGAAAATGGCGAGCTGCCGAAAAATTTAGTGAAAGCGAATGTGGTGGCGAAGCAATACGCACTCGGTTTGCAATATGGCGTACAAGGCACGCCGACGATTGTCACCGACACTGGCACCGTGCTGGGCGGGTATTTAAAGCCAAAAGAGTTACTTAAAGCATTAGACAGCGAGCATTAATGACCAAACCCTGCATCGCAGGGTTTATTTTTAAGGATCACCGTGAATAAACGCATTCAACGTCGCACGCCATCGCAGCATACTGTTTGTGATGACCCTTTGCTTAATCGGATTTACACTAGCCGTGGCGTCACCTGCGACGACGCGCTTGACCGCACTTTGCCGTCGCTTTTGCCACCCCATGCGCTCACGGGTATTGAAAGTGCGGTCGAGTTGCTTAAAACCGCACTTTTAGCACAATCTCGCGTTGTAATTGTGGGGGATTTCGATGCCGATGGCGCCACTTCTACCGCCTTGGCGGTACGTGCGCTGCGTATGCTTGGCTTTGCCCATGTGGATTATTTGGTGCCTAACCGCTTTGAGCAAGGTTACGGCTTGAGTGTGGCCGTTGCCAAAATGGCATTTGATAAGGGCGTGGATTTGCTTATCACCGTGGATAACGGCGTGTCGTCGCTTGACGGCGTGGCGTGGTGCAAAGCTCACGGTATTTCGGTGCTGATAACCGACCATCATCTTCCGCCAGAGACGTTGCCTGCAGCGGATGCGATTGTTAACCCGAATTTGACCGATTGTCCATTTCCTTCAAAATCGCTCGCTGGCGTTGGCGTCACCTTCTATGTGATGTTGGCGCTGCGCAGTGCATTGCGAACACAAGGCGCATTTGATGGGCAGCGCGTCCCCAATTTTGCCGATTTACTCGATTTGGTCGCGCTCGGTACGATTGCGGATGTGGTGCCGTTGGACAAAAATAACCGCACTTTGGCTTTTCAAGGGTTACAGCGCATTCAAGCAGGACATTGTTGCATGGGCATCAAAGCACTGGTGGAAGTGGCTAAGCGCAACCTTGCAAGCCTCACAGCCAGTGATTTGGGTTTTGCGATTGCCCCACGGCTTAATGCTGCAGGGCGGCTGGATAATATGAGTGTTGGCGTAGAGCTGCTGCTCAGTGATGACATGGCGCACGCGCGTAGCCTCGCGCAAGATCTTGATGATCTCAACCAAACCCGTAAAAGCATCGAGCAAGGCATGAAACAAGAGGCGATGGTGGTGTGTGAGCGCTTAAGCGCCCTGGATAATTTGCCGATGGCGCTGGCGTTGTATCAAGAAGACTGGCACCAAGGTGTGCTGGGGATTTTGGCTTCACGCATTAAGGATCATTTTCATCGCCCCGTGGTGGCATTCACGCAAGATCAAGAGGGTATTTTAAAAGGCTCTGCACGCTCGATTGAAGGCATTCATATGCGCGATGTGCTTGAGCGCATTGATCAAACGCACCCCGATATGATTTTACAATTTGGCGGGCACGCTATGGCGGCAGGGTTGAGCATTCGCCAAGCCCGTTTTGATGATTTTCAACACGCGTTGAACCAAACCGTGACTGCACTTTTAACACCAGAACAGTTGATCTCTGTGATCTGGACTGACGGCGAGCTGAGCGCAGCAGACTTCTGCCTTGAAACCGCCGAAAAACTGCAAGCGGCAGGTCCGTGGGGGCAGGCCTTTCCTGAACCGCTGTTTGACGGTGAATTTATCCTCTTACAACAGCGGCTGCTGGCGGGGCGACACCTAAAAATGCTGGTTCAGCCAGCGGTGAGCAACCAACTGTTTGATGCGATTGCGTTTAATGTTGATCCGCAACTTTACCCTGATTTTTCCATTAAACGTGCACGTTTAGTTTATCGTTTGGATATTAATGAATATCAAGGGAGACGGAATTTGCAATTGATCGTTGATACTCTACAACCGCTGTAAAATGCGCTAGAATAGATCCGATTGTACAACAGGAACGCCCCATGAACATTTTCAGCCATATCGCTCGCATTGTTATTTTAACCACCTGCCTGATGGGGGGGGTACTTGCGGCTGTGCCATCTGGCGAGGCAAAGGGTGAAAGTGCGGTCAATGAGCAAAGTGCGGTTGCGCAGCCTGCGCAAACTCCGTCAAGCCAGCCAGCCAAAGGTGTGGTGTTTAAAGATGGCAAAGATTTTTTCTCTTACAAAGACCCGATAGCACTTGAACCCAAAGCGGGTGATGATCGCATTGAGATTAGCCTTTTTTTTACATACGAATGTCCGTATTGCTCGACCGCGTATGATAATTTGATTTTGTATCAACGCCTGCACGATGAGCAAGTTGTGCTTAATGTTTATCCTGTGGCGCTCAGCACCGCACTTTTTAGTGCCAATGTGTTCAACGGCTTGGTGGCAATGGATAAACGCGATTTAGCGGAGTTACTGATTTTTGATAGCGCCGTGAATCAAGGTAAAACCTCATTGGTGGATGCCAAAAATCTGTATTATTGGCTTGTTGAGCATGATATTTCACCTGACGCCTTTTTAACGATGTTACGCTCTGATCTTATTGTTGAACAGGCTAAACAAGCTGTTGAGCGCTCAGAGCGTTATGGCGTATTTACTGTGCCGTTTGTGGTGATTAATGGCGAGTATGTGCTTACACGCAGCACATTATATAATGATGACTACACGTTTGCCGTATTAGATTATCTTATTTCCCATATTTTAAATCGTAAAACAGAGCAAAAGTAATGAGCATTGCAATTATCGGCGCGATGGCGCAAGAAATTGAGATTTTATTAAGCGCCATGCACAATGTGCAGCAAGAAAATATTGGCAACAGTACCCTTTATCAAGGCATATTAGGTGAAAAACACGTGGCGCTGGTGCAATCAGGCATTGGTAAAGTGGCGGCTGCCATGGCCACGACCGCACTTTTACTGAAAGCACAACCGAGCGTGGTGATCAATACAGGCTCGGCTGGCGGCATCGACCCGCGCCTAAATGTGGGCGATGTGGTGATTTCAACTCAAACAGCGCACCACGATGTGGATGTCACCGCATTTGGGTACGCCGCAGGGCAATTGCCAGCCAACCCTGCGCGTTTTGACAGCGATGAAAAACTGCTTGCGCTCAGTGAGCGCGTGTTGCGCGAGCAAGGGCAAAGTGCGGTGCGTGGGCTGATTTGCAGTGGCGATATGTTTTGCAATGGCGAGGCGCAAATTGCGCGTATCAAAGCAGATTTCCCTGATGCGATTGCGGTGGAAATGGAAGCGGCGGCGATCGCGCAAGTTTGCCACGCTTTCGGCACGCCGTTTATCGTGATTCGCGCGATTTCCGATGTGGCCGACAAAATCTCTCACCTGTCGTTCGATGAATTTTTACCGCTTGCTGCCAAGCAATCTTCGCACATGGTGCAGGCACTTATCAACGCGCTTTAAATCAATAAAAGTGCGGTAAGATAACCGCACTTTGCATATTAGGCATTCAATACTTGTTTAATTTCTGCAAGGCTTAAGTGGAATTTGCGTGGGCATTGATTCCATGCGTCGAGCATTTTCACATATTTATCCCACATAGGTGTTTGTGCGTCGCAGCCGTTCGGGCATTGCACCAATTCGCGGAAGTTTTTGTCCGTTTGCGCTACAAAGCCGAGGTAGTTGAGGTATTTTTTCTCACGAATGCCGCAATAGCCTAGGAACTTCAAGCGGTGTGCGGTTAAATCGCCTTTATCTGCAAGGTTGTTGTAGGAGACTTGCAAGGCTTGATACATTTCCAGGGTAGCGCGCACAGTGTTGCATTCTTCTTCACTTAACTCACTGAAATCTTTATATAATTCTTTCATTTCCAGTTTGTAGCCGCCTTGAATAATGCGTTGCATACGTTTATATTTTTCGGCGTTGTTTTGGTCTAATAATGCCATCAATTCGTATTGATTGACTAAAATCAGGCGTTGGGTCAGGGTGATTTCCATGTATTAATCCTTCTTAATCTACGTCGTTTATTACATCGTTTGAGAGTTGTTCTTGAGCGTCTTGTGCGCTTTTGCCGTCGTGAATTTTAAATTCCAAGTTTTGGAAATAGGCCTCACGCACGGTTAAGTATGGGTCTTGTGAGCGCTCGAGCACAGCATCTTGGCTGAGCAATTTAGCACGGGTGTCGATGGCTTGAATGCCCGTTTTTAACCAAGACCACGGTCCGAGCATCGACAGTGTTGGATAGGTGTAATCCACCAAGCGCCCGAGATCTTGACGCGGCGTGGCTGGCCCATAAAGCGGCAGCATCACATAAGGACCACTGCCTACGCCCCAGGTGCCGAGCGTGTCACCAAAAGTGCGGTTGCCCGTGATTTGCAGTGGCTCGCTTGCGCTGGCGATGTCCATAAAGCCGAACAGGCCGAAAATCGAGTTGATCCAAAAACGGTTGAAATGCACCATTGCTTTTTGGAACTCGCCTTCAAGCAGTCGGTTGACAAAGCTGGCGGGCTCATCAAGGTTGTTTGCTGCGTTGGTCAGCGCGGTGGTTAGCGGTTTTGGCACATGGTTTTTCCAGCCTTGCGCGACGGGCTTGAGCAAATACGGGTCAGCTACTTTGTAGTTGAAATCCCACATTGTGCGGTTGAAGCTTTCCAGTGGGTCTGGTCGCTCGCCAGTGACTGGGTCAATTTGTGACGAGCAGCTCGCTAGCGCAAGCGTCATCAGCACACTGGCGCAGAGCCATTTGAATTTCGACAAAAACATCTATCACCTCTTTTGATTAGTGTGGTTATTTTAGCAAGTTTGCGCGCAAAGCACAGCAGAAAATTTTAGCGTGATTTATACTTGCATGTTACCCAAATGTTAAGCATAATAATTCAATATTGTGAATAAAAATTTAAATCACAGCAAGGCTTGAATTCTGTAATGTTGTCCATTACAATGATTTGCTCAATTTTGCTACAGTTGTAGCCGTTTCGACCTGAACTCGATGCGTTGGGCCTAGGGCTTTGCTCTTGACACACAACCACAACACCATTCAGGGAGAGCGTTATGTCTAAACCTGCTATTTTAGTGCTGGCTGATGGAACGGTGTTCCACGGCACGGCCATTGGTCATCTTGGCGTAAGCGTGGGCGAGGTGGTGTTCAATACCGCCATGACGGGCTATCAAGAAATTCTCACCGATCCTTCCTACACCAAGCAACTTGTCACCTTAACCTATCCGCACATTGGCAACACTGGCACCAACGACGAAGACACCGAATCCAACCAGGTGTATGCCAGTGGCTTGATCATCCGCGATTTGCCGCTGACGCACAGCAACTTCCGCGCGACACAAAGCTTAAGCGAGTATTTGCAAGCCAACAAAGTGGTGGCGATTGCGGATATTGATACCCGCGCGCTCACTCGCAAACTGCGTGATAAAGGCGCCCAAGCGGGCTGCATTATGACCTGCGATATTGATGGGCAAAAAGCGCTCGAGCTGGCGAAAGCTTTTGGGTCGATGGCGGGGAAAGATTTGGCAAAAGAGGTTAGCTGCGCAAAACCGTATGAATGGACGCAAGGCCAATGGGCGCTGGGGCAAGGTTTCAAACAACCTTTAGGCGCACAGTTCCATGTGGTAGCCTATGACTTTGGTGTGAAACACAATATTTTGCGCATGCTCGCCGAACGGGGCTGCCGCATTACCGTTGTGCCCGCACAAACGCCTGCGCAAACCGTGCTAGCCTATAACCCTGACGGCATTTTTCTCTCCAATGGCCCAGGCGACCCTGAGCCGTGTGATTATGCTATTGAGAATATTAAAACCTTATTACACAGCAAAAAACCGCTCTTTGGGATTTGCCTTGGGCATCAATTGTTGGCGCTGGCAATGGGCGGCAAAACGCGCAAAATGACATTTGGCCACCACGGTGCGAATCACCCTGTGCAAGATCTTGACAGCCAACAGGTGTTTATCTCCAGCCAAAATCACGGCTTTGAAGTGGACGAAACCAGCTTGCCAGAGAATGTGCGCATCACCCACCGCTCGTTATTTGACAACTCCGTGCAAGGGCTGGCGCTGACCACACAATCGGCGTTTTCATTCCAAGGGCACCCTGAGGCCAGCCCTGGTCCACACGATTTGGGCGGCTTATTTGATAAATTTATCCACGAAATGGACAGGCTACGCCACACCCACACCGCGGCCAGCTATGTGGTGCGGTACTGACTGCAAAGTGCGGTCAGCCGCATAATAGAGGAAGCCTATGCAGACTTACGCCTATGTTATCGTCAATGTTTTTGCAACGAGCCATTTCGGCGGCAATCCGTTAGCGGTGTTCCCTGAAGCAGAGGGGCTGGATGACGCGACCATGCAGCTCATTGCGCGGCAATTTAATTTATCGGAAACGGTGTTTGTGCAGCAGGCAGAGAGCCAAAGTGCGGTCAAGAAATTGGCGATTTTTACCCCCGAGTACGCATTGCCCTTTGCTGGGCACCCGACATTGGGCGCAGCTTTTGTGTTGCACCAACGGTTAAATTTGCCGACACAGTATCAGCTGGAAACGCAAGCGGGATTGGTGGAGATTGTGCATCAAAAGGCACAAGTCACCTTTGGCTTGCGCAACTCAATTTGCGTTACACCAAGTGCCATTTCGTCAGCGCAAATGGCGGATATGCTGGGGTTAGTGCCTGATGATATTGTTGGTGATGTGGTCAACGTGAACACGGGCACCGCGCAAACCTTAGTGCAATTAAGCAGCGCCAAAGCGGTTAATGCGTGCCGAATTGCAACCGCACTTTTCTTGTCGCACTTCGCCTGCCATGCGCTTTATGTGTGGCACGAAAGCCAAGGGGAGGTGATATCGCGCCTGTTTTTTGCGCAACACGGCGCGGTGTTGGAAGACCCTGGCACAGGCTCTGCGGCGGCGAATCTTGGTGGTTGGGCCATTAAACACCAACGCACGCCACTGACGTGGCAAATTGCTCAAGGCGATGTGATTAACCGCCCCAACAGGCTGTCGTTAACGGTGGACAGGGAACATACCATCTGGGTGGGTGGCAATGTGATTGAAGTGGCCAATGGCACGTTTTTTGTTTAGCCATTCGGTTCAAGCCGCACTTTGATGGAAAGTGAATGAAAAGGACGATTATGCATCAAAATTTCGATACACCCGTCATTTTAAGTGATAACAAAGTGCGGTTGCGCCCACTGAGAGGGCAGGATTTCGAGGCGTTTATGCGCATTGCAAAAGATTGCCCAAACACATGGCGTTATTCTCTTGCCAACCCTGCGCAAAGTGAGCAGGCGATGTGTGATTATATCCAAACCGCACTTGCCACTAAGGAAAAGGGTACGGCGTATCCGTTTGTTGTCGAGCTGTGTGAAACAGGCGAGGTGGTTGGCAGTACCCGTTTTTATGAGATTGATCCCGCACGACAAAGCCTTGCTATTGGCTACACATGGCTGCATGAAAACGTGCGCGGGTCGAGCATTAATAAACGCATAAAATTTTTGATGTTGGAGTATGCATTTTGCCAACTGCAAGCCGCGCGGGTGACCTTTTATGCCGATGCCCGCAATGAGGTGAGCCTAAACGCCATGAAAAGCATTGGCTGCACATTGGAAGGGGTGTTGCGTGAAAACGTGCAAGCCCCCGACGGCACCCGCCGCAACTCCGCAGTGCTGAGCATATTGGCTCACGAGTGGCAAGACAAATTACGCACGCAATTATGGGATAAAATTGAAGGAAAACAGTGAGATGCCAAAACGTACAGACATAAACAGTATTTTAATTATCGGGGCAGGCCCGATTGTGATTGGGCAGGCGTGTGAGTTTGATTACTCTGGCGCGCAGGCGTGCAAGGCGCTGCGGGAAGAGGGCTACCGCGTGATTTTGGTCAACTCCAACCCTGCGACCATTATGACTGACCCCAACATGGCGGATGCCACCTATATTGAGCCGATCCGCTGGGAAACGGTGGAGAAAATCATTGAACGTGAACGACCTGATGCGATCTTGCCCACCATGGGCGGGCAGACCGCACTTAACTGTGCGTTGGATTTGGCAAAACATGGCGTATTGAAAAAATACAACGTGGAGCTGATTGGCGCGACGGAAGATGCCATTGATAAAGCGGAAGACCGTGGGCGCTTTAAAGAAGCGATGGCGAAAATTGGCTTGAATACGCCAAAATCCTTTGTGGCACACACCTTTGAAGAGGCTTGGCAAGCGCAAAGTGCGGTCGGCTTTCCAACCTTGATTCGCCCGTCGTTCACCATGGGCGGCAGCGGCGGCGGAATTGCCTACAACCGCGATGAGTTTCAAGCTATTTGTGAGCGGGGCTTTGACGCTTCACCAACCCACGAACTGCTGATCGAGCAATCGGTGCTGGGCTGGAAAGAGTATGAAATGGAAGTGGTGCGAGATAAGGCCGATAACTGCATTATCATTTGCTCGATTGAAAACCTCGATGCCATGGGCGTGCACACGGGGGATTCGATCACCGTGGCGCCCGCGCAAACCTTGACTGATAAAGAATACCAAATTATGCGCAACGCCTCGCTTGCCGTGCTGCGGGAAATTGGCGTGGATACAGGTGGCTCGAACGTGCAATTTGCTATTAATCCTGAAAATGGCGAGATGATCGTGATTGAAATGAACCCGCGCGTGAGCCGCTCTTCTGCGCTGGCATCTAAAGCCACGGGCTTTCCGATTGCCAAAGTGGCAGCCAAATTGGCGGTGGGTTACACTTTAAACGAGCTGCGTAATGACATCACTGGCGGGTTGATTCCCGCCTCGTTTGAGCCGTCGATTGACTATGTGGTGACCAAAGTGCCGCGCTTTGCCTTTGAAAAATTCCCACAAGCGGACGACCGCCTCACCACCCAAATGAAATCGGTCGGCGAGGTGATGGCGATGGGGCGTACCTTCCAAGAGTCGCTTCAAAAAGCGCTGCGTGGTTTGGAAACGGGCATTTGTGGCTTTAATCTCAAAACTGAAGATACCGAAAAACTGCGCACAGAGCTTTCCAACCCAGGCCCTGAGCGAATTCTCTATGTGGCGGACGCACTGGCCAGCGGTTGGTCAATTGATGAGGTGTATCATTACAGCAAAATCGACCCGTGGTTTTTAGTGCAAATTCGTGATTTGGTGCAAGACGAGCTGGCACTGGAGCAAAAAACGCTCGCCGATCTGGATTATCACGAATTACGTCGCTTAAAACGCAAAGGCTTTGCCGACAAGCGCATTGCCCAGTTGGTGAAATGTGATGAAAGTGCGGTGCGCGCCAAACGTGGCGAACTGGGGCTACACCCTGTGTATAAACGGGTGGACACTTGCGCAGCGGAGTTCACCTCAGACACGGCGTATCTCTATTCCACCTATGAGCAAGAGTGCGAATCTCGCCCAACCGATCGCAAAAAAGTGATGATTTTAGGTGGCGGCCCGAATCGCATTGGGCAAGGGATTGAGTTTGATTACTGCTGTGTGCACGCCGCCCTTGCGCTTAAAGAGGCGGGCTTTGAAACCATTATGGTCAACTGCAACCCTGAAACCGTCTCAACCGATTTCGACACCGCCGACAGGCTCTATTTTGAACCCTTGACGCTCGAAGAAGTGCTGGAAATCGTACGCATTGAAAATCCGTATGGCGTGATTGTGCATTACGGCGGGCAAACACCACTTAAACTGGCCAGCGCGCTGCACGAAAACGGCGTACGCATTATCGGCACCTCCGCCGACAGTATTGATGCCGCTGAAGATCGCGAGCGCTTCCAGCACATTTTGCAGCAGCTCAATCTTAAGCAGCCTGAAAACCGTATTGCGCACAGCAGCGAGCAGGCGTTAACGCTGGCACAAGAAGTGGGTTATCCGCTGGTGGTGCGCCCGTCTTATGTGCTCGGTGGGCGCGCGATGCAAATTGTCTATAACGACGATGAACTACTGCGCTATATGCGCGAGGCGGTGAAAGTCTCCGACGATAGCCCAATTTTGCTTGACCACTTCCTCAACGACGCCATCGAGGTGGACGTGGATTGTATCTGTGACGGGCAAGAGGTGGTGATTGGCGGCATTATGCAACACATTGAGCAAGCGGGCATTCACAGCGGTGACTCGGCCTGCTCGCTGCCGCCGTATTCCTTGAGTGATGAAATTCAAGATGAAATCCGCCGCCAAACCGTGGCGATGGCCAAGGCCCTCAACGTGGTGGGCTTGATGAACGTGCAATTTGCCGTCAAAGCAGGCGATGTTTATGTGCTCGAAGTCAATCCACGCGCTTCACGCACCGTGCCGTTTGTCTCCAAAGCCACTGGCGTGCCACTGGCGAAAATCGCCGCCAAAGTGATGGCGGGCATCTCGCTGGCTGAACAAGGCGTGCTGAAGGAAACCATACCGCACTTATATAGCGTGAAAGAAGCGGTGTTCCCATTTATCAAATTCCCAGGCGTAGACACTATTTTGGGGCCAGAAATGCGCTCCACGGGTGAAGTGATGGGTGTGGGTGAAACCTTTGCCGAAGCCTTTGTAAAAGCGCAACTCGGTGCGGGTGAGCGTCTGCCAGCCTCGGGTAAAATCTTCCTCTCCGTGGTGGACAGCGACAAAGCCAAATTGGTGCCATTGGCCAAAGCGCTGCAACAACTCGGCTACGGCTTGTGCTCAACCCGCGGCACTGCGCGGTTTTTGTGTGAGCAAGGCTTAGGTGTGCAAATTGTTAACAAAGTGCGCGAAGGCCGCCCGCATATTGTTGATGCCATCAAAAACGGCGAGATTGCGATGATCATCAACACCGCAGGCGCCCAGCCAGAATCGGTTGCCGACAGCCACTCAATTCGCACCAGCGCACTGCAAATGCGTATCCCGCTTTACACCACCATCGCTGGTGGCGAAGCGCTCAGCCAAGGGCTAGAAAGTTTACGCCAAACCCAAGTTTACCGCCTGCAGGATATGCACTAAGTGAAAGTGCGGTTTAACCGCACTTTTGTTAAGGTTTCAAAAACGCGCCAATTCCTTTATGATATAAAAAACAACCAACCAGTGAGGCGAATATGAAACTGTATGTGTATGAACATTGCCCGTATTGTGTCAAGGCGATGATGATCTTTGGGTTGAAAAAGGTGCCCTATGAAAAAGTCATTTTGATGGAAGATGATGTGGATACGCCAACTAATATGGTGGGCAGCAAAGTTGTTCCGATTTTAGAGAAAGATGACGGCACGTTTATGCCTGAAAGCATGGACATCGTGCATTTTATTGATAATCTCGATGGCAAGCCATTGGTCACGGGGGAAAGTGTACCTGCGATTGCGCAGTGGCAAGCCGAGCACCGTGAAACCGTCAACAGCCTGCTTTATCCGCGCTTTGCTAATGCACCTTTCCCTGAGCTGAAAACCGATGCGGCGTATGATCGCTATGTGCAGCGCATGACAGGTAAAGTCGGGGATTTGGATAAATTGCTCGATTTCACACCGCACTTTGTCACCCAGCTTAACAGGGCACTGGTGTTTTTAGACAGCTTGATTGTCTCCCCTGAGGCGGTCAATGGCGAGTTGTCAGAAGATGACTTCCATCTTTTTGCCAGCCTGCGCTCGCTCACGTTGGTTAAAGGCCTTCAGTTCCCTGAAAAAATTGATGCCTATGTGCGCACTATGGCGAAAAAATCAGATGTTGCACTGCTTGATGGTATGGCGCTTTAGGGAGGAATTATGAGTATTAACTCACAGAAAGTTTTAGATAATCCGAATAATAATACGGTGTTTATGGTGTGGAATTTTCGCGCGGGTGAGGACATTCAACCGCACTTTCAACGCCTGTGTAGCTTGGTGGTCAATCTCAATCACAGTATTGAAACGCGCTTTCCGAATACGCAAGCCAGTGTGGTGCTTGGTATCGGGTTTGAGGCGTGGGCATTGCTGGATTTGCCAAAACCTCTGCCTAAACAGTTTGAAAAATTTGTGGAAATTAAAGGGCAAAAGCACACCGCTGTGTCTACCCGTGGTGATTTACATTTGCACATTCGTGCTCAAGACCCGAGCTTATGTATTGATTTGGCAACACAAATTAGCGATGTGCTCAACCCTGTGGCGGAGTGTGTGGAAGAAGTCCACGGCTTTCGTTATTGGGACGGGCGCAGTATCTTAGGCTTTGTGGACGGCACCGAAAACCCACAAGGCGAAGCGCGCGCCTTTTTTGGCATGATTGGCGAGGAAGACCCTGACTACCAAGGCGGCAGCTATCTTTTCGTGCAAAAATACATTCACGATATGCAGGCGTGGCGCGCTTTGCCAGTGAGTGAGCAAGAAAAAGTGATCGGGCGCTCGAAGGTTGATGACATCGAAATGAGCGATGAGGAAAAGCCGAGCAATGCCCACTCTGCGCTGGCGAATGTGGGTGATGATTTCAAAGTGGTGCGGGATAATATGCCCTTTGGCAACACCGCCAATAACGAAATGGGCACCTATTTTATCTGTTATGCCAGTTCGTTTGACACAGTGAAAAAAATGCTGACCAATATGTTCATCGGCGATCCTGTGGGCAATTCCGACCGCATTTTGGACTTCAGCACCGCCAAAACGGGCACGCTGTTTTTTGTGCCAACGGAAGATATGCTCGGCGATTTCGCAGGCTAAGGTAAAGTGCGGTTAGCATGAACGACAAAATGCTGCTAGAGCTTTTTTTAAATGAGCTGTGGCTTGAGCAAGGGCTGTCGCAAAATACCATCGCCTCTTATCGTTTGGATTTGACCGCACTTTTTCATTGGTGCAAAGAAAATCACCGCACGGTGTTCAATGTTGACAGCCACGACCTGCAAACCTTTCTCGGCGAGCGCCTTAAACAAGGTTATAAAGCCACCAGTTCGGCGCGAATGCTCAGTAGCTTACGCAAATTTTTTCTTTATTTAGAACGTGAGAAACAGCGCGCGGACAACCCCTGCGCGGTGTTGCAATCGCCGAAATTGCCATCACGCTTGCCGAAATCGCTCACCGAAGGGCAGGTGAGTGATTTGCTCAATGCGCCCGCCACCGACGAGCCGCTGGAGCTGCGCGACAAAGCTATGCTGGAGCTGCTTTATGCCACAGGGCTGCGAGTGAGCGAATTGGTGTCGCTGACATTAGACAGCATCAGCCTCAATCAAGGCGTGGTGCGCGTGATCGGCAAAGGCAACAAAGAGCGGTTGGTACCGATGGGCGATGAAGCCAATTTTTGGATTCGGGAATTTATTATTTATGGGCGAGATGTACTGCTCAATGGCACAAGTTCAGATGTATTATTTCCTAGTCGGAGAGGGCAGCAGATGACCCGCCAAACCTTTTGGCATCGCATCAAGCATTATGCTTTGCGCGCGGATATCAATCAAAACAGCCTCTCACCGCATGTGTTGCGCCACGCCTTTGCGACCCATTTGGTCAATCACGGCGCGGATTTGCGGGTGGTGCAAATGCTGCTTGGCCACAGCGATCTCTCCACCACCCAAATTTACACCCATGTTGCCAACGAACGGCTGAAAAAGCTCCATGCTAAATTCCATCCACGGGGGTAAAAGTGAAGTGCGATTAACCGCACTTTTATTATTCAACAGTCACTGACTCAATGACGATTTCTTCTTTCGGCACGTCTTGGTGATAGCCGTAATTGCCCGTTTTCACTTTACGGATTTTATCCACCACGTCCATGCCGTCCACCACTTTGCCGAACACCGCATAGCCCCAGCCTTGCATATTTTCCGCTTTGAAATCAAGGAAATCGTTGTCATTCACATTGATGAAAAACTGCGCAGTAGCCGAGTGCGGATCGCTTGTGCGCGCCATGGCAATGGTGCCGCGTTTGTTGCTTAGGCCATTGTTGGCTTCGTTTTTGATTGGCGCATTAGTGGCTTTTTCCTTCATGCCACTTTCTAAACCACCACCTTGAATCATAAAGCCGTCGATCACGCGGTGAAAAATGGTATTGTTATAAAAGCCGCTTTTGCAGTAGTTAAGAAAATTTTCACAGGTTTGCGGGGCCTTAGCGCTGTCCAGTTCCAATTTAATGTCGCCGAAGTTTGTGTGCAGAATTACCATATTAAAGATCCTTTTTTGTCGATTAAACGTTATAATGTGCGGTTATTATTCCATAAAAAACGTGCTGCCGCCACCGACAGCACATGCACAAAGGGGCGCTATGTTAAAAATCTACAACACTTACGAACGCAATAAAGAAGAATTTAAACCTATCCACGCAGGCAAAGTGGGCATGTATGTGTGTGGGGTGACTGTCTATGATCTCTGCCACATCGGACATGGGCGAACTTTTGTGTGTTTTGACGTGATCGCGCGCTTTTTGCGCCATTTAGGCTACGATCTAACCTATGTGCGCAACATTACTGATGTGGACGATAAAATCATCAAACGCGCGTTGGCCAATCACGAAACCTGCGAACAACTTGTTGATCGCATGGTCGCGGAGATGTATCAAGACTTTGATGCGCTCAATATCCAACGCCCCGACATCGAACCACGCGCCACGCACCATATTGCAGATATTATTGCCATTGTACAAACCTTGATTGACAAAAAACACGCCTATGTGGCGGATAACGGCGATGTGATGTTCTCGGTGGCCAGTTTTGACCACTATGGCAAACTCTCCCGCCAAGACCTTGAGCAACTACAAGCTGGCGCGAGAGTGGAGATTTCCGCCATCAAACAAAACCCGATGGACTTCGTGCTGTGGAAAATGTCGAAAGAAAACGAACCCAGCTGGGATTCACCGTGGGGAAAAGGCCGCCCAGGCTGGCATATTGAATGTTCAGCTATGAATTTCAAAGAGCTCGGACCGCACTTTGACATTCACGGCGGTGGCTCGGATTTGATGTTTCCACACCACGAAAATGAAATTGCTCAATCGTGTTGCGCCCACGGTGGGAGCTATGTGAATTACTGGATTCACTCGGGCATGATTATGGTCGACAAAGAAAAAATGTCGAAGTCACTGAACAACTTTTTCACCATTCGTGATGTGCTTAAACATTACAACGGCGAAAGTGTGCGCTACTTCCTGCTCACGGCGCATTATCGCAGCCAGCTCAATTACAGCGATGAAAACCTCAATCTCGCCCACAGCGCCCTTGAACGGCTTTACACCGCACTTCGCGGCACGGATAAAAGTGCGGTTGCCAGTGGTGGCGAGTGTTTTGTGCAAGCTTTTAATGAGGCCATGAACGATGATTTCAATACCCCTGGCGCGCTGGCGGTGCTGTTTGACATGGCGCGTGAAGTGAACAAACTCAAGCAAGAAAACGCGCTTGATAAGGCCAATGGTCTTGCAGCACAAATGCGTAAACTCGGCGACGTGCTCGGGATTTTATACCAAGACCCCGAGGCGTTTTTACAAGCAGGGAATGACGATGACGTGGCGGAAATCGAAGCCTTAATTGCCGAGCGCAACCAAGCCCGCGCCGAGAAAAATTGGGCACAAGCCGATGCCGCGCGGGACAAACTCACCGCCATGGGCATCGTGCTCGAAGACGGCCCACAAGGCACCACCTGGCGGCGCGGGTAATGACGTAAAAGTGCGGTCGCCCGCACTTTGGTAGATGATTAAAAGGGGGATATATGAAAACATCATACAACGTTAAGTTTACTCTTGGTGCGCTGCTGGTGATGATGACATGCGGTGCAAGAGCAGAATATACTGATATTGAGTGTGCTAGTCCTTACGGCTGTCAAGTGTTTAATCCAGCTGGGCCGATGAATGAAGAACAAGCGCCTCGCATAAAATATAGCATCAATTATCTTGGTACAGACATAGCATCTCGTTTGCTTGAAGCTGAAAATATTCATGTAAACGTGAAAGCGGGGAAATATCAAAACCTTCCAGCTCAAAGTAATGGCATCACGGAACATGGTATGGATGCTTATGCGCTCTTTCCTTTGACGCAAGTACGCAAAGACTACATAACATTAGAAAAAGGCGTCGATATTACGTTAGATAACTATCCAAATTCTGCTGCTTCTATTTTGTATTTATGGCATGGTCAAAAGGGGATTGTCGAAAAAGGCGTATCGATTAATATTGGGCACAGTTTTGATCAATATCATGGCAGTGGTGATGAAGGTGGACAAGCATTTATTTTACACAAAGAGAGTTCGCTGGATAATCAGGCGGATATTACCTTAGCAGGCAATAGCACTCAAGGATTTAATTTACAAGACAGCACCGTTAGTGTATTAAGTCACAACCATAAAGTGCGGTTAGAAGGTGAGGGGGCGGTAGTAGCAACCCTATTTGATGGCGGCCATTTTGTGGCGGATAATGTTGATATTTTAGGTAATGATGCAAAATATCAGCAGATATTTAACATATTTGCTGGTGCAGATCATAACACTCAAGTGGAATTGCGTAACAGTAAAGTTAACCTTAATGAAGATAGTGCGGTTATTACTTTCATATCGGATGGAAGCAACAGTCATGCTTCGATGGCGCAGTTGACAGCAACGCTGGATCACAATGAAATCAAAACAGGCGTTGGAGTGAATGTATTTGCACAACAAAGCGACCAGCGAAATGATGCCATAGTGGATATTCAAGGTGGAATATTCACGGCTAATAAGTTGGTGAATATCAATGATCCACAGGTGGTGGCGTTGCTGGGAGAGGGGGCATCAGGAGATAATACCACCCTCACTTTGAATGCGAGTGGTAATGCGCAGCTTTCAGGGGTGAGTTATATTAATCCAACTCAGCTACATGGCAATGTTAAATTTAACCTGCGTGACGGCAGCCATTGGCGTTTTAAAGGTGATAGTAGCGTCGATAACCTGAATGTTGACAATGCCACTGTTGAGTTTGATCAGGATAGCCAATTCCATACGTTGACGATTAATCACGATCTTGAAGGGAACGGTATCTTCGTGCTTAACAGCGATTTAAGTGCGCAGCAAGCGGATATGATCGCAGTGAAAGGGTTGGTCAAAGGTAGTCATTTGTTAAAGGTGCGTGACAGTCACAAAGAGCCGAGTGCACCAAATGGCAAAGTGATACTCGTAACCTCACATGGTGGTGATGGGCAGTTTGCATTGAAAGATAAACCGTTTGTCGACGCAGGAGTCTATCGCTATCTTCTTCGCCGTCAAGGTGATCATTGGGAATTAGCGCATTTAGGTGAAAAAGCTGCTCCTGAGAATAAATCTCCAACACCACAAATCCCATCTACTTCCGTGAGTGCTGGTGGTTTTGGTTATACTGTTGCGAATGAAAGTGCACCAGTAGGAAAAAATGCCCAAAGTGTGGTCGAGAAAACATTGAGCCAATGGGCGAATAATACCATTGCATTAATGCAAGCAAGCCAAGCTTATTTGTTTCACCAAAGCGAAAGTCTACATCAGAGAGTTAACACGATCCATCAAAACGAAAAAAGCCAAGGTTTATGGTTGCTCAACAGCAATAGCTGGGATAAATTTGATAGCTTTACCACAGCACAAGCCAAGACATCAGGGTTTGAGCAGAACAACCACACCTTAACACTAGGCTATGATAAAAGCTGGCTGAATGGCAGCACTCGTCATTATTTCGGTATATTAGCTGGCACAGGACGCGCGAATATTGATGTTAAACAAGGTTATGGTGATGGGCGTATTCGTGCTTATCATGCAGGTGTTTACGGTGGCGTAGAGTGGCAAAATGGTGTGTATCTTGACGGCGATTATCACTATACACGCGTTCATTTAAAAGCTGATGGTGTGGACGAGCAGCATAAGAATGCACACAGTGTAAGATTAGGTACAGGTGCAATCGTGCCTATGACAGCTCAGTTTTCTCTAGTGCCACAAGGTGACTTAAGTGCGGTTAAGTTTAATGGTGATACGCTATATCAGAGTCGCATAGGGGCTCAAGTGCGAGCGTATTGGGCAACGAATCGTATCGAATTTAAGCCTTTTGTGGGAGCATATTGGCTGAAAGACTACGGTCATCATGATATTGTACTTAATGGCTACGCACTTGATGTACAACATCTTGGTAGCCGAGCACAATTGGAGGCTGGTATGTTAGCACAAACGTATTTCGGCGCATTCACTGTGTCAGCACAACGTGAGCAGGGAAAACATTTCAAACGTAAAACACAGTTACAAATTGGGTATAGTTACCAATGGTAAAAATAAAACCGCACTTTAAGGTGCGGTTTTTTTGTTGAGGATTATTTATCGTGATAATGCTCACAGGCATATAGCGTATTGCTCATTAACATCGCCACCGTCATCGGGCCAACGCCACCAGGCACAGGGGTGATGTGGCTGGCGTGGGCTTTGGCGGCGTCAAAATCCACATCGCCGACAAGGCCATTTTCGGTGCGATTAATGCCCACATCAATCACCACCGCGCCAGGTTGGATCCAGTCGCCTGGAATAAAGTGCGGTTTGCCCACGGCAACCACCAAAATTTCCGCTTGCTTGACCAAGTCTTTTAAATTTTTGGTGAAGCGATGCGCAACAGTGACGGTGCAGCCCGCGAGCAATAGCTCCAGCGCCATTGGGCGGCCGACAATATTTGATGCCCCCACCACCACAGCATGCTGCCCGTGTAAGTCAATATTCAACGTTTTCAACAGCGTGATAATGCCGTATGGCGTGCAAGCGCGCAGCAATGGAATGCGTTGGCATAAACGCCCAACGTTATAGGGGTGAAAGCCATCTACATCTTTATCTGGGCGAATGCGCTCAATCACCTTTGTGCTATCAATGTGCTTTGGAAGTGGCAATTGTACCAAAATGCCGTCGATGCTATCGTCGTTATTCAGCTCATCGATTACAGAAAGCAGCGCATTTTCTGTGGTATCTTGTGGCAAATCGAAGGATTTTGAATAAATACCCAGCTCATCACAGGTGCGGCGTTTGCTCCCCACATAGACTTGTGAAGCGGGGTCTGCCCCCACCAAAATCACCGCCAGGCCAGGCGCGCGTTTGCCTTGCGCTTTGCGTTGTTGAATTTTTTCAGCGATCTCATGTTTAATGTGTTTGGCAACGGCGCTGCCAGAGATGATTTCCGCGGTCATAGCATTTCCTTTGTGCAACAGTTTTGCGTATTTTGTCAGAAAAGTGCGGTTTTGGTAAGCCTAAAAGTGCTAAATTTAAGCACTTGCGTGAAAAAAGATAAAAAGTCGTTGACGAAAATTTCAAGCCTTTTATAATAGCAAACCTAGTCGGCGAGTAGCGCAGTTTGGTAGCGCAACTGGTTTGGGACCAGTGGGTCGTAGGTTCAAATCCTATCTCGCCGACCATTTCTTCATTCTCACATATCCAACTTGCAAAGCGCCCTTAGCTCAGCTGGATAGAGCAACGGCCTTCTAAGCCGTAGGTCACTGGTTCGAATCCAGTAGGGCGTGCCAATAATCTCTCTTTTTTATTTTGTTGTTTTTCTACCTTTATTCTAGCATTTAATCAAGCACCATTGGAATAATGGCATGATATATCACTACTGTTGCTCATACGGTTGTTATTCTAGCAATTTTTTTAATACGTCGGCAAAAGCATCAACTCGATGCCAGTCGGTGTATTCCACTTCCTTGGTTGTGTCGGTTTCGCCGCCAGTTAAGCGCATGATAAATTGGATCATTATGCGATCAAAGGGACGATAACGTGGATAATACAACGCCCCTGCAAATACGGTGCTGATAGATGGCTGCCAGTCGATGCGCGCGAGAAATTTTCGGGTGTAAACATTCGTTTGTGGCGTATTTTTGTCAGGCTTTCGAGCTGTGAGATTGACGCTGAAAAAGGCACTTGGGATGCGGTTGAGCAGCTCATAATGGCGGTTAACAAATGTCGCTAAAGTGCGGTCAAAATGTCCGTAGCGAATCGAAGCCCCGATGATGACGCTATCAAAACGGCGCAGATCACAATTTAAGGCTTCAGATAGTGCCATCAATTTGGTGTCAATTCCCGTACGACGTAATTTTTCCGCAATAGCGGTGGCAATTTTTAAGGTTTGCCCTTCTCGGGTTGAATAAATGAATAATGTTGTCATAGCGTGATATTTTTACCTTACTCAAGCGTTAATTGTAAACTGCCACGACTGCGGTCGGTTAATTGTTGTGCAAACTGTGCTTGTGATAAAGGATCTAGCAGCAGTGAAAAGCGCACTTCACTGCCAAAGTCCTGTGCGTCAATTAGAACATCAAATTGCTTAATGAGTTGTTGAACCAGCGGCATTTGTTCATAAGGGCAGATAAGCTGTGCTTTTTGACGTAAGATTTTTTCACATGTCGGCAATAAACTCAATGCCTGTTGCACGCCGTTGCCATAGGCACGCACTAAACCACCAGTGCCGAGCAGAACACCGCCAAAATAGCGTACCACCACCGCACTTATCTCGCCAATATTCGCCCCTTGCAGCGCACTTAGCATCGGTTTACCCGCCGTACCAGACGGCTCGCCATCGTCTGAAAAACCTAATTGCTGGCAATCGTCAGGGCTGCCTGCCACTGCCGCCCAGCACCAGTGGCGTGCATTGGGGTGTTGGGCTTTGATTTCTGCCCAAAATGCGCGTGCGTGCGCAAGCCCCTCGGTATGCGCAAGGTAGGTGATAAAGCGGCTTTTTTTAATCTCTTCACTAAATTCAATGCGCTGTGCTGGAATGAGGTACCGCATCAGTTCGCCTCAGTCAGCTGTGCGAATGCGCTAGCGGTGATATTTTCTGCACCTTGTTCGGTGATAATCACATTATCTTCGGTGCGAATGCCGCCACAAGGTAAAAAGGCCTCAATTTTTTCCCAATTAAAGACGCGGCTGAGAGCACTTTCACGCCACGGTTTAAGCAACATTGGGATAAAATAAAAACCTGGCTCAATGGTCAGTACCATATTTTTGGCTAAATTTCGCGTGCAGCGTAGGCTTGGATACATTTCAGGTGGCGCTTTGTGCGTGCCGCGAGGGCTTTGTTGAAACCCCGCCACATCATGCACTTGCAAGCCAAGAAAATGCCCCAATCCATGAGGGAAAAATGCGCGTGTGATGCCTTGCTCGAAAATATCGGCACTGCTGATACGCACAAAGTTAAAATCATGCAGGAGTTCAGCGATCATTTGGTGCATTTGTGTATGGTAATACAGATAGTTATAACCCACTTGCAACGCGTTGATAATACTCAGTTTATTTTTATCCATCGCCTGAATTAATGCCGCATATTCATCATCTTGCGCGCTATATGTGCGGCTAATGTCTGAAGCGTAGCCTAAATAGGTTGCGCCCGCATCAATCATAAAGCCCGACCGCACTTTAGGTTTTTGCCGATCTAACTTGGTGTAGTGCAACACGGCAGCGTGTTCATTTATCGCGATAATATTGCCATAAGGCACCTCTTCATCACGTTGGCTGCTGGCGTGCAGGTAGGCAAGGTTAATGTCAAACTCACTTTTCCCTTGCATAAATGCCTCGCGTGCGCGCAGATGCCCTAGCACAGCAGGCAGTTGCGCACGGCGCATACATTCCAATTCAAATTCCGTTTTGATGCTGCGGTGATAATGCACAAGATTGAGCGCCTTTTGCAGGTTAATGTGAGTGAACCCTAACGTTGATGCCAAAGTGGTATTCTCACCTAAATAAAGGGCGTTTTTACCCTTAACCAAGTGCGGTATTTCCGCTAAATTGCGCACTACTGTCCACTCAAATTCTGCGCACCAAAAGTCTTCTGGCAGTGGCTCAACTGCATGCCAATAGTCATCGGGTTGATAAAAATACAAGTGCGGTTTGCCCTGCCCATTGAGCGACACCCAGCACTCAGGCGCACTCAATGGTACAACATAGCGAAATAACGGATTGACCTTAAACGGGCGAGCATTATCGTCTAAAAAATAGTGTTGTTCACTGCCAGAATGCAGCCACACCTGCTCAACACGACACACATCACACACTTGCGAAAATAGCGTTTGTAATGCGCACAAGTGCTGTTTAAAAAGTGCGGTCAACGTGTTTTCCATAGCCACCTCACAATAGAAAAAAAACGGATTTCGCGCTATTATAGCGCAAAACCCTAAAATAGGATGATCTATGTGCCAGATTAATCCAGATAAAACCTTAGACACACAAGGCTTACGTTGCCCAGAGCCGGTGATGTTGGTGCGTAAAGCGATTCGCAGTATGCCCATCGGACAAGTGCTGTTAGTGATCGCTGACGACCCTGCCACCACGCGCGACATGCCGAGCTTTTGCCAATTTATGGACCACACCTTACTGCGCGCAGAATCCGATCGCAAGCCTTATCGTTATTGGATTAGAAAGGGCGCCTAATTGAGTTTAAGAGCTAAAGTGCGGTCAACCGCACTTCAGTTTTGCGACTCTTTTGTTTGGTGTTTTTTGCGCTGAGTGAATACGATCATGGCAAAACATGCAGTGGCGGTCATGAGAACATATTTGAAAGGTGGTGGCGGAAGGTCATGGGAGTTGAACCCACCCAAGACTGCTGGCAGCCTTAACAGGATTTGAAGTCCTGCCGCTTCACCGGAAACGACGACCTTCCAAAGCAGTGGCATTATACGCTATTTTCATTAAAATAGCATTATTCTCATCGCAAAAGGAAATTTTATGACCCAGCTTTATCGTGATCTGCCAAGCGTCGACAAGGTGATAAGCGCCCCTGAAGGCCAAGCGTTGGTAACCAAGTTTGGGCATAGTGCAGTGGTGGCACAGTTACGCTTGATCTTGAACCATGCACGCCAGGCGATTGCTAATCAGCAGCCCTTTCCTCGTTATTTGAATGACCATACAATTCTTTATAAAAAGTTACAACATGATCTAAATCGGTTGTCACAGGTGCAGATGCGCTCTGTTCATAATCTTACAGGTACGGTGTTGCACACCAATTTAGGGCGTGCATTATGGCCTGAGAGTGCGCAGCAAGCGGCCATGCAGGCCATGAAAAATAATGTGGCGCTAGAATATGATATGCACAATGCTACACGCGGTCATCGGGATATTTTTGTCAGTGACTTGTTGGCGCAGCTGTGCGATTGTGAAGCTGCTTGTGTGGTGAATAATAATGCTGCCGCAGTTTTGTTGATTTTGAGTACGTTTGCGCGTGGCAAAGAAGTCGTCATTTCACGCGGTGAGTTGGTGGAAATTGGTGGCTCATTTCGTATCCCTGATATTATGCAGCAGGCGGGTTGTGAATTAAGAGAAGTCGGCACAACCAATCGTACACATTTGAGCGATTATCAAAACCATATTACTGAAAATACCGCACTTTTAATGAAAGTTCATCCGAGTAATTACCAAATCACAGGTTTTACGGAAAGTGTGGCGGAACACACGCTTGCACAATTAGCGCGAGAGCACAACATTCCGCTGGTGAGTGATTTGGGCAGTGGTGCATTAGTGGATTTGAGCCAATTTGGTTTGCCTTATGAGCCAACCCCTAAAGCGATGCTACATGCGGGTGTGGATTTGGTCTGTTTTTCAGGGGATAAACTGTTAGGCGGCCCACAAGCGGGGATTATTGTGGGTAAAAAAGTGATGATTGACAAGCTTCAATGCCATCCGCTCAAGCGTGTGCTGCGCTGTGATAAAGTGATTTTAAGTGCACTTGAAGGCACACTGCGAGATTATCTTTTGCCCGAAAAAATCGCTGAGAACAACCCAACCTTGCGGCATTTAACGCAAGATGTGGCCAGTCTCAAGCAAAGTGCGGTGCGCTTGGCGCAGAAATTGCAGGAAAAATTGCACCAAGACTATTGCATTGAGATTGCCCCGAGCCACGCGCAAATTGGCAGTGGCTCCCAGCCGACATTTCAGCTTCTCTCTTATGCGGTGACCGTTGCGCCGTTGACGGGGCATAATGCGGATTTAATGCAATTGGTGCGCAGCCTTAAACAGCTCAGTCAACCCATTATCGGGCGCATTGAACAGCAAAAATTGTGGCTTGATCTGCGTTCGGTGGCGGACATCGATGCGTTATTATCTGGTGTAGATGAATTATGATTATTGCAACCAGTGGCCATGTAGATCATGGCAAAACCGCACTGCTTGAAGCGCTCACAGGCAAAAACACTGCGCATTTGCCCGATGAGAAAAAGCGAGGTATGACTATCGATTTAGGCTATGCATACTTGCCGCTCGATGATGGGCGTGTGTTAGGCTTTATTGATGTGCCAGGGCATGCTAAATTTTTATCGAATATGCTCGCAGGCTTAGGCGGCGTGGATTATGCGATGTTGGTGGTGGCAGCGGATGAAGGCATTATGCCGCAAACAGAAGAGCATTTGACCATTTTATCCCTGCTCGATTTCAAGCAAATTATGGTGGTAATCACCAAAGCCGATAAAGCCAGCCAAAGTGCGGTTGAGGCGTTGCAAGTTGAACTTAAACAACGCTATGCTGCGCTGCGCAAAAGTCCTTTTTTTGTGACTTCTGTCCGTACGGGGCAAGGTATCCGTGAGCTGAGTCAACGGCTTTCTGGGCTGGATAATGATGACATCCACAAGCACCCATTTCGTTATGCTATTGACCGCACTTTTACCATCAAAGGCGCTGGCACAGTGGTCACTGGCACCGCATTTAGCGGCCATGTAAAAGTTGACGATGTGTTATTTTTATCCTCCTCGTCTGCAAATCCCGTGCGGGTAAAAAATATTCATGCACAAAATCAAGTGAGCGTGGTGGGGCTTGCGGGTGAGCGTTTGGCGCTCAATTTGGTGGGCAAAGAAAGCAGCCAAATTCAGCGTGGTGATTGGTTGTTTGATAGCCCCAATGCGTTCGCCACGGATCGTATCACGGTACTTGTCAATCCCGTAGTTGCGCTTAAAGCTTCACAAGATGTGCATATTTATCATGCAGCAAATCATATTGTGGGCAAATGCACCTTGCTGGAGGCGCAATGCGCGGCAATCGGTAAAAAAGTGCTGGCGGAGCTGACTTTACAGCAAGGGCTTTTTTTGTGTGCGCAGGATAAACTCATCTTGCGCAGTGCGGATAATAGCCAAACATTGGCAGGCGCGTATGTGCTTGAAACGGATTCCCCCACCCGTTACAAACGCACACCACAGCGTTTGCAGTATTTGCATCAGTTGGTTGCTGCCAAGAGCAAAATGTTGCGAATTGCCGCTTATTTACAGCAAAAAAGCATGGAAAAGGCGCGTTTATGCTGGGTCGAGCAGCTTACATCCGCGCAATTTTACACTTATCAACAACAGCTTGGCTTTCATTGCGTGAACGATTTTTGTTTTGATGAGGCAACGGGGCGGCGCTTACGAGAGCGGCTGCTCGAGAGCCTTGCACAATATCATCAAGATAACCCCGACCAGCTTGGTGTGGCAAAGGCGCGTTTGGCGCGTATGGCGGCTATTAAGCAGCCAAGTGCGGTGATGTTTTATTTAATTGAGCAGTTACTCAGTGAAAAAGCGTTGCAGCAAAGTCGTGGCTGGTTGCATTTGCCAAGTCATAAAATTGCCTTTAGTACGGACGAAGCCGTACTGTGGCAAAAAGTCCATGCGGAATTCGTGATTCACGCGCAGGCGATTTGGGTACGCGATTTGGCTAATCAATTTGAGTTGCCCGAGCGGGAGATGCGCAATTTCCTCTACAAAGCAGGTAAACTGGGCTATTTAACCCCTGTCGTGCGTGACAGATTTTTCCTCACCGAAGAGATTGAGCGTATTGCGAAACTCATCAAGGCGCACATTCAGCGCGAGGGTGGTATTTCAGTGAATGAATTGCGCGATGCGCTCGGCTTTGGGCGCAAGCTCACGGTGCAGTTGATTGAATATTATGATAAGTGCGGTTTTTTGTGGCGGCGGGGTAATCGCCATGTGCTGCGTGACGGCGATGTATTCTAATAAAAAACCTTCTCATATGAGAAGGTTTTTTATATTACAGGATTGATTATTGTTTCGTTTTCAACAAGTCACGAATCTCGGTGAGCAAGGTTTCTTCCGCAGAAGGGGCGGCTGGGGCTGGCTCTTCTTTTGGTTGCTCTTTTTTCATTTTGTTGATGCCTTTGATCACCATGAAGATCGCAAATGCAATGATCACGAAATCAAACACAGTTTGAATGAAGGTGCCGTAGTTTAAGGTTACAGCTGGGGTTTCGCCCACTGCTTCTTTTAACACGATGTGCAGGTTTTTGAAATCCACACCACCAGTGAACATGCCCAACACTGGCATAATAATATCGCCCACAAATGAGCTTACAATTTTGCCAAACGCACCGCCGATTACAACACCGACAGCCATATCCACAACGTTACCGCGCATGGCAAACTCGCGGAATTCTTTCATCATACTCATAATTTGTCCTTAATGGTTAAAAAATAATCTATAAAAAAGATTGGCGGTATTATAGTCACTATTAAAAAAATGTAAAGCACTATTTTATATGTTGTTAATTCTTTACATTATTTTCGCCAATAACTTGGGAATAATAACACTAGCAGTGTCATGATTTCGAGTCGCCCGAGCAGCATGCCAAACGACATCAGCCATTTGCTAATATCTGACACATCGGCAAAGTTACCGCTAGGCCCCACATTAGGCCCTAATCCAGGCCCAACATTACCAAGTGATGTCATAGCGCTGCTGAGGGCATCAAGTGGCGCCATCCCTGTCAGAGAGAGCAAAATGGACAAAACGACAATAGATCCACAAAAGCAGAAAATAAAAACGATAATGCCTAAGAGGGTGTCATCTGAAACTTTTTTGCGATTAAATTGGATCGGATGAATGCTGTTAGGGTGGATCAATTTTTTGATTTCGCGTTTAAGCAACGTGAAGATAATTTGAAAGCGGAAAATTTTGATGCCGCCTGCGGTGGAGCCTGAGCAGCCGCCAAGCAAAAACGCAAAGGCGAACACCAGCGTGGTGGTGCTTGTCCAAGTATCGAAATCGACTAATGTGTAACCCGTGGTGGACATAATATTGACCAAGGTGAATAAACTGATGCGAATGCTGTCGTGCAAATTATAGGTGTGGTTGAAATAAAGCACCGCCGCCATTGCTAGGCCAACTACCATAACAAAAGCGAAAAAGCCGCGTACTTGTTGATCGCGCAGTAATACGGATAAGCGTTTTTTATGTGCCGCTTGAACGTAAAGTAAAAAGGGGACAGAGCCTAAAAACATAAATACCGTGCATACCCACTGAGTGGTGGCTGAAAACTCACTCATACCGCCATCGCGTGAGGAAAATCCACCTGTTGAAATAGTGGTGAAGGTATGGTTGATCGCATCATATAAATTCATGCCTGTTAGCATATAGGCGACAATGCAAAGTGCGGTTAGGATGAGATAGAACTGCACAATATTTTTAGCAATGTCTTTGGTGTGTGGCATGCTTTTTTCTGACCAATCAGAGGATTCGGCGCGAAACAGCGTCATGCCGCCTGCATTTAAAAACGGCAAAATGGCCACTGCCATGACGATCACTCCAAGACCGCCAATCCATTGCAACATCGCGCGCCACATCAATAAACTCGGTGCAATTTCGCTTAAATTTGATAGCACACTAGAGCCTGTGGTAGTTAAGCCCGACATCGTTTCAAAATAGGCATCGCTAAGCGAAATATGTTTGATAAAAATAAAGGGTAGCGCACCAAATAGACTGATCGTAAACCAAATCAGCACCGTTAAGAGCAACATATCGCGCACGCGTAGCTGCATTCGTTCAGGCTTTTTCAAAGTGAACAAAAAGCCAACACTGAAAATTAAAATAAAGGCTTGTGCAAATTCACTCAAGCCTGCGCCATTGGTTAAAAGTGCGGTTGCCAATGGCAACAACAGGAGTAGCGCAATTTTGTTGAGTACTGAGCCTAAAGTATAAAGCAAAAAGGTTGAGTTAAACATAATCAAATAAAAAATGGGGTTGGCTGAAAGAGTTTTTCTACATCAGGAATTTGTTTTTTATCATTTAAAAAGAGTACTACGTGGTCGCCATCTTCAATGATGGTATTATCTTTGGCGATGATTACTTCGTTGTTGCGTAAAATTGCCCCTAAAATGCAGGTAGATGGTAGCTTGATGTCAACGAGCTTACGCCCGACCACATGAGAGGTTGTTTTATCACCGTGGGCGATCACTTCCACCGCTTCAGCATTGCCACGGCGCAACAGCGCCACATTTTTAATATCACCTTTACGCACATAGGTTAGCAGCGCTGAAATGGTCGATTGCTGGGGTGAAATACCAATATCAATGGTGCCACCTTGAATTAAATCCAAATAGGCAATACGCTGAATCAGTACCATCGCTTTAGCAGCACCAAGGCGCTTAGCGAGTAAGGCCGACATAATATTTGCCTCATCATCGCTGGTGAGTGCAAAAAAGACATCAATATTATCGATGTGCTCTTCAAACAGTAAAGTCTGATCCGATGCATCACCCGTGAATATCAGCGTTTTTGGCAATTTTTCTGCCAGAATTTCACCACGTTGTGGATTGCGTTCAATTAATTTCACGCGACATTTATCTTCTAATAATTTCGCCAAGCCCGCGCCAACATTGCCGCCACCGACGATCATCACACGTTTATAAGGTCGCTCAAGGCGTTGCAACTCACTCATTACTGCACGGATATGGGGGGTGGCACAGATAAATACTACCTCATCGCCCGCCTCAATAATCGTAGAGACCTGTGGACGGATATAGCGATCTTGGCGCGTGATTCCCACAATACGCGCCTCGATGTGTGGCAAATGTTCTTTCAATGCAGAAATGGCATAACCGACCAATGGCCCACCATAGTAGGCTTTGACCACCGCAAGGCTGATGCGTTTATCGGCGAAGTGCGCAATTTGCAGCGCGCCAGGGTAGTCGATTAAATTGACAATGTCCTCAATTACGAGTTTTTCAGGTGCGATGATATGATCAATTGGAATAACATCGGTTTGGAATAGCCGTTCTTTTTCACGTAAATAATCGTTGTTACGAATGCGGGCAATCTTGGTTGGCGTGCCAAACAAGGTATAAGCCATTTGGCAGGCGATCATATTGGTTTCATCGCTGCTCGTCACCGCCACGAGCATATCTGCATCCGCCGCGCCTGCTTCTCTTAACACGCGCGGCGAGGCCGCATTGCCGAACACAACTCGCAAATCGTACTTATCCAGCAGACTATTAAGCCGCTGTTGATCGTGGTCGATCACCGTAATGTCATTATCTTCACTGACTAAATTTTCTGCCAATGTGCCGCCAACTTGACCCGCACCGAGAATGATGATTTTCATTAAATTCCTTATATCATCGTTTTGATTAATTTCGCATAATAAAAGCCATCCCCACCGTTGATTTCTGGCAAAAATTGCCAACCAACCGCACTTTCATTTTCATCAAATACGCGCGTGAGTTTGGCATCAGGTGTGCGTTGCAAAAAGGCAGCGATCTGTTGTGAATTTTCAGCTTTCAACAGAGAACAGGTGGCGTAAAGTAGCGTTCCGCCGACTTTGAGTTTATCCCAAAGTGCGGTCAAAATCGCTAATTGCAGTTCGACTAGGGCTGGAATATCTTGAGCTTGGCGAAGCCATTTAATATCTGGGTGGCGACGAATCACCCCTGTGGCGGAGCATGGTGCGTCGAGTAAAATGCGATCAAAATACATATCATTGTCAAGCCACTGCGCAGGTTTGGTTGCATCGCCACAAATCACGTTAGCCGTTTGCCCCATGCGCGCGAGATTTTCTTTTACACGGGTGAGGCGGTTTGGCTCAATGTCCAGCGCGGTGACGTTTGCATGGGGGGCGAGCGCAAGAATATGGGTTGTTTTGCCACCAGGTGCAGCACAGGCGTCTAAAATATGTTCATTGTCTTGTGCGCCAAGCAGCAGCGCCGCCCATTGGGCGTGGCAGTCTTGCACTGAAACAACACCATCGGCAAAGTGCGGTAGCCTGTCCACTGCGCAAGGATGTGCAAGGCGAATGGCGCCGTCAGGCTCGCCACACTGAGCGGGAATGTTGTGTTGCGCAAGGGTAGTGAGATAACTTTGCACACTCGCTTTATGCGGATTGACCCGCAGCCACATCGGCGGTTTCGTGTTGTTGGCATCAATAATGTCACGCCATTGATTTGGGTAGTCTTGTTTTAGCCTATTGACTAGCCATTCAGGGTGAAGTGTTTGCCAGCGTTGATCAACGATCGCCAAAATTGCCGCTTGTTCACGCAAAAAGCGGCGCAACACACCATTAACCAAGGCACGAAAGCTTGGCATTTTCACCATTTTGGTGGCGTTGACCACCTCATCCACCGCAGCATGAGGCGGAATGCGGGTGTAAAGAATTTGATAAAGCCCCACCAACAACAGGCAATGCACAATGCGTGTTTTGCCTTTCAATGGCTTGTTGAGCAGTATTTTTGTGATGCTTTCAAGGCGCGGTAACACACGACAAATGCCAAAACATAATTCCTGCAATAATGGCATATCTTGTGCTTTGATCTGCCCTTGGTATTCAGGCAACAGCGTGGCAAGCGACTGCCCGTGATAAAGTACAAGCGAAATAATCTCCGCAGCCGCCGCGCGACTCGAAAGTGCGGTTTGCCTCATGCCAGCACCTGCCCTAGGTGAAACCAATCTGCCCGCCCATTGGCAAAATCTGCCACCGACATCGGTTTTTTGCCTGGTGGCTGAAGCATGGTGATATTTAATACCCCTTCCCCACAAGCCACCTGCAAGCCGCGTTTATCAAACGCCAATACCGTGCCTGCTACCGCACTTTGCGTTTTTGGCAACACATCCGCCTGATAAACCTTGATATTATGTACCTTGCCTTGCACCTCATGCGGGAAGTAGCTGATCGGCCATGGGTTGAAGGCACGAATGCAGCGCTCAAGGCTAACCGCACTTTGCGCCCAATCCAGTTTCGCTTCTTCTTTGCTTAATTTTTTCGCGTAGGTGCTGTGCTCTTCATCTTGCGCCACTGGCGGGAAGGCGCCCTCGCGCAGCCCATCGAGCACCGTTAACAGCGCACTTGGTGCAATGCCAGCCAGTTTTTCATAAAGGCTTGCCGCCGTTTCTTTTGCATCAATCGGGCAGCACACTTTGTGCAGCATTGCGCCAGTATCCAACCCTGCGTCCATTTGCATAATGGTCACGCCGCTTTCTTCATCGCCCGCCCACACCGCACGCTGAATCGGCGCCGCGCCACGCCATTTCGGCAGCAGCGAGCCATGCACATTTAAACAGCCAAAGTGCGGTGCGTCCAACACCGCTTGCGGCAGCAGTAAGCCATAGGCCACCACCACCATCACATCCGCGTTGAGCTGCGCTAATTCACGTTGAGCGGCTTCATTGCGCAGGCTTTTGGGCTGCAACACGGGCAAATTATGCGCCAGCGCCAGCTGCTTGACCGCACTTTGGGTTAACTGTTTCCCTCTGCCAGCTGGCTTGTCAGGCTGAGTGTACACCGCCACTACGTCATGGCAGCTGTCAATCAGGGCGCGCAAATGCTCGGCGGCAAATTCTGGCGTGCCAGCAAAAATAATTTTTAACGGGGTGTTGTCAGTCATCATCCACGGCTCGCCAGACGGTTGAGTTTTTCCATTTTTTGCTTAATGCGTTGGCGTTTTAATGGTGATAAGTAATCCACAAACAACACACCATTTAAGTGATCGATTTCGTGTTGGATACAAATGGCCAGCAAATCGTCCGCCTCAAGGGTAAATTCATTACCATCGCGATCGAGCGCTTTCACAGTCACTTTTTCTTTGCGTGGAACAAAGCCTCGGCAGGTTGGCACAGAAAGGCAGCCTTCTTCAATCCCCGTTTCACCACTGGATGCAATGATCTTAGGGTTAATTAACACTAACTGATTTTGCTTATCGCCTTCAATATCAATCACAATCACACGCTTATGCACGTCCACCTGGCTTGCCGCCAGCCCAATGCCTTGATCGTCATACATGGTTTCAAACATATTCTCCACCAACGCACGAATCTCATCATCTACCTGCGCCACCAGCTCCGCCTTCGTACGCAAACGCGCATCAGGATATTTTAAAATAGGTAAAATACTCATAATTCTCAACATAAAAAAGGGTTTAACTGTTTATTGTAATGTTTTTTTATTTATGAATAAAGAACCTTATAGATAATTTGCAAGATTAGTAATATTCTGATCTTTAATGCTTTTTTCGATAGCATTGAGTATAAGCTTCTTTGATGTAGTTTTTGCTTCACAACAATTTTTGTTTTTGATTGCCAAAAAAAGTGCTTCGTGACGCTGAATGGCTGGGAGCGCTTGCTGAATATTAGCTTCTAGTGTTTGATCAAACGTTATCTGCATAGATGTTGTCAACATATTATTTAAAGAGGTCAGAAAAGGATTTTTACTTGCTTTAATAATGTTGTTATGGAAAAGATGATCTCCTTGTAAAAATAAGTCTCGATTACTCGTGTCCAAAGATCTTTTCATCATTTTCAGACCTAACTCAATACTGTACAAATCTTTATCGTCCCGATTTATTGCCGCTTGGACACAGATGTTAGGTTCAAAAGTCAAGCGAGTGACAAGTAATTTCTCAACAAAAAACTGACTTTTTGGGGTTCGAATGAATAAAGCCAAAATATCACTATCTAACCAATCCCATTCTTCAATTGGATTTATAGAGCTAGCTTTTTTGGGTTGGATAGTAATGACATTTTTGTTAGCCAATGCTTGTAAAGCAGAACGAACAGATGTTCTTGATACACCAAAATCAGTGCATAAGTCATGTTCACTTGGAAGTAGCTCGTCCATAAGGTATTGGCCAGAGATAATTCGATCAAGAATTTTTTTTATAATGAAGTCAGATTTCAACATAACTATTTATTTTAAAAGAAATAATATCCTAATTATAATTTATTCTAAGGTGTTCTGAAAATTATTTTTCTGTGTTAATTATTTTTAATGTGATTTTTGTCACAGAAAAAATATATTTATTTAATATATTCTTGTCATACAAGATTTATTATGGAGTTTTATATGAGAATAGTTGATTTTAAAACTTTTAATGTTGCACCTAGGTGGGGATTTGTAAAAATAATTACAGATGAAGGAATTATTGGTTGGGGAGAGCCTTGTCTAGAGGGTAGAACTTATACGGTACATGCTTGTGTTAAAGAGTTAATGGAATATCTAATTGGAAAAAATCCTCTTGATATAGAAGATCATTGGAATGTACTTTATCGCTCTTCTTTTTATCGCGGAGGTCCAATCATGATGAGTGCCTTAGCGGGTATAGATCAAGCTCTATGGGATATTAAAGGAAAATATTTTGGTGCTCCCGTGTATCAACTATTGGGAGGTAAATGTCGAGATAGAATGAGAATGTACTCTTGGATTGGTGGAGATAGGCCTAGCGATGTTGCAAAAATGGCGAGAGATAGAAAAAATCTAGGCTTTGATGCGATCAAAATGAATGCAACAGAAGAATTAAACTTTATTGATGATTATTCAAAAGTAGATGCATTGCTAGAGCGGGTACAAGCGGTCAGAGATGCGACAGATCCAGATTTTGGTATTGCAGTCGATTTTCATGGCCGTGTACATAAAGCTATGGCTAAAATATTGATGAAAGAATTATCATCTATGAGATTAATGTTTGTTGAAGAGCCTGTTTTATCTGAACATTTTGATTCTATTAAAGAAATAGCACAATATGGAGCAATTCCAATTGCAACAGGTGAAAGATTATATTCTCGTTGGGATTTTAAACGTATTTTAATCTATGGTGGTGTAGATATTATACAGCCAGACGTCTCTCATTGTGGAGGCATAACAGAATTGAAAAAAATAGCCTCTATGGCAGAAGCCTATGATGTAGCGGTTGCCCCTCACTGTCCTTTGGGACCAATAGCTTTGGCGTCTTCTTTACATTGCGATATGAGTATTATAAACGCGATTATTCAAGAGCAAAGTATAGGTATCCACTATAATCAAGGCTGTGATGTTTTGGATTATATGATAAATAAGGAGGTTTTTGAATTTGATCAAGGGTATTGTGAAATAATTAAAGGAAATGGTTTGGGTATTCATATTAATGAAGAATTTATTGAATCTCAGAATAGGAAAACGAATCATTGGCGAAATCCGATTTGGAGAAACAAAGATGGATCTTTTTCTGAATGGTAAATAATTATTAATGAATAAGGATTTGATTATGAAATACAGTATGAAATTAGCTATTCCACTTTCATTGTTAACTTTTTCTATGAGTGTAATTGCAGCTGATTATAATTGGAATTTCCAATCTTCAGATCAACCAGGAGATGATGCATTTAAGTTTCAGCAAAATTGGGCAAAGGAAGTTGAAAAAAGCTCAAACGGAAAAATTCATATTAATGTTCTTGGTGCTGGATCA
The DNA here is from genome assembly GCF_014884995.1 of Spirabiliibacterium pneumoniae. Lineage (GTDB taxonomy): Bacteria > Pseudomonadota > Gammaproteobacteria > Enterobacterales > Pasteurellaceae > Spirabiliibacterium > Spirabiliibacterium pneumoniae. The sequence continues at coordinate 64,517 of NZ_JABMII010000013.1, forward strand.
GTGGTTGAGCATAACCAAACTCTTGATTCGATCGGTATGAATATTATTCAAGGAGATTTCACTGATCCTTCATATTTTTCAGGTAAAGATCCTGCTTTTGCACTATACGGTAATTTGATTGGTGCTTGGAGTAATCCTCAAGATCTTATAGATTTTATGTATAACGGTGGTGGATTTACTGTTGCCAATGAGTTATTAAATAAATATGGCGTGCAACTTTTAGCAGTAAGTACAGTTGGTGTAGAATCACTAGTGTCTAAAAAACCTATTAGAAATATCAATGAATTACATGGTGTTAAGGTAAGGGCTCCTGAAGGATTGGTTCAGGTTTTATTTAAAAATTTGGGGGCATCTCCAGTGAATTTACCTGGTTCAGAAGTTTATACCTCGTTAGAAAAAGGGGTTATTGATGCATCCGATTATTCTATTTTTGCACGTAATGAAGCAAATGGAATGAATGACATCGCTAAATATCCAATTCATCCTGGTTGGCATTCAATGCCAGTAAATCAAGTTACACTTAATAAAAAAATTTATGATGGTCTTCCCGATAACTTAAAAGAAGTGCTAAATAAAGCAGGAAAAGAATATTCTGAAGGATTTTTAGCTATGCATCAAAAACTTGATGAAGATGCTGTTAAAAATCTAAAAGAGGATATTACTATTATAGCTTGGGCGCCTGAAGAGGTCGCAAAAGTGCGTGAAGTTGCAACTAAAATGTGGCCTGAGTGGGCAAAAAAATCTCCAATGTCCCAAAAGTATTACGATACGGTAATGTCCTATTTAAAAGAAAAAGGTATGGTTAAGTAGACATTTTAAGCCTTTTGAAATATTTCAAAAGGCTTCATTTAAACGAGGATAAAGTATGAAAAATGAGAGTGTCGAAAAAAATAAAATGACATGTATTGATTATATTATAGAAAGAATTGGTCATTATTTATCTTGGCTATATTTGTTAATAGTATTTATATCTTTTTATGAAATCGTATCTCGTTATATTTTCAATAATCCGACTGACTGGGTTCATGAAACAAGCATTGCTCTAGCTGCATTTTTAATGATCTATGCTGGATTATTCTCATTTGGTAGAGATAAACATATTCGTGTTCCTATCCTCCTTGATCGTGTAAAAATCTCCATGAGAAGAAAATTAGAATTTTTTGGTAATGTAATTACTCTAATTTATCTAATCCTCCTTGCATATGCGAGTTTCTTTATTGCGAAAAGCGCAGTTTTTTCACCTTCAGGAGAAATTTCACTTGAGCGTTCCGGATCCGCTTGGAATCCACCAATACCAGGATTATTGAAAGCCTCTTTGTTTATTCTTTTTTTGATTTTTTGTATTCAAGTTATTTTTAAAATGAGAAGAAATAAAAATTAGGGGAAAGTTATGTTTGGTTTATCAAATTTAGGAATAGAAACCGTTACAACCATTATGTTTATCATAATGTGTTTGTTGTTGGTAACAGGTGTTCCATTAGCTTTTTTGACAGGATTAGTCGCAACATTGCTTGCAGTGGGATGGTTCTCTCCTGAGATATTGCCAATGATTGTTAATCGTGTATATGGTTTTATGACCAGTTATTCCTTGCTTGCTGTTCCCATGTTTGTATTAATGGCTTCTTTACTTGATAAAACAGGAATTGCGAAAGATTTGTATAATGCTATGTGGCTAACTACACGAAAATTTCGTACAGGTGTTGCTTTACAAACAGTATTGATTGGTGTTTTTCTTGCAGCGATGTCGGGTATTATCGGCGGAGAGACAGTTTTATTGGGATTGTTGGCATTGCCACAAATGCTACGATTAGGCTATAACAAAAATTTAGCTATTGGTACAGTTGTTGCTTCAGGCGCTTTAGGAACTATGGTTCCTCCAAGTATTGTATTAATCATTTATGGCTTAGTAGCCTCAGTTTCTATTGGTGATCTTTTTACTGCAAGCTTTGTTCCAGCCTTTTTGTTAGCGGGAATGTATCTTCTATACATAGTTATTCGTGGTAAACTTAATCCAGATATGCTTCCAGCTATTCCAGAGGATGAAAGAAATAGAGAAATAAGTAGAGAGGAAAGAAGAAAAGCAAGAATTGATATAGCACTACCAGCATCAATAGCCTTACTTGTATTGGGTAGTATTTATGGTGGAATTGCCTCGGTCACAGAAGCTGCTGCCGTTGGTGTGATTGCTGTTATTCTTGTTTCACTTTATCGACGCGAACTGAGCTTTAAAATCGTTAAGGAAGCATCATATACAACCATGCAAACATGTGGAATGATCATGTGGATTGGTGTGGGAGCATATATTTTAGTTGGCATTTATAATTTAGTTGGTGGCAATCGATTTGTAGAATCTTTGTTAGTAGGATCAGGATTACCTCCTGTTGGAATTATTCTCATTATGATGCTTATCCTCTTTATCTTGGGATTATTTTTAGATTGGATAGGTATTGCAATGCTGACAATGCCAATTTTTGTTCCTATTGTTCAAAATTTAGGCTTTGATCCAATTTGGTTTGGAGTATTGTTTTGTGTCAATATGCAGGTTTCATTTCTGTCTCCTCCATTTGGACCCGCAGCTTTTTATCTCCACAGTGTTGCTCCTGAGGGGATTGAATTAACAGATATTTTTAAATCAGTTTTACCTTTTATTTGTATTCAACTAATTTTACTTACTTTGCTTATTTTGTTTCCTGAAATTGCACTTTTCTTAGTAAATTAAAAGTGTGAAGCTTAACCTAAAATACAGTATAAATAGTTTATTTAAGCTCAAGATCTGATTAATATTTTCTTTTTTTGGAGAGGATGTTATGGATCTTGAGTTTCTATTGCGATTAAATCAGTTGCCGCAGTTTGGGGTGGGGAAGGTTACGCGCTTGCTTAAGCGGGTGGATGAGGCATTTTTGTTGCACGCAACATCAGATGATTTGCGTGCGTTGGGCTGGTCGGCGGCGCAGATTCAACGTTGGCAGAAGCCATTGCCACGCAGTATTGCACCTGCGCTGGAATGGGCGCAAAAGTGCGGTCGGCGGATAATCAGTTATTTTGATGATGATTATCCGTTTTTGCTCAAACAAATCAGCGCAGCGCCTCTGTTATTGTTTGTGCAAGGGCAGGCGAGCTTGCTGGCTAAGCCGCAGCTGGCGATGGTGGGCAGCCGTGAGTGTTCTGATTATGGGCGTTATTGGGGGGCTTATTTTGCGCAGAAATTGGCAATGCAGGGGCTGGTGATCACCAGCGGCATGGCGCTGGGTATTGATGGTGTGTGTCATCGTGCTGCGCTGGAGTGCGGCGGTGAAACCATTGCGGTGCTAGGGTGTGGGTTACACCATATTTACCCGAAACGAAACGCGAGATTGGCGCAGCAGATTATTGAACAAGGCGCATTGGTGTCAGAATTTTTGCCCGATCAAGCACCTGTGGCGGAGAATTTTCCTCGGCGTAATCGGATCATCAGTGGGCTTTCGCTGGGCACGTTGGTGATTGAAGCTGATATCAAAAGTGGCTCGCTGATTACCGCGCGTTATGCGCTGGAGCAAAATCGTGATGTGTTCGCGCTGCCTGGCGCGGTGCAAAATCAATATAGCCGAGGTACGCACGCCTTAATCAAGCAAGGGGCGATGTTGGTGGAAGATTACACCGATATTTTGGAGAACATTCACTTTCACCCTTGTACTTGTGATGAGCCAGCCGTGAATCAAGATGAAGATAAGCAAGTCGAAAGTGCGGTCAGCCACCCCGCACTTTTTGCACACATTGGCTTTCAGCCGATCTGCGTTGATGATTTAGCGCACGCCAGTGGTCTTTCGGTGAACGATGTGCTTACGCAACTGCTCGACCTTGAATTAGAAGGGGCAGTGGTGAGCCAAGACGGCGGTTATTGTCGCGTCTAACTTGCCAAATTTGTGTGAGCGGTTAATATAGTCAAAAACAGTGGACGATTTATGGCAAAGGCGTTATTTACCCCAGCACAATCTGAGCGAGAGCACTGCCCAAAGTGCGGTAGCGAATTGCAGCTTAAAACGGGCAAATATGGGCTATTTTTAGGTTGCAGCCACTATCCGCAGTGCGATTTCATCAAACCGCTACAACAACATAAAAGCAACGTGCTGAAAGTGCTTGACGCACCCTGCCCAAAGTGCGGTCATCCATTGGTGTTGCGCCAAGGGCAATACGGTATGTTTATCGGTTGCAGCCATTACCCTGATTGTGATGTGATTATGCACAATAATGATGTGCCAGAGGAGCCGCTGCCCGCCTGCCCACAATGCAAAACAGGGCAGCTCGTCGCGCGCCGTGGACGGGCGGGCAAGGTGTTTTATGGCTGCGACAACTTCCCACGCTGCCGTTTCAGCCTTGCCCACAAGCCGCTTACCACGCCGTGCCCAAAGTGCGGTTTTGGGCTGAGTTTTGCACACAGTCAAACACAGTTGCAGTGTGCTGACCGTGCCTGCGGCCATATTTTTGAACAAGAAGAATCTCATGCAAAATGAACAAATTATCACTCAGTTGCGACAGGGAGCCGTGATTGCTTACCCCACCGAAGCGGTGTTCGGTTTGGGCTGTGATCCCAACAATGAAAGTGCGGTGATGCGACTGTTAGCATTGAAACAGCGCCCGATTGAAAAAGGCTTGATTTTAGTGGCACCGCACTTGGACTTTTTGCGCCCTTTTATTTGTGAGGAGCAAATGCAGCCGTCACACTGGGCGAAATTAACCCAACACTATGCGCGCCCAACCACATGGGTGGTGCCAGCGCGAACCGACACACCGCACTTTTTGACGGGCAAATTCAACACCATTGCCGTGCGGCTGTGTGCTCACCCTGCGGTGGCGTGGCTATGTGAACACGCGCAAATGGCGCTCACCTCCACCAGTGCGAACCTCTCAGGGCAAACACCGTGTCGCAGCGTGCGCGAGGTGAAACAGCAATTTGGCGACGATTTTCCCGTGTATGAAAGTGCGGTTGGCGGAGAGCAAAATCCGTCCGAGATTCGGGATATTGTGATTAATCAGATTATTAGGCAGGGGTAAATGAAAAATCAATACGCCGTATGGGGCAATCCGATTGCGCAGAGTCGTTCGCCTGAAATTCAGCAACAGTTCGCTAAGCAATGTGGAATCACGCTGGATTATACGCGTCAATTGGGTGATGAAGTGCATTTTGAGCAGCAGTTGGCTTACTTTTTTGAGCACGGTGGGCAGGGGTGTAATATCACGGCGCCATTTAAAGCGCGCGCGTTTGCCTTTGCCGATCAGCATAGTCAGCGTTGTGAACTGGCGCAGGCGAGCAACACGTTAAAAAAATTACCCGATGGGCAGATTTATGCGGATAATACCGACGGTGCGGGGTTGGTCAGCGATCTTAACCGCTTGGGGCTGCTCAATCAGGGGCAGGAGATTTTGATGCTCGGTGCGGGTGGCGCTGCACAAGGGGTGTTATTGCCATTGTTGCAGGCAGGCGCTAGTATTACGCTGGCGAACCGCACTTTGAGTACCGCTCAGCGACTACTTGAGCGCTTTTCGCCGTTTGGCACCATTGTTGCTTGCGCATTGGAGGCTATCCCTGCCAAGCGATATGCGCTTGTGATCAACGCAACGTCGTTAGGTTTGCAAGGAAAAGTCGTGGCGATTGCCCCCAATGTGATGCAAAACTGCGCGGCGGCGTATGATATGCAATACAGCAAAGGTGAGCCAACGCCTTTTCTGGTGTTCGCGCAAAAGTGCGGTGTGGCGGTATGTGTTGACGGTTTCGGTATGTTGGTGGGGCAGGCGGCACATTCATTTCATCTTTGGTTTGATCAGATGCCCGATATTTCAGCGCTGTTAATGACTGAAGCGAAAAAATAATGCCAAATTTTATACTTCAATTTTTAATTAGTGCAAAGGATAATATAATTAATAGCTTTATTGTTTAGTTATTACGTCTAAATTTGAGTATTATTTTAATATTTTATTTTGGTATTTAAAATTAAACCGCACTTTTAATCTCTGATTTTTAACTAAAAATTCTTTTTTTCAATAAAAATATACTATATAGTTTATAAGGTTAAATTTTATTGAGATTACTATTTTTGGGGAGATTGAAGTATGGCAAAAACACAAACGCCACCTTCACGTGAAACATTTTCGGGGCGACGCGCATTTATTTTTGCGGCGATCGGCTCGGCAGTCGGGTTGGGGAACATTTGGCGATTTCCTTATGTAGCTTATGAGAATGGCGGTGGTGCCTTTATTTTTCCGTATGTGGTTGCATTGTTAACCGCGGGCATTCCGTTGCTCTTTTTGGAATATGCTATTGGGCATAAATATCGTGGCTCGCCACCACTTGCATTTCGCCGTCTATTTAGCGGGATGGAAACAATTGGTTGGTGGCAGGTGTTGATTTGCTTTATCATCAGTGTCTATTATGCAGTAATTATCGGCTGGGCAATTTCATATACCTATTTCTCTATCAACAACAGTTGGGGCGCTGATCCATCGGCCTTCTTCTTTGGTGATTATCTGCAAATGGCGAAAGAGCCAAGTGTGAGTTTTGATTTCGTTGCGCAAATCACTTGGCCATTGCTGGCTGTATGGGTGATTGTGATTACGATTTTGGCCTTTGGGGTGCAAAAAGGGATTGCAAAATCGTCGTCTATTTTTATGCCTATCTTGCTGGTGATGTTCTTAATTTTGGTTGTACGCTCTTTGTTCTTACCAGGTGCTACAGAAGGCCTTAATACCTTATTTACACCAGATTGGAGTAAACTCACTGATGCTGGTGTGTGGGTGGCAGCCTATGGACAAATTTTCTTCTCCTTGTCGGTCGGCTTTGGAATTATGCTCACTTACTCTTCTTATTTGAAGAAAAAAGAAGACCTGACAGGCTCAGGCTTGGTGGTTGGCTTTGCTAACAGTAGTTTTGAACTGCTGGCGGGTATTGGGGTATTCGCCGCCCTTGGTTTCATGGCAACCGCAGCAGGCAAACCTGTTTCAGAGGTGGCTGCGTCAGGTATTGGCTTAGCCTTCATTGCTTTCCCTACGATTATTTCTGAGGCGCCATTTGGTGAGTTTATCGGCGTACTGTTTTTCGGATCTTTGGTGTTTGCAGGTTTAAGCTCATTGATTTCCTTGCTTGAGGTGATCATTGCCGCGGTGCAAGATAAATTAGGTATGCAGCGTGTGAAAGCCACACTTGTGGTCAGTATACCGATGATGATTATCTCTGTCTTACTGTTCCCTACAACCACAGGTCTTGCCTTGCTTGATGTAGTTGATGCCTTTGTGAATAACTTTGGCATTGTGGCAGTGGCGCTGATTACAGTGATGTTTTTGGTTGCAGGCGTATGTGCATTGCCAAGTTTGCGTAACCATTTAAATGCCACTTCGTCGTTCAGACTAGGCCGTAAATGGCAAATTTTTGTGGGGGGTATCACGCCGATTATTCTTGGGTACATTCTCATCACCGAGATTGTCAAACGTCTATCTGAAGGTTATGGCGGATATCCAAGTTGGTTTGTGAATATCTTCGGTTGGGGGATGGCGGTAGGCTTGATTATCGTTGCCTTTTTGCTTTCGCGCTTGAATTGGTCAAAACGTTCTGGCTTGTATCAGCACGACATTGATGGCACGCCTGTTGCACCGCCCATTTTAGATCGTCAATTGGATTACAAAATCATTGAAAGACGTCAAGCGAAAGGGCTTGAGGTGGCACTGCATGATGGCCCTGTTGATCAAACGACAATAATAGATAAGGAGTAAACAATGAATACATCGGCGATTATTATGATGGTTGTTTCTCTCGTGATTATTTGGGGAGGCTTAATTGTTGCACTTAAGCGTCTGCCTCCAGATACTGAATCACAAGACTAGCGCATTCGCCCTCATTTATGAGGGCGTTTTTGTTCTAAAAATCAGCAAATACACATTTTAGTGAATTTTTTTAAAAAAAAGGATTGACATAAGTTCTCTCTAGAGTATTATAAGCCTCCCTTCCACGACATCCTTGAGATTGAGTGGTGTGTTCTTTAACAAAATATCA
>NZ_JABMII010000014.1 GCF_014884995.1 Spirabiliibacterium pneumoniae
TGTTTATATCTGCTTTCAACTTCGCCCTAGCAAAAACACTTGAGCGTTGTATGGTTAAGCCTCTCGGGCAATTAGTACGGGTTAGCTCAATGTATCACTACACTTACACACCCCGCCTATCTACGTCTTCGTCTCAAACAACCCTTACAGCCTTATAGACTGGGAGAACTCATCTCGAGGCAAGTTTCGTGCTTAGATGCTTTCAGCACTTATCTCTTCCGCACATAGCTACCGGGCAATGCCATTGGCATGACAACCCGAACACCAGCGGTGCGTCCACTCCGGTCCTCTCGTACTAGGAGCAGCCCCCCTCAATTCTCCAACGCCCACGGCAGATAGGGACCGAACTGTCTCACGACGTTCTAAACCCAGCTCGCGTACCACTTTAAATGGCGAACAGCCATACCCTTGGGACCTACTTCAGCCCCAGGATGTGATGAGCCGACATCGAGGTGCCAAACACCGCCGTCGATATGAACTCTTGGGCGGTATCAGCCTGTTATCCCCGGAGTACCTTTTATCCGTTGAGCGATGGCCCTTCCATTCAGAACCACCGGATCACTATGACCTGCTTTCGCACCTGCTCGACATGTCCGTCTCGCAGTCAAGCTTGCTTTTACCATTGTACTAACCTGGCGATGTCCGACCGCCATTAGCAAACCTTCGTACTCCTCCGTTACTCTTTGGGAGGAGACCGCCCCAGTCAAACTACCCACCAGACACTGTCCGAGACCACGTTTCGCAGTCTTCGTTAGAACATCAAACCTTAAAGGGTGGTATTTCAACAACGACTCCATCATAACTGGCGTTATCACTTCATAGTCTCCCACCTATCCTACACATCAAAATTCAATGTTCAGTGTCAAGCTATAGTAAAGGTTCACGGGGTCTTTCCGTCTAGCCGCGGGTACACCGCATCTTCACGGCGATTTCAATTTCACTGAGTCTCGGGTGGAGACAGCCTGGCCATCATTACGCCATTCGTGCAGGTCGGAACTTACCCGACAAGGAATTTCGCTACCTTAGGACCGTTATAGTTACGGCCGCCGTTTACTGGGGCTTCGATCAGATGCTCTCACATCATCAATTAACCTTCCAGCACCGGGCAGGCGTCACACCCTATACGTCCACTTTCGTGTTTGCAGAGTGCTGTGTTTTTAATAAACAGTTGCAGCCAGCTGGTCACTTCGACTGAATTCACCTCCATCCGCGTGGGACTTCAATTACCGTCAGCGCACCTTCTCCCGAAGTTACGGTGCTATTTTGCCTAGTTCCTTCACCCGAGTTCTCTCAAGCGCCTGAGTATTCTCTACCTGACCACCTGTGTCGGTTTTCAGTACGGTTTATTATAAGATAAGCTTAGTGGCTTTTCCTGGAAGTGTGGTATCAGTTACTTCGCAACCGTGGTCGCTCCCCATCACGCCTCGAATCTAAATGACCGGATTTGCCTAATCATCCATCCTACACGCTTGGACCGGGACTTCCGTCACCCGGCTTAACCTAACCTACTCCGTCCCCACATCACTCTTATAACAAGTACGGGAATATTAACCCGTTTCCCATCGACTACGCTCTTCAGCCTCGCCTTAGGGGCCGACTCACCCTGCCCCGATTAACGTTGGACAGGAACCCTTGGTCTTCCGGCGAGGGGGTTTTTCACCCCCTTTATCGTTACTTATGTCAGCATTCGCACTTGTGATACGTCCAGCATACCTCTCGATACACCTTCTTCCGCTTACACAACGCTCCCCTACCCAACAGACTACGCCTGATGCCGCAGCTTCGGTGCTATATTTTAGCCCCGTTACATCTTCCGCGCAGGCCGACTCGACTAGTGAGCTATTACGCTTTCTTTAAATGATGGCTGCTTCTAAGCCAACATCCTAGCTGTCTAAGCCTTCCCACTTCGTTTCCCACTTAATATAGACTTTGGGACCTTAGCTGGCGGTCTGGGTTGTTTCCCTCTCCACGACGAACGTTAGCACCCGCCGTGTGTCTCCTATACACTACTCTTCGGTATTCGCAGTTTGCATCGGGTTGGTAAGTCGGGATGACCCCCTAGCCGAAACAGTGCTCTACCCCCGAAGGTATTCATATAAGGCTCTACCTAAATAGATTTCGGGGAGAACCAGCTATCTCCCGGTTTGATTGGCCTTTCACCCCCAGCCACAAGTCATCCGCTACTTTTTCAACAGTAGTCGGTTCGGTCCTCCAGTTAGTGTTACCCAACCTTCAACCTGCCCATGGCTAGATCACCGGGTTTCGGGTCTATATCTTGCAACTAGCCGCCCAGTTAAGACTCGGTTTCCCTTCGGCTCCCTTATTCAGTTAACCTCGCTACAAAATATAAGTCGCTGACCCATTATACAAAAGGTACGCAGTCACCCGGGCTCCCACTGCTTGTACGTACAGGGTTTCAGGTTCTATTTCACTCCCTTCACCAGGGTTCTTTTCGCCTTTCCCTCACGGTACTGGTTCACTATCGGTCAGTCAGGAGTATTTAGCCTTGGAGGATGGTCCCCCCATCTTCAAACAGGATTTCTCGTGTCCCGCCCTACTTCTTGTTAGCTTAGTACCACACCCTGGCGTTCAAATACGGGACTATCACCCTCTTCGGTCAGGCTTCCCAGCCTGTTCTTCTCGCTCTGGTGTTATCACTAACGGCTCCTCCGCTTTCGCTCGCCGCTACTTGCAGAATCTCGGTTGATTTCTTTTCCTCGGGGTACTGAGATGTTTCAGTTCTCCCGGTTCGCCTCTTTAACCTATGAATTCAGTTAAAGATAGTAGATTCTTCATCTACTGGGTTTCCCCATTCGGACATCGTGGGTTAAACGCTTCTTATCAACTCACCCACGCTTTTCGCAGATTAGCACGTCCTTCTTCGCCTCTGACTGCCTAGGCATCCACCCTGCACGCTTAATCACTTAACCATACAACCTCAAGTATTTTTGACCGCACTTTATATAACCTCAGTTATCTATCATGCGCTCACTTGCGTTGCATACTTAAACAAACTCGTGCGTAGTTACCTACGCTACCTG
>NZ_JABMII010000015.1 GCF_014884995.1 Spirabiliibacterium pneumoniae
ATCCCTAGAGATTGATTATCTTATTTATAAGAATTGAGTCTATCGAGCATATCCTCAAACCCAATTTCCTGCACATTTTATATTCAGATTGTTATTTGTCAAATAAAATAACATAAAAAATCACTAAATTTACATTTAACAATAAAAAAGCCCACAAAAACGTGGGCTTTATAACTCATTCGGGGTAATTAACCAATAATTTCAACGTGTTGTTGTAAGAATTGGGTGAGGTCATCTGCAATGGCTCCTGACACGGTAATAGTGCTCTTATATTGATGAGTACCGCCGTTATCAAAGCTTAAAGTATGAGATTGATTATCCCATTCCATATTGTGGTCTTTAACAGCTTGCGCAACAGCTTTGCTATCCTTAACATCAATATCAAAGCCTGAGAGCACAATCTTGTCTTCGCCTGCTTTAAAGTCTGTAATGGTATCTTTTCCGCTATTGCTATTGACTAAGAACACGAATTTATCCGCGCCTTCGCCACCGCTTAGGGTGTCATTGCCAGCACCGCCGAACAAGATGTCATCGCCCGCGCCACCATTTAAGGTGTCATTGCCACCCGTTGCTCGACCATCAAGCAGTTCCTCCCTGTAGAGTTGATAAATTATCTTTCTTGTAAAGCCTGTTTCATTCTCGTGATAGGTTTTATCAAATATTGGAAAACACTTTTCTCCCCTGTTTTGATATCCACTGTCGCAACCATGCCAGGCAACACTGGCAACACTTTACCATTTTTATCAGTCAACGTGCTACCTTTGGTTTCCACCAATACACGATAGAATGAATTGTTTGGGTTAAGCTTAAGTTCATCGGCCTGACGCTTATCTTGCAATGTACCTGGACTAAGCAAAATGACTTTACCCTCCAGTCCACCATAAATAGCATAGTCATACGCGCTGAGTTTCACCACTGCCGACATTCCTGGATGAATATAAGCCACATCTTTCGGATTAATATACGCTTCCACTAATAGGCTTTCTTCAATCGGAACGATTTCCATAATATCTTGCCCAGCTGAGATTACCCCACCGATAGTATTCACCTTGATATTTTTAATGATCCCTTTCAGGGGCGCACGAATCAAAGAACGCTCAACGGGGTCGGCTCGCATGGCTAGATTTTCACGCGCTTGGTCAAGCTCGCCTTGCATCTTAGCCAGCTCTGCGTTTGCATCGGTGATGTATTTATGTTCACGCTCAGAGATTTGCAACTGCATTTCATTTGACGAGCGTTTCATACGCAACAATTCTACCTGTGAAACAGCACCCTTTTTCACCATAGGTGCAGTGATGTTGATTTCAGAATCCAGTAAGCGCTTGCTTTCTCGCAAACTTTTAATCGACTCACGAAGCGCATCTTTTTTAGCTTGATAAACGCCCATTTCACGCTTTTTAATCTCATCAGGGATGTTGTCAGGAAAAGTCAATTTATCCCCTGAAATCTCGGCTTTAAGGCGCAACGTAATTGCCTCAAGGTTATCCACTTTTGCTTGCGTTTCACGCAACACCGCTGAACTCCGCGTGTCGTCCATTTTCAACAACACTTGCCCTTTTTCCACTTGATCCCCTTCTTTGACGAGCATTTCACTTAAAATACCAGGATCTAAGCTTTGAATAATTTGCTCGCGACTGCTTGGAATAATGCTGCCCTGCCCGCGAGTAACTTCTTCCAATTTGCTAAAATACGACCATGTGATAAACACCACCAAAAAAGCTGCTAACAACCACAGCATAGCAAAAATTTTGGTGTGCTTTTCATGCTGCATTGCCGCGTGTAAGTCCGTCAGCAGGTGCAAATCATGACTGTTGATATTCTCTTGTTGTTGCTTTTTCTCTTTCATATTGTTTGCAACCGTGCTTTTATTACGCACGGTTGTCATCCTCTATATCCGTTGGCACTTTTTCACTCACTGCTTTCGCAGTCGGCTTGCTATTTTGTTCATTTAGACGCTGTAACACGGCATCGCGTGGCCCGTCCATCGTCACTTGACCATTTTCCATCACAATCACACGGTCGACAATGCGCAGCACTTGTGGGCGGTGGGTGACCACAATTAACGTTTTATTACGCGCCCATTGGGCTATTGCACCTAGTGCGACAGTTTCATTGTATTGATCTAGTCCTGTAGTCGGCTCATCAAGCAATGCCACTTTCGGATTTTTTAACATCATCCGCGCTAATGCTACCGCCTGACGCTGTCCGCCTGAAAGCCCGAGACCATTTTCACCCAACGGCATATCTAAACCACGCGGATGACTTTGAATTAAATCCAATAATCCAAAACGTTGCAAAGCATATAGCAACGTTTGATCACTGGCAAAGTTATCTGTGCGAGCAATATCGAGGTTTTCACGCAATGTGCCTAAGAACAGACGCGGATTTTGCTCCAATAGCAACACTTGATTGCGTAAAAAGTAAGGATCGATTTGCTGGGTGTTGATATTATCCAGCGTAACAGTACCCTGGCTTGGCTGATATAAGTTCACCGCCAACTTAAGTGCGGTTGACTTACCACTGCCAATTTTCCCTAAAATCGCCACTTTTTCGCCTGCGCGCACATTAAGATTCAAACCACTCAAGGCTGGCGCATCATCTTGTTGATACTGAAAACTGACGTTTTTAAAGCTGATATTCCCTTGCACTTGGCGCAAGCTGATGTATTCACGCTCAGTCGATTTTTCAATCGGGCGTTGAACAATGCCATCTACCCCTTTAAGTGCGGTCCACGCCTGTTGAAAACGAATCGCTAAACTGGCAATTTGTCCCAATGGTGCCAGCGCACGCCCAGAGAGGATCACTGACGCAATCAACGCCCCCATAGTAATACGCGAGGCAGGGTCTTCACTGTGAATGAGATAGGTTCCAACTACCACCAAAATGACGGTATTAAGTTGTTGCAATCCTGTAATAGCATTGATCACTAAGTTACTGATGTCTTTCACTTTAATTGATGAAAATGAGCTCTTAGCCGTAAAATGATCCCAACGTTTTTGTGCCCATAGTGCTGCGTTGTTATTTTTTAAGGTTTCAATGCCTTCGATTGCTTCAACAGCTAAGCCTTGACGTTGTGAAGACTCTCGCATAGATTCGTTGATCGCTTTAGACAGAGGGAACTGCGCAAAAATACCAATACAGATCACAATCGGGATCAAAATTCCCGGCACTAAGGCTAACTTACCACCAATTAAGCCAATGACGGTGATAAACAACACCAAAAACGGCAAATCTACCAACGTGAGTAAACTGGCACTGGTCAAAAACTCGCGCACAGATTCAAAATCACGCAAATTGTTCGCATAAGATCCTGCGGAGACAGGGCGGTCTTGTAAGCGTAAAGACATTACGCGGCGGAAAAGCATCGCGGAGATAATTAAATCCGCCTTTTTGCCAGCAATATCGGTTAAATGCCCACGCAAGGTTTTCGCCAAAAACTCAAAGAAAATCGCTAAAAATACCCCAATGCTCAGAACCCATAAGGTTTCATACGCTTGGTTTGGAATCACGCGGTCATACACATTCATCACATAAAGTGAACTGACCAGCGCAAGAGTATTAATCAAAAACGTGGCAAGAATGACTTGATAGTAGTATTTTTTAAAACGCCAAATAATACGGAAGAACCACGATTTCGGCAACGTGTATTCTGGCAGTTCTGAGCGCAGATCTTGCGCCAATTTCGGCTTAATAAACCAACAGTAGCCGATATATTTTTCCTGCAGTTGGCGCTCACTTACTTCCACTTGCACATCACCTGGCTCGGCAATGCGATAAAGTCGCTCGCCTTCTTCATCGACCCGCACTTGAGTGACAACGGCCGCCTCCTCATTGCGCAAAATCAAAATGACAGGCATCGCCAATGAGGGAATGTCGCTAAGCGCACGCTCAGAAAGGCTGTTGTCGTAGCCTTCACTGCGTAAGAATTCACATAATGATGAAAAATCAAGGCTATTGCCTGTTTTTTTCACCGTATGCGCCGCCAGTGTCGCCACTGATAACGGCGCGCCTAACAGCTGCGTTGCTAACGCAAGGTTTTCAATAATCTGTTTCATAATACCTTTTATTTTTGACTAACACCCGCCCACTGGGTCAACGTGCCTTGAGAGGCTAAATAATCCAAGATCGAGTGGCGTAATTCATATTCCGAGTTCACTTTGCTCAACTGAGCTGACAACAGCTCATTTTCGGCGTTAAGTAGCTCAAGCAAGGTGCGTTTGGCAATGGAGAATTGCATTTTATAAAACTCAATCACCTCTTTTTGCGTGTTCACCTGACGGGTTAAGGTTGAGATGTGTGTTTTATATTGCTCAAGGTTGATCAGCGACAACTCTTTGCGCTCATCAAGATCTTGCACCAGTTGATCCAAACGTGTTTCAACCGCACTTAAGCGACTGGCATTTTCCTGCACCGCATAGCTATTTTGACGATTGTAAAGATCCACCGACACATTCAAATACACCAGTTGATCATCTTTAGTTGCCTGACCAACCAAATCCACTTTTGGAAAACGCGCTGCTTTTTGAGCTTCTAGCTCAGCAAGGGTGGAGTTAATCTCTTCCTTGCTCGCCAAATAGGACGGATGCAACGTTTTGTCTCGCGTGAAACGCGTTTTGAGCACCTGTGCGGTGAGTTTGTTAAATGGATCCGTGATTTTTGCCACGCTTAAATTGTGGCCTGTATAACGTTTGAGTTTACCAATGGCACTTTTTAATTCACGATCGACACTGTTCATCTGTTGTGCGATAGCATATTTACGCGCCTGCGCTTGCACATATTCAGAGCGACGCCCGACATCATTATCGGCGATAACATCAATTTCGTTTAAAGTGCTGTCAATACGTGCTGAACTTTGTTTCAGAACACTTAAAGTTTCCTTTGCTTTGAGTGCTTGCAAATAAATTTCAATCATAGAGAACGCTAGCTGTTCCTGCGCAACATCAAACTTATGCAGCGTAGCCTGCTCATTGGCCTTAGCCTGCTTCACACGTTTTTCAATCGCACCGAAGGAGTACAAATTCACCGAGGCTTCAACACCAGGATTAAACGTCGATGAACTGTTGCTTTCATAGCGATGATGCTGCTGCACGGTTTGGCGGCCAAACACAGATAATTTAGGATAATGCTCTGATACAGCTTGTTCTGTACGATTCTCTGCCGTTTTTACATCCGCTTTGGCCTCAAGAATGCGCGGATCTTTTTGGAGCGCTTTTTGCACAATGGTTTGTAATTCATTCGCATGCGCAAACGACGCCAAACACAACATGCACGTTGCCAATAGTGCACGACGCTTGGTAATAAAATGATTAGCCATGATTGTGATACTCATTTAGAAATGGGGTTAAAATATCATCATAAAAATTCGATCAATTATAGCATGAGATTATTTTTCGCCTACATAAATCGATATGAATTTACAATTTAGTATTAAGCCGACTGAGGATGATGTAAAAAAAGTTGTAATCTGTCACTAGATTTGCATAATGCAGGCAAATATTAAGGAAAAGCTATGACCAACGAGAAAACAACCCACTTTGCCCAAAGCAAACGTAAAGACGTAACCACCCCTGAATTTACCGCTGATGGGCGCTTTAAGCGCAAAATCCGCAGCTTTGTATTGCGCACAGGCCGCTTAAGTCAACATCAACAAAATGCCATGAACACGCACTGGAGCGACTTTGGAGTGGACTATCAAACCACACCGTATGATCTAACCGCACTTTTTGGCAATGGTAACCCTGTGGTGCTGGAAATCGGCTTTGGCATGGGGCATTCGCTAGTGCAGATGGCGAAACAAAATCCCGACATCAATTATCTCGGCATTGAGGTTCACACACCAGGGGTAGGCGCGTGCATTGCTAATGCAGTGGATCAAAAGGTGGACAATTTGCGCGTAATCTGTCACGATGCAGTAGAAGTATTAACCGATTGTATCCCAGATGCGAGCCTGCAGGGTTTGCAACTGTTCTTCCCAGACCCATGGCATAAAGCCAAGCACCACAAGCGTCGTATTGTTCAGCGTGAGTTTGTCGATTTAGTGGTGCAAAAACTCAAGTGCGGTGGCTTTATCCACATGGCAACAGACTGGGAGAATTACGCCGAACAAATGCTTGAGGTGCTCAGTGCCACGCCAGCGCTTGCCAACCGTGCCGCAGGCGGCGGGTATTTTGAACGCCCTGATTTTCGCCCGCTGACGAAATTTGAACAGCGCGGGCAAAAACTCGGGCATGGAGTTTGGGATCTCTATTTTATTAAAACAGACAAAAGGACATAATTATGGCTATCAAACGCAACCGCAGACAACGTAAAAAAATGCACTTAGGCGAGTTTAAAGAACTTGGCTTCGTGGTGCGCTGGCAATTCGCTGAAAACACCCCTGTTGAAGACATTGACGCCACACTTGATCGCTTCATCGCGGAAGTGATTCGCCCTAATGGCCTCGCCTACGAAGGCAGCGGCTATCTCAACTGGGAAGGTTTGGTGTGCTTAGAAAAACTCGGCCAATGTGACGATAGCCAGCGTGAACTGGTCAAAAAATGGCTAGAAGACAACAAACTGCAAAACATTGAAGTGACTGAATTGTTCGATATTTGGTGGGACTATCCAACCGCGTAACTTGAATTTTTGCCATTCACCCTGATATATAAAGTGCGGTTCGACCGCACTTTTTATTCAATGTAAGGAACATTATGAACACGCTCCCTTTTTTGTTACAAACCATAATTGGCCTTTATACCATCGTATTATTGCTGCGAGCATGGTTTCAGTTTTGCCGCGTGGATTTTTACAATCCTCTGTCACAAACCGTCGTAAAACTCACACAACCTGTGCTATCACCACTGCGGAAAGTGATCCCAACCCGACGAAATGTGGATATTGCAG
Organism: Spirabiliibacterium pneumoniae; assembly: GCF_014884995.1. Classification (GTDB taxonomy): domain Bacteria; phylum Pseudomonadota; class Gammaproteobacteria; order Enterobacterales; family Pasteurellaceae; genus Spirabiliibacterium; species Spirabiliibacterium pneumoniae. The sequence continues at coordinate 6,883 of NZ_JABMII010000015.1, forward strand.
CGATTGTGCTGGCATTTGCCTTGAACGTGGTGCTTTATGCCAGTTTAAATTCATTATCGGACACAACTCTGCCATGGAGTAGCCTGCTGATTATCGCCGCATTTTCATTGCTAAAAACCTTTGGCAAGATCATTTTCTGGGCGATTTTTATCCGCGCTGTGATGAGTTGGTTTTCGCGCGGGCAACACCCGTTGGATTACGTCCTTTATCAAATCAGTGAGCCACTGCTGTCGCCAATCCGCCGCATTTTACCGCGCACGGGCATGATTGATTTCGCCCCGATGGTGCTCGCCTTTGGGTTGATTTTAGCCAACAATTTACTGCTCGATATTTTTGGCGCACTGTGGTTTTATGCCTAATCTATTTACCCTGATCTGAAAAAACAAACCTCACCTTCGTGTGAGGTTTTTTATTGACCGCACTTTAAGAAGCACCAAAGTGCGGTCAAGTCAACCTCTTAAAGTTGAGAATTATTTTTATTTGATTTACATCAAAAATCATATATATTGTGTTTTAAATTAACATTAGCACAATATATAGTAATCCACACACATCCTACATAAGGAAGCGATATGAAAACACTGGCGGTAATCAAACGCGACGGTGCCATTGTTCCGTTCGCACAAGAACGCATTCTTTGCGCTATTGACAAAGCGGCACAGGCCGTAGGGCTTAATGATAATACCTTTGCAATTACGCAAAGTGCGGTGGTGGTTGATCATATCTATGCTCACCACGTTGATCACATCGACATCGCGCAAATTCAAACGCTGGTAGAAACCCAGCTTATGCGCAGCAATCCAGACGTGGCGCGCGCCTATATTGAATACCGCCATGACCGAGACATCGCGCGCGAAAAACGCAGCCAACTCACCCAAGAAATTGAAGGGCTGGTGGCGCAGAATAATCTTGATATTCTCAATGAAAATGCCAATAAAGACGCCAAAGTTATCCCCACCCAGCGCGATTTGCTCGCGGGTATTGTGGCGAAACATTACGCTAAGCACTACTTGCTGCCTGCCGATGTGGTGCAAGCACATGAGCGTGGCGAAATTCACTATCACGACTTAGACTATGCACCGTTTTTCCCAATGTTTAACTGTATGCTCGTTGACCTTAAAGGCATGCTTGAACACGGCTTTAAAATGGGCAATGCCGACATCGACACCCCCAAATCAATTGCCACCGCCACCGCAGTAACCGCACAAATTATTGCCCAAGTTGCCAGTCATATTTATGGCGGTACCACGATTAACCGCATTGACGAAGTGCTTGCACCCTATGTGCAAAAAAGTTATGACAAACATTTGGCGGTTGCCCAAGAATGGCAAATTGCTCGCGCGCAGGAATATGCCCGCGCACGCACCGAAAAAGAGTGCTTCGACGCGTTTCAGTCTTTGGAATATGAGGTCAACACCCTGCACACCGCCAACGGGCAAACGCCATTTGTCACCTTTGGCTTTGGCTTGGGGCTAAGTTGGCAGGCGAAGCTGATCCAACGTGCGATTTTAGAAAACCGTATCGTCGGCTTAGGCAAAAATCACAAAACGGCGGTGTTCCCGAAACTCGTGTTCACCTTGAAAAAAGGTGTCAATCTTGAGCGCAATGACCCCAATTACGACATCAAACAGCTAGCCCTCAAATGCAGCGCTGAGCGGATGTATCCCGATATTTTAAATTATGACAAAGTGGTGGAAGTGACAGGCTCGTTCAAAGCGCCAATGGGCTGTCGCAGCTTTTTAGGCAAATTTGAAGATGAGCACGGCGAGCAACATGACGGGCGCAACAATCTTGGCGTGGTCAGCCTCAACTTGCCGCGCATTGCCATTGAGGCACAAAAAGATGAAGTGCGGTTTTACCAACTGTTAGACGAGCGGCTTACCATCGCCAAAAAAGCGCTGCTCACGCGCATTGCACGGCTGGCCAACACCAAAGCGCGTGTGGCACCAATTTTGTATATGGAAGGTGCCTGTGGCGTACGTTTGGCTGCCGACGATAATGTGGCGGACATTTTCAAGCGCGGACGAGCCTCTATTTCACTGGGTTACATTGGTATTTTTGAAACTATCACCGCACTTTACGGTGGCCATATCTATGACGACACCACATTACGCGCCAAAGGCATTGCGATTGTTACCCATCTGCGCTGTGCAGTGGATGCTTGGAAGGCGGAAACAGGTTATGCCTTTAGTCTCTATTCTACCCCGAGCGAAAACCTCTGCCACCGCTTTTGCCGCCTGGATTCGCAACAATTTGGCACTATTGCAGGCGTCACCGATAAGGGCTACTACACCAATAGTTTCCATCTCGATGTAGAAAAAAAGGTCAATCCGTACGACAAGATCGACTTTGAAATGCCCTACCCTGCGCTAGCTAACGGTGGCTTTATTTGTTACGGCGAATACCCCAATATGCAGCACAACCTCAAAGCGCTGGAAGATGTGTGGGATTACAGCTACAGCCGTGTGCCGTATTACGGTACCAACACACCGATTGATGAGTGCTACAAATGCGGCTTTAAAGGTGAATTTAACTGCACCAGCAAAGGTTTTGTTTGCCCAAGCTGCGGTAATCACGACGCCAACAGCGTGTCGGTCACACGTCGCGTATGCGGCTATCTCGGCAGCCCCGACGCTCGACCATTCAATGCGGGCAAGCAAGAGGAAGTTAAACGTCGGGTGAAACATTTATAACGTGCTGCGATGAATTATTTACAATACTATCCCGTGGATGTGGTTAATGGCGAAGGCACCCGTTGCACTTTGTTTGTGGCAGGCTGCACCCACGCCTGCCGTGGCTGTTACAATCAAGCCAGCTGGCGCTTTGACGCAGGGTTGCCCTTTGATGAGGCGATGGAGCAGCGCATTATCGATGATCTCAATGACACCCGCATTCGCCGCCAAGGGCTGTCGCTCAGTGGTGGCGACCCGCTGCATCCGCGCAACGTGACCGCACTTTTGCCTTTTGTCCGCAAGGTCAAAGCACTTTGCCCTGAGAAAGACATTTGGCTGTGGACGGGCTATCGCTTTGCTGAATTCTCTCCTGAGCAGCGCGCCTTGGTGGATTATGTCGATGTGTTAATCGACGGCAAGTTTGAGCAGGCGCAAGCCGACCGCACTTTGCGCTGGCGCGGCTCCCGCAATCAGGTGATTTATTATTTGAAGGTGTGATTTTTGCTTACGGGTGGTGAATCACAAACCCGCCGAGAGGCGGGTTTGTCACATTAAAACAACACACGGGCTTTAATTGTGCCCTCAATGGTGCGCAACTGCTGCAAAATATCGCGGCTGTTGTCCGTTTCCACGTCAATCACCACATAACCAATTGCAGGATCAGTTTGCAAATATTGTGAGGCAATATTCACATTCGCCTGCGTGAAAATTTGGTTGATTTTGTTCAACACGCCTGGGCGATTGTGGTGAATGTGCATTAACCGTTTTGCTTGGTTGTGCGTTGGCAACGACACTTCAGGGAAATTCACGGCAGAAAGGGTTGAGCCATTATCGGAATATTTCACCAATTTATTGGCCACCTCAGCGCCGATATTCTCTTGTGCCTCCGAGGTGGAGCCACCAATGTGCGGCGTTAAAATTACATTATCAAACGCGCGCAACGACGATTCAAACACCTCATTAATGGAGGCTGGTTCCGTTGGGAATACATCAATTGCCGCGCCAAAAAGCTGCTGGCTTTCCAGCGCTTGGGTTAACGCCTCAATGTCCACTACAGTGCCGCGAGCGGCATTCACCAAAATGGCACCTGATTTCATTTCGCTTAGACGCTGTGCGTCAATCAAATTTTTGGTGCTATCGTTTTCAGGCACATGCAGTGAGATAACGTCACAATGATTTAAAAGTGCGGTCAGGCTGCCCATTTGCTGCGCATTCCCGAGCGGTAATTTATTTTCAATATCATAGAAGAATACTTGCATGCCGACCGATTCTGCCAACACGCTCAACTGCGAACCAATATGCCCATAACCAATGATGCCAAGCTTTTTACCGCGCACTTCATGACAACCTGCGGCAGACTTATTCCATACACCACGGTGAACTTCCGCATTCGCTTTCGGCACATTGCGCATCAGCAGCAAGATTTCACCGAGCACCAGCTCCGCCACCGAGCGAGTATTAGAAAACGGTGCATTGAACACAGGAATGCCACGCGCTTTTGCTGCTTTTAAATCCACTTGGTTGGTGCCAATACAAAAGCAGCCTATCGCAATCAATTTTTTCGCCTGTGCAAGCACCTCAGCAGTTAAATGAGTGCGCGAGCGAATGCCCACAAAATGCGCATCTTTAATCGCTTCTATCAAATCCGCATCATCAAGGGCTTTTTTGTGATATTCAATGTTGGTATAGCCCGCCGCATGCAAGCAGTCAACCGCACTTTGATGTACCCCCTCTAGCAACAAAAACTTAATTTTATCTTTCTCCAGAGAAACTTTCGCGCTCATGATTTTTCCTTAGTCTATAATGACTTTTGCTCCATTTGGGGTGCCAACAATCACTACATCTGCGCCACGCAGCGCAAAAATGCCATTGGTGACCACCCCTGCGAGGTTATTTAATGTTTTTTCCATCTCCATTGGCTGCATAATTTTAAAATTATGCACATCCAAAATCACGTTGCCGTTGTCCGTGACCACGCCTTCACGATATTCTGGTGCGCCTCCCAGTGCCACTAATTGGCGTGCCACATAAGAGCGCGCCATCGGGATGACCTCAACCGGCAGCGGGAAGGTTGAGCCAAGCACATCTACTTGCTTGCTTTGATCCACAATGCAGACAAAACGCTTGGCTAGTGCGGCGACAATTTTTTCACGGGTGAGTGCCGCACCACCGCCTTTAATCATCATTTTTTGCGGATTAATTTCATCCGCGCCGTCAATATACACATCCAAACCTGAAACTTGGTTAGCATCAAAAACCTCAATGCCTAAGGTGCGCAAACGTTCTTCTGACACCTTAGAGGCCGCCACCGCCCCTTGAATTTTGTGTGCGATTTTGCCCAGTTCATCAATAAAACAATTTACCGTCGAGCCACTGCCCACCCCCACAATGCCACCGTTGGGTACAAATTCAATCGCAGCCTTAGCTGCCTGTATTTTCATTTCCTGTTGGTTCATTTTGCGCTCCTTAATGGAATGAGATTATCTTACCTTGTTTGCGGGATTGTTCAATCAAATTAGATTAACATTTAAATGCTAAAATTTTCATCATTCTGGCAAAAACAGTTGCAATACTTCGTTTAAAAACAATGCTCCCTGCGTGCTGAGTTGCCAAGCGTGGGGGGTGATATTCACCCAGCCCTTGTCTGCCGCCTGCGCCAGCACGCCTGCCACTTGCGCGCAATCAAGCCCCGTAAATTGCTCAAATTCGTGTTTCGGGCACGGTTCTAACAGGCGAAAGCGATTCATAAAAAACTCAAACGCGCGCTCGCTTGCCTCGACCGCACTTTGCTGGTAGAGATAGTTGCCCTGTAAGTAGCCTTTCGGGTGCTTGGTTTTGCTGTAACGAATGATGTCGCCTGCGGGAAAGCTCACCTTGCCGTGCGCGCCACAACCAATTCCTAAATAATCACCAAAACGCCAATAATTGAGATTGTGCTGACATTGAAAGTGCGGTTTAGCATAGGCCGAGGTTTCGTATTGCTGATAGCCATACTTGGTGAGCAACTGGTTGCCTTGCTCAAAAATCGCCCATAAGTCGTCGTCATCGGGCAAAATTGGCGGACGAGAAGCAAACTGCGTGTTTGGCTCAATGGTGAGTTGATACCACGACAAGTGCGGTGGCGCAAGGGCGATCGCTTGGCGCAAGTCATCAAGTGCCTGCGCAGGTGTTTGGTTCGGCAAGCCGTGCATTAAATCCAAATTGAAACTGTGTACACCGCTTGCCTTCGCCATGTCAACGGCGGCTTTTGCCTCTTGGCTATTATGAATGCGCCCAAGGTGGCGCAGTTTGTCATCATCAAAACTTTGAATGCCCATCGAAAGGCGAGTAACACCTGCGTGCGCGTAGCCTTTAAAACGCTCTGACTCCGCGGTGCCTGGGTTGGCTTCAAGGGTGATTTCAATGTTCGGTGCAAAGGGGACTTTTTCTCGAATACGCGAAAGCAGCAACGCAATGCTATCAGCGGAAAACAAGCTCGGCGTGCCGCCGCCAATAAAAATAGAGTGCAAAGTGCGGTTTTGCACATAGCGCAAGTCGGCATCAAGATCACGCAACAAATGCGTGATGTATTCTTGCTCAGGGATGACGCCGCGCTGCGCGTGAGAATTAAAATCACAATATGGACATTTTTGCACACACCACGGGATATGCACATACAAACTCAGCGGTGGCAGCTGCACAAACGCCCCCTGTGTAAATGGTCACTCACAGTGTATGCTCCAGCTGCGCTTTTAAACTCGCTAACGCTTGCCCACGGTGCGATATGCGCTGTTTCTCGTCCAGTGATAATTGGGCAAAAGTGCGGTTTTTCGGCGGATAGAAAAACAGCGGATCATAGCCAAAGCCATTTTCACCTTGTGCAAGCTGTGCTATTTCGCCCACGCATTCGCCTTGAGCAATGATCGGGCTTGGGTCGTTGGCGTGGCGCAAAAACACGATCACGCTGACAAATTTAGCTTGCCGCTCAGCGTGAGGAATGGCGTTCATCTCGAGCAACAGTTTGGCGCAGTTGTCAGCATCACTGGCGTTCTCCCCTGCATAGCGCGCGGAATACAACCCTGGCGCGCCATTAAGGGCACGAACCACCAAGCCAGAGTCATCAGCAATAGCAGGCAAGCCACTTTGTGCGGCGGCATGGCGCGCTTTTTTTAAGGCATTCTCCACGAAGGTTAATCCGTCTTCAACCGCACTTTCGATCCCAAGTGCCCTTTGCGAGAGCACCTCAAAGCCCAGTTCCCCAATCACACTGGCCATTTCGCGCACCTTGCCCGCATTGCCTGTTGCGAGCACCACTTTTTGCTTGATCATGCGTTCTCCTTTTGGCTGCCTTGCAAATAGAGCATTTCCAGCGCCAGTGTCGCCCCCGCCAAGGCGGTGATTTGCGATTGATCAAAGGCTGGCGAAACCTCGACAATGTCCATGCCGACGATGTTCACCCCTTGCAATTGACGCAAAATTTTCAGGATTTTATCTGGCGTCATGCCACCAATCACTGGCGTGCCCGTGCCAGGAGCGTAGGCTGGGTCAAGGCAGTCGATATCAAACGTGAGATAAACGGGCATATCGCCCACGGTGTGTTTGATTTTTGCTACAATGTCAGCTGCGCTCATATCATTCGCCGTTGGCGCATCCAGCACGGTGAACGGCAAAGTGCGGTCGTACTCGGTACGAATGCCAATTTGAATCGAGCGTGCAGCATCAATCAACCCTTCTTTCGGTGCGTGGTAAAACATCGTGCCGTGGTCGTAATCACTGCCGTTGTCGTAGGTGTCGGTGTGCGCATCAAAATGCAACAGCGCCAATTTACCGAAATGCTTGGCATGCGCGCGCAGCAGTGGCAAGGTGATGAAATGATCGCCACCAAAGGTTAAGCATTTTTTACCGCACTTTAAGAGTTGGCTAGCGTGTTGTTCGAGCTTTTGCACAAAATCGGCATTATCGCCAAAGGCGTAAACTAAATCGCCGCAGTCTTCGATTTTCAAGCGTTCACGCACATCAAAATCCCACGGAAAACGACAATGTTCCCATGCCAGATTCACCGACGCACGGCGGATGGCCTCCGCACCTGAGCGCGTGCCTGCACGGCCTGATGTGGCTTGGTCAAACGGCACACCCGTGATGACCCAATCAGCATTGCCTTGATAAGGCGTAAAATTTAATGGCAGGCGCAAAAAGCCAAAATTGTTAGACACCAAGGAAATATCTTCAGCGTGGTTTAAGGTATTCATTACTCTTCCTCTAAGTAGGTGTAGCCATTTAAGCCACTTTCTAATTCTTGTAAAAACTTCAAGCCTTCAGCCGCAGATAAATTCGACTGCTCAATTTGCTCTCGGTAATCATTGATCAATTTTTGTGGATTAAGATGCACATACTCAAGCATATCAGCCACTGTATTGCCTTCATCAAACTCCGTGATAATCACCTCACCATTCTCATCAAGCAATACGTCAATCGTGCTGGTATCGCCAAATAAGTTATGCATATTGCCCAAAATTTCTTGATATGCCCCCACCATAAAAAAGCCCAACAACGGTGGCTCATCTTCTTCGTAATACGGCAACGGCATGGTATTAGTAATACCATCACCATCAATGTAGCGTTTTATCATGCCATCACTATCGCAAGTGATGTCCAGCACCAATGCACGCCGTTCGGTTGGCTGATTAAGATTAGTTAATGGACAAACAGGGAACAGTTGGTCAATCCCCCACGCATCTGGCAGGGATTGAAATAATGAAAAATTGACATACAATTTGTCGGCAAAGCGCTCTTGCAGTTCGTCAATCACGCCGCGGTGGAAGCGGTGTTTTTCATCAAACATATTGCCAATTTCATGACAAATATTGAGATAAAGTTGCTCAGCCCAAGCACGCTGTTCAAGATTAAGCACGCCCACATTATATTGGTTATGCACATCGCTTAAATCAAATTGGCTTTCATGCACCCAACTGCGCAAAGAACGTTTCTCACGGGATTCAAAAACATCGCACCACGTTTCCCACATGCTGTGCAGCACGCGCGGTGCATCTTCCGCTGGCGGCGAAAGAATCTGATCTTTAAAACGCTCCACCCCAATCACATTAGAAATTAGCACAGCGTGGTGTGCCGTCACGCCACGACCCGATTCCGTAATAATCGTTGGGTGTGGCAAGCCGTGCTCTTCACACGCCTGACCGATGCCCCAAACGACGGTTTCGGCGTATTCTGACAAGCTATAATTGACGGAATATTCCGATTGTGTGCGGTTGCCTTCATAATCAACCCCTAAGCCGCCACCGACATCAAAGCAATTGATGTTGACACCCAGTTTGTGCAACTCCACATAAAAACGCGCACTCTCATGCACGCCCGTTGCCACATCACGAATATTGCCCAACTGAGAGCCAAGGTGGAAATGTAACAATTGTAGGCTGTCAAGTTGCTCGTGCTGCTTTAAGATTTCAACTAAATGCAGCACCTGCGTGGCGGAAAGCCCGAATTTGGATTTATCACCACCAGAAGATTGCCATTTGCCTTTGCCTTGCGACACCAAGCGCGCGCGCACGCCTAAGCGAGGCTTAACGTTCAGCTTTCTCGCTTCTTCAAGCACCAGTTGAATTTCCGAGATTTTCTCAATCACCAAATAAACTTTATGCCCTAATTTTTCCCCCATTAAGGCATAACGAATGTATTCACGATCTTTGTAACCGTTGCACACAATCACAGTTCGCGTAGCACCCGCGTGCGCCAGCACTGCCATCAATTCAGCTTTCGACCCCGCCTCTAACCCCAAGGTTTGCTTGGAGTTGATAAGCGATTCAATCACGCGGCGATGTTGATTAACCTTGATCGGATACACTAAAAAGTAATCACCTTGATAGCCAAAATTCTCACGCGCACTTTTAAAGGCATCATTAATGGAACGTAAACGGTGTTGTAAAATCTGTGGGAAGCAAAACAGCGTTGGCAAGGTGCTGCCTTTTTCGGCCTGTGCTTTGGCAATCAGCTGCGTGAAAGCCACCCGCTTTTCACTTTGCTGCGGATTTGGACAGACATACATCTCACCGTCGTCGTTCACGCCAAAATAACCAATTCCCCAATAATCAATATTATACACATCCCGTACTAAGTCGTTATTGTGTTCAAAGGTCAGCTTTCTTTCTTCAACTGTTGCCATCTTTAGCATTCTCCCATGCATTCAAGGTTGCTTCTACAGCATAAAAACGTGTTCTAGTATAGCCAAAATGACCGCACTTTTGCATAAAAAAGCGTGTCATTCGCAATAAAAGTTGCTATTATAGCCGTCTAGATGTTTATCTATCTAAATTCAATGTATTCGTGTAGCCCAGCAGTATGAAAAGCGAAAGTGCGGTTACACCCAAAAGGAAACACTATGTCAAACTACTTATTTACTTCTGAATCCGTTTCGGCTGGGCACCCAGACAAAATTGCCGATCAAATCTCTGATGCGGTACTTGATGCCATCATCAAGCAAGATCCAAAAGCGCGCGTCGCCTGTGAAACCTACGTTAAAACTGGCATGGCGCTGGTCGGTGGCGAAATCACCACCTCTGCGTGGGTGGATATTGAACACATCGCCCGCCAAGTGATTTGCGACATTGGGTACACTTCATCCGCTATGGGCTTTGACGGGCATTCATGCGCTGTGCTTAACGGCATTGGTAAACAGTCTTCCGACATCAATCAAGGCGTTGACCGCGCCGATCCACTCGATCAAGGTGCTGGCGACCAAGGCATTATGTTTGGCTATGCCACGAATGAAACCGACGTGCTGATGCCTGCGCCAATCACCTACGCACATCGCTTGATGGAGCAGCAAGAAAAAGTGCGCAAAAATGGGACATTGCCATTCCTGCGCCCTGATGCAAAAAGCCAAATTACATTTTTGTATGAAGACAATAAAATCAAAGGCATCGATGCAGTGGTGCTCTCCACCCAACACGCAGAAGACGTTAGCCAAGCCGATATTTATGAAGGCGTGATGGAAACCATCATCAAACCCATTTTGCCAAGCCAATGGTTGTCGGATAAAACAAAATATTTTATCAACCCAACTGGGCGTTTTGTGATCGGCGGCCCGATGGGAGATTGTGGCTTGACTGGGCGTAAAATCATTGTGGATACCTACGGCGGTGCGGCTCGCCACGGTGGCGGCGCCTTCTCGGGCAAAGACCCATCCAAAGTTGACCGCTCAGCTGCTTATGCCGCACGTTATGTGGCAAAAAATATTGTAGCGGCAGGGCTTGCTGATCGCTGTGAAATCCAGCTGTCTTACGCCATCGGCGTGGCAGAGCCCACCTCAATTATGGTGCAAACCTTCGGCACAGCGAAAGTGAGTGAAGACTTACTCGTGAAATTAGTGCGTGAGTTTTTCGATCTACGCCCATACGGCTTGATTAAAATGTTAGATTTGATTCAACCAATCTACCGCGAAACCGCCACTTACGGGCACTTCGGTCGTGAACAATTCCCATGGGAAAAAACTGATCGCGCTGAGGAATTACGCAACGCAGCAGGCTTATAAAAACAAAAGTGCGGTCCAACCTCTCAATAAAAAAGCCCACCGAAGTGGGCTTTTTCACATAAAGTTGAATTATTCCGCAGCGGCTTCTTCAGCAACTTCTGGGCGGTCAACCAGCTCAATGTAAGCCATTGGCGCATTGTCACCTGCACGGAAACCACATTTTAAGATGCGGGTGTAACCACCTGCACGGTTTGCAAAACGTGGACCTAATTCATTAAATAATTTCGCAACGATTTCGTTGTCACGAGTACGAGCAAAAGCTAAACGGCGATTTGCAACGCTGTCTGCTTTCGCTAAAGTAATTAACGGCTCAACTACACGACGTAATTCTTTAGCTTTAGGTAAAGTTGTCTTGATAATTTCATGACGAACTAATGAACCTGCCATATTACGGAACATCGCTTGGCGATGACTGCTGTTACGGTTTAGTTGACGACCACTCTTACGATGGCGCATACGTTATCCTTCTTTCGAAAAGTCTTAACCAATACCAAAATTAGTCTTCAGCAATACTTGCTGGCGGCCAATTTTCAAGGCGCATACCGAGAGATAGCCCACGTTGTGCTAACACGTCTTTGATCTCTGTAAGAGATTTCTTACCAAGATTAGGTGTTTTTAATAGCTCAACTTCAGTACGTTGGACTAAATCGCCGATATAGTGAATTGTTTCTGCTTTCAAACAGTTAGCAGAACGAACTGTCAACTCTAAATCGTCCACTGGACGTAGAAGAATAGGATCAAACTCTGGTTTTTCTTCTTTAACTTCAGGCTGACGAATATCACGCAAATCAACGAATGCATCAAGTTGCTCTGCAAGAATTGTAGCAGCGCGACGGATAGCCTCTTCTGGATCGATAGTCCCGTTAGTTTCCATCTCGATCACTAACTTATCTAAGTCAGTGCGCTGTTCAACACGAGCAGCTTCAACGTTATAAGCAATACGATCTACTGGGCTGTAGCACGCATCAACTAATAAACGTCCGATTGGACGGTCTTCTTCTTGATTATGTTTGCGCGCAGAAGCTGGCACATAACCGCGCCCACGTTGCACACGAATACGCATATTAATAGACGCATTTGCATCTGTTAAATGACAAATAACATGATCAGGATTTACGATCTCAACATCGCCATCATGGGTGATGTCACCAGCAACAACAGGTCCGATTCCAGATTTGCTCAGTGTCAGAAAAACTTCATCTTTATTCTGCACTTTAACCGCTAGTCCTTTGAGGTTTAGAAGCACTTCAAGGATGTCTTCTTGCACGCCTTCTTTACTGCTGTATTCGTGTAAAACACCATCGATTTCAACTTCAGTTACACCACAACCTGGCATAGATGAAAGTAAAATTCGACGTAGAGCATTACCCAATGTGTGGCCAAAACCACGTTCTAACGGTTCTAAGGTCACTTTAGCATGCGTCGGGCTAATTTGCTCGATGTCAACTAAATGTGGCTTTAAAAAGTCTGTCACAGAACCCTGCATTTTATCCTCTCTTTGCTCTCAAGCTCTATTATTTAGAATAAAGCTCAACGATCAGATGTTCGTTAATGTCTGCTGATAAATCAGTACGTTCTGGAATACGTTTATATACGCCTTCCATTTTAGCAGCATCAACTTCTAACCATGTTGGTTTTTCTCTTTGCTCTGCTAATTCTAATGATGCTTTGATACGTGCTTGTTTTTTCGCTTTTTCACGTACACTAATGACATCTTCAACAGAAACTTGGAATGATGGAATGTTAACCACACGACCATTAACCACGATTGCTTTGTGGCTTACTAGCTGACGTGCTTCAGCACGTGTTGCAGCAAATCCCATACGATAAACAACATTATCTAAACGGCCTTCAAGTAATGTTAAAAGGTTTTCACCAGTATTACCTTTCAGACGGTTTGCTTCTTTGTAGTAATTACGGAATTGACGTTCTAAGATGCCATACATACGGCGAACTTTTTGTTTTTCACGTAATTGCGTACCATAGTCAGACAGACGTCCACGACGGGCGCCGTGTTGACCTGGTGCGGTATCAAGTTTACATTTTGACTCAATCGCGCGGACACCTGATTTAAGGAATAAATCAGTACCTTCACGACGGCTAAGCTTGAGCTTAGGACCCAAATATCTTGCCATTTTCTTTCTCCAACAATCCTTAAACGGCGATTAAACGCGACGTTTTTTCGGTGGACGACAACCGTTATGAGGAATCGGAGTCACGTCAGTGATGTTGGTGATGCGGAAACCCGCAGCATTCAACGCACGAATTGTAGACTCACGACCAGGACCTGGTCCTTTTACCATAACTTCCAAATTTTTCAGACCGAATTCTTTAACCATTTCGGCACAACGTTCTGCAGCAACTTGTGCGGCAAACGGAGTTGATTTACGTGAACCACGGAAACCAGAGCCACCTGCTGTTGCCCAAGCGAGCGCGTTGCCTTGACGATCTGTAATGGTAACGATTGTGTTATTGAAAGATGCGTGAATATGCGCCACGCCATCAACGACTTGTTTTTTTACACGTTTACGTGTACGAATTGGTGTTTTAGCCATTATCATTTACCCCGACTATTTCTTGATCGGCTTACGAGGACCCTTACGGGTACGCGCGTTAGTCTTAGTACGTTGACCATGTACTGGCAAACTACGACGATGACGTAAACCACGATAACATCCTAAGTCTAAAAGACGCTTGATGTTTAAGGTTACTTCACGACGCAAATCACCTTCAACGGTAAATTTACCAACTTCGTCACGCAGTTTATCAATCTGCTCTTCAGACAGTTCCTTGATCTTAACATCTTCAGCAATACTCGCTGCTGCGCAAATCGCTTTAGCACGAGTTTTACCGATGCCGTAAATGGATGTTAATGCAATTACAGCGTGTTTATGATCAGGAATGTTAATGCCTGCAATACGGGCCACTATGCACTCCTATTGTATAAAAGTTAATTGATATGCTGATCTTGAAAAGCCCGTTTCAGGATACTCAAACAGCATATCAGGTCGAAATGAGCTGAGCAGTATAAACGCTCAGCTCTCATTTTGCAAGGAAAATAAAATATTAACCTTGACGTTGTTTGTGTCTTGGTTCACTGCAGATCACACGAACAATACCGTTACGTTTGATAATTTTGCAGTTACGACACAATTTTTTTACGGAAGCACGAACTTTCATTGCTTTTCCCTTATCTCTTAGATGAGCAATTACTGCCCATAACCTTTAAGATTTGCTTTCTTCAGCGCAGATTCATATTGTGTCGACATTAAATGACTTTGAACCTGAGCGATGAAATCCATAATTACAACTACCACGATAAGTAGTGAAGTACCACCGAAATAGAATTGTACATTCCATGCGGAAGTCATGATATAAGGCACTAAACAAACAAAGGTGATATATAACGCACCAATTAAGGTTAGGCGAGTCATAATTTTATCAATATAGCGTGCTGTTTGTTCACCCGGACGAATCCCCGGAATAAATGCACCTGATCTTTTCAGATTGTCCGCAGTATCTCTTGGGTTGTATTGCATTGCAGTGTAGAAAAAGCTAAAGAAAATAATTGCGATAGCATAGAGCACTAAATATAGTGGCTCACCTGGACGCAATAATAATGACAAATTCGACAACCACTCAATATTGGTTCCATGTCCAAACCACTGTGTAAGCGTGGCTGGGAATAGAATAATACTGGAAGCGAAGATCGCAGGGATAACCCCAGCCATATTTACTTTCAGTGGCAGATGCGAACTTTGCGCAGCTAACATGTGACGCCCTTGTTGGCGCTTAGCATAATTAACTACAATTCTTCTTTGTCCACGTTCTACAAAAACAACGAAATAGGTTACTGCAAATACAACAACCGCAATCAACAACAACACCAGTACATTCATCTGACCTTGACGTGCTTGCTCAATGGTATGTCCAATAGCAGCAGGCAAGCCCGCAACGATACCTGCAAAAATTATCAAAGAGATACCATTTCCAATACCACGCTCGGTGATTTGCTCACCTAGCCACATTAAGAACATGGTTCCTGTTACAAGGCTCACTACTGCAGTAACATAGAATCCAATCCCTAAGTTCGGTACAAGACCTGGGATCATATTAGGCAGGCCTGTTGAAATACCGATCGCTTGAATCGTCGCTAATACCAACGTTGAATAACGAGTGTATTTGCTGATTTTCCGACGGCCAGACTCGCCTTCTTTTTTAAGTTCTGCTAACGCTGGATGAACAGCTGTAAGCAACTGGATAATGATTGATGCCGAAATGTACGGCATAATACCGAGCGCAAATACTGATGCTCGGCTCAAAGCACCACCAGAGAACATGTTGAACATATCAATGATGGTACCTTGTTGTTGATTGATCAATTGAGCTAATACGGCTGCATCAATACCAGGAACCGGAATAAATGAACCAATGCGAAATACGATCAAAGCCCCGAGAAGGAACCATAATCTTCTTTTGAGTTCACCTGTACCACCTTGGGTACTTCTTGCTTGATAACCTGGTTGCTTTGCCATTGACTACTTATTCCTCAACTGAACCGCCAGCGGCTTCAATCGCAGCTTTTGCACCTTTAGTAGCACGCAGACCACGAACAACAACCGCACTTTTCACTTCACCAGCTAAAATCACTTTAACAGATTCGATGTGGTTAGAAATAATATTAGCCGCTTTAAGCGATTCTAATGTTACTTCACCGTCGACTTTCGCAAGATCGTCTAAACGAATTTCTGTAGTCACTTGTGCTTTACGTGAGATAAAACCGAATTTCGGTAAACGACGGTATAAAGGCATTTGACCACCTTCGAAGCCACGACGAACACCACCACCGTTGTTACGAGATTTTTGTCCTTTGTGACCACGACCAGAGGTTTTACCTAAACCAGAACCGATACCACGGCCCACACGTTTAGCACTTTGCTTTGATCCTTCAGCCGGAGATAGAGTATTTAAACGCATTCTCTTACTCCTCTACTTTAACCATGTATGAAACTTGGTTGATCATGCCACGAACTGCAGGAGTATCAATCAACTCCACAGTGTGGTTGATACGGCGAAGACCAAGGCCACGAAGCGTAGCTTTATGTTTCGGCAAACGGCCGATTGAGCTACGGGTTTGTGTTACTTTAATAGTTTTTGCCATGATCAATTACCCCAAGATTTCATCAACGGTTTTACCGCGTTTCGCAGCAACCATTTCTGGTGATTTCATATTTGCCAATGCATCAATTGTTGCACGGACAACGTTAATTGGGTTGGTTGAACCGTAAGCTTTAGACAATACGTTACGTACACCTGCAACTTCGAGCACCGCACGCATCGCACCACCTGCGATGATACCAGTACCTTCACTAGCTGGTTGCATAAACACACGAGAACCTGTGTGCACACCTTTAACTGGGTGTTGTAATGTACCATCTGTAATCGCTACATTTACCATATTGCGACGGGCTTTTTCCATCGCTTTTTGGATCGCTGCTGGAACTTCACGGGCTTTACCATAACCAAAACCTACGCGACCATTTCCATCGCCTACTACGGTTAACGCAGCAAAACTAAAGATACGACCACCTTTAACAGTTTTTGATACACGGTTTACCGCGATAAGCTTCTCTTGCAGTTCACCAGCTTGTTTTTCGATGTTTGCCATCTAAAATTACCTCTATTAGAACTGTAGACCAGCTTCACGAGCAGCGTCAGCCAATGCCTGAACACGGCCATGATATTTAAAACCAGAACGGTCAAAAGACACTTTTTCGATGCCTTTGGCTTTTGCGCGCTCAGCAATTGCTTTACCCACAGCAGCAGCAGCATCTTTATTTCCGGTATATTTCACTTGCTCACTAATTACTTTCTCAACAGTTGAAGCAGCGGCAAGCACTTCTGAACCGTTAGGTGCAATAACCTGCGCATAAATATGGCGAGGGGTACGGTGAACCACTAAACGAGTTGCACCTTGCTCTCTCAACATATGACGCGCGCGGGTTGCACGACGGATACGAGCCAATTTCTTATCCATAGTGTTACCTTATTATTTTTTCTTAGCCTCTTTGGTACGCACAACTTCATCGTCATAACGTACCCCTTTGCCTTTGTAAGGCTCAGGACGGCGATAAGCACGAATGTCTGCTGCCACTTGACCGATAAGCTGTTTGTCAGCACCACTCAATACAATTTCAGTTTGAGATGGGCACTCAGCTTTGATACCTGCTGGCAATGCGTGCTCAACCGGGTGTGAAAAACCTAAGTTCAAAGCAAGCGCGTTGCCTTTTACTTGGGCTCTGTAACCAACACCCACCAATTTCAACTTCTTAGTGAAGCCTTCAGTAACACCGATAACCATTGCGTTAACAAGAGCTCGTGCTGTACCAGATTGTGCGTTAGCGACTTTACCGTTGTTACGCGGCGCAAAAGTCAGCGCACCATCTTCTTGTTTAACTTCAACTTCATTGTGAATTTCGCGAGATAGCTCGCCATTCTTTCCTTTTACCGTTAATAGCTGACCATTGAGTTTTACCTCAACGCCGGCAGGAATATTAACGGGTGCTTTTGCAACTCGAGACATCTTCCTACCTCTCTATTACGCTACGTAGCAGATGATCTCACCGCCTAGGCCCGCTTTGCGTGCCGCGCGATCAGTCATCACACCTTGTGATGTAGAAACAACAGCAATACCTAAACCACCCATTACACTTGGTAATTCGTCTTTGCGTTTATAAATGCGCAGACCAGGGCGACTGATGCGTTGAATACGTTCTACAACAGGTTTGCCTTCAAAATATTTCAATGTAATTTCCAACTCAGGTTTCACCCCGTCAGAAACTTTAACGCTTTCAATATAGCCTTCTTCTGCAAGCACATTGGCGATTGCCACTTTTAGCTTGGATGAAGGCATGTTGACCGCGATTTTATTCGCAGCTTGACCGTTACGAATACGAGTCAACATATCTGCGATTGGATCTTGCATGCTCATGTGTCTTTACTCCCATGATTCCAATTTAAAGTGGTTATTACCAGCTTGCTTTCTTAAGGCCCGGGATTTCACCGCGCATAGCGGCTTCACGGACTTTAATACGGCTTAAACCGAACTTACGCAATACACCATGCGGACGTCCAGTAATACGGCAACGGTTACGCTGACGAGATGGGCTAGAATCGCGTGGTAAAGCTTGTAGCTTCAACACCGCATCCCAACGTTCTTCGTCAGAAGCATTCACATCAGAGATGATTTTTTTCAACTCTTGACGTTTTGCATAGAATTTTTCAGCTAATTTAGCGCGTTTAAGATCACGCTGTTTCATTGATACTTTTGCCATTGTAACCTGCCTTATTTACGGAATGGGAAGTTAAAGGCAGCCAAGAGTGCTTGACCTTCTTCATCTGTTTTCGCGCTGGTTGTGATAGTAATATCCAAACCACGTACACGATCCACTTTATCATAATCGATTTCAGGGAAGATGATTTGCTCGCGCACACCCATGCTGTAGTTTCCACGACCGTCGAATGATTTCGGGCTTAAGCCACGGAAGTCACGCACACGTGGAACAGCAATATGAATCAATCGCTCTAAGAATTCCCACATACGCTCACCGCGTAGGGTCACTTTACAGCCGATTGGATATCCCTGACGAATCTTAAAGCCTGCAACAGATTTGCGTGCTTTAGTGATTAGAGGTTTTTGACCGCTGATTGCTGCTAGATCTGCTACCGCATTATCTAACAATTTTTTGTCGGTCAACGCTTCACCCACACCCATGTTCAGGGTAATCTTTTCGACTCGTGGGACTTGCATGACAGATTTGTAGCCGAATTTATCTTTCAATTCGTTAACTACTTGATCTCTGTAATAATCATGCAGTTTCGCCATCGCTATACTCCATATTATTTAATTGTTTCACCAGTAGATTTGAAAAACCGCACTTTTTTGCCATCTTCAAATCGGAAACCTACACGGTCAGCTTTGTTAGTTGACGGGTTATAGATTGCAATGTTAGAAACGTCAATTGCCGCTTCTTTTTTCACAATACCACCAGCTTTACCTAAAGCTGGAACCGGTTTCTCATGTTTAGAAACCATGTTTAAACCTTCAACAATCACTTTACCGTTAGGCAATACTTTCGATACTTTACCACGTTTACCTTTGCCCTTTTCAGCGCTTCCGGTAATCATAATTACTTCATCGTTTTGACGGATTTTTGCAGCCATTGTCTTCTCCTTACACTACTTCTGGAGCCAAAGAAATGATCTTCATAAACTTCTCAGAACGAAGTTCACGAGTCACAGGTCCGAAGATACGTGTTCCGATTGGTTGCTCAGTGTTGTTGTTTAACACCACGCAAGCATTACCATCGAAGCGAATGACTGATCCATCTGGGCGACGAACACCCTTCTTGGTGCGCACCACAACTGCTTTTAAAACATCACCTTTTTTCACTTTACCGCGAGGAATTGCTTCTTTCACAGTAATTTTGATGATATCGCCAATAGCAGCGTAACGACGGTGCGATCCACCTAGAACCTTGATACACATTACGCTACGAGCCCCTGAATTATCAGCAACATCCAGCATAGTCTGTTCTTGGATCATATTAGTGCTCCGTTAAAATAAAAAAACACCCTTTCGGGACGAACCTACCCTTATATACAGTAGGGGCTGGAGTTTACCACAAAACCCGCCCGCCTGGCAAGGGCTTTGTGCGTTTAAAATGAAAAGTGCGGTCGAGCAAGCTAACCGCACTTTAGAAGATATAAAAAAGATGCAAAAGAACTACACTGTTAGTGAGATATTTCTTTCGATAAAAGAACGTTTGACATCTTCGTACCAAGTTTTAATGACTTGGGTCGTTTCAGCCTCAGCGTCAGAACACACAACCAGTGTGCCTCTTGTTGCTGGGATTGTTTTCGGCTCAATCGCCCAATCCAGAACCCTAATCGGACGACGATAAACTATCCAATCACAATCTGATTTATCATCTTCAACTTTATACATGCCACCAACGATTTGCACCAACGCAATTAAATTAGCACCGTTACGTATTGCTACTACATCATTAACTTGCATTCTCTCAGAAAAATTAGCAATCTGACTAATACCTTCAGCCCAATCACCAATGCCAATAAAACCATTATTCTCTAGAATAAAGGGAATTTTTTTAACAAACTCATGATCCTGCACAGGATGCATTTGCATATGCCAATATGTGGTATTTTTTGACATTAACCCTCCAGTATTTGATCAATAAGCGCACTAATTTTTCTATCACAAACTTTTTTAATTTCTCTTAAATCTTTATTGGATAAATAATCTTCATTATCTTTCGCTTGGTAACAGCTAGGAATAAAAAGACTGAGTTGCCTATTTATCAATCCAGCCCGTTTTTCCTTTGAAAGTAAATGATAAAATTTCATTTGGTGATAGGCGTAATCAGGTAATGCAAGAAACTCACTATATAATTTCATATTCTTATAATCACTTAATGTGTACTTACCTGTTGCTGCGTTCATTTTTTCCAGTTCTGGCTTAATCACTTCATCAATAAGTGTTGCAAGTTTAGTCGAACAAGTTTGCTCTTCCAAACCCGATTTAGTCCCCCAATGTACTAGAGCAGGGGAAATCCATCTATCATCCACATTTTCTTCTTCCCCGCATAACATGCTTCCTCTACTAATATTATTGGGCAGACTATTCTCATCCGCAAGTTTATCCAAATAGTCAAGCAAGCCATCTTTATTTATATCTAAATCACGATAGGTATAATCACGTAAATCATCAAGGTGAGTAATTTCTGCGCTCATTACATCAAATGCTACTGCTAGCATAGTCATGCCAAAAAGGGCCTTAATTGCTTGTTTTTTCATCGCCATTCCTTAAATTTTTTACCAGAGAGAGTTGTTTACTCTGTAAAGAGTAAACAACAAGGAGTATACTCCTTGAAAATTTTTTGAAATATCAATTATATTAATAGGATAGCGATATTATTAAAGTATTAATAGGATTCAAAAAGCTTGCCGTAACCGCACTTTTGCCAAGGGGAAGTTGAAGGTAAAAGTGCGGTCAAGGGCATAAAAAAACCGCACTTTAAAAGTGCGGTTTTGTGTTACTTGCGTAGAAAAGGATTAGATAATCGCTTTTTCTACGACACGAACTAAAGTCCAAGATTTGGTTTTAGAAATTGGACGACATTCGCGAATTTCTACCCAATCGCCTGCTTTAGCTTCGTTGTTTTCATCGTGAACGTGTAGTTTGGTTGTGCGACGGATAAACTTTCCATAAAGTGGATGTTTAACCATGCGCTCAATTGCGATAGTGAAAGATTTGTCCATCTTGTCACTGATTACACGACCTTGTACTGAACGAATTTTATCAGTCATTACTCACCCGCCTTTTGTGTTAAGACAGTTTTGATTCGTGCGATATTACGGCGCACTTGTTTCAACTGATGGGTTTGTTGAAGCTGACCGGTGGCTGCTTGCATACGCAACTTGAATTGCTCACCTAACAAGTTAACCAATTCAGCATTCAGCTCTTCAACACTTTTAGTTTGTAGTTCTTGAGCTTTCATTACATCACCGTCTTAGTTACGAAGGTTGTCTTGATTGGCAGTTTAGCCGCCGCTAATGCGAACGCTTCACGTGCAATCTCTTCAGACACACCATCCATTTCATATAGTACTTTACCCGGTTGGATCAAGGCTACCCAGTACTCAACGTTACCTTTACCTTTACCCATACGGACTTCCAATGGTTTTTCAGTAATTGGTTTATCTGGGAAAATACGAATCCAGATTTTACCTTGACGTTTAACAGCACGTGTCATGGCACGACGAGCGGCCTCAATTTGACGCGCAGTTAAACGGCCGCGGCCAACTGCTTTTAAACCATAAGTACCGAAACTCACTTCAGTACCTGCCGCTAATCCACGGTTACGACCTTTGTGAACTTTACGGAATTTTGTACGTTTTGGTTGCAACATTTATTCAATCTCCTTATTTACGGCCTTTACGCGCTTTTTTAGGTTGCGCTTCAGGCTGTTCAGATTGCATAACTGCAGCCATTCCACCAAGAATTTCACCTTTGAAGATCCACACTTTCACGCCGATAACGCCGTAAGTTGTGTTTGCTTCAGCTGTGTTATAATCGATGTCTGCACGTAATGTATGCAAAGGTACGCGACCTTCACGATACCATTCAGAACGTGCAATTTCTGCACCACCTAAACGACCGCTTACTTCTACTTTGATGCCTTGAGCACCTAAACGCATTGCGCTTTGTACCGCACGTTTCATAGCGCGACGGAACATGACACGGCGTTCTAATTGTGAAGCAATGCTTTCTGCAACTAATTTTGCATCAAGTTCAGGTTTTTTCACTTCTGTGATGTTGATTTGCGCAGGAACACCAGTGATTTCTGCTAACTTGTTACGAAGTTTTTCAACATCTTCGCCTTTTTTACCGATAACGATACCCGGACGAGCTGTGTGAATAGTTACACGAATACTCTTAGCCGGACGCTCGATGTCAATGCGAGAAACAGAGGCATTCGCTAATTCTTTGTTCAAGAATTTACGTACTTTGAAATCGCTTTCAAGGTTGTCGGCGAAATCTTGTGTATTCGCAAACCAGGTTGATGTCCAAGGTTTAACAATACCGAGGCGAATACCATTAGGATGTACTTTCTGACCCATTGCTATTCTCCTACTTATCAGACACAACCACAGTGATGTGGCTTGTACGTTTTAAAATACGATCTGCGCGACCTTTGGCACGTGGCATTACACGTTTCATGCTAGGACCTTCATCAACGAAGATTTTAGCAACTTTAAGATCATCGATATCTGCACCGTCATTATGCTCGGCGTTGGCAATAGCTGATTCTAAAACTTTTTTCACCAAAGCTGCTGCTTTTTTGTTGGTGTAAGTTAAAATTTCAAGCGCTTGCGCAACATTTTTACCGCGAATAAGATCCGCAACTAAGCGAGCTTTCTGAGCTGAAGTGCGAGCGAAACGATGTTTTGCAATAGTTTCCATCTTTTACTTCCTTACTTAGCTTTCTTATCTGCGGCATGGCCGCGGTATGTACGAGTCGGGGCAAATTCACCCAATTTGTGGCCAATCATTTCATCGGACACAAAAACAGGAACGTGCTGACGACCATTATGGACGGCGATGGTCAATCCGATCATTGATGGAATGATCATTGAACGACGGGACCAAGTTTTAATTGGTTTTTTATCCCCGCTTTCCACCGCTTTCTCTACCTTCTTCAGCAAGTGTAGGTCAATAAAAGGACCCTTCTTGAGAGAACGTGGCATGGTTTATCCTCTTAATTTAAATAATTATTTACCACGGCGACGTACGATATATTTATCAGTACGTTTGTTGTGGCGTGTTTTCTTACCTTTGGTTTGAACGCCCCAAGGTGTTACTGGGTGTTTACCAAAGTTGCGACCTTCACCACCACCGTGCGGGTGATCTACCGGGTTCATTGCAGTACCACGAACTGTAGGGCGAACGCCTCTCCAGCGGTTAGCACCAGCTTTACCTAACACACGAAGCATATGCTCGGAGTTACCAACTTCACCGATAGTTGCATGACATTCAGATAACACTTTACGCATTTCGCCTGAACGAAGACGCAATGTGACATAGTTACCTTCACGTGCAATGATTTGTACATAAGCACCCGCAGAACGAGCGATTTGACCACCTTTACCAGGTTTTAATTCAACATTATGTACAGTGGTACCAACAGGAATATTGCGCATTGGTAATGAGTTACCAACTTTGATAGGCGCATGTGAGCCTGCTTGTACTTGATCGCCTGCGCTAAGACCTTTTGGCGCTAAGATATAACGGCGTTCACCGTCTTTATAAAGTACCAATGCGATGTTTGCACTGCGATTTGGATCATATTCAAGACGCTCAACAGTTCCTGGCACATCTAATTTATTGCGTTTGAAGTCAATAATACGATAGTGTTGTTTGTGACCACCACCGATGTGACGGGTTGTAATACGTCCAAAATTGTTACGACCACCTGTTTTAGATTTAGTATCCAACAGTGGTGCATAAGGTTTACCCTTATGAAGCTCAGGGTTAACCACTTTAACTACGTGACGACGACCAGCGGAGGTCGGCTTACATTTAACGATAGCCATTATTTTCTACTCCTCTGATTACTCTGCGGCACCGTCAAGAAAATCTAATTCTTGACCTTCTTGTAAAGTGACATATGCTTTTTTCCAGTCACTACGACGACCCATACGAGCACCATGGCGTTTAGTTTTACCTTTAACCACAACGGTACGTACAGAGTCCACTTTCACTTCAAACAGTTTTTCAACTGCAGCGGCGATTTCTGCTTTGTTCGCATCTTTCGCTACTTTGAAAACGATAGTGTTTGACTGTTCAGCATTGTTAGTAGCCTTTTCAGAGACATGTGGTGCTTTAAGCACTTTTAGCAAACGTTCTTCCAGAATCATGCCAACATCTCCTCAATTTGCTTCACAGCATCAACAGTGATAACGACTTTTTCAAAAGCAATCAAGCTCACTGGATCAATGGTTTGCGCATCACGAACATCTACTTTATAAAGGTTACGTGCTGCTAAGAATAGATTTTCGTCTAATTCTGCTGTGATGATAAGCACATCTTCTAGTGCCATCTCTTTTAATTTTTGAACTAAAACTTTCGTTTTTGGCGCATCAACTTCAAATTTTTCCACCACAACCAAACGGTCTTGACGAACTAATTCAGACAAAATGCTTTTGATCGCACCACGATACATTTTTTTGTTCACTTTTTGGCTGTGATCTTGTGGCTTAGCCGCAAAAGTCACACCACCAGAACGCCAGATAGGGCTTTTCACGTTACCAGAACGTGCACGACCTGTACCTTTTTGACGCCATGGTTTTTTACCTGAACCTGCTACTTCAGCACGAGTTTTTTGTGCACGAGTACCTTGGCGAGCACCTGCTGCATAAGCAACAACAACTTGGTGAACCAACGCTTCGTTAAACTCACGTCCGAAGGTAGTTTCAGAAACAGTCAATGCACTTTGTGCATCTTTAGTCACTAATTCCATTCCTATCTCCTAGACTTATGCTTTTGCTTTAACAGCGGGTTTAACAATTAAATCACCACCAGTAGCACCTGGAACAGCACCTTTTACTAATAGCAATTTACGTTCGGTATCGACACGAACCACTTCCAGTGATTGAACAGTTACACGCTCATCACCTAAGTGACCGGCCATCTTTTTGCCTTTAAATACACGGCCTGGTGTTTGGTTTTGACCAATTGAACCAGGAGCACGGTGAGACAAAGAGTTACCATGTGTTGCGTCTTGAGTACGGAAGTTCCAACGTTTTACAGCACCTGCAAAACCCTTACCTTTAGACGTACCTGTAACATCAACTTTTTTAACGTCTGCGAAGACATCAACATTAATTTCTTGACCAAGAGTGAATTCTTCATCACCGTTGGTACGGAATTCCCATAAACCGCGGCCAGCTTCAACACCTGCTTTAACGAAATGACCTGCTTCAGGTTTAGTCACACGCGATGCTTTTTTAGCACCAGTTGTAACTTGGACTGCGCAGTAGCCATCTGTTTCAAGGGTTTTCACTTGAGTCACACGGTTGGCTTCGATTTCGATTACGGTAACTGGAATAGACACGCCTGCTTCAGTGAAGATGCGGGTCATACCAACTTTACGACCGATTAAACCAATCATTGTAATAACCTCTTATTAACCTAGGCTGATCTGCACGTCAACACCGGCAGCCAGATCCAAACGCATAAGCGCATCAACTGTTTTCTCGGTTGGTTCAACAATGTCAACCAAACGTTTATGCGTACGAATTTCGTATTGATCACGTGCGTCTTTATTAACGTGTGGTGAAATCAATACAGTGAAACGCTCTTTGCGGGTCGGCAATGGAATTGGACCACGCACTTGAGCACCTGTGCGCTTTGCTGTTTCTACGATTTCCGCAGTGGATTGATCGATCAGACGATGATCAAACGCTTTCAAACGGATACGGATTCTTTGGTTCTGCATGAGACCAGAGCTCCACTTTAAAAATAAGATAATAAAAAAACCGACACCTCAGTTTCGCCTCTTAAAATGCAAAATGAAGTGCGATTAAGCCATATTTAGTTCCACAATCGGGAACATTGTTGATAAAGCTAACGCTTTACCCATTTGGTAAATGATTACACCAAACGACTCTTTTTTACAGAGTTTGCTCATTCTAGCTGAAATTGATGTCCAATGCAACCCCTTTGTTAGGTTTAATGTCCGACCAGCATTTGGCTGACCGCACTTTATGATTGGCGTCAAGAAACGTGCATAAAAAACCGCACCTTAAAATGCAAAGTGCGATCAGCCGTGAGAATTATTTACCCAGCTTCACCTCGTTGGTCCAGCGTTTGATCAAATGCTTGCTCACCGCTGGGTCACCATATTTTTCAAAGTCAAATTCAATCAAATTCAATTTGTCTAACTTCAACGCTGTTGGCGCTTGCTGTGCAATGCGGTTGGTGATGATCTGATTAAACTCCCCCTCTTTCCACATCAGCTCTTGGCTCTCTTTTGACAGTGCCCAGTCCACGAATAACTTAGCGTTGTCAAAATTGCGCGCGCCTTTTAAGATACTCACCGCACCAAGCGTATAACCCGTTCCTTCACATGGAATAATCAAATCCACTGGCGCACCTTTTTCTTTTTCTTGAGTATAGCCATGTAAAAAGCCTACGCCGACTGCGCTATCACCACGCCCGACATTGCGTGCGGCAATAGGCCCCGATTTATTATATTGCCCGATGTTGCCGTTGAGCTTTTTCAAAAAGTCGAATGCCTTATCTTCCCCCATGATTTGCACGAAGGTGGCCAACAAGGAGTACGCGGTACCTGAGCTTTGCGGGTCTGGCATTTGAATTTCATCTTTAAATACCCTGTTTTGCAGATCAGTCCAACATTGTGGTGCTGTCGCGTTAATGCGAGCAAGGCGTTCATTATTCACCCCAAAGCCGAGCACGAGCATATAAATCGGTGAGAGGTAGTGCTCGTGCATTTTTTGTGTGCGGATAAAACGGGGGTCAATCTCAGCTAAATTGGGGGAGGCGTAAGGTTGTGTCAAGCCTGTATTGGCAGCGAGTAAGTGCGGTTCCAGCGTACCACCGTACCACACATCCGCCTGTGGGTTATTTTTTTCCGCTTCAATTTTGGCCAGCGCGCTGCCTGTGCTATAACGCGCAATAGAAACTTTGACATCGTATTTATTGCCAAAGGCTTTGGCCTCACTCTCACACATCGCGTTAGTGGCACTACAATAAACCACCAAGCGGCCTTGTGCCTGCGCATTGGCGTGAACAAAAAGGCCAAGAGAAAGCGCACCGAGCGTTGAAACGAGTTTTTTCATGATATTACCTGCATAGATGTTGTGTTTATATGAATAATTTTGCTGAAAAATTATACCGCCATTGATGGATTACTCAAGCAAAAAACACTTACTCTGCGTGCAAAAAAAAGTGCGGTTTGTCAACCTAACCGCACTTTTTGCAAATTCAGTTCAGCTTATTTTTAGTTTTTTGCTTTAGCAGCCGCTTTCACAATCGCCGCAAAAGCAGGCGCTTTCAATGACGCACCACCCACCAACGCGCCATCAATGTCTGGCTGAGTAAACAGTTCTGCGGCATTGCTATCATTCACTGAACCACCGTATTGCAAAATCACTTGCTCAGC
This sequence comes from Spirabiliibacterium pneumoniae, assembly GCF_014884995.1. Classification (GTDB taxonomy): domain Bacteria; phylum Pseudomonadota; class Gammaproteobacteria; order Enterobacterales; family Pasteurellaceae; genus Spirabiliibacterium; species Spirabiliibacterium pneumoniae. Next base: position 34,844 of record NZ_JABMII010000015.1, read on the forward strand.
CACAGCTTTGTCTTGTTTAGCAATGTGCCCACGAATGAAAGCGTGTACCGCTTGCGCTTGTGCTGGGGTAGCGGATTTGCCTGTGCCGATCGCCCAAATAGGTTCATAGGCGATCACCGCACCGTTGAAGGCCTCTGCGCCTAGGGTGTTGAGCACCGCATCAATTTGGCGAGCACACACGGCTTGTGTTTCACCCGCTTCGTTTTGTGCTTCTGTCTCCCCGATGCACAGCACAGGTACTAAACCAGCAGCTTTCAATGCCGCGAATTTTTTCGCAATAAATTCGTCACTTTCGTGGTGGTATGTGCGGCGCTCTGAATGCCCGATGATGATGTATTTTGCCCCGAAATCTTTGAGCATATCGGTGGAAATATCACCCGTGTAAGCGCCTGAGACATTCACATCCACATTTTGTGAGCCAAGTGCAATTTGGCTGCCTTGCAGCGCAGCCTCAGCTTCGGCAAGATACATCACTGGTGGTGCAATCGCAACATCACACCCTTCAACGCCAGCAAGTTCTTTTTTCAATCCTTCCACTAAATCGCGAGTCATTGCTTTGCTGCCATTTAATTTCCAGTTTCCCATTACCAATGGACGACGTGCCATAGTTAAACTCCTTAAGTTGATTTAAAATTCGACGCGAAATACTATAACAAACTTCGCTGAAAAAAACTGTGTTGTGACAAATTTTTTTGATCTTGATAGGTTTTTTCAGGATTTGCCGTACCAAAAAGGTGATTATTTCCACTAAACAGGCTACAATTTACACACCCTTATTACTAAAGAGATGGAATATGCGTATTTTTAAAGCTGAAGTGTGGAATTTAGATCTTCTTTTACCGCTGTTTGAGCAATACCGCAACCATCTCGGCAGCCCTGCAAATCCTGAGCGAGCAAGGATATTCTTAAGCAACCGCATTCGTTTTAGTGAAAGTATTATTTTCTTAGTCTTAGATGAGCAAGAACGTGCAATAGGCTTTGCCCAGCTGTATCCTCACTGGTCATCAGTGCAATTGAGCCGTTATTGGCAGCTGAGTGATATTTTTGTTGCGCCTGATGTCAGCGAGGCCGACACATTGACACTGTTGCTGTCAAAATGTCGGGAGTTTGTGAAGTTTACACAAAGTCAGCGCTTAGCTCTCAATGCCATGAGCACACAACGCACATTTTGGGAAAGTTTAGGCTTTAAGCTAGACAGTACACGCCAGCGCTTTGAGCTGCGAGTGTAACCGCACTTTGGTCTGGTGCGGTTCAAGACCCAGGAGGCGTTAATCCAACCCCAGCACTTTGCGCCCGTTGACACTGGCAATGTTGATCATCGCTTCAATGTCCGGGAAGCGGCAACCGGCGGCGAGCAGGCTTAATTCTTGCCACATATCACCTTCACACAGCGGCACCATGTAGTCACAAATGTTATCAGTGCCAAGTGCCACGACAATGCCTTCAGGGATCATTTCATCCGCGGGTGTCAGCGCGTTGTGAAACGGCATTAAGTCTTCTTTGCGGTTAGAGTCAATCCATGCCATCGGGCAGGCGATCATCATCAGCTGGGCTTGGCGCATTTTCTCATACAATTGATAGCGATATTCTTTCGGGTGTGAGCCAATGGAAATGCCGTGAATGCCGACAACGCGCCCTTGCATCCCATGTTCAATGGTTTTATCACACAGCATTTCGGTTTCTTTCTCTTTCGGGGTGTTGAACTGATCCACATGCACGTGGCACATAATTCCGCGGGATTTGGCCGCCTCCATCAAAATGTCAAATGCCTCTGAGCCTTTGCCATAATTGAGTTCATCACGATAAGGCAAGCCACCGATCATATCCACCATATCCGCACCAATATCAAACCATTTGCGCGCAGTTGGCTCAATCACCCCTTTGAGGGTTTGGTTAGCAAATTTCAGTACAATGTCGTTTTTATACACTTCACGGGCACGATGGGCGGCGATGATAGCGCGATCTTCACACACGGGATCGATGTCCACAAAGGTGCCAAAAGCTGTTACCCCTTGCTGAATCATCATCTCAATCGCTTGGCAAAAGCGGGCATAGTAGTCTTCAATGCTCGATTGACGCTTGATTTCATCCACTAAATCCCATTTTTGTTGTAAATTACAGCGGCGATAAATGTCGATTTTATCTGGCGTCATAGTAAACGCGCGGTCAGCATGGGCATGGGCATTGACCCAACCACCTTGTTTAATGATTTCGTCGCGGATATAGGTGTTAAAAGTACGAACGTGTTGCATCGTTTACTCCGAGATTGTTGGCGTGGAAAGGGCAAATTTTGGGCAAAAAAAATCCTCAATAACTGAGGATCTTTGCCAATGGAAATAGTCAACAACACTATGACATAGTGGATGCGAAGAGTTCAAATGACGATATATTGCTTGCATAAACTAGTTCCTGATTGGCACTAGGGCGGTAGTATAAATTTTTTGCGCTAAGAAATAAAGCCTTTTGTGTTTATTTTAACCGCACTTTATGCAAAGTGCGGTCGCCTTATGCTAAGTGGCGCTTGACGTATGCCAACAGCGGGAAACACGGTAAAATCGCCAGCGCCATTGCCGAAAATGCCCACGCAGGGTTAATTTTGTATAGTCCGCCTGCGAGCAACATCAACAATGCCACGCTCAAGCAGCTACACACGCCTGAATACAGTGCTTGTAATTTAGGAATAATGCGGCTTGATTGCGCGGAAATGTAACGCACGGTGGCAAAATGGCAAATCGCAAAGGTGAACGCATGCAAGCATTGCAACAGCAAAAAGCCCAAGAAACTATCGACATACGCCATGCCTGCCCAGCGAATCACGGAAAACAGCGCTGAAATCGTTAAAAGTGCGGTCAGGGAGGTGGCTTTAAACAAGCGGCTAGCAAAGAAAAATAACATCACCTCCGCCGCCACGCTAATGCCCCACAACCAGCCAGTCAGCTCAACACTAATGCCTTGTTGCGCCCAATAAAGCACGCCGTAGGCATAATAAGCACCGTGCGCGCCTTGAATCAGCGCTAACACGGCCAACAACGCCACCAGTGGGCGGTTTTGAAAAATCCGTTTGTAGCTGGCTTCCTCGGCGACATTGCTGTCTTCAACTGGATTGCATGGCGCAATCGTTGGCGTAGCGTGCTGTGCGATGATATAAATCAGCAGCAGCGCACTCATCAACCACAACGTGTTCTCATCGCCCCACAACGCCAACACATAACCTGCCAGCAAATTGGCCGCGATAAATGACAGTGACCCCGTCAACCGCGCCTTGCCGTAATCCAGTGGCACGTGCTGCTGCCATGTGCCCGCCAGCGAGTCGGTCAACGGCACGCCCGCCCCGTAGACCATATTAAACAGTGCGATAAAAATAAACAGCAGCCATGCGCTTTGGGCACTGAAAATCATGCCCACCGTCAGCAACAAACTCAAATAGCCAATCGCGCGCAAGGTGGGTATCAAATGCGACGGCAATTTTACCCATTGGGAAAACAGCATGCTGCCGATAAAGCGAAATAAAAAGGCACTCGCCGCAATTAACCCTATCATCTCATCGCTATACTGTTGCGATTGCAGCCACACGGGCAAAAACGGCAAAAAGACGCCATAAGCAGCAAAATAGCCGATAAAACTAGCAATCAACCACGCAAAAGGGGAAAGTCTGATCACAGCTGTTGCTCCATCTCGCGCGCACGCGCACTCGCCTGCTGCATGCCTTGTGCAATAATCTCTGCCAAACCGCACTTTTCAAATTGCGCAATGGCCGCCGCCGTAGTACCCCCTTTAGAGGTCACCTGCGCACACAGCTCACCTAAGCTCAGTTGCGGATTTTCAATCACCATTTTCGCCGCACCAGCCATCGCCTGCTCAATCAGGGTGCGCGCGTGCGATTCATCCAACCCCATTTGCAAAAGTGCGGTTTGCATCGCCTCAAGCACATAGAAAAAATAAGCAGGGCTGGAGCCTGCTCCTGCAGTTACCACATTGATGTCATCTTCCTTATCTAGCCAACAAACACGCCCTACGGCGTCGAATATCGCCTGCGCAAGTGCTTTTTGCGCCGCACTGCAAGCGTCATTGGCAAACAAGCCTGTCATGCCCGCTTGCAACAACGCGGGCGTGTTAGGCATCGCGCGCACCACTGCGTTGGCACTGGGCAACAGCTGTTTAAGCCGTGCAATCGGCATGCCTGCGGCAATCGAAATCACCAGTTTTTGGGAAAAATCCAGCGGGCTTAGCACTTGGCAGGCCTGCGCCATCATCTGTGGCTTAACCGCCAGCACCACCACCTCGCCAAAACGCGCCGCGACGGCGTTGTCTTGTGTGGTGTGAATACCTAACGGTGAAAGTGCGGTCAATTTCGGCAAGCTAGGGTTGCTCGCCATCATGTGCGAACTCGCTACGCCTGCGCGCAACAGCCCTAACATTAAGGCGTTGCTCATATTTCCTGCGCCAATAAAGGCTATTTGGGTGTTTTCCATCGCTATCTTGAGAAAGAATCAGTACAATAGCGCTATTCTATCATTGACCGATAACGGAAAGATACAATGCAATGGTTTAAAAATGTGATGATTTATCGCTTAAGCAAAGAAATTGACTTAAGCGCACAAACCGTAGGCAAGGCGCTGCTTAGCCAAGCGTTTCATCCTTGTGGCAAGCATGATGTGAGCCATTTCGGCTGGCTTGCGCCGCTTACAGGCAGTGACGAGTTGCTTTTCGCTCATGTGGGGCGGCTTTTTTTGCTCGCCCAAAAAGAGGAAAAAATCCTGCCCACTGCGGTGGTGAAAAAGGCCTTTGAAGAGCGCCTATTCGTGCGCGAAGACCAAGAGCAGCGCAAGCTCAGCAAGGTGGAAAAACAAGCCTTGAAAGATGATGTAGTGCACGAGCTGCTGCCGCAAGCGTTTAGTAAACATCAACAAACCGCACTTTTTATTGACCCCGCCAGTGGCTTGATTTTTATTAATGCCGCCAGTGCCACCCGTGCAGAAGCCACTTTGGCGCTGCTGCGTAAATCGCTCGGCTCGCTGCCTGTGGTGCCGCTGACGTTTGTGGCAGACTTAAGTGCGGTGATGACCGATTGGATCGCCCATGACACCTTGCCTGAGTGGCTCAATACACTTGGCGAGGCGGAACTTGTCTCCAGCCGTGATGAATCGGTCATCCGCTGCAAGCAACAAGCACTTGATAGCGACGAAATGCACGCTCATTTTGATGCGGGCAAGCAGGTGAGTAAATTAGCGCTGGAATGGGAAGAAAGGTTAAGTGCGGTGCTCGCCAGTGACACCAGCCTCAAACGGGTAAAATTCAGCGACAGCCTGCGTGAGCAAAACGATGACATCGTCAAAGAAGACGTGCAGCAGCGTTTTGAAGCCGACTTTTTGTTAATGAGCGACACGTTGCTCTCATTCGTGCAAAAACTCGCCAACGATTTCGGCGGCATTCCAGAAAGCTAAGTTAGGCAATCTCGAGTCTGATCCCCAAGGCGTGCAGCAGCGCGCCTTCTTCTTTGAGTTCTTTTTCGGTCAGCGGGTTGCGCGCGAGGTAATTTGGCTCAAATTCTAGCCGCCATAAACCGCACTTTTCCGTTATTGTGAAGGAAAAACGCTCCGCTGGCTCCGTGGCTTGGCGCGAACGGTTGATGATGATCGCCAAGCGCAGCATCACCAACAGTGATACCACATCACGCTTGGCATAGCGCGCAGGAATGTTTAGCTCATTGAGGTTGACTGGTCCAATGTGAAAGCGCACTAATTGCGTGAGCAGGTGCTGTTGATGATAATCAAAGCCAGGCAAATCACTGTGCTCGATGATATAAGCCGAGTGCTTTTGCACCCCTTTGTGGTTGATACACAGCCCAATTTCGTGGATAAACGCGGCGCAAAATAAAATATTCAAAAGCTCTTCGGCTTGCTGTTCATTTGCCCAACAGGCGTATTTTTGCCCCAGCAGCATGGCGGTGTCGGTCACGCGCAGCGCTTGCGCTTGATCGACGGTGAAGTGCTCCATCAGGCTGTCAATGGTGCGCTCGCGAATGTTGTCCACCACAAAGGCCTTTTCCAGCCCATACATCACCCCTTCACGCAGCGCACCGTCGGAGTAGCGCATCTGTTCAATGCCATAATTTTCAAACAGCGCACTTAAAATCGCCAAGCCTGGCACAAACACGCTGGCGCGTTCAGCATTAAGCCCTTTGAGATTAATTTTTGAAAAATGATCCACCGCCAGCACCCGCTCAATCACAGTGGTCAAAATCTCGGCGGTGATGAGCCCACTGGGGTCAAAATTGGCCTGCACAATTTGGCTGACCGTTTTCACCGTGCCCGATGAGCCGAGTACCGTGTCCCACCCGATCGCACGATAAGGCGCGCTTAAATCCGCCATGCGTGAAAGTGCGGTTTGGCGGGCGCGCTCAAATTGCGCGCGGCTGATGGTACCATTGGGGAAAAATACCACTTCAAAACTCACGCAGCCCATGTTGCGACTATTGGCCAGCACTGGCTTAAAGCCATCACCGACAATCATTTCCGTCGAGCCACCACCGATATCGACCACCAATTTGCGCCCCGATTCTGGCTGGGTGTGGCACACGCCAGAGTAAATCAGCTTGGCTTCGTCCTCGCCTGAAATAATGTTGATAGGGTAAGGAAACACGGCTTTGGCAGCGGTTAGAAAATCCGCCTTATTCACCGCTTGCCTCAAGGTGTAGGTGCCGACCGTGCGGATATTCTCCGCAGGCAAACCTTGCAAGCGTTCAGCAAACAGCGCCAAGCACGCCACCCCGCGATCGATTGCCGCTTGGCTAAGGTGATTATTGTCGTCCAGCCCTTGCGCCAGCTGCACGCGCTGTTTCAGGCGAGAGAGCACTTGAATAGAACCATTGACAATGCGGGCAATAATCATATGAAAACTGTTTGAGCCAAGGTCAATGGCGGCAAATTCGCGCATGGGCGTGGCTGTCTCGCGGGTATTGTTCATGAGCACTCTTTAACAAAATTGACGTATCTTGCTAACATAATCGTTTTTGCTCACTAATTCAATGCTTTCAGCCGTAAATTTCTGTGAGACACTTCACAGAGGCGGCGATCAGAGGATGCCCTCCGCACTTTCACGTTTTTTTGTGTTAACATTTCCTCCATAGTTAACAAAATGGAGACAATATGGCGTGGGTATATTTGGTTATCGCGATTTTAAGCGAAGTGCTGGCAACATCATTTTTAAAATCGACACACGAGTTCACACGCTCTGTACCAACAGTGCTGGTACTAATGGGCTATGGCTTGTCGTTTTATTTTTTAACCCTAAGCCTGCGCTCGCTGCCTGTGGGCATTGCCTATGCCATTTGGGCAAGCCTTGGCATTGTGCTGGTCACCCTATTTGGCTGGCTGTTTTATCAGCAAAAATTAGACATCCCTGCAATGATTGGTATTGGATTGATAATCTCTGGCGTGCTGGTGATAAATTTGTTATCCAAAAGTGCGGTGCATTAAGCCGCATGAAAAAACCGCACTTTTAAGTGCGGTTTTTATTTTTTAACTTAATAAACATTATTCCAACGAATACCAGAACCTCCCCCCATATTTTGTAGGGAATTATTGATATTATTCAAAGAGCGGTTCATCTGTTGCATTTGATTATATTGATTCATTTGATTGTACATATTCATATTATTCTGATTTGTACGCTGAATTGTATTGTTTAATTCCGCCATGCTGTTATTGAGTGCTTGCATCTCAGCATATCTACGCTGTGCCTCCAATTCAGCATTACGCTGTGCAATGGCTCTTTGTTGCATTGCTTGCTGCTGCGCCAGCATTCGTTGCTGGGCTAAATAAGCTTGCCCTTGTGGAGTGGAATAAAATGCTTGACGTGCTTTTTCTTCTTTTTCCGCTTGGCGTTTTTGAGCGAGCTCTTTATTTTTTCTTTCTTTTATAGAAGTAGCAGCAAGCTTATTGAGTTCATTCCATCTCTTTTTAGCATCTGGACAGTTCTTATAATCTTTTAAAAGAAGTTTATCACCCGCTATCATAAAAAACCTATCCCGTAAATAATTAAATGAATTAGGGTCATTAATTATAATATTCGTTTTATAAGTTCCTATGGTATTGGTACTTGTTATAAAGAACATTCCAAATATAGCGGTGGCTTCCTTCTCACCTGTCTTCATATTAGAAATTAATTCCTGAGCCTGATTATAGGTTTTATTTTTAATTTTTGGATAAATGCACGCTAATCCATTATAATAAGCACCAAGTATAAAAAATGCTTCATTATCAGTTACCTTATACTTTGGCGCTGAAGAGTAATTCATAAAATTCGAGCCACAGCCAGTTAATAGCAGCGTAGTTAAACCTAATGTGATTGCCTTTTTCATCGTTTTGTCCTCGCATTAATTAAAGTGAAACGTTTGCTTTTCAGTATCCAATACAGCCTCTTTACCTACTTGTATAAGTGGAGATTTATTTCTAGGCAGCCTCAAATCAGGATCCCATAATATAGGATCATCTTGTTCCCGCATTTTCGTTATACAAATATCAACTTCTGCTTGTTGCTGTGGGTTGATTGCTCTAACATTGTCAAAGCAATACTCATTTAAGATTTTGCCATTAACTGCATTAAATATATTTTGATAAACATCCACTGTAACCTTTATCATAGCCATAGCGCACTCCAATAAAGAATTGATTGTTTTCCAAGGTTTGTTTGTTTTATCTGTAAAGATAAAACAACAAGGAGTATACTCCTTCGATTTAATAAATTTATTTATATATTAATGAGATAAAAGACATTAAAGCGAATATATGAGATATATTTGAAGAATTTAACGATACTTTTGTCAAGAGCGCAGAGATTGAAACGAGAAGATAATAAAAAAGTGCGGTCAATGACCGCACTTTATATTTTAAGCTTAACACCTACACATCATAAGTGGTTGATGCGGTGTCGCCGCCTTTGCCTGTCCAGTTGGTGTGGAAGAACTCACCGCGTGGTTGGTCAACGCGCTCGTAGGTGTGGGCGCCGAAGTAGTCACGTTGGGCTTGCAGCAAATTGGCTGGCAGTTGTGCGCTGGTGTAGCCGTCTAAGAAGGTGATAGCAGAGGCCATGCACGGCATTGGCAAACCGATTTCCACCGCTTTGGCGACTACTTTACGCCATGCACTCATTGAATTCTCAAGGATATTTTTGAAATAATCATCTGCGCCGAGGAATTGCAAGTCTGGGTTTTTGGCGTAAGCATCACGGATATTGCCCAAAAATGCGCTGCGGATAATGCAGCCTTCGCGCCATAAAAGTGCGGTTTGGCCGTAGTCTAAATCCCACTCAAATTGCTCTGAGGCCTCACGAATCAGCATAAAGCCTTGTGCATAAGAGATGATTTTAGACGCCAGCAACGCTTGGCGCACCGCGTCAATCCATTGCGCTTTGTCGCCGTCCACTTTGCCGAGTTGTTTGTTGAACAATTTTTGGTTTTCAACGCGCTGTTGTTTGAATGAAGACACGCAGCGGGCGAATACGGCTTCGGTGATCAGCGTCAATGGGATACCTAAATCTAAAGCATTAATGCCTGTCCATTTACCTGTACCTTTTTGGCCGGCAGTGTCGAGGATTTTTTCCACCAATGGCTCGCCATTGTCATCACGGTAGCCGAGAATGTCAGTGGTAATGTCGATAAGGTAGCTATCTAGCTCGGTAGATTTCCAGCTGCCAAAGACTTCGTGGAGCTCATCATAGCTCAAGCCTAAACCTTCGTGCAGGAATTGGTAGGCTTCGCAAATTAGTTGCATGTCGCCGTATTCAATGCCGTTGTGTACCATTTTGACAAAGTGTCCTGCACCGTTTTTGCCCACCCAGTCACAGCATGGCTCGCCTTCCTTGGTTTTAGCAGAGATAGCTTGCAAAATCGGTTTAACGTAAGGCCATGCCTCTGGGTTGCCGCCTGGCATGATAGAAGGCCCGAAACGCGCGCCCTCTTCACCGCCTGACACACCTGCACCGATAAAGCGAATGCCTTTTTCAGCGAGATCTTTAGTGCGGCGTGTGGTGTCTGGGTAGTTGGAGTTGCCACCGTCAATGATGATGTCGCCTTCGTCTAAATACGGCAGAAGGCTTTCAATAAATTTATCCACCACTTCACCGGCGCGTACCATTAACATCACTTTGCGTGGTTTTTCTAACTTGTCGGCGAGATCTTGCAGTGAATACGCGCCGATAATGTTGGTGCCTTTGGCAGCACCATTTAAAAAATCATCCACTTTACTGGTGGTGCGGTTGTAGGCGACGACCTTAAAGCCGTGGTCGTTCATGTTTAAAATCAGGTTTTGCCCCATCACGGCAAGGCCAATTACACCAATATCACCTTTCATACTATTATCCTTTTGTGTCATTAAATTAATTGAGTTGGAACGCCGCATCAGCGTCTAAATACCATTCCGTTGTGCCATTTTTCGCTTTAATACGCGCCGCTGGGTATGGCAGCTCGCTGCCTTCGCTTTGTTGAATTTCATGCAGCAAATCCGCTTTGCTTGCGCCGGTGACTAAGTATGTAATGCGTTTGGCGTTTTCAATCAATGGCGCGGATTTTGACACACGCCATTGCTGGCTTTGTGGCTGTTTGGCAACGATCGCAAGATCCTTTGTGTCAAAGTCAACTTGCAGTGGGAAGAGAGAGGCGGTGTGCCCGTCAGTGCCCATGCCGAGAATAATCCAGTCAAATTGTGGCATGCCGTTAGCACTTGGCACTTTCTCTTGCATTTCCTGCGCAAAGCGTTGTGCTTCAAGCTCTGGATCGTCTTCACCGTGGATACGATGGATATTGCTCGCAGGAATAATAATTTTATCAAGCAATAAGCGTTTCACTTCGCCGTAGTTGCTCTCTTCATCGTCAGGCGTCACGCAGCGCTCATCACCCCACCAAAAGTGCAAGTTAGCCCAATTGATGCTGTCGCGATAATCACTGGCTAAAGTTTTAAACAGTAATTTAGGGGTGCTGCCACCTGAGAGTGAAATGTTCACCACTCGCCCTTCTTGGCTATAGGCTTGCAGCTCTTGTGCGATTTTTTCAACCGCACTTTGTGCATTTTCAAATTTAATGTATTTCATATTACAACTCACAATATTCTGTATCGGTTAAGTTTTTGCATGGAAAACGCCAGCTTCTGCCTTTGATTTCCATCATTTCATCGGCCTCTTTCGGCCCCCAAGTGCCACAGGCATAGCCATACAGTTTCGGGTTGCCTGCTTTGTAATCTAAAATCGGCTGCACAAACTTCCAGCATGAGCGCACGGCATCACTGCGTGAGAACAAGGTGGCATCACCTTGCAGAGAATCAAGCAACAAGCGTTCATAAGGCCCGATAATATCAGCATCGGCCAAATCTTCATAATGGAAATCCATCGACACCTGTTTGGCGTGAAATCCTGCGCCAGGCTCTTTAAGCCCAAATTTCATTACAATACCTTCGTTTGGCTGAATGCGGATAATCAGCTTATTCTCTGGCGCAGATTGACGAAATACAGGATGCGGTGTTGATTTAAAGTGAATTACAATCTCCGTCACCCGTGTTGGCAAGCGTTTGCCTGTGCGCACATAAAACGGCACACCACTCCAACGCCAGTTGTCGATTTTGAGTTTCAATGCCATATAGGTTTCAGTGCGAGAGTCTTCTGCCACACCCTTTTCTTCACGATACCCTTTTTGGTATTCTCCACGCACTTTCGCGCCAGTGTACTGCCCAAGCACAAGATTTTTCTCTAAATCATCTTCGCTGATAGGGTGCAGGCTTTGCAGCACTTTTTGCACTTCATTACGCATTGATTCAGCATCAATGATCGCTGGGCTTTCCATCGCGATCAGCGCGAGCACTTGCAACAAGTGGTTTTGGAACATATCACGCATTGCGCCTGCACCATCATAATAACCACCGCGCTCTTCCACGCCGATGGACTCCGCGCCTGTGATTTCAACATAATCAATGTAGTTGCGGTTCCACAATGGCTCAAATAGGCCGTTAGAGAAGCGCAACACCAAAATATTTTGCACCGTTTCTTTGCCTAAATAGTGATCGATACGATAAATTTGCGACTCGTCAAAGTTTTTATGCAAACTTTCGTCAAGTTCAATAGCAGATTTAAGATCATAGCCGAATGGCTTTTCCACCACTAAACGTTTCCAGCCATGATCTTGCGAATTCAGACCATGTTTAGCCAAGCATTGCGGAATAACAGGGTATAAACTCGGCGGCGTGGAGAGATAAAACAGTGTGTTGCCACCTGTGTTATGCGCTTTTTCCAGCTCCGCTAACCGCACTTTGACTTTTTCGTATTCTTCTACTTTTGCGGTATCAATCGGCTCGTAATAAACGTGGGCAAAATAGGCATCAGCCTCTTGCTCGCTGCACTGCTTGCGCTCAATTAATAAGGCCTTTAATTTATCGCGAAATGCTTGATCGCTATATTCCGTACGGCTGACGCCCAAAATGGCGAAATCGTCGGATAAGCGACCACTTTTATAAAGATCATAAAGCGCAGGGATCAGTTTACGGTGAGTCAAATCACCAGAAGCACCAAAAATCACAATGGTGCTGTTTTCAGGTTTTTTCATTGTTTTAAATCCTTAAAAATATCAAAGTGCAGTTAGCGCTTAATTATTGTACTTTTTGCAAACGAATACTTACTCTGCAGTCTAAAAAATAACGGTGTAAAGTGTCAATCCCCCCTCGCCTATTGCTTTAATCGGCCGCAAAGCGTAACACCGCACGCCAATCGCTGTTTGCCGAACAACGCATCACAAAATCGGGGTTGATCAAACTCTCGCGCTGATTATAAGTTAACGCCTGACCGCGCAGATCGCAAATATCGCCGCCCATCTCGCGCAAAATGCACTCCAACGCCGCCGTATCCCACTCGCCAGTTTTACCTACGCGCAGGTAGCATTCACTTTCACCCGTGGCGACCATCACGCCTTTAATGCCACTGGAGCCACAGCGTTGAATGTCAACCTTCGCCTGTGGCTGCAAATACGGCTGTAAACGCGAAACGGCGCTGGTGTTGCCAATCACCAACCGCACTTTTTGCTCCGCTTGCAATGGACGAGGTGAAAGTGCGGTCAACACATCGCCACACAGGCGATAAGCGCCTGCACCGCGCATGGCATACACCAGTTGATCGCCCATTGGCGAATAAACCACACCCAAGCACGGCTGGTGATGTTGCACGAGGGCAATCAACACCGAAAATTGCCCCGTTTTGTCCAAAAATTGTTGCGTGCCATCAAGAGGGTCAACCAACCAATATTCAGCCCAATTTCGTCGCTCGGCAAAGGGAATGTCACAATTTTCTTCAGACAACACCGGCACACTGGGTGTTAAACGGGAAAGTGCGGTGCATAAAAATTCACTCACCGCCAAATCGGCAGCGGTCACGGGCGTGTTATCCGCTTTGATCTGCTCGGGCAAATCCTGCTGATAAAACGAACGCAGCATGCCGCCAGCTTGTTTGGCGATGGACATCACGCTGGCCAGCAATTGATCATTTAAACTGACCATTGCGCCTCCTTAAGAAAATCACGCAAAAGGTAAAGTGCGGTCAGATTGCGCGCCTCATTAAATTCCTCACGCGCAAGTAATTCATCAATTTGCGCCAGCGGCACGCGCACCAGCTCCAACGGCTGCGGCTCGTCGCCTACAAGCGTGGAAGGCGTTAAATCCCACGCCAAAAAAAGGTGCATGGGGCTGTTCATGTAGCCTGGGTTGGTGCTGAGTGTGCGCAAAAACCGCACTTTGGCAGGCTTAAATCCGATTTCTTCTTGAAGCTCACGCACCGCACTTTGCTCAGGCGTTTCGCCCTCGTCAATCCGCCCTTTCACAAAGCCCAACTCATAGCGCTCAGTACCCACAGAATATTCATTCACTAAAAGCAGATCCGAGCCGTCAATGGCCAACACGGTGACTGCGCCACGCAGGCTGGGGCGCAGGCGCTCGTAGGTGGCACACGCGCCATTGGCAAAGCGCAAATCCACCGCTTGCACGCAAAACAGCCGCGTTTTTGCTAATTCTCGAACCTCAAGAATCGCTGGGTTTGGGTACTTCTTGGCCATAATGCCCCCTTATTTTACAAAGTGCTAGCATAACGATACCATAGCAGGCAATAAAAACAATAAAAGAGACGCATTCCTATGTTGAAAAATTGTGACTGGGCGGCCATCGACACCGTGATTTTTGACCTTGATGGCACGTTGATTGATCTGGCGCTGGATTATACCTTTTGGAAATCCGTTGTGCCCCAAGCCTACAGCGCCACTCACGCCGTGCCCGATGCCGCCAGCCAGCAGCTGCTCAAAGCGCACTATGACCGCATTGAACACGCCATGCAGTGGTATGATGTGGATTATTGGGCCGACACGCTGCAATTGCCCATTCGCGAGATGCTGCACCAACATGTGCAAAAACTTAAAGTGCGGTCAAATACAGAAAAACTACTCTCCACACTCAAACGCATGGGTAAGCAACTGATTTTACTAACCGATTCTCACCCCTATAGCCTACAAGAAAAACTTGCCCAGTGTAATCTTGAGCCTTATTTTGAGCTCATTTTATCATCCCATGAATTTCAGCACCCAAAAATGACCGATGCGCTTTGGCAGGCGCTTTTTTCCGCCTATGCCATCACACCTGACCGCACTTTATTGATTGATGATATGCAGCAAGTGCTCGATTGCGCCCGCGCCAATGGCATTGGGCATACGTTAGCGGTGCGCACGCCGAACTCTCTGACAGAAGAAAAGCATTTCATCGGCCATGACAGCATCGCCGATTTTGCGCAATTGTTGAACTAATGCCCCGTTTTTGAGATAGCACCGATGAGATTATCATGACTATCTCAGAGGGCATTTCCCACGCCACCTCGACATTCAAGCCTAGTCATAAAAGAACAAAGTGCGCTATCATAATGCTTTCAAGGAGGCATTATGCACACAACCGAGCAAACCAGCAGTGTACGGCTAGACAAATGGCTATGGGCGGCGCGCTTTTACAAAACCCGCAGCCTCGCCCGCGAGATGATTGACGGCGGCAAGGTGCATTATAACGGCCAGCGCAGCAAGCCGAGCAAAATCGTAGAAGTGGGAGCAATCATCAAATTACGCCAAGGTCTCGATGAAAAAGAAGTGATTGTGCTTGCCTTGAGCGGCAAACGCAGCGGCGCGAGTGTGGCGCAAACGCTTTATCAAGAAACCGTACAAAGCCTTGAAAAGCGCGAAGCCCTCGCTATTGCGCGCAAGAATAATGCCCTTGCCATGCCACACCCAGAGCGTCGCCCGAATAAAAAAGAGCGGCGTGATTTGCTGAAATTTAAATATCAAAACTGACCTTGCAATCGCGCAATTTGACGCCATATAAGCACAAAGGCAAAACAAAAGGCAAACTATGACAACCATTGATACACAAGATAACGACAGCTTATATCGATTTTTATTTCAAGACCGTGCCGTGCGCGGTGAATGGGTGCGGCTCAACCGCACTTTTAGTGACACACTCAATACGCACAACTACCCCACCGCCGTGCGCAATTTGCTCGGCGAAATGATGGTGGCGACCGCACTTTTAACCGCCACCTTAAAATTTGAAGGCGAGATCACCGTGCAAATTCGTGGCGACGGGGCGCTGAAATTGGCGCTGATTAACGGCGATGATCAATTGCAACTGCGCGCACTCGCCCGCTGTGAGGACGACATTCCCGACAATGCCACCCTCAAAGAGATGGTGGGCAATGCCGTGTTGCTGATTGCCATTAATCCAACCCAAGGCGAGCGCTATCAAGGCATTGTAGAGCTAGGCAAGCCAACCGTAAGTGAGTGCTTACAAGATTATTTTGAGCGCTCCGAGCAGCTGCAAACCGCACTTTGCATTAAAACGGGGGAAGTTAACGGCCAAGCCGTTGCTGCGGGCATGTTATTGCAAGTGATGCCCGATGGCATCGGAGAGCAAGACGATTTACAACACCTGCAAGTGCTGATGGAAACCGCCAAGGCCGAGGAGCTTTTCGGCCTTAGCGCGGCAGAGATGCTCTATCGCCTCTATCACGAAGAAGAGGTGGAGTTGTTCCCGAAAAGTGCGGTGCGCTTTCACTGCGGCTGCTCGCAAGAGCGTTCAGGTGGCGCATTGCTGTTGCTCAGTGATGCGGAAATTGATGACATTTTGGCAGAACATAACGGCAGCATTGATATGCGCTGTGAATGTTGCGGCACGCATTACTATTTTAATAAAGACACCATTACTCAAATGAAACAGCAGCACTAGCAAAAACCCCGCACAATGCGGGGTTTTATTTTTTATAAAAAATTCGCAACCAAGTTCTCATACTTTGATCTAGCTAACAGTTTTACAAAAAATTTTGCCGTAGAATGTCACTATTATTTGGTATTTAATCTTCAACTAACGAGGTAATTATGAGCAGTGTAGAACAAGTCGTTAAAGACTTAGCAAAATTGGGTATTCACGACGTTAAAGAAGTGGTGTACAACCCAAGTTATGACCAACTTTTTGCCGAAGAAACCAAAGACGGTTTAGAAGGCTTTGAAAAAGGCCAAGTGACCGAACTTGGCGCAGTGAATGTCAAAACTGGCGTTTATACTGGCCGTTCACCAAAAGATAAATTCTTCGTCAAAGACGAAACCACTGAAAACACCATTTGGTGGACATCAGACGAATACAAAAACGACAACAAACCCGTCAGTAAAGAGACTTGGAAAGAAGTGAAAAAACTCGCCACTGAAGAGTTGAGCAATAAACGTTTGTTCGTGGTGGATGCGTTTTGTGGTGCGAACGAAAGCACTCGCTTGAAACTGCGTTTCGTGATGGAAGTGGCATGGCAAGCCCACTTTGTGACCAATATGTTCATTCGCCCAACCAAAGAAGAATTGGCGAACTTTGGCGAGCCAGATTTCGTGATCATGAACGCTTCAAAAGCGAAAGTGACCAACTATAAAGAATTGGGCTTGAACTCTGAAACTGCCGTGGTGTTTAACTTGACTGAAAAAGTGCAAGTAATCTTAAACACTTGGTATGGCGGGGAAATGAAAAAAGGTATGTTCTCTTACATGAACTACCTGCTACCACTCAACGGCATGGCATCAATGCACTGCTCGGCTAACACCAGCAAAGATGGCAAAGAAACTGCTATCTTCTTCGGCCTTTCAGGCACAGGTAAAACCACCCTTTCAACCGACCCTAAACGTTTGTTAATTGGTGACGATGAACATGGCTGGGATGATGACGGTATCTTTAACTTCGAAGGTGGTTGCTATGCGAAAGTCATCAATCTATCAAAAGAAAACGAGCCAGACATCTACAACGCCATCAAACGCGATGCCTTGCTTGAAAACGTGACTGTGGATGAAAACGGCAAAATTGACTTCACCGACAAGAGCGTGACTGAAAACACCCGTGTGTCTTACCCAATCTATCACATTGAAAACATTGTGAAACCTGTGTCTAAAGCAGGGCACGCAAATAAAGTGATCTTCTTGTCTGCTGATGCCTTTGGTGTGTTGCCACCTGTATCAATCTTGACACCTGAGCAAACTAAATACTACTTCCTCTCTGGCTTCACCGCCAAATTGGCTGGCACAGAACGTGGCGTAACCGAGCCAACCCCAACCTTCTCAGCGTGTTTCGGCGCGGCTTTCTTGAGCTTGCACCCAACTAAATATGCTGAAGAATTGGTGAAAAAAATGGAAGCTACTGGTGCGAAAGCATATCTTGTTAACACTGGCTGGAACGGCAGCGGCAAACGTATCTCCATTAAAGATACCCGCGGCATCATCGATGCAATTTTAGATGGCTCAATCGACAAGGCCGAAACCAAAAATATCCCAATTTTTGATTTCAAAGTGCCAACCGCATTGCCAGGTGTTGACCCAGCAATCCTTGACCCTCGCGACACTTATGCCGACAAAGCAGAGTGGACTAAACGCGCTGAAGACTTGGCAGACCGTTTCGTGAAAAACTTCTCGAAATACACTGGCAACGAAGCAGGCAAAGCGTTGGTCAGCGCAGGCCCTAAAAAATAATCACACATAGCTGTTCTCCAACCGCACTTTGCATAAAGTGCGGTTTTTTTTGCGCGTCGAAAAATGAACGTGTACAATCCTAGCATCAATAATTCTTATTTTTATTCGAGGTTTTTATGACCGCACTTTGCTCTCGCAATCAACTCAGTGGTCAGCATACGCTGCTCACCTGTCCTTTAAACCAATTTCAACTGATTGATATTAAAGGTGACGATGCGCAAAAATTCCTGCAAGGACAGCTGACATGTGATGTCAACAAGCTTGCCCCAGGCGAAAACACCCTGTGCGCTCACTGTGACCCCAAAGGCAAAGTATGGGCGGTCTATTGGCTGGTGAAATTCAACGAGCAGCATTTTGCACTGATAGTGAGAAAGGCCTTACAACCAAAGGCATTACAAGAGTTAAAAAAATACGCCGTGTTCTCCAAAGTGACCTTCAATGAACGTGAAGCAGCACTTTTTGGGCTGGCTGGTAGTGATGCCGCGCAGGCACTGAGCGCCTACCTGGACGCCCCCAATAGTGAGATACCGATGACTCAACACGGCGAGCTGGTATGCTGTTTTCTCGCCTGCCCGCAACCGCGCTTTTTGCTGATTGCACCACTTGGAAGCGTGGATATTGCCTTTACCCATGATGAAACGCTGTGGGACGTGCTTGATCAGCAAGATGGCATACCCGTGCTCTCAAGTGTGAGCCAAAATGAATTTATCCCACAAGCATTAAATTTACAGCATTTAGGCCGCGCAATTTCATTCCAAAAAGGCTGCTATATAGGGCAAGAAACGGTAGCGCGCGCCAAATACCGTGGTGCGAATAAACGCGCACTCTTCACGCTCACGACGCAAAGCCCATTACAGGTGGAGCTTGGTGGTAGCGTTGAGCTTGCACTTGAGCAAAACTGGCGCAAAACAGGTCACATTATCAGCCACGTCACGTACGATAGTACAAGCTATATGCAAGTCGTACTCGCAAAAGACACTCAACCCACTTCTAAAATGCGCTTAGGCGATGTACCACTAAGCTTGCTAGCACTGCCTTTTGAACTCAACGACGAATAAGAAAAAGGCCTCAACTTAATCTGTACCCCAAGAGTTGGACTAAGCAACCAACTAATTGAGGTGCAGATTTTTTATGACCAAATACATAAAATTCGCGCTTTGGCTTGTCAGCATTTTCAAGTGGCTAGAACAACATTAGATTAGACTACATTTTCAAATGTATATTTTTGTGTCATGAGATTCTATAAAAGCGGAATATTCTTTTATATTAAATAGCTATAAAAACTTTCTATTTCCCTATACTATAGGATATAATTTTATTGATTAATTTCTATATTTATTCCATTTTTTACAAATATTACCAAATCTATAACAGTATTTATAACTAGCATTAAACCTATATCCTTTTTGATATAGACAAGCGCCATCAAGATCATCCGATTTAGCTTGTTCTTCAGGATCAATAGGTATTTCTAATCCACCTATATTTTTTGTTTTAAATGGTGCTAGTGATTGAGCATAGCAATACTGAACAATTTCTGCAGTAGGAACAGTGTTGTTATCTTTATGAACCCATATATCTTCTCTCCAAAAAGAAGAATACGGCGGATGCCAGACCCATAAACAGCCACTCATACAGAATACTAAATATATAAAAGTAATTTTTTTAATCATTTATCTTCCTCAATAACATTAAAACTTCTTATTCCATTCTGGTGAATTTTATTAAGAATATCTAAAGTATTTCTCCATTCACCAGCAGAATCTTTATTATTTTTATCATAAATGAAATTCAAATTATTAATATTTTGGTTAGCCTCAGAATGAGCTTCTAAAATAGATATTTGTGCTTTATTAGGTACTGCATTAGGATTATTTCCTATCATTCCTATCCCTAACGTTCTTAAGAAAGGCATGCCCGAGTAAACCGCATCACCTTCTACGCCAATATATTTTGTTCTAACACGCTTAAATAATGCTTTAGATTGTTCATGGATTTCATTTGAAGGGTATGAACCACTCAGAGGCATTCACCATTTTGTATCAAAATCTAGCCTCATATAATTTTTATAAGCGCTATGTTCCTCACTATTATGATAACAGTATACAATAAAGTGCCTAACTGTTAATGATCATGCAAAGCATGTCAAGAAAAGGAAATTGTCTGGATAGTGACGCAATGGAAAGTTTCTTTGGGAGATTGAAAACGGAGTGTTACTTCAGCAAACGTTTTGAGACGCATTTGAACAACTTGAAAAACTATTCATGAGTACATTTATTACCACAATAATGAACGTATTCAGATTAAACGAAAAGGACTAAGTCCTGTTCAATACAGAACTCAGCCCTTGAATTAAGTCAGTCTAACTTTTTAGGGTCAAATCAACTAGGTTTTTTTTATTGAGGCTAAATTTACGCCTTAACCGCACTTTTGATAAACGTCAGCAGTTCATCTTTGGCAATCATTAATTTTTCACCGCTACGGCGGTGTTTGTATTCAATCTCGCCATTGTTGAGGTTTTTCTCGCCAATCACAATCATATGCGGAATACCGATCAACTCCATGTCGGCAAACATCACGCCTGGGCGCTCTTTGCGGTCATCAAACAGCACTTCAATGCCCTGGGCTACTAAAGTGCGGTAGAGTTCTTCCGCATACGCCTGCACGGCTGGAGATTTGTGCATATTCATTGGCACAATCGCCACCTGGAACGGCGCTAACGCATCTGTCCAAATAATGCCGCGCTCATCGTGGTTTTGCTCGATCGCAGCCGCCACCACACGGCTCACGCCAATGCCATAGCAGCCCATAACCATCGTTTGTGGACGGCCATCTTCCCCTTGCACGGTGGCGTTCATCGCTTTGGAATATTTTTCACCGAGCTGGAAGATGTGGCCAACTTCAATCCCGCGTTTGATTTGCAGCACGCCTTTGCCACATGGGCTTGGGTCGCCTTCCACTACATTACGAAAATCCGCCACCTCAGGCTCTGGCAAATCACGCACCCAGTTGATACCAAAATAGTGCTTACCGTCGATATTCGCACCAGCAGTAAAATCACTCATTGTAGCGACACTGCGGTCAACAATAATCGGCAGTGATAAATTCACCGGCCCTAACGAGCCGACACCTGCGCCAATCGCGGCTTTAATTTCAGTCTCATCGGCAAACGTGAGCGGCGCGCCCACTTGTGGCAGTTTTTCCGCTTTCACTTCGTTGAGTTCGTGATCGCCACGCACCATCAGTGCGACCAAACCGCACTTGCCGTTTTCGTCTGCCACGCCACGCACAATCAAGGTTTTCACCGTTTTTTCAATTGGCAGATCGAACTGTTCAACCAATTGCGCAATGGTTTTTGCATTCGGCGTGTCCACCAAACGCATGTCCTCACTTGCTTCACCGCGCTCACCCAGCGCAAGGGCTTCCGCCAGCTCAATGTTGGCGGCATAATCCGACTCGGTTGAAAAGACAATATCATCTTCACCGCTGGCAGCCAGCACCTGGAATTCATGGGAAGCACTGCCCCCAATAGACCCCGTATCCGCTTGCACAGGACGGAAATCCAGCCCTAATCGATTGAAAATATTGCAATACGTTTGATACATCACATCATAGGTTTCTTGCAAACTTTCTTTGCTGATGTGGAACGAGTAGGCGTCTTTCATCAAAAACTCGCGTGAGCGCATCACACCAAAGCGTGGGCGCACTTCATCACGGAATTTGGTTTGAATTTGATACAAATTGATCGGCAGCTGTTTGTAGCTGGTCAACTCACGGCGCGCGAGATCGGTAATCACCTCTTCGTGGGTTGGGCCAAGCACAAAGTCGCGATCGCCACGATCTTTAATACGCAACAGCTCAGGGCCGTATTGCTCCCAACGGCCCGATTCTTGCCACAAATCCGCTGGCTGCACCACGGGCATTGACACTTCAATGGCACCACTTTTATTCATTTCTTCACGCACCACACGTTCTGCTTTTTGCAACACGCGCAGCCCTGTTGGCAACCAAGTGTAAAGCCCCGCCGCCAATTTGCGCACCATACCTGCACGCAACATTAACTGAATGCTAACAATTTCTGCATCATTGGGCGTTTCTTTTAAGGTTGATAAGAGATAATTGCTTGTTCGCATAGATTTATTCCAATGGTAAAAATGGTGCTATTTTAACACCAAAGTGCGGTTGGTTGGTATAAAAATCCACGCAACCGCACTTTTATCACTAAAAGCGTTTGCTCAGCTCAAGGAAAATGCGGCTTTTGTCGTAGGTGTAAAACGGATGGTTACTTTTCACATTTTGATAGCTCCATGTTAAGCGTGGCGTAATGCCCCACAAGTGCACGCTGCGGTGCCATACGCTGATATTGGCACTGTATTCATCGTCTTTTTGCGCCTCTTCTAAAAACCGCCCTGGCGCTTTGTATTCTCGCTTACCATAACCTAATACCACGCGAGTGGAAAGCCCCCACTGCCACTCTTGCCCCCAGCCAAGGCGTACACCTTTGCGATCGGACGCATCGTCTTTATCGCGCGCGTTATCGCGGCTATAATCCGCTCCCAAAATCCAATACTGATTGCCACTTGGCATATAAAGCAAGGTGTTCGACCACAAATAATTATTGCCATTTAGATGCTTGCGCTCTTGGTAACGCTGCTCACCGTATTCCAATGCGCTGGAAATTTGCCAGTGCGGGCTGAGCCAATAACTGGCATCTAAACGTGCGCCAGAGGTTTTAGAAAATTGTTTCAGCGCATCACCACCGCTAGAACCACCGCCATACCAGCGTTTTTCGAAAAATGGCGTAAGGCTGATTTCACTGCGCGCAGTTTGAAAGCCCACACCAGCACCCACGCGGGCGGTAACTTGGTTATATTTTTTGTTATCCCAATAATATTTACCATAGGCATCACCGCTGAGCTTGGTAAACCAGCCGCCGTGTAGCGACCATTTCTTATCCACGCCAAAACTATAACTCAAGCCTTGCGCGTCTTCACGATCCCACGCATGAAATGGCGTGCCTCTTACATTTAAGGTGGTGCCCGCTTTCGGTGCATTATTAATATTCGGCTCACGCATATAACTAATGCCGCCGTTGAACGACCACGCATCACGCTGATTTAACGCTTGCAAATACTGATCAATGACCTCTTTAGCCTCAGCGGGCAATTTTTCACTGCGCAGTTTTTCAAATTGATCTTTTGCTGCGTCGTTTTCGTTATTTAAGAACAATGCCTGCGCCATTTGAAAACGCACTGGCAGCACCTGCGGATTTTCGGCAAACAATTGGCGATATAGCGCAACCGAACGCGTGTAGTCACCTTTTTCGCGCGCCAAAATCGCCTCGCCCCATTTGATTAACAGCGGATCATGTTTCTCAAAAGTGCGGTACATCGGCAACAGAAGCGCCACGCCGTCTGCATTATTTTGCAATAACGCAGGCACCAAGGCGCGCACCACCAAATCAGGGTGCTTGGCCAGCTCTTCTTTGCTTATCGACAAGGTTTTATCATCGTCTTGACGGGGCACTGGTGGCGCTTTTTGTGGCGCGACAGGGCGTGCCACATCAAGCTGCGTTTCAGGCAAATCTCTCGGCTCAGGCTTGGCCTCTTGAGTTTGCGCCAAGGATGGCATTGCCACAAAAAGTGCGGTCGCTAAAAACGACAAAGGTAATTTTGCAATGTTATACGTCATACTGCTCCCTAAAATAAATAAAGCTATCCATGCGAATAGCTTTATTGTAACAGGTTAAATAAGAATGTTTATCATTTTATTATTTTTGCTTTTCAGCTGCAAACACCACACCCCATTTCTGGTTGTGAGCCTCACCTGCGAGGGATTGGGCTTTATCACCATAAAACTGTGCATTCAGTGGCGCTGTTTTATCTGCATCAGTTTTTAAATCCCAATCAACGGTTGATAACAAATCAGACGATTTTTTAACTGTTGCAGTACCATTAACACCATTTCCAGAAATTTTACCATCAATTTCTACGATGCCCGCAGCAGTCCAGCCTGACACTTTTTTGGAACCAAAATCAACCACGATTGAGGTATCACCAAATTGCGTTTTATCTTGGTTAAAAAAGCCACCTTGAACAAAAAATTGTGACGCTGATGATGAGTAGTATTTAACTACGCCGTCTCTTTCTGTAGGCATAGCTTTTTCATCTGTTGGTGTGCCGTTGTAAAAAGCTACAACTCTGTTATCTGGCGTAATAGCACGACCGAGGATTGCGGCACTCACTTGTTTGTCACTACAGCAAAATGTTGACATTGATGCCAAGCGCCACCCCGCAATTTCTTTGTCTTTGTTATCTCCCGTTGTGGCGATCAAAGGCTCTGATTTTTCAGGCGCAACTTCTAGAATTTTTTGGCCATCAATGGTGATGAACTTGAGATCATTAGAGTCAATCTGTGCATCTTTTACATCGGTATTGCGATAATCATGATTGTAGGTAAATCCTTTACCGTGCATAGTGTTTTTAGCATACGCATCGGCTCGATCTTTTTCCAGCTTAGCCTCATCAGCTTTTTTACGCGCTTCCTCTTCAGCCTTTTTCGCTTCTTCGCGCACTTTTTCTTCTGCGCGTTTAGCTTCTTCTTCAGTTTTTTTAGCAGTTTCCTTCGCTTTATCTTCTGCTTGTTGACCTGTTTCTTCCGCCTTGTTCTCCACTTTCTTCGCGGAATCTTCGACTTTATTGGTCACAGAATCGGTACTGCTGTCGCCGTCACCGCCGCTGCTGCCACATGCCGCCAAAACCAGTGCTGAAAGTGCGGTTAAGCTGAGTTTGATAAGTTTTTTCTCTAACATAAATTTTCTCCTCGTTGATGATCAATAATATGTGTGTAAATGACGCCCCGTTGGCTGTGCAAAGGGCATAACAAAAGCATCAGCAGCATTATGCTGTGATGTAAAAAACATGGGATAAGGGAAAACCAAAAATGGCGCAGGCGAAAAGTGCGCAGTTATGCGGTCGGTCGGTCGGTCGGTCGGTCGGTCGGTCGGTCGGTCGGTCGGTCGGTCGGTCGGTCGGTCAAAATTATCATCGCCTATGTTTGCTTGTAAATAGAGATGCTATATATACTAATGTAAACCGCACTTTGCCGCGAGGAAAAAGTGCGGTTTTTCTGTGACATTGATCACAACTTTTCTAATTTTGCGATATGGGCAATCAGCCACTTTATACCCTGATTTTGAAAGGCAATTTGCAGCCGTGTATTTTTATCTGAGCCTTCCACATTGATGATCGTGCCTTGTCCAAATTTAGCATGCAGCACCTTTTGCCCCACTTTCCACTCACTCTCACAACTCAACGCGCTGACCGCACTTTGATTAGCTTGGAGCGTGCGCATCACGCTGCCACGCAGGCGAATTTCTTGCACACAGGCTTTCGGCAATTCCGCCACAAAGCGGGAGACCGTATGCCGCTCTTCTTTGCCATAAAGTCGACGGCTTTCGGCGTAGCTCAGTGTAAGCGTTTGCATCGCGCGGGTAATGCCCACATACGCCAAACGGCGCTCTTCTTCCAGTCGGCCAGGTTCTTCCAGCGCCATGCGGCTTGGGAAAATGCCCTCTTCCGCCCCCACGATAAACACTCGCGGAAACTCCAAACCTTTGGCAGAGTGCAGCGTCATCATCTCCACACAGGCTTGATGGCTGTCGGCCTGCCCTTCGCCAGCCTCCAGCGAGGCATTGGTCAAAAAGGCGGTTAAATCACTGAGATCTTCGGCTTCATCTGGTTTGATAAAACTGCGCGCGGCAGACACCAGCTCTTCTAAGTTTTCAATCCGCACTTCGCCTTTTTCACCCTTTTCTTGCTGATACATCGCATACAGTCCAGCGTGTTTGATCACATAATCAGTTTGCGCAAACAGCGGCATTTCTTGCGTTTCTTGATCGAGCGCATTAATCAGCTCGGTGAAACGAAAAAGTGCGCTTAGCGCGCGCCCTGCCAGTAAATTGTCCTGATAGGCAAGGGTGATCGCCTGCCACAATGTCACCCCGCGCTCACGCGTAATCTCACGCAGGGTATCTAAAGTGCGGTTGCCAATGCCGCGTGCAGGCGTGTTGACCACCCGTTCAAAGGCGGCATCATCATGGCGGTTGGCAATCAAGCGCAAATACGCCAGCGCATCTTTAATTTCTTGGCGTTCAAAAAAGCGTACGCCGCCATAGATGCGATACGGCACTTTGGCTTGAATAAAGGCCTCTTCCAGCACGCGTGATTGGCTGTTGCTGCGGTATAAAATCGCACAATCGGTGTATTGCCCGCCGTTATCCACCCATTTTTGCACTTGTGAAACCACAAAACGCGCTTCGTCCAGCTCATTAAATGCACAATAAATGCCAACGGGATCGCCCTCCCCGCCTTCTGTCCAGAGCTTTTTACCCAGCCGCTCGGCGTTGTTGGCGATCAATTCATTGGCGGCGCGTAAAATATTGCCCGTTGAGCGATAATTTTGCTCCAAGCGAATGGTTTGTGCTTGCGGATAATCCTGCAAGAAACGTTGAATATTCTCCACCCGCGCACCACGCCAGCCATAAATAGACTGATCGTCATCGCCGACAATCATGACCTTACCCGTGTTGCCTGCGAGTAATTTTATCCACGCATATTGAATGGTGTTGGTGTCTTGAAACTCGTCTACCAAAATGTGCGCAAAACGTTGTTGATACCGCTGCAAAATCAGCGGCTTTTTGAGCCATAATTCATAAGCGCGCAATAAAAGTTCGGCAAAATCCAGCAGCCCCGCACGGTCGCACGCATCTTGATAAATCTGATAAATCTGCACCCACTCGCGTTCTTGATAATTCACGTTATCCAAATGCTGTGGACGGCGCCCTTCATCTTTTTGGTGATTGATATACCACGCGACTTGCTTCGGCGGGAAATATTTTTCATCATAATTGTGCAGTTTCAACAAGCGTTTGATCATACGTTGCTGATCTTCACTATCCATAATTTGAAAATCTTGCGGCAAGTTAGCATCTTGATGATGGGCGCGCAAAATGCGATTGGCGATGCTGTGAAAGGTGCCAATCCACATACTATGATTGCCTTGATAGCTATCACGCTTGAGGGTGGCAAAAATGCGTTGGCGCATTTCGGCTGCGGCTTTGTTGGTGAAGGTGACCGCCAAAATGTCGCCCTCTCGCGCATTTTCCACCGCAATCAGCCACGCAATGCGGTGGGTCAGCACGCGCGTTTTGCCTGAGCCTGCGCCAGCAAGAACCAAATAATTGCCTAAGGGCGCTGCCACTGCTTCGCGCTGATGCGCATTTAATCCGTCTAAGAGTTCTGAAAAATCCATTGCCAACCGCACTTTTACTGGTTATTTATCCAGTGATTATACTGGCTTTTTAACCATAATAAAACGACAAATCTTAAAGTGCGGTCAAAATGGTATCTCTGCGCTGAAGGTAACGCGCTCACCCGTTAAAGGATGGGTGAATGTCAGCTGTTGGGCATGCAACGCCAAGCGTGGGCTTAAGGCTTTGGCAGCAGGGTGGGCATAAAATTTATCACCAATGATCGGATGCCCAAGGGCCAGCATATGCACGCGCAACTGATGCGAGCGGCCAGTGATAGGTGTAAGCTGCACGCGCGCGGTATTATTTGGATAATAATCAAGCACATGGTAAAACGTCGCCGCCGTTTTGCCGACATCAAAATCAATGCGCTGGCGCGGGCGATTTTCCCAATCACAAATCAGCGGCAAAT
Organism: Spirabiliibacterium pneumoniae; assembly: GCF_014884995.1. Lineage (GTDB taxonomy): Bacteria > Pseudomonadota > Gammaproteobacteria > Enterobacterales > Pasteurellaceae > Spirabiliibacterium > Spirabiliibacterium pneumoniae. The sequence goes on from NZ_JABMII010000015.1 coordinate 62,621, forward strand.
TGACTAGGCCTTCTCTTTCCTGTGGGTGCCCCCACACGAGTGCTTGATAGCGTTTTTGCGTTTCGCGCTCACGAAATTGGCGCTTGAGTTCTTTTTCTGCCATTTTGCTTAAGGCAAACAAAATAATGCCGCTAGTGGCCATATCAAGGCGATGCACAGGCTCGGCAAAGCCAAATTTTTGCTGCACTCGAACGGTAGCACTGTCAGCATATTCCGCACGGCTACCTGGCACCGACAGCAAGCCGCTAGGCTTGTTCACCACGGCAATATGATTATCAAAATAAATCAACTCCAACCACGGTTCAGTCGGTGGGTTATATTCAATCAGCGCCATATTATTCCTTATTACTGACGATTAAGCGCACGCTATCAAGGCGCACGCTGGCCTTATCAAGCGCGCTTGCCATCGCCGCTTTGGCTTCAATTAATGCCGTGATCTCACTGTCACGAATGCTGCGATTGACGGCGGATAATGCCTCAAGGCGCGCAATTTCAGCGTGCATTTGGGTAAGCATGCTCGCTTTTGCCTGCGCTATGATAACCGCACTTTGTGTTTTCGCCAACGCTTGTGCACTTGAACGTGTTTGTTCAATAGCCGATTTGGTCATGCCAATCAGCGTACGCCCCCCCCCTTTCGGCACATCTTTCAGTTGAGATTGCAACGCCGCGTGGGAGACTTTCGCGCTGAGATCATGGCCACGACTGTCAAGCAGCAAACGTATCGGCGTGGGTGGCAAAAAGCGTGTAAGCTGCAAATGCGCAGGCGCTTGACTTTGCAGCACAAACACCCATTCCAGCAAACACGTTCCCACTGGCACGGCTGGGTTAATCAACAGCGCCACCGCACTTTTGCCCAAATCGCCCGCCAGTACAAAATCAATGCCTTGGCGAATCAAGTGGCTGTCCCACGTGAGAAACATTACCTCTTCCCGTGCTAAAGCAAAAGTGCGGTCAAAGGTAACACTCAGCCCCTCTTCTGGTAAGGTGATGAAATCGCTGAGCATATTCTCACCTGCGCGCAGTAAAAAATGCTGGCTACTCAACGGCTCATCGTCAATCCCAAGGCAGGTAAACAGTTGATGCGCGAACGTGCGAAGCTGACTGCTGTTGTCATCTTGTGCGATGTGTTCCGCCAACATTTGCGCCTGCGTGCCACCGCTGGAGTGATATTCCAGCAATTTATCACGCCCGAGTGCCAATGTGGCTTGCAATTGCACACGGCGGGCTTGGGTTTGGGTTATCAACGCCTGCCACTGCGCCTCATCAAGCTCGGCTATCTGTGAACCCCATTCGGAAAACAACGTCTCCCCTACTGGGCAGGTTTGTGCAAAGGCATTCAAGCCATAGTGATACCACTGCACCCAACGCGCTTGTAACGACTGCGCAAAATAGAGCACCACAATGTCAATGCTCGCCCCTTGCCCAATGCGATCAAGCCGCCCGATGGCTTGTTCAAGGCGGTCGGGGTGAGCGGGAATATCAAATAACATTAAACCGCTGGCGCACTGAAAATTGCGCCCCTCCGCGCCAATGGCCGAGCAAATCAGCACGCGCGCCCCTTGTGACGATTGCGCAAAATAGGCCGCCGCTCGATCACGCTCAAGCAAGCTCATCTGCTCGTGAAAGAGCGCGCAACGCGTACCAAAACGAGTGCGCAGAGCCTGCTCAATCGCGATTGCGGTGCTCGCCTGTGAGCATAATAGTAACCATTTTTGCGCGGTGTTTTGTTGCACACACTGCACAATGGCGTCAATGCGTGGGTCAAATTGCCACCATGGCAAAACCCCGTGATAATGCGCCTCGGGGCTGAGTGTGCCTGCCCACTTGGCATATTCTTCTGGCATTGGGAGGGCAAGCAACCGCACTTTTCGCTCAGGAAAGCCTTTGATATTCGCGCGCGTGTTGCGAAATAGAATGCGGCTGGTGCCGTGGCGATCAAGCAACGCATCGATCGTTTCCTGACGCGTCTCCTGCGTTAGCCTAAAGTGCGGTTGCTGCAATAATTGACCAACAGTATCACACTCTTGCTCGCTCAATGGGTGCTCATCAAGTAGCTTATTAATAATTTGCATCACTTGCTGATAGCCTTGCTGCTCTTGCTTAAACGCGTGAATGTCATAAAAGCGGTGTGGGTCAAGCAGTTTCAAGCGGGCAAAATGGCTCTCCAGCCCCAGCTGCTCAGGCGTCGCCGAAAGCAGCAACAAGGCAGGGATTCCACTTGCCAATGTTTCAATTGCGCAATATGGCGCGCTGGGTGAATGTGCGTCGTAGGCGAGATGGTGCGCCTCATCTACCACGAGCAAGTCAATTTCCGCCGCCATTGCCAGCGTCACCCGCTCGGGCTTGGCCAATAACCACGCCAGCGAGCCTATCATCAAGGGCGTTTGTAAAAAGGGATTTGAGCCATCGTCGCTTTCAGCAAGCAAACTAAATGGCAAATCAAAGCGGCGGCGCATTTCAAGCAGCCACTGATGTTGCAAATGCTCTGGCACCATAATCAACACCCGTTGAATTTTTTCACTCAACAGTTGGTGCGCAATAATCAGCCCCGCCTCAATAGTTTTACCCAGCCCCACTTCATCCGCTAACAACACCCGTGGCGCATGGCGCTGCGCCACCTGCTTGGCGATATACAGTTGATGTGGAATCAGCGCTGCCCGCGCGCCACGCAGCCCGCGTAATGGCGATTGAAATTGCGCCTGTTGGGCGTGTAACGCCGCAAGCCGCAACGCAAAAGCTGCATTGTTGTCAAACAGCCCTGATTGCAGCCGCGCGCTTGCCGTACTGAAGGTGAGCTGGTGTGCAAGTTGTGTTTCAACCAAAGTGACAGGCAAGCCGTTATCTTGGCGCGTGCCTGAATAATACAACACCCCATTTTTCACCGCACTTTGCGCCACTGTCATCGTCCAGCCTTGCTCACTTGTCGCCACCTCCCCCACATCAAGCTGCAGGCGTTTCAGCGGCGCACTTTCCATGGCATAGCGCCGATTTTCTTGCGCAAGCGGAAAATATAACTGCACTTGGCGAGGCGAAAGTGCGGTCACCACCCCCAACCCAAGCTGGCTTTCACTTTCACAAAACCAACGCTGCCCTATAGCAAATTGTTGCATAACCGAGTCTTTTTGCTGTTTTTGAGTGGCGGTTATTATAAAGCAAAATCGTGTGCGCTGATATTTTTTGGTGTAGTGAAAAATAAACATCACAATTTCTAAAAAATCACTACGCAAAAATTATTTTTGTGATATATAATTTCCGCACTTAACCATTATGAGGATCAAAATATGACAATGTGGCTACAAAAACTCAAAACTGAGTTATTTTCTGGCTGGACGCCGTTTGAGGCTTTTTGGCTGTTGCTCTTTCTGGCAGCGCAAATTGGCGTCTATATCTACGAACCAGACTCCATTTTGGGCATGCTTTCAGGCATCAGCGGCATTTTGTGTGTGGTGTTTGTTGGGAAAGGGAAAATCAGTAACTACCTATTTGGGCTAATTTTCGCTTACACCTATTTCTACATCTCCCTTTCGCAAGGATTTTATGGGGAAATGACCACCACGCTGTATGTGTATATCCCTGCGCAATTTATCGGCTACTTCTTGTGGAAAGCCAATATGCAAAAAACCACTGGCACCGAACTCATCCAAGCCCGCGCGCTGACGTTCACAGGCTGGTTGACCACCATCGGCATTATCGTGGTTGGCTCCGCGGTATTTATCAGTGTGTTAAAACACTTCGGTGGCAGCTCTGCTTCACTTGACGGCATCTCCACCGTTATCGTTGTGGTCGCCCAAATCTTGATGATTTTGCGCTACCGTGAACAATGGATTTTGTGGATTTTGCTCAATGTCGTTTCCATCGTGTTGTGGATCACCGCCAAAGAGCCAGGCGGATTATCCATCGTTATGATGTACGCAGCTTACCTGCTCAACTCACTCTACGGTTACTACAACTGGACCAAATTGAGCAAACAAGCACGTCTTGCCTAATGAATATAAAGTGCGGTCATCAACCGCACTTTTTGTTTAAAAGCGCAGGTAAAAATCACCTGTCAACTGTTGGTATTCACGGCTATAATCGCCTCCATCATGAATGACTAATGTCTGCTGCGCACATATTTTTTCTTGCAATCCGAAGCGCAACAATACACGGCGAGGCGCTTTTTGTGGCGTGCTTGAAATCACGAGGCGCGCGTGGCAATAAAGCCCATAAACCGCACTTTGTTCTGACAACGCTAAGCCTGCCTCATAAGGCAAAACTAACGCGATTGCCCCTTGCGCACGCAACATTGCTTTCGCACACAATAACCAATCAAGGTGTGAATTAAGCGCACTGTTGCCGACATAGCGCGCCTGCTCACGTCGCGCGCTGCGACAAGGCATGCCCAATGGAAAATAGGGCGGATTGGCGACAATCAAATCAAATGCGTGTAAATGCGCTGGCGCAAAGCGTGCAGCGTCGTCATGGATAACGCTAATCCGCTCCGCCCACGGGCTGCTGGCAACATTCTCACGCGCTTGTTGACAAGCTGTGGGGTCTATTTCAAGGGCAGCAATTGCAAAGTGCGGTTGCCCTTGCAGCCGCTGAGCGAGCATTAAACTCAAGATTCCACAGCCACAGCCCATATCCAACACCGTTTGCACACCATCGAGTGCCACCCAGCTGCCTAATAAAATGCTATCCGTGCCCACTTTCATCGCACAGCGATCATCATCGATAAAAAATTGTTTAAACTGAAAGCTCATCGTCATTTCCACTTATACTGATAAAAAAAGTGCGGTTTGCCGCCAACACCGCTATAATCAAGGCAACAAAAAAGGATACATTATGACAACATTTGATCAATTTGATTTACACCCTGCGTTGCTCAAAGCCATCGCCGCCAAAGGCTACACTCGCCCAATGGAAATTCAAACACAAACCATTGAACCTGCGCTGGATAAACGTGACATTCTCGGCTCAGCACCAACTGGCACGGGCAAAACGGCAGCGTTTTTAATTCCTGCCATTCAACATTTGCTTGATTTCCCGCGTAAAAAACCAGGCGCACCACGCGTGCTTATTCTAACACCAACGCGCGAGCTGGCTCTACAAGTGGCTGAGCAAGCGCAAATTTTATGTCAATTCACCCCCCTTAAAGTAACCACCATTACTGGTGGTGTGGCCTTTATGAACCACGCTGAGGCCTTTAATGAAACGCAAGATATTGTCGTGGCAACGCCAGGGCGACTGCTGCAATACATCAAAGAAGAGCATTTTGACTGTCGTGCGGTGGAAATGCTGATTTTGGATGAAGCCGACCGCTTGCTGGAAATGGGCTTTGGGCAAGATGTTGAAACTATCGCCGCGGAAACACGCTGGCGTGGGCAAACACTTCTCTTTTCCGCCACCCTTGAGGGCGAACTGCTGCATGATTTCAGCGCGCGACTGCTCAACGATCCCGTTGAAGTGGACGCCCAACCAAGCCGACGGGAACGCAAAAAAATTCATCAATGGATGTGCCATGCCGACAGCAAAGAACATAAATTTAAGCTGCTCGTACGCATTATTGACAATGAAAACATTGAACGTGCTATCGTGTTTGTACGCAAGCGTGAAGAAGTGCGCACATTAAGCGAGATGCTGCGCAAACGAAATATCCGCAGCACCTATCTTGAAGGGGAAATGGCACAAACTCAACGGAATAATGCCATTGATAAATTAAAAAATGGTGTAGTTAATGTGCTGGTTGCCACCGACGTTGCCGCTCGTGGCATCGACATTGACGATATTGATTGTGTTTTTAACTATGACTTACCCTACAGCGCCGACACCTACCTCCATCGCATCGGACGCACCGCTCGCGCTGGCAAAAAAGGCGTCGCAGTGTCATTGGTTGAAGGCCATGACTACAAATTGCTTGGCAAAATTCGCCGTTATACGCAAGAACTCATCAAACCGAGAGTAATCGAAGGGCTTGAGCCGCGCACCAAGGCGCCGAAAAACGACGGCAAAAAATCCCCTAGCAAAAAACAAAAAGCGCGCACTAAAGCGAAAAAAGCCGAGAAAAAAGATGCGCAAAAGAAAACCAAAGTGCGCCATCGTGATCGCAAAAATATTGGTAAACCTAAACCCAAATCACAAGCTCAGTAAATATTATGATTAAAGTGCGGTTAATACCGCACTTTGCTTATCACCCCGCTTTTTTATTTATTCAACTTAAAGTCACTGTTGTAAACTATATATATCAAAAATCATAATCTAAAAAGAAATTTGATCAAAAATGATATATTTGTTACTCTCTAATAGGCGTTTGAAATCGCACATTTCAAAATACGATAACAACAATTGGAGGATATCCTATGAAACGTACTTATTTAGCTCTCACACTGGTAGCATCTTTGGGTCTTGCCGCGTGTAGCAGCAGCGACGATGACAAGAGCACAGAAGATCGTATTAAAGATGAGTGGAGTCGTGTTGAGGATCAAGTTAAAGACCAATATAACCGCTTTGAAGATCAAGCCAAAGACGGCATTGAATCAGTCAAACACAAAGTACACTCCATCAAAATTGGAGACAAAACTTATGACTTGACTGCCTCCAAAGGCTCCGATGAGTTCAAAGACTTTAAAGAAAAACAAGACGAGTCAACAACAATCATCTCAAGCAAAGATGATCTTTATAAAAACAGCAGCTTTGGTGTAGTGAAATTTGCTGACCACGGCGCATTCTTTAGCTATGGTGAAGCCACCAAAGCCATGCCAAAAGAAGGTGTCGTAAACTACACAGGTTCTGCGCTATTCTCTAAAGATGGCGAGAAAGACTTGCAAGCAGGTCGCTCAAGCATCAAAGCGGACTTTAAAGACAAAACTATTAAAGGTAACATCACATCAGACAAAAATGATCCTGTTACCTCATTTAGCACCAAAATTGACAACAACGCCTTCAACGGCGATGGCGTAAAAGGTCAATTCTACGGTGATGGTGCCGCAGAAGTGGGCGGTAAATTCCACAAAGGCGGCTACACTGGCGTATTCGGCGCTAAAAAATAAACTGTAACCTCATCACGAAAAGCCACTCTCTGAGTGGCTTTTTTATAATAAAATAATTACATACTCAAAAGCTACTTTTCTCTTTAACATAAATCGTAATAGCAACTATGTGTAACAAATGCCACCGGACTACGAAATTTGAGACAGCCACTTAAAGTGAGAAAATTCAACAGCTTTATTTTTCTCATTTAAAGCAGTTTTTGTACCGTTTAAATCCTCTTTTAACGGTGTTTTAAATACCTCTCCAGCCGATCTAGCTAATTGTTTTAACCAAAATCTGTTGCCCATGCTTCGTTGGGCACATATTACGTAATTGTTCTCTTGGCTCACATTGACCAATACGTCTGGTTACGCCAATGTACTAAATTTATCCTCAACAGATAGCCCAATAATTTTGTATGGCTTTATAAACCTGTCCTAAATCTCGTTCATCAAATTTAATTCTCGCCTCATCAAGGAATGTTTTGAGCTCCTGTTGCGTATTAATAACAGCATCTTAGATGCCATTTAAAAAAGCAGCCGTCACCACCTGCCATATTGGCCACGACTTGAGTCGCCACTTCAAAGAGGCGTGTTGGGGTATCAATCGGGCTCATAATATCTTGCATGTTAGTATTCTCCTAAATAATGTACCCAACAACGGGCAAATACTGGTTTTAACTCTTCAAATAGTTGCTCTAATATCAGGTCACGAAAACATGCCATAGTGCGAAATGCCTGCACGAAAGCGGTTGTAGTGCTCGGTTGGCATATCCACATCAACAAAAAACGTCCAGATAATATCTTTCTTCCACAACATATCTCCTATGAGAAAGAGGAGGTTGTTCATGAATAGTGATGTCGTAGATGCTCTCCTTCGTTCTTTCCGTGATGTAAGGAATGGATAGAGTTCCCAGCGCATTCAATCATCACACTAGACGATCTGATGCAATTTATCGCCGATGACCCACGCTACAAAAAATATTTACCTAAAATGCAAGCCTACCGCGAGCAATGCGGCGTTTAACAAAAAACCGCACTTTGTATCAAAGTGCGGTTTGACTATCCCTCAATATATTATAAATATTGTTTGTTTTTCCAGCATCAAAGAAATGATAACACATTTACTTTAATATTATTTTCGACATTCAATACAAACCAATTACCATTCATACGATCATTTATAGACTGTACTAATAATTACTACACCTTTGGGGATTAACTCCCGATCTACATCCATTGCCTTATAACGGAATTATAGCTGAGAAAAGTGCGGTCATTTCAGGCATAAAAAAACACCTTGTATCGCTACAAGGTGTCTTGTTCGGTAAAACCCGGCGGGGTCCTACTCTCACATGGGGAGACCCCACACTACCATCGGCGTTACAGC
>NZ_JABMII010000016.1 GCF_014884995.1 Spirabiliibacterium pneumoniae
CATCAGTGGGCATGGTTAAGCAACGGTTACGCAAGCAGAAAATGCGCTAGCCCTTGCGGTGTGGGCTTTGGCATGGTCGGCGGGGTCGGTGTGTGTGGTTTTTTTCGTGCTGTTGGTTACGCAATGCTGTATTGTTTTCGTGGTGTCTGTGGTCGTGTGTCCATTTTTGGGCATACCTATTCATTTCTTATGCGATATGCAAATTTGCATATCGGTTAGCTGCTAGCGTTTTGTGACAGTCATAAGTATTAAGCAAGATTTACGATTGATTAAGCAAGGGCGCATTAAATGCCCGCATACCTTGCGCGGTGTGGGTTCTTGTTCTTTGGGGTGTTCCGCTTTTGGCTGTCAGCACTGCATAAAGTCTTCACCAGTGGCACCAGTAATCACCCTTGATTGACACTAAAAATGTCACTTTTGATTTTCTCATTTTTGCCATTTTAGCTAAAAATCAGCTAAAAATAGTCTTTTCCCACGTTTCTATCCCCTTATCCCCTTAATACCCCCTATTTTACCCCCTTATTATTTTCTTTATTAATCAAAAAGATAAATAGAATAAGGGGATAAATAGCAAAAAGGGGATAAATTTTTAAAAGTTTCTTGTTTTTTGAGAAAAAGTTTTTTATTACCCTGTCACAAACACAAAAAAAGCCACGGTGCATTTTTGCATTGTGGCCTGTGTGTGAAATAATTTATCAGTTAAAGTGCGGTCAATGCGCTAGTGCTTAAGCCTTGATTTAATGCTCGCTCCACATATTCATTCCATTGAGTAAGTGCGGTGCGTCTTTGGTCTAAATACTCCGCACGATTATAAACACCTCTAAGTCCACCTATTTTGTGTGATAAGCATAACTCTATCACGTCTTTATCAATCCCTTGTTCGTGCATATACGTACTAGCTATTGAGCGTAAACCGTGCGCAGTAAGCTTGCCTTGATAGCCTATATCTCGCAAAGTCTTATTTGGGGTTTGCTTGTTTAGTGGTTGATTTGGTTTCGAGCGACTAGGGAATAGATAGTCACTATTGCTGGATAAGATTTTAATTTGCTTTAAAGCTCTGCGCATTGTGTCGGTTAATGGTACTGTGTGCGCGTGTCTTTTTTTCATTCTTTCGGCTGGAATAATCCACAAGGCTAAATCTTCGTCAATTTCCGCCCATTTTGCATTTGTTGTTTCTTGTGGACACGTCATTGTAAGTAACTGCCACAATAGCGCAAGCTGCGTAGTTCTATCTGCTGGCGATAAAAATAACGAACCTAGAAACTGTGGTAATTCATCGGGTTTAAGTGTTGGATTATTTACAGTGGCCTGCTTGCTGAACGCTTTTGTAATCATTAAGCAAGGGTTCATTTCAAGCGCGCCAATGACTACCGCATAATTTAAAATTTCATTCAACAAGCGGATTGTGCGCTTGAGCGTGTCGCCCTTGCCTGCTTTCTCTAGTGGTGCCAGCGCATTAAAAACATCACGCGGTAAAACCTCGCTTACTGGTGTAGACGCGAAGTGCGGTAACAAATAAAGCTCAATGCGTCGCCAGTCTTTTTGTAACGTCAACGGCTCAATCTCGCCTTTTTTCTTCTCTCGCCAACGCTGCGCCATTGCTTTAAAGGTGGTGCTTTGCCTTACCATTTCCTGCGCCTTTGCTTGCTCTCGGTGTGTGCGTGGATCTATGCCTTGAGCTAACAGTGCTTGGTATTCCTCGCGCGTCTGTCTTGCTTGCGCCAGTGTAACAGCTGGGTAGTCGCCTATGGCTATCTTAGTCATCTTTTGAGTTACTGGGCTTTTATATCTAAAACGCCAACTCAACCCGCCACTATCCTTTAAGCATTGCAAATAAAGACCACCGCCGTCAGCTAGTGCTTTTCCTTTTTCTTTGAATTTCTGGCATTGTCGGTCAGTAAGCGGGGTTACTATTCTAGCCATAATTTCACCTTTTAGAACCACGGATTTGTACCACAATTCTAGCGTGGTTCTTCCCGTGGTTCAAAAAGTATTTATTTTGGTTGTATTCTATTAAACGCTTTAAACAAGAAAAAAGCCCTAAAGCGTTGATTCTCTAGGGCTTGTTGAACATATTGGAGTGTATTTTATTTGAAGTTGGTGCTCTGAGCGAGACTTGAACTCGCACGTCCTATGGACACTACCCCCTCAAGATAGCGTGTCTACCAATTCCACCATCAGAGCAGAAATTATTGTGGGATGTCGCTGTTGTGTTTTTCAGCAGGGACATCAACAGCAGGGGCGCTTTGTTGAATTTGTTGCGCTTCGCTGCTTAAGTCGTCAAACTTGCCTTGTGGCGCTTGACGATGTGTATTCAAATTGCCAATAACCAAAGCGATCGCAAAGAAGAAAATCGCTAAAATCGCGGTGGTACGAGATAAAAAGTTGGCTGAGCCTGCGGCACCAAAAATGGTTCCTGACGCACCTGATCCGAATGACGCACCCATATCAGCGCCTTTACCTTGTTGCAACAAGATAAAGCCGATTAATACGACGGACACTAAGATGTAAGCAATAATTAAAATCTCGTACATAATCCTCTAAGGCGTTGCCTAGCTCTCTATTGATTTAACTGTGGCATAATAATGAAACTGCACACGCTTAGCAAGTCATTTTTGCAAAAGTGCGGTTTAGTTGCTTTTTTTTCGTGCAACACGCGGGCGAACCGCACTTTTATCCGTCTTGTTTTGCGAAATGTTTTGCAACGCGCGCAACGTCGTCATGTCATATTGTTGCAAAAGTGTGTTTAGCTGGCTCAGTAACGTTTGCATAAACTGGTGATAATTCGCCTTTTTTTGGCTCATTGCATTGAGCTGTGATTCCCAATGTGCCGTCATATCGGGCAGCGTTACCTGCTCGGGCAACGATTGCACAAAAATGCGCCCCGCCTGCGTGCTGATAATATTGCGCCCTTTCTTTTCAATAAAGCCTCGTTTGAACAACAGCTGAATAATGCCCGCGCGGGTTGCCTCCGTGCCGAGACCATCGGTTTCACGCAGAATTTTTTTCAAGGCTTTATCTTGCACGAAACGCGCGATACCTGTCATCGCCGCCAGCAGTGTGGCATCGGTGAACGGTTTGGGAGGCTGCGTTTGCTTTTCCACCACCTCACCGTGATCACAGTGCAACACGTCGCCTTTTTTGACCTTTGGCAAAGCGCGTTCGGTTTTCGTTTCATCATCGTGAGCGCCCAACAGCGCTTTCCAGCCAAGTTGCGCTATGCCGCGGGTTTGCGCCACAAAAGCACCACCTGCAATCTCAAGCTCGATTTTGGTTTTATTAAATAGCGTGTCGTCACAAAATTGCATTAAATATTGCCGCGCGATCAAATCATAAATGTGTTGCTCTGTGGTGGAAAGTGCGGTTGAGTTGGCTTTTGCGGTGGGAATAATCCCGTGGTGCGCCTCAACTTTGCTAGTGTTCCAAGCGCGGTTTTTGCGTGATAAATCCACCGTCTCTGGCAGCGTATCCCATTCGCTGCTGTGGTGAATAATGGCGTTGCACACCGCACTTCGTTGTGCAAAATGATCTTCAGGCAAATAACGACAGTCGGAGCGGGGATAAGTGATCAACTTATGCGCTTCATACAATCGCTGACAAGCGTCTAGCACCGTTTGAGCGGAATAGCCAAAGCGTTTGCCTGCGTCAATTTGCAGCGCTGAAAGAGAATATGGCAATGGGGCAAGCTCACGCTCTTGCGTGGCGTGATAGCGCTCTACCATGGCATTTTGACCTGTGATGCGCCGTGCCACATTTTCCGCCAGCCCTTTAGAAAGTACGCGGCCTTGCTCATCTTGATAGTCCTCGCAGGCGGCACTGGGCTGCCATTGGGCGGTAAAGGTGGCGTTTTCTTTATCGATCAAAGCAATGTGCGCCAGCACTTGATAAAACGCTTTGGGTTGAAAATGCTCGATTTCCAAATCGCGACGCACAATCAATCCCAACACGGGCGTTTGCACCCGCCCAACCGAGAGCACACCACGATAACCTGCGCGCTGACCATAAAGCGTAAAGGCACGCGTCATATTAATACCATACAGCCAATCGGCGCGCGCCCTAGCCAAAGCCGAGGTTGAAAGGGGCACAAAAGTGCGGTTGTCTGCCATATTGGCAACGGCTTGGCTAACCGCACTTGGGTTAAGATCGTTGACTAGACAACGCTGTACGTCGGCGAGTTTGGTGCTGGGCAGTTGGGCATAATTGAGCACTTCATCAACCAAAAGCTGCCCTTCACGGTCAGGATCACCAGCGTGGACTAAAATATCCGCTTGCTTAATGAGCTTTAGCACGACATTAAGCTGCTTTTGGCTCGATTTTTTCGGCAGCAGCTGCCAACGCTCGGGCACAATCGGCAAATGTTCAAGTCGCCAGCGTTTAAATTCGGGGTTATAACAATCAGGTTCAGCCTGTTCTAACAAATGTCCGATGCACCATGTCACACAATCATGTTCACCGCATTGAATAAAACCATCGCCGCGCTTATGCGGCTTGGGTAGCACATCAGCAATGGCGCGCGCGAGGCTGGGTTTTTCAGCGATAAACAAACGCATATCAATCAAGCCTTTGCAAAAATGGCTTGCCACCGAGTGCTTGCATTTGGCGCAAAATCCACTGCTGCTTACGCAACATTGCGCGCGAAGGTGCATTCACGCGATAAATGTGTGGATTTGGCAAACTGCTGGCCAGCAGTGCCGCTTGTACGTTGCTTAATTTGGCGGCCGAGGTGTGGAAAAAGTGCTGAGAGGCGGCTTCCACGCCGTAAATGCCGTCGCCAAATTCTGCAATGTTTAAATACACTTCCAAAATACGATTTTTGTCCCACAGGGTTTCCAAAAGCCATGTGGTGGGCACTTCAAGGGCTTTGCGCAGCCAGCTTTGCCCATGCCACAGATACAGATTTTTCGCCGTTTGTTGTGAGATGGTCGAACCGCCACGCACGCGTTGGCTGGCTTGGTTGTGGCGGTAAGCCTTTACGATCGCCTGCCAATCAATGCCAAAGTGGCTTGGAAATTGTTGATCTTCGGCGGCGATCACCGCCAGCTGCATCGGCTTGCTGATGCGATCAAGGCTGACCCATTCATAATGCGTTTTAAAGTGAAAATCCCCCGTTAACCAATGGCTAAGCTGTTGCTGCGCCATATAGGCGGAAAAAGGAACAGGTACAAAGCGCAAAAGTGCGGTCAACGCCACTAAAGCAAGCGCAAAATAGCCCACATAACGCAGCACACGGCGAGCGATGTTGCGCTTTTGCACTGCGCGTTTTTTTGTTTTAGTTGCCATGACCTTGCAGCCACGCCAGCAGTTCATCGGGAATCGTTTTTAACATATTAGAGCCACGCGTGATGGTCGCCGCGCTGGTGTTAAGCTGCTGTTGGATTTCTCGTTGAGAGTGTGATTTGGCCAATAAGGCTTTGATAATTTGCACCCGCAAGCCAATGGAATCGCGCTCATCCGCGGTCAGCAGCATGCCCAGCACATCATGCTCACGCCCTTCGGCAAAGGCGGCTCGTAATAGGTCAACAAATATCGCCCATTGCTCAGTTTTATCGGCAGTCATACGCTCTCCTTTCGCAGTTTATTGTACTAGTATATGCGATCATACTCACTTTTGGCGAATGAAATTCCCTGACCGTGGCGTAATAATTGGTAATAATAGTCGTAGGTGAGCACATTTTGCACATACCCGCGCGTTTCGTAATACGGAATAGTGGCAATAAATTCCGCCATACTTAACTTCCCGCCTGCGCGCCCAAGCCACTGCTCAACACGGCGGCTGCCTGCGTTATAAGCACTGGCCATTAAAATGCGGTTGCCGTCAAAACGATCAGATAATTGCTGCAAATGCGCGGTGCCGAGCATAATGTTATCGAACGGTGAAAAAAGTGCCTGTGCATTGTTATAGGGCAACTTGAGCGCCTGCGCCGTTTGTTTGGCCGTGCTTGGCAATAACTGCATCAGCCCGCGCGCATCAGCACTGGATGTCACCGATGGATTCCATGCGCTTTCTTGGCGAGCAATGGCTTGAGCAAAACTCAGTGGCACCTGTTTGCCTGCCAAATTGATCTCAAACCACGTATCAAATGCTTGTGGCAGCCGTGCGGAAATATAATCCCACGCTTTGGCTGCGATTGTGGCCTGCACGCCCAAATCATACCAGCCCTGCCCATTGGCATACTCCGCCAACGCGATTTTTTGCGCTTGCTCCGCCTTCGCCAGCAGCTGCTGCCACACTGCATTGGCGGTGCTCTGTTGCGACAGTGTGCGCAATTCTTGCAGCTGTGCTAACCGCACTTTAAGGGGGGTGAGCAGTTGCTCACGCTGTGGATCGCTTAATTGAGCAAAGTGCGGTTGATAGGTTACGCCAAGTTTAGTCGCCGCTAACATTGAGTAGAACCCACGCTCTTGGCTTAACGCATTGAGTTGCTCACGCACATCTTTACCTTGTTTTTCATCACTCATGGCTTGCCAATAGCGCCACTCTTGCTTGGCTGCGGCTTCTTGAGACAGTAATGCCAGCCATGGTGCAAGTGCCTCTTGTTGTAAAAGTGCGGTACGAATACGCCGCTCGGTCAGCGTATCATTGCGCAATGCTTGCACTTGAGCATCTCGCCACTGTTGCAGTGGTGGCGCACTTTCATCAAAAATTTTACTCACCAATGCCGCTTTCCACGCCGCTATTTGATCAGCATTAAGATGAAAGCGCGTTGCCCACGGCGCAAATTCGGAAAAAGGATCATCTACGTTCAGCAAAGCAATATCGAGTGTTTTCAAAAAACGGGAAAACGTGCGCTCAACAATGGCACTGTTTTCAGGCGTAATCGCCGCAGTTTGCACGAACACAGGCAGTTGCTCAGGGTGCTCACGCAGTTGCACCAAGGATTCTAAATACGTTTGTGAAACCATATCATCGCCTGTGGCAAGGTTGCGCAAATGGCGCAATAAGCCATCACTGCCTGCCAAAAAGGCAAGATAACCGCGCTTACGCAATAATTCAGGCGTCATCTGCCTAGCTTGTTGCCACTGCGTTAAGATGTCATCACACTGATTCGGCAAAGATTGCCCCGTTTGCCAAAGTGCGGTCACCGCCTGCCACACAGGGGCTGAGTCGCTTGCCAAATGGTGTTGTGCGCTCAGAGCAATGCACTGGCTGGCTTGGTCATCGAGCGTGTGGTGACTTAAAAATTCGTTGATCGCCTGCCAGCGCTGCTGCTTGAAATCATTATTGAGCAAAGTGCGGTTAAGTTCATCACGATCGGCAATCTCTGGGTGCGCTTGAGCAAATTCATCAATGCGCTGCTCACTTAGCGCTACGGGGTCAAGCAGCAGGCGTTGATATTGCAAATACGGCGTGAGGATATAGCCGTCGAGCTTGCTCAACATTACGTCAATCAATTGAAAATCCTGCTTTTGAGCCGCCAATGGCAGCAACTGTGCCGTTTTTTGATAAAGCGCGCGTTGCATTTCCAGTGGCAACGCGTCGGGCTGCTCAACCGCACTTTGTGCTGCCTGCGCGTGCAGCATCGGGCTTACCAACAACAGGCTCATCATTACTTGCTTAATTCTGCTCACACCCTCTCCTTTGAAATAAAAAAACACCTTGCTTAGCAAGGTGTTAGACGCATTATTTTATAAAAAATTCACACGCAAGTGCGGTTTATTTTTTGCCTAAGCAGCCACTTAAGCTGTCCGCCGTTGCTTGCAAGAAGTCAATGTAAGCGGTTTTACCTAGAGCAATTTTTTCACCCAATGGATCCAATTGCCCCACGCCAACGCCTGAATTTTTCTGCAAGGTTTCCACTACGCGCGGCGTAAATTGCGGCTCGGTGAACAAGCATTTGGCTTTGTGATCTTTGATGCTGGCTTTAATTTCACTCAAGGTTTTTGCACCAGGTGCCACCGCTGGGTTGATAGTGAAAGCGCCAAGGTGATTTAGGCCAAATTGACGTTCAAAATAGCCGTATGCGTCATGGAATACATAATAACCTTCGCCTTTGACTGGCGCGAGTTGTTTACTCAAGCTCGCTAATTTATCGGCGATGTTCTTTTTGAAATCTGCCAAGTTAGTTTTGATAAGCTCGGCTTTATCTGGATAGATTTCGCTTAAACGTTCGGCGATATTTTCTGCCACCAATTCACTGATTTTTGGTGAATACCACACATGCCAGTCGGTTTGCAAGCCTTCGTGGTGATGATGTTCGTGCCCATGGTCATGATCATGGTCATCGTGTTCGTGTTTGTGGTCGTGATCATGGTCAGCGTGTTTATGATCGTGATCGTGATCGTGGTCGTGATCATGGTCATGTCCATGTTCGTGGTCGTGGTCGTGGTCATGATCGCCGTGGAAATGGACGTGCATCGCTTTGCCTAACAGCGGTTTAATGCCGTCGATGTCTTCAATTTCGAGCACTTTTTTCTCATCGAGTTTTTCCACGCTGCTTTCAAGGAAGGTTTCCATTTCATCACCAACCCAAATCACCAATTGTGCTTTTTTCAAACGCTCGAGATCAGACGGGCGCATGCTGTAATCGTGCGGCGAAGCGCCCGCTGGCAGCAACACTTCGGTTGGGGTCACGCCTTCGGCGATCGCGGCGGCAATAAAGCCAATCGGCTTCACTGTGGTGAGGATATCGGCTTGCGCACCAATAGCTGCGGTTGATAACACAGCAGCGGCAAGAAGTTGTTTTTTAAACTGTTTCATAAATCTTCCTTTTTTTGATGTTGTAGTAATTTTTCAATCACACGGGATACTGCAAAAAAACCAAAGGTTGCAGTGACCATTGTTGCCGCCCCGAAGCCGTTTGCACAGTTCATCGTGGCCGACACATTACACTCGCCTTCCACTTTTGGGAAAATCAAAGGCTGAGTTGAAAACACACAATCAATGCCAAATTTCCGTTTCGGGTTTTGACTAAAATGATACTGCTTGCGCAAGGTTGACCGCACTTTGGCTGCCAACGGATCTTGAATCGTGCGCGCGAGATCCGCAATTTGAATCTGCGCAGGATCCGTCTGCCCGCCCGCGCCGCCTGTTGTAATCACGCGGATTTTATTGCGCTTGCAATGGGCAATTAACGCCGCCTTCACTTTGACGCTGTCAATGGCGTCAATCACATAATCAAAGTGCGGTTGCATGTAGCTTGAGATATTATCCAGCGTGAGGAAATCATCAATATAGGTAACCTCACACTCGGGGTTGATCGCCTGCACCCGCGTGGCCATCACCTCACCTTTGAGCTGCCCAAAATGACCATTCAGCGCATGAATTTGACGGTTGGTATTGGTCAGGCAAATGTCGTCCATATCAATCAACGTAATATGCCCAACCGCACTTCGTGCCAGCGCTTCGACCGCCCACGAGCCTACGCCACCAATCCCCACCACGCAAATTTGTGCATGACGCAAGGTTTCAAGCGCGTGCGCGCCATAAAGGCGAGCAATGCCGCCAAAGCGGCGTTCAAATTCATCTGCCATTAACGCAGCACCCACGCACGCCCATAATGTTTCAACAAGCCCGCTTGATGGCCTGCCTCGTCACCGATGCCTTGATAAAGGTCAAAATGATGCCCTTTCACCGCACCGCCCACATCAAGGGCGATCATTAACCGCAGCTGGTGCTGCCCTGTCCAGTTACCTTGTGGGTCGATCAGCGGTTCTTCCACCAATAAAATGCTGCCCGATGGTACCACACGACGATCGGAAGCCACTGCCGCTAACGGAATGAGCGGAATACCCGCCGAGCCTTTTACTTTGCCATTCGGTACATTTTTGAAGAATACGTAAGACGGATTGCGCTCAAGCAAACCTTGCAAGCGTTCAGGGTTGCGCGCCGCCCAATCTTTGATCGCCTGCACGGACATTTTTTCTTTTGGAATTTCACCATCTTCCACCAACAAACGCCCAATGCTCGCATATTTATAGCCATTTTGCCCTGCATACGCGAAATAATTGAGGGTGCCGTTGCCAAAATCGACATAGCCGCTGCCCTGCACGCCGAGTAGGAAGTTATCCAGCATAGAATCGGTGTATGCCAGCTCAAGCCCTTGACCTTTCAACGCGCCGGCATAAATTTGCGCCCGCGTGAAACGCTTTTGTCGAGGCATAGCGTAAATTGGGTGTTGAAAACGCCCTTGTGGGCTGTAACGTGCGTGAATTACGGGGGAATAATAGCCTGTCATTAACACATTTTGAAAACCATCTTCACCACGCATCAAAAGCGGCGTCAACCCTGCTGCGTTAAGCTGGCTCACATCGGCCCCACTGAGCACCCAATTGAGCACTTTGGCGTAAGTATTGCCAAATTTGTTGGCCAGCCGCGGTGAAGTGCCTTGCACAATCGACATTTGGGTTAAAAAGTCCCCTTGGTTGACCACACTACCTTGGTTGGCAACATACGACACGGGCGTGAGTGCCTGACCTAAATTGATATAATCACGGCTAGTGTATATTGCGCCCATTTTTTCACGCATTTGGCGATCGTTATCCACACCGTGTTTGCTTGGCCCATTACCACACGCGGCGATGAAAAACGCCAATCCAATTGACACGGCTGATTTAAATACATTCATGAAAATACTTACCTTAACTGTATAAATTTTATGCTTGTTATATAAATAAGTGGCTTACGTTACCAAAAATAGGGGCAAAAATACAGTGTCATCTGCAATAATTGTGATTATCAGTTGCATAATTTATGTAAATTTATTGAACAAAAAGGGAGCGATTTGGTTTAATTATAATCAATTGAGAAAAATTTATGTGATCTGGCTTGCAAAAATTTTTAAACTGCGTATTATGTGCATCTCAAACGGACGCGGGGTGGAGCAGCTTGGTAGCTCGTCGGGCTCATAACCCGAAGGTCGTTGGTTCAAATCCAGCCCCCGCAACCAATCACCACCCTAGCAGGTGGTTTTTTATTATCTGCAATTTAGTTTCAACCGCACTTTACAATTTTCTTATCGCTTTTTTAAATTTTGAGCAAAAAAAAAGCCGCCCTTAGGCGACTTCATTGTGAATGAGTAATTAAGCCACAACCACGTTTTCAGCTTTTTTACCACGTTGATCATCAACAATGTCAAAGACGACTGATTGGCCTTCTTTTAAGGTACGGAAACCGTCACTTTTGATTGCAGAGAAATGTACGAATACATCTTCGCCACCATCAACTTGTAAAAAACCAAAACCTTTAGTTTCGTTAAACCACTTAACGGTTCCTTTAACTTGAGACATAATAAATCCTAAAATAACTAATTTAACAATTTTTACCTAAAATACGGACAACCAAAATTGATGTTCATAACCCGGTAAATCTATTCTGCTCTTCTAAGAGCGAGTTCCATAGTAACACATCACCTAAAAAAGACACGTTTTATTTCTTAATTCTCGATGAAAACCGCACTTTTATACAGAACTGTGAAATGCTTCACACAATTTAGGCTCTAATTTGCCAATCGCGCCAGCAATTTTTGGTGAATACCCCCAAAGCTGCCATTACTCATAATCAAAATATGATCGCCTGCTTGCGCTTCATTGGCGATTAATTCAATCAGCAAATCAATGTTGCCACTCCACTTGGCAGGCACAGTGGATTTTTCCGCAAGCTCTGCTACCTCCCATGGAATATTATCGGGCTGCAACAAGAAAACCACGTCAGATTTCACCCATGCCGCAACCAAATCATTTTTATGCAGCCCCATTTTCATTGTGTTAGAGCGTGGCTCAAGCACCGCGAGAATACGCTTCGCGCCGCCCACTTTATCACGCAGCGCATTAATGGTGGCATTGATTTCCGCCGGATGGTGGGCGAAATCATCATATACCGTGATGTCGTTGATGCAACCTTTGACCTCCAAACGGCGGTTAGTATTCACAAATCGACTTAACGACTCACACGCCTTCGCAATAGGCACGCCCACACGGTGCGCGGCAGCAATCGCCATCAACGCATTGTGCATATTGTGCTCACCAAAAATGGTCCACCGCACTTTGGCTTTTTCTTCCCCATGGTGATAGACCGCAAATTCCGTACTATCAGCGGTGAGTTTTTTGGCAAACCAATCTAGCCCCTCGCCTGTGAACTGCTGCTCGCTCCAACAGCCCATCTCTAATGTTTGCTTCACCGTGGCGTCTGCTTTGTTCGACAAAATTAAGCCTTTGCTTGGCATAATCCGTACCAAGTGGTGGAATTGGCGTTGAATGGCAGCGAGATCATCGAAAATATCACCGTGGTCAAAGCCAATATTATTAATAATCAGCGTGCTTGGCGTGTAATGCACAAATTTGGATCGTTTATCAAAAAACGCTGTATCGTATTCATCGGCTTCAATGACAAAATACGGTGCTTTGCCCAACTGCGCCGAGGTGGCGAAATTGCCTGTCACCCCACCAATCAAAAAGCCAGGTTCAAGGCCGTTGTCAGCTAAAATCCATGCTAAAATGCTGCTGGTAGTGGTTTTTCCATGAGTGCCTGAAACCGCCAGCACATGGCGTTGTCGTAATAGATTGTCATGTAACCACTGTGGGCCTGAGGTGTATGGTAGCTGGTTATCCAGCACATATTCCACGCACGGGTTGCCGCGTTTCATTGCATTGCCGACAATCACCATATCAGGGCGCGGCTCAAGCTGCGCAGGATCGTAGTTCGGAATAATTTCAATGCCGCTGTTTTGCAAAAAGGTGCTCATGGGCGGGTAAACATTGACATCGGAGCCAGTAACTTTAAAGCCCATCTCACGGGCAATAATGGCAACGCCGCCCATAAACGTGCCGCAAATGCCAAGAATATGAATATGCTGTTGTTTCATTTTGTGTCGCTCTAAAAATAAAAGTGTGGAAATGATCACAAAGTACAGACAACCCGCAACCATTTCCGCTTTTCACTGCTATAATGATTATGCTTGATTATACAGTAAAAATTAAGAACTTTCTTTCAAATTATCCTGAGGCACATTATGAAAACATTAGGCGAATTTATTGTCGAAAAACAACACGATTATCCCAATGCAAAAGGCGAACTCAGTGGCATTTTGTCCTCGATTCGCTTGGTCGCCAAAATTATCCATCGGGACATCAATAAAGCAGGCCTGAACAACGATATTATTGGCAATTCTGGCGTTGAAAATGTGCAAGGTGAAGCACAAATGAAACTCGACGCCTTTGCCCATGAAAAAATGAAAGCGGCGCTAATTGCCCGTGATGAAGTGGCGGGTTTTGGTTCAGAAGAAGAAGAAAATTTTGTCGCCTTTGACACAGAACGTGGGCGTAATGCGAAGTACATTATTCTCACCGATCCGCTCGACGGCTCATCTAACATTGATGTGAATGTGGCGGTGGGCACTATTTTTTCAATTTATCGCCGTGTTTCACCTATTGGGCAGCCCGTGACGATGGAAGATTTCTTGCAACCAGGCCATAAACAAGTTGCCGCTGGCTATATTGTGTACGGCTCATCGACTATGTTGGTTTACACCACTGGGCATGGCGTCAACGGCTTTACCTATGATCCTTCTTTAGGTGTGTTTATTTTATCCCACGAGAACATCAAAATTCCGCAAGATGGTAAATGCTACTCCATCAATGAAGGCAACTACCTCAAATTCCCGATGGGCGTAAAAAAATACCTGAAATATTGCCAAGAGGAAGACAAAGCCACCAATCGCCCATATA
Organism: Spirabiliibacterium pneumoniae; assembly: GCF_014884995.1. Taxonomy (GTDB): domain Bacteria; phylum Pseudomonadota; class Gammaproteobacteria; order Enterobacterales; family Pasteurellaceae; genus Spirabiliibacterium; species Spirabiliibacterium pneumoniae. The sequence continues at coordinate 13,663 of NZ_JABMII010000016.1, forward strand.
CTTCGCGCTATATCGGCTCACTGGTGTCAGATTTCCACCGCAATATGCTCAAAGGCGGCATCTATATCTACCCAACCTCCACCCAATATCCAAACGGCAAATTGCGCTTGTTGTATGAAGGCAACCCAATGGCCTTTTTGGCAGAACAAGCCGGCGGGCTAGCCAGCGATGGTTTCAATCGCATTTTGGACATTCAACCTACCGAATTGCACCAGCGTGTGCCGTTGTTTGTTGGCTCAAAAAATATGGTGGAAAAGGTACAAGATTTTATGGCACAATCACAAGATTAAGCGCTTAAAGTGCGGTTTGACCGCACTTTTCTACTCTCGCAATTGACTCGCACGCGGTTATTGCTTATTCTGAGGCAAAGACAAAAGGAGTTCAGCATGCCAAGTGCGGTGAAATATATTGTAGCGGTTTTTAGTTTAGCAGGGCTAATCATTTCCATGTTGTGGTTCGATTCACAAAATCAATCTACCCAAACCAATATATCAGCCGATTCTTATAAAATCACACCAGATAAATTAACCAACCGTACTTTACTCGAAGAATTTAACCGTCGTGTCAATCTTAGCATGCCTAACTATATCGTATTACCACAAGCTGGCGAAAGTAATATTGTACTACGCTATACCCTCACCACCCACTCTAACAAACCGATTCACTCCATTGAGTGGTTAGCGCTTTATCTCTATCAAGGACATATTATTTTCAACAAAGAGATCCAAGTTGCTTTCAAATCCACTTCAAGTGACCTCATTGATCGTAATATCGACCTCGTCTTCCCGCTCGAATCTATTTCCCGAGATGCGCGCAATCTATTTTTGCAAAAAAATTCCAGTATCCGCGCAGTTACCCTACCACAAACGATTCAATACGCTGATGGCTCACGTTTGGAACTTTCATACAACTAAAAGGCTGCCGAAAGGCAGCCTGTGACTTATTCAGATAACTGCACTTTAAAAAGTGCGGTTTGTAAGCCTATCGCCATGCTTTGAACTGGTTAATCAAGCCGTTTGTTGAGCTGTCATGGGAGCTGATTTTCTCACTGCTTTCCAGCTCTGGCAAAATGCGGTTGGCCAGCTGTTTGCCTAGCTCAACGCCCCACTGATCAAATGTGAAAATGTTGAAGATCACCCCTTGCACAAAGATTTTGTGTTCATACATCGCAATTAATGCGCCTAAACTAAACGGCGTGATTTTTTGCAATAAAATCGAGTTAGTTGGGCGGTTGCCTTCAAACACTTTAAATGGCACCACAGCGTTGACTTGCTCAAGGGTTTTGCCATTTTTCATGAACTCATCAATCACCTCTTGCTCGGTTTTGCCAAAAGCTAAGGCTTCTGTTTGGGCAAAGAAGTTAGAGAGTAATTTCAAATGGTGATCGCCCAATGCGTTATGGCTTTGTGCAGGCGCGATGAAATCACACGGAATGCGCTGAGTACCTTGGTGAATGAGTTGGTAAAACGCGTGTTGACCGTTGGTGCCAGGCTCACCCCAAATGATTGGGCCGGTTTGATAGCTGACTTTGTCGCCATTGCGATCCACATATTTACCATTAGATTCCATATTGCCTTGTTGGAAATAAGCGGCAAAGCGGTGCATATATTGGTCATACGGCAAAATCGCCTCAGATTCTGCGCCTAAGAAATTGCTGTTCCAGATACCAATCAACGCCAAGGTGGCTGGGATATTTTGCTCAAGTGCGGTTGTGCGGAAATGTTTATCCATTTCGTGTGCACCGCTAAGCAGTTGCTCAAAGTTTTCAAAGCCAATCGATAGCGCAATAGACAGACCAATCGCTGACCACAGTGAATAACGTCCGCCGACCCAATCCCAAAATTCAAACATATTGTCTGTGTCGATGCCAAACTCTTTCACCGCTTTCGCATTAGTGGAGAGCGCAACAAAGTGTTTAGCAACCGCACTTTTATCTTTTGCTGCGGCCAGCAACCAATCACGCGCACTGTGGGCGTTGGTCATGGTTTCTTGGGTGGTGAATGTTTTGGAAGCCACCAAAAAGAGGGTGGTTTCAGGGTTGAGTTTTTTCACCGTTTCGGCAATATGCGTGCCGTCCACGTTAGAAACAAAGTGCATAGTCAAGTGATTTTTATAAGGGCGCAGCGCTTCACTCACCATATACGGACCAAGATCAGAGCCACCGATGCCGATGTTAACCACATCGGTAATCGCTTTGCCCGTGTAACCTTTCCACTGCCCTGAAATTACACGCTCACAAAAGCCTTTCATTTTGCTTAACACTGCGTTGACTTCAGGCATCACGTCTTTGCCGTCCACATACACTGGGGTGTTGGCGCGGTTGCGAAGTGCGGTGTGCAATACGGCGCGATCTTCTGTACGGTTGATTTTTTCACCGCTGAACATGGACTCAATCGCCTCGCTCAGGGCGCATTCCTTCGCCAACTGGCGCAGCAATTTTAACGTTTCTTGAGTGACCGCATTTTTAGAAAAATCCACCAACATTTGGTCTTGAAAAGCGAGATGAAAATGCTCAAAGCGATTGGCATCTTGCTCAAACAAGGTTTTGATGGTGAGGTTATTTTGTGCTTGTTTATGCTGCTCCAGCGCTTGCCAAGCAGTCGTTTTCACAGGATTAATATTTTGCATAATGTCTCCAAAGATATTAGATATATTCTCGACTCACACGGCTACTTAGCTGTGTGACTAATTCATAGCTGATCACGCCCAAATGCTGTGCAATTTCCTCAACGGGCAGATCAGCCCCCCAAAAAATGACTTCATCGCCAATCTCGGCACTATCATCGCCTAAATCTACGGTGAGCATATCCATTGATACTTTGCCCACAATCGGGTAACGTTTCCCATTAATCAGCACGGGCGTCTTTTCAGGCACATCGCGTGGGAAGCCATCGCCATAGCCCATGGCAACCACCGCAATGGTCGTATCACGCGCGCTCACCCAGCGCCCACCGTAGCCCACAGGCTCACCCGCTTTGTGCCGACGCAACGCAATAATGTTGGAACTTAGCTCCATCGCGCAACGCAAATCAAAGGCTTGCGCAGTTTTAACCTGATCATCTGGCGCAATACCGTAGAGGATAATGCCAGGGCGCACGGCGTCGTAGTGTGCTTGTGGCCAAAATAAAATGCCATTGGAAGCCGACAAACTGCGTGGGCCAGACAAGTTGCCAATCGCCTGCTCAAAACGGGTAATTTGCGTGAGAGTATAATCACTTTGGCGCTCATCGGCACGACTAAAATGGCTCACAAAACCAATTTCGCCGACTTTACCACTGCTCGCTAAGCGGGCGTAAATCGCATTCACCTCATCTGGCGCAAAACCTAGGCGATGCATACCCGTGTCGATTTTGATCCACACCTTCAAGCGCCCACAAAGTGCGGTTTGCTCGATTGCCTGTATTTGATACTCACTGTGGAGCACTGGCTCAAGGGCATATTCTTGTAAATACGGCACATCTTGTGCGTTAAAAAAGCCTTCAAGCAATAAAATAGGCTTTTCAATGCCGTGGTGGCGCAATATCGCCGCTTCTTTAAGGTGCGCCACGCCAAAGCCATCCGCCTGAGAGTGTAGCGCTTGCGCCACCGCCAACATGCCATGCCCATAGGCATTGGCCTTCACAATCGCTAGACATTGACTCTTCGGTGCAAGCTGTTTAATTTTACTAAAATTATCGCGCAATACGGCTAAACTCACCGTCGCTTTGGCGCCGTGTATTGTTTTCATCTTATTCGTCTTCGTTATAAGCTGGACCATCGTAATTATCAAAGCGAGAAAAGCGGCCGTTAAATGTCAACCGCACTTTACCAATTGGCCCGTTACGCTGCTTACCAATGATAATCTCCGCCACATTTTTAAATTCGCTATGTTCGTTATACACTTCATCGCGATAGATAAACATAATTAAATCCGCATCTTGCTCAATGGAGCCTGACTCCCGCAAATCCGAGTTCACTGGGCGCTTATCGGCACGGTTTTCCAAGCTACGGTTAAGCTGTGAAAGCGCGATCACTGGCACTTCCAACTCTTTCGCGAGCGCTTTAAGAGAGCGGGAAATCTCGGCGATTTCCAAAGTGCGGTTTTCGCTGTAACCTGGCGCACGCATCAGCTGCAAATAATCCACCATAATAAGACTTAAACCGCCATTTTCACGGTACACCCGCCGCGCGCGTGAACGAAGCTCTGTGGGGGTGAGGCCAGAGGAATCATCAATATACAAATTACCACGCTCCGACATCATCTGCACCACGCCAGTAATCCGTGACCATTCATCGTCGTCAGTAATGCGCCCTGTGCGCACTTTGGTTTGATCCACCCGCGCCAATGACGCCAGCATACGCATCGCAATGGAATCGGCGGGCATTTCAAGGCTGAATACCAGCACTGGCTTGCTTTCACTCATCATTGCGTTTTCACACAAATTCATGGCAAACGTGGTTTTCCCCATTGAAGGCCGAGCGGCCACGATAATCAAGTCAGATTTTTGCAAACCCGTGGTTTTGAGATCCAAACTCGTATAGCCAGTGGACACACCTGTCACGCCATTGTTATTTTTCGCTTGTGATAAAATTTCAATTTTTTGTAGTGTGTCGTCGAGGATTTCAACAATCGGTTTAGGACCTTCTTTGGCATTATTAGTGCGCTTTTCAGCAATGTCAAAAATTTGCTTTTCGGCGTTATCAAGCAAGGCTTTAATATCCTGCCCTTTTGGCTCATAGTTTTGCTCCACAATGTTGAGCGCCGCACCAATCAACTCGCGTTGAATAGCTTTTTCACGCACCACCGTGGCATATGTCAACACATTGGCAGCACTCGGGGTATTGCGCGAAAGCTCGGCAAGATAGGCGAATCCCCCCACTTCTTCGCTCACGCCTTTATTTTTCAAATGTTCATCTAAGGTAATAATATCAACGGGCTTATTCGCACGCGCTAAGGCTTCCATTTCTTGGAAAATGACACGGTGAGCAAAGGTGTAAAAATCATCGGCATAGACATGCTCAATCACTTCTTCAAACTTATCATTGCTCAGCAAAATGCCACCTAGCACCGCTTGCTCAGCCTCAATGGAATGTGGCGTAGTTTTCAACGCCTGGGTTTTACGATCGGTTTCGCTTAATGTTGAAGGGGACAGTTGCCTTGCCATGAAAAAGTCCTACACGCTAAAAGGAGTTCTATTATAGCAAAATTTTCTCCAAAACGAGGAGTGATATTATCATTTGTCAAATAAAAACCCCCAATAACGCATTGGGGGTTAGGTGAATGTTAGTTGGCTTGCCGTGGTGCCACGCTCACATGGCTCGCGGCTCGATGAATGCCTGCGGCACCATCACCTTTGAAACGGTAGCGCGAGCCTTGCCACTCAATTATCGCAAATGGCGTACCACTTGGCTGGCTAGCCGCTTGTTTCATCGCTATTTGAACGTGCTGCACGCGAGAATAAGTGCCAAACTGTGCAGGATTAACCGCACTTTGTGCATCCACTTTGGCGATCACATCTTGTACACTCAGCTCTTGTACCACACGACGAGATGGCTGCTCATCAAGCGGACTTACTTGTGTTTGCAACACGCTGTTGGCTGCTTGCAATTTTTTCTCAACGGATTCATTCGCAGGTTGAGTAATAAAGCCCAGCGGTGCTGCACTTTGGTCTTTAACCACACAAGAAACCGCTGGCACACTAATGCCCGAGCCGTATTTTTCAGCGTTGCGTTTCGCTTTTTCTGCCTCGCTGTCAGCAACCGCACTTTGCGCCTGCGCCACTTCGCTCTCTGGTGTATTTTGATTGTCTTGCGGCGCTTTATTGTCTAATATCTCTTGCTGTTCAAGCAGTTGCTCCACAGGCACAAACGGCATATCGTCATCATCGCTCATTTCACTGCGATCAATCCATACTTTACCACTGGCCAACTCTGGCGACATCACTGCCATCGTCAACGGCATTGGGCTGACTTGCTCACTGTTTGTGCGGCGACGGCGTTGATTACCCGTGCGCAAATGGCGCGGAGTGCGACGACGGCGAGGATTACGGCTACGTCCCTCGTCATCATTTTGCGCACCTTCTGCGCGTGTCTCTGCCACAATGTCTAGCACAGGGGCTACCACACTTGAGGTTTCTGACATATCAGGTTGCGCCGTTGGTGTCTCATCATTTGCTTGTGCAGCAATTACAGGCGCAACTGGCACTGGAGTATCATTTAACCGCACTTTTTGGCGTAAGTTACGACGTTCACGACGTGCGCTCACCTCTTGATTGTCGCTGCCCTCTTTTTCCACCTCAGGTGAACGATCAACAGCTTGGATATTCTCGCCTGAACTCGTGTTGTCGTTACGACGGCGTGAACGGCGAGGATTATTGCGCGGTTTGCGCTCTTCATTACTCTCATCAGGCTTATTGCTTTGATGATTATCCGCACTTCTCTCTTGTTGACGATCGCGATTGTCGTTGCGGCGGCGATTATTGCGACGCTCATTATTGCGACGGCGTGGATTCGGCTGACGTTTTTCGGGCTTTTCTGGCTGCGCATCTTCTTTCGCAAACAGCGCTTTTAATTTCGCCCAAATACGCGCAAAAATCGATGGTTCACTTGCCTTGCTTGGTGCTGGGCATGGCGAGGCACTTGGCATATTCAGCTCACCAGCGGCGGCTTTTTCAAGCACCGACTCCACCGTCACCGCAGCAGTGTCAGGAGTGGCGATTTCAAAGCTGCTTTCTTGGCTAACGGACTGGTTAGCTTCCTCATTTTGCGCATGATATTGGGTCAAATTGTAGCTGAGCATATTCGCCACTTCACCTTCACGCAGGCGAAAGACAGAAAAGTGCGGTGTTTCCATTTGCTCATTTGGCACCACGACAATTTCAACGTCGTGACGTTTTTCAATACTGTAAATCGCTTTGCGTTTTTCATTGAGCAAGTATGAGGCAATCTCCACTGGCACAATAGTGTGCACTTGCGAGGTATTTTCTTTGAGCGCCTCTTCTTCTAATAAACGCAAAATCGACAACGATAGCGATTCGTTATCGCGCACTTTACCCGTGCCTTGACAGCGTGGGCAAATGTGATGCGATGATTCACCCAAAGATGGGCTTAAGCGTTGACGCGACATTTCCAGCAAGCCAAAGCGAGAAATGCGACTAATTTGAATGCGTGCGCGATCTTGACGCACAGCATCACGCACACGGTTCTCCACCTCGCGCTGGTGGCGCACAGGTGTCATGTCGATAAAGTCAATTACAATCAAGCCACCCAAATCACGCAAACGCAATTGGCGCGCAATTTCATCGGCTGCTTCCAAATTGGTGTTAAGTGCGGTTTCCTCAATGTCGCCGCCACGGGTTGAACGCGCAGAGTTGATGTCGATCGCGGTCAGCGCTTCGGTCACATCAATCACAATTGAGCCACCTGATGGCAACCGCACTTCACGCTGGAAGGCGGATTCAATTTGGGATTCAATTTGATAATGGCTGAAAAGCGGCACCTCGCCTTGATAGAGCTTGATGCGATTGGCAAAATCTGGGCGAATAAGTTTGATGTGCGCTTTGGCTTTTTCATACACTTTGGCGTTATCGATCAAAATCTCGCCAATGTCACGCCGCAAATGATCGCGGATCGCTCGCACAATAACATCACTTTCTTGGTGAATCAAAAACGGAGCTGGGCGTGATTGTGAGGCTTGCACAATCGCCTCCCAGTGATGCAGCAGCACTTTCAAATCCCACTGCAATTCTTCAGGCGATTTGCCCACCCCAGCGGTGCGCACAATCAAGCCTACGCCATCGGGCACTTCCAGCGAACTTAGTGCTTCTTTCAGCTCTTGACGCTCTTCGCCCTCAATGCGGCGAGAAATGCCGCCTGCGCGTGGATTATTTGGCATAATTACCAAATAGCTGCCCGCCAGCGAGATAAACGTGGTCAGTGCCGCGCCTTTGTTACCGCGTTCTTCTTTGCTGATTTGTACAATGACTTCTTGGCCTTCTTTGATCACATCACGGATATTCGGACGCCCTTGAAAGGTGTAGCCTTCAGGGAAGTATTCGCGGGAAATTTCTTTAAGAGGCAAAAAGCCGTGACGCTCGGTGCCATAATCAACAAATGCAGCCTCCAAACTTGGCTCTACGCGGGTGATTTTGCCTTTGTAGATGTTGGCTTTTTTCTGCTCGTGGCCTGGATTTTCAATATCCAGATCATAAAGACGTTGACCATCGACCAACGCAACACGCAACTCTTCTTTTTGAGTTGCATTGATTAACATTCTTTTCATTTAAATTTTTAACTCGTTTTCGTTTTAATCACTAGATAAACCGCGCCACCTTAGGCCTGATGTCCATACCTTGCCAATCTCCCGATTGTCTTTTGCAGGCGCATTAAAGGCACAACGCTTGGTCAATGCATTCGTCCACTGCGCGGCGATTTATCCCACATTTCAAAGGCTGATGTCTTACGCTTGACTGCATCGCCTTAAAAATTGCTCTCACTTAAGGTTTTGGTCCTTAAAAGTGCGGTTTTGCCTATTACATTAATTATAATAAAAGCGTTGTATTATTTCATTTTATAGCGGGCGTTGGCAAGCAACCTTTGATAAATTTTGAAAATCCGTCACATTTTTTTATCACTTTTTATGTATAATAGCCATTTTGCAATCACAACAAAGTATAAAGGCATTTTATGGGCGTTCAATTTTCCACCATTCAAGATGATGAAGCGGGCCAACGCATTGATAATTACTTACTCGCGCAGCTTAAAGGTGTGCCGAAAAGTTTGATTTATCGCATTATTCGCAAAGGCGAAGTGCGGGTGAATAAAGGTCGCATTAAGCCAGAATACAAGCTGCAAGCCAATGATGTAGTGCGCATTCCGCCAGTAAGCGTCAGTGAAAAGTCGCAAACGCCCATTTCCAACAAACTTAGCCAAGTCAGCGCGTTAGAATCTGCCATTATTTTTGAAGACGACGTGCTGCTGGTACTTAACAAACCTTCTGGCATGGCGGTGCATGGTGGCAGCGGTTTAAGCTTTGGTGTGATTGAAGCACTGCGTGCGTTACGTCCTCAGGCACGTTTTTTGGAGTTAGTTCACCGCCTCGATCGCGATACGTCTGGCGTATTATTAGTAGCCAAAAAACGTTCTGCGCTGCGCCAGCTTCATCAACAATTACGTGAAAAAACCGTGCAAAAAGAATACCTCGCGCTGGTGCGTGGGCGCTGGCAATCGCAAGTAAAGTCTATTGACGCACCACTGAATAAAAATGAACTCGCCAGCGGAGAGCGCATTGTGCGCGTCAACGCCGACGGAAAAGCATCACAAACCCGTTTTAGTGTAGAAGAGCGTTTTGGCGATGTCGCCACCTTGGTTAAAGCCATGCCGATAACAGGGCGCACCCATCAAATTCGGGTCCATACACAGTATGCTCAGCATCCGATTGCGCTTGACAGTAAATATGGCGATCAGGAGTTTGATGAACGCATGCGCGCGCAAGGCTTAAAGCGTTTGTTTTTGCATGCTTACGCCATCCGCCTAACGCACCCCAAAAGCGAAGCGCCTCTGTATCTTACCGCGCCACTCGACGAAACCCTCAAAGCCGTGCTTGCGCGTTTGCGTGCGCAAAACTAAAGTGCGGTCAGATGCCTCATTAAAGTGCGGTGATGCTGCGATAAAGCCCGCTTCGGCGGCTCACTGGCTGGCGGACACCCGCCTCCCACACGATTTTGCTACCAAATACGCTGAAGGTTTCTTTGGCGCGCGTAATCGCGGTATAAAGCAGCTCACGCGTGACCAACGGTGCCATTGTGGGGGGCAACACTAACACGGTTTTCTCAAACTCAGAACCTTGGGATTTATGCACCGTCATCATAAATGTTGGCTCAAAAGCTGGGATACGGCTAGGCGAAAACGCCACAAATTCCCCCTGCCCTTTTTCAAACCACACTTTGAGCTGCCCGTTTTCGTTGCGCAAACACAACCCAACATCGCCGTTATAAAGCCCAATGGCACTGTCGTTTTCAGTGATCATCACAGGCTTACCGTGATACCACTCGTCGCGTTGGATAAAATGCAATTTGCCTTCACGCTTAAGCTGCTCACTCACCGCCCGATTGAGGTATTCCACTCCAAACTCGCCGCTGCGCAGCGCACAACAATAACGTACGCGATAAAATGCTGCGAAAATGGCACTTATCTCGCCAAACCGCACTTGCTGATGTTGCTCAATGGCGTTGATATACTCGCCATAATCACGGCAGGCTTGGCGCACCACCGCACGCAACGCCTTGCCTGGCTCGCGCACATAATCGACACAGTGCAAATCATTAAACTGCGCAAAAAGCGCCCAACTGTTGCGCGCACCAGCATTCACTGCGTCCGCTAACGCTTTGATGCCAGAATTTTCAGCAAAACGGTGACTTTTTTGCAAATGGCATACATTGTCGCGCAAAATTCGCCCTTGCGCGCGTGAAGGCAGTTTCTCCCCCGTGATCGCCGCAAGATAATGCGCAAACTCTGTGCTGAAAACATCTCGCCCCAAGCTAAGCTGCGCCAGCACAGCGCCCGACTCCACCGAAGCTAGCTGGTGCTCATCGCCTAGCAAAATCACGCGCGCGTCAGGATGCACGGCATTCAGCAGGCGGGCAAACCAGTTGAGATCCACCATCGACACTTCATCGACCACCACCACATCCGCCAGCAAAGGGTTGTGTTGATGAAACCGCACTTTGTCATCTTGCAATGAAATACCCAGCATGCGATGCAGCGTTTGTGCTTGGCAGTCGATCGCCTGCGCTAAGGTTGGCTCATGACAACGCTCGGCGTTAGATTTCAGATTATGCCGCACAGATTCGCTCAAGCGCGCCGCCGCCTTGCCCGTTGGTGCTGCCATCGCCACTTTCAAGGCGGGTAAACCGTGCTCACGCTGTTGATATTGCAATGCCAACAATAATTTGCACACGGTGGTGGTTTTGCCCGTGCCAGGACCTCCTGTGATTAAACAAAAACGGCTGCGCAATGCCATCGCCACGGCAATTTTTTGCCAATCAATCTCATCACGGGGTTGAAATAGCCGCGCTAAAAAACGTTTGCTGTGTGCCACATCACTTTGCGGCAACGGAGCGCGAATGCGCGCCACAATTTGGCGGGCGATCTGTTGTTCATCGCAAAAAGTGCGGTAAAAATACAGCATACCATGGGCAAAAATCAACGGAGCAGGCTGATTCTGCGACAGTGCGGGATGGTGTTGCAACACCTCGTGCCATGCCTGTGGCGGCGTATTATGAATGGCCTGTTGAATATCGGCTAAGTATGGCGAAAATTGTGGGTCAGTAAGATCAAAAAAAGGGCGGCGTTCAAAATCGGCTGGGTTCAAGCAAACACTGCCCAAGCGGAGATCAAAACTCAACTGCGCCCCGAGCAACATCGCCAAATTATCCGCGCGCGCATCACCGCTGGGTGAGTGCGCAATGAGCTTAGCAATGTGATAGTCAATCGGCAAAATGTGCGCATCGTGTTTGAGTTTGTCTAAAATGGATAACATGGTCACTCCGCAAACAGTTTATCAAGCCCGTCAATTAAGGCAAAGTGCGGTTTATCAAAATAAACTCCCGTAGCATTGCTTTCACCTGTCATGCCGCGCAAAAAGAGATAATACACGCCCCCAAAATCACATGCGTAGTCATAATTTAGCAGGCGTTTTTTCAAATAGCGATGCAGCGCAAGCGTGTAAAGCAGATATTGTAAGTCGTAGCGGTGTAACAACACCGCCGCAGTAAGCGCTTCAGGCGTATAAAACGCCCAACTGGCGCCCAGCAAATTGCTTTTATAATCCACGATGTAAAATTTGCCTTGATGCTCGCACACCAAATCAATAAATCCACGCAGCATGCCTTTAAAATCGTGCAGCGCAAAATGTGTCCGCCCAGTTTTCAGTGGATACTGTGCCAGCAGCTGATTAAGCTCGCTCGACCGCACTTTATTTGTAATCGAGAGCAAAAACTCCATCTCACGCAGGCTCTCACGTGGCGCAATGGCTTGCAGGCAAAGCTGAGCCTGCGCATCCCACGGCGTTTGCGCAATGCGCGTCAGCCAGCCTTCCAACTGCGGCTGCCAACTTTCATCTAAATTCAGCGCTTGCAACGCAAATGTTAACACCGCTTGATTATCCGCGCCTGCACGCATATCCATTCGCTGCAGCACCGTGTGCAACACATCCCCAACGCGCGCGCCTGTGGGAAATTGAAAGGCAATGTCATCCACCTCAAGTGTGTTGTCCAGCGCGGGCACCTCGACGGCGATATCTTGCTCACTTTCAGGCTCTTGCAGTGCCTCATACAGCGGATTAACCGCACTTTGGTTACTCAGTGAGGTAAACGAGTTGATCACCCAATCTTTTTCAATCGCGCCATGAAAGTGCGCGGCTTCACCTTCAGGCCGCTCCGCTTGTGGGCGCCATTGACGTGGCGTGGCCTCTTCGGCGGCCATCAGGGTGTATTGCTCAGCGGTAAAATGCGCTGCTAACAGCGCTTGGGTATTAAAGGTGCATTTTTTCTCCAAATCCAGTCCTAATTCACCACGGGTTAACAAATACACCAGCGGATTCCAGCCCCAACTGGTGCTTTTAATCGCACTGCCTTGGTAAAATTCGGCATAAAGCCCCAAATGGACTTGATACACGGCACGCGTGAGCGCAACATACAGCAGGCGCATTTCCTCTGCGGCATATTCTTGCAAAATAAGCGCTTGGGCAGAGTTGTCGAAATCAATATCGTTTTGCCCATGCTGATGAAATTTTTCCAGCGTTTTGCCTTGCAAACTTGCGCCTAAGCCGACAAATGGCAGCCATACCACGCCATATTCCAGCCCTTTCGCGCCATGAATGGTGACAATTTTCACTAAATCACGCTCACTTTCCAACCGCAGGCTGAGAGATTTATCGCTGCCAGCGCCATTGAACGCCATTTGTTGTTCAAACCACGTTAACAAGGCGTGCGCATTAGGTTGCTCATTCATTTGCGCTTGTAACAGCTCGCTGAGGTGCAAAATATCCGTCATTGCGCGCTCGCCGTCAGCCTGCGCCAAAATCGTTTGCGCTACATTGTCGTGCTGTAAAATGGCATGGATCATCGGCAACACGCCTTGCTTTTGCCACATTTGCTGCCAGCCGAGCAACCGCTCCACCCAGCTATCCCAGCGCTGTTCATCGTAAAGCAGCGCATTGAGTGTTTGGCTGTCGAACTGAAATAACGCACTGGCCAGCGCATTGATCACCTGCTGACGCTGATAAGGCATTAAGCAGCCTTGCAATACATTCAGCAGCACTTTCGCCCAAGGGCTTTGGAACACATTATTTTTTTGCGAGAGATAAACGCTTTTGATGCCGAGTGTTTGCAACGCTGATTTCATCAGTGTGGCGTCCTCACCACTGCGCACCAAAATCGCCAAATCGTGCGCTGCCAGCGGCTGTTGCTCACCGCGTTGATTTTCGCCCAGTAATGTGCCCGCCTCAATGGCTTGCAAATATTGCTGCACGCTGACCGCACAAGCCAGCGCTTGAATTTGGCGAAACTCCCCTTTCTTTTTCGTTTGTGTAAGCCAAGCCGTCAACGCTGTTTGGCGCTGCCCTTCAAGGTAAAGTGCGGTTTTGCCACCGCTGGCCTGCACGGGAGAAAAGTGAATTTCAGGTACTAAAAAAGCATCATCGACCAGTGAAAACAGCCGATTAACCAGCGCGACCGCACTTTCACTTGAGCGCCAATTTTTGCCCAACGTGAACTCACACGCGGTTTGCTGCTTGGCGGCTAAATAGGTGTAAATATCGGCGCTGCGAAAGCGGTAAATCGACTGTTTCGGATCGCCAATCATAATCAGCCCAACGCGGCTATCGGGCGCTTCAAGATAGATTTTTTGTAAAATGCGAAACTGCTCGCTGTCCGTATCCTGAAATTCATCAACCATCGCAAACGGGAACTGCATACGAATCAGCTGCGCCAAATGTGCCCCTTGGCTGCCTTGCAGCGCTTGGCATAAACGGCTTAGCAAATCGCCAAAACTCATCGCGTTGTGCGTTTCCCCTTCTGCTGCAATCCTTGCGCGCACGCCAAGCAACATATGCCACAACAAGGCTTTGTGCCACTGCTCACAAGCGGCTTTGCCAAACTGCGCTAAAAAGCGATCCACCGCCTCGAAAAAAGGATGTGTCGGCGTAGCTTTATTGCTGTTGGTTTTGTCGCTGAGCTGTTGCTGTGAAAAATAGGTGAGGACATCGGGCTGCTCAAAACTTAACGCACCATCCAGCCAATGAGACAGTGCGGTAACTTTGTCATTGAAGTTGGCGGCTCTGTAACTGTTGCCGTTCAGTTGCTTATTAGTTATGGCATCGCCAATCAACGCGCACACCGCACTTTTGCTCGCCTGCCATTGGCTTTTAAGCTGTGTGAAGGCGTCAACGTAGCGTTCAATCTGCGCCACAATCATGTCAAAAGATGACACTTTTTTCGCTGGCAATGCGCCTTCAAGTAGAAAAGAAATTTTGCTTAACACGCCATCGGGGCTTTTGAGGTATTCTCGCGCAAAGGCGCAAACAACCGCACTTTGCGGATAAAAGCGCGCACGCCATTCATCACGACAATGTTTAAGAAAACGTGCGTATTGTTCACGATCGTCAAGCAACACGGGATTAAAATGAATATTGGCATCAAAGGCATAACGGCTGAGCATACGTCGGCAAAAGCCGTGAATGGTGAAAATCGCCGCAGAGTCCATATTCTGTTGCGCCATATCAAGATGCAAAATAGCACTTTCCACCTCGCCACCCAGCGCATTGAACAGCTCAAGTAAAAAAGGATCTTCACTGGCAAATTCACCGTGGCGCTGCCAGCCTTTTAACAGCTCAAGCAGCTCCACCACGCGCGCGCGAATACGGTCTTTCAGCTCTTGCGTAGCCGCCTCAGTGAACGTCATCACCAAAATTTGCTCCACCCCAAGCGCTCGCCCAAATCCATTTTCGCCCACATTCAACAACAAGCGTAAATAAAGTGCGGCCATGGTATAGGTTTTGCCCGTGCCTGCCGAGGCTTCAATCAGGGAGGTGCCTGACAGAGGATGCGTGATAGCGTTAAGCGGTTGCATAAACTAGAAAGATAATACTTTATCCGCCCACAATGTCCAGCGGCTGAGATCGCCCAAAGTGCCAACACTTACCCCTTCGGCTAACGGCAATTCAGTGATGCCGCGTGCGTTGGTGCAGGTTTTGCACAATTTCACTTCCGCGCCGAAACTGGTAATAATTTCAAGTGCTTGCTGCACATTATAGCCCTCTGCAGGCTGTTGCTTATCAAGCCCTGCAACAACGGCGTCTGAAAGTAAGAAAAGTTTGAGGTCGACCGCACTTTGGTGTTCTTCTTGCAGCATAATGGCAAGGCGTAATGCGTTGAAGAGGTTTTCGCTACCGTAAGGCGCGCTATTGATAATAAAAAGTATTTTTTGCATATCACACTCCTTTTTACTCACAATAAACGCCTTTAGTGCGAAAATCAATGCCTAATGTGTGACGCTGCGCTCCACCGCGTGGGCTTTGAGCAAGCGAAAAATCGTGATGATGTTCATCGTCATCACTGTGCTTTCCAGCAGTACGCCACCAATGGAGCCTACAATAATATTGTTTGTCATCCAGCAAACTGAGCCAAATAACATCACCAGACGCATTTTAATGCCTGTAAGTAAAAAGAGCGCAATAGTGCCCGTTGCCGTGCCAACAATCGGAAATAAACTCCACCAATGATCAGAAATATAAAGCCCAAATCCGACTGCCACGGCCACAAAAGCAAATGCAACATAGGCCGAGTTAATAAAAATGGACGTGGCAGTACGGCAAGCGGCAATAAACGAGCTTAAGGCGGAAATGGGCGAGCCGAGCAAGTAAAAATGGAGCATATAGGTGAGATTTAAAATCACCATAATAATTTTAAAACGCTTGTCGTTGCGCTGATAAAACACCAAAATGCCAAGGAAGAAAACCGCAATCCCTAGCCATTGGGCAAATGAAAGATGAATAATATAGTCGAGATAATTGCTCACAACGCCTCACAAATAAAAAAGCGCCATTGATGAAAATGGCGCAAATAGTTCGTATTTTACTCACACAATGCCAAGCACGTTTGGCAAGAACAATGAAATTTGTGGAATATAGGTTACCGCCAGCAAGGTAATCAACAATACAATAAAGAACGGCAACATAGGTTTAATGATGTCTTGCAGTCGCACACCTGCAACCGAACAGCCCACAAACAGGGCACTGCCCACAGGCGGCGTACACAAGCCAATACACAAGTTAAAAATCATCATAATACCAAAGTGGATTGGATCCATACCAAGATCGGTGACGATTGGTAAAAAGATTGGGGTAAAAATTAACACCGCAGGGGTCATATCCATAAACACCCCGATCACCAACAAAATCACATTAATGATCAGCAAAATAACGTATAAATTATCTGAGATACTTGTCAATAATTCATTGATCATAAACGGAATGTCTGCACTGGTCATAATCCAAGACATGGCAACGGATACACTGACCAAGAACAATACAATGGAGGTGGTCACCACTGCATCAAGGATAATTTTTGGCAAATCGCGCAATTTGATTTCACGATAAATAATCACGGAGAGCACAAAGGTATAAACTACCGCGATGGCTGAAGCCTCAGTTGCAGTGAAAATTCCCCCTAAAATACCACCGATGACAACAATCACCATCAAGATACTTGGAATCGCATCTAAAGTGTATTTCATAAAAATGGAGAAAGTGATTTTATCAGACACTGGATAACCGCGTTTTTTGGCGAGAATAAAGTTCACCACCATAATTGACAAGCCCATCAACGCGCCTGGTAAATACCCTGCCATAAAGAGCGTTGCCACCGACATGCCGCCTGCGGTTAACGCATACACGATCATCACATTTGACGGTGGAATCAAAAGTCCAGAGATACATGATGTCACGTTAATCGCCGCAGAATAGGCAGGATCATAGCCTGCTTTTTTCTGAATCGGCGACATTGTGCCGCCCACCGCCGCTGCCGCTGCTACCGCTGAGCCTGAAATAGAACCGAACATCATATTCGCTAATACGTTTACATGCCCCAAGGATCCAGGAATGCGCCCAACCAGCACTTGTGAAAAATTAATCAATCGAATCGCAATCCCACCACTGTTCATTAAAGAACCTGCGAGAATGAAAAAAGGAATCGCCAGCAACGAGAAGCTATCTAATCCTGTTGCCATTTTCTGCCCTGCGGTGAGTAATACAATATCCCAAGGCAAAATAAAAAATCCAGTAACAATAGTGGAAACACCAATTGAAAACGAAATCGGCACACCCACAAAAACCAACACCACAAACGACACTAGCATCACCAGCGGTGCAAACCATTCCCAAGAAAGTAACCAATCCATTGTTATACCTCCTCACCGCGTGACAATTTGCCAGCATTTTCAATGATAAAAATGATGTTATAGAACATAATCAGCAAGCCGCTAAATGGCACCGCCATGTAAACGTACGCCATTGGCATCTGCATTGAAGGCGAAATCTGCCCCATGGCAAACACTTTGCTCACCAAGACAGATCCGCCGTAAACCATGGTACTGATAGCAAATAGAAAAATCACCACATTGATAAAAATAGCACTAATTTGTTTTTTGCGCGCCGTCAAATTATGGGTGAACAAGTCAATGGACAAGTGGCGTTGTTGCCCTGTGGTGTAGGCCGCCCCTAATAGTCCCACCCAAATCATGCTAAAACGTGCAATTTCATCGGTTACGGTGCTTGGCATTTCTAACACATAGCGGCTGAACACCTGCCAAGTTACGCACACGACCAACATCACCATCACGATAATCGCGAACACAGCAATGACCTTATCAACACTATTTTTAATTTTTTCTAACAGCATATCGCTACCCTAAGTCGATTATTTTGCGTCTTGGATTGATTGGATTTCGTCCACAAAGCCGACTAATTTCGGATCTTTACGGAAGTCATCAAACAACGGTTTCAACGCTTCACGGAATGGTGTTTTATCTACTTCGATAAAGGTTACGCCCAATTTTTCAGCTTCTTGTTTAGAACGAGTTGTTTCTTCGTCCCACAATTTTTGTTGATACACTTCAGAGTCGTGAGCCGCTTCCATGAACAATTTTTGTTGTTCTGGGTTCATTTTGTTCCACGCTTTTTCAGAGATCACTAGGTAATCTGGGATAGAAGTGTGTTGGTCAGCTGAGTAGAATTTTGCTACTTCGTCGTGACGAGTTGAAGCATAAGATGGAATATTGTTTTCCGCACCATCAATAACACCTTGTTGCAATGAGGTATACACATCACCCAATGGTAATGACACTGGAGAGGCGCCAAGTAATTCGATGGATTTATTAGTCGTTGGGGTTGAAATCACGCGGATTTTCATGCCTTTGAGGTCATCTGGTGAATGCACTGGTTTTTTAGTGTAGAAGCTACGAGTACCACCAACGTATGAGGCCACGATGCGATAACCATTAGCTTGCGTTTTATCAGCCAATTTTTTACCGATATCACCGTAAAGCATACGTTTAAAATGGTCTTCATCTTTGAATAAATAAGGTAAGTTAAAGATCGCAAATTCACCGATGAATGGTTCAAGCTCACTGGAGTTGACTTTGGTCATGTCCAATGCGTCGTTTTGCACCATTTCCAATGTCTCACGCGCGTCACCCATTTGGCGGCTCGGATAAACACGGATAATAATTTCACCATTAGATTTGGCTTTTAAATCTTTCGCCATTTTATCAATGGCTTTGTGTACCACATGGGTTTGTTCAAGGTTATGCGCCAGTTTAATGGTCACTTTATCCGCCATTGCGCCAGCAGAAGCGGCTAACATAGGTAGAGCAACGCATAAGCTAGTGAATAATGGTTTAAATTTCATAACTTCTCCTTTGAGTTGGGTTCATTTTGGTAGAAAGTAAAATAGCATTTTACTTTTTTAAACGTAATCGTAAATTTTTGTTTATGTGAACCTAATCACAAAAATTTTGACTTAAATGCGCGAACATTATCCACTGGGAAAAGGGCAATAAAAAAGGCTATGAAATCATAGCCTTAAATTGTTGATTTTTTGTTATTTTTTAATAAAATCTTCACGCATCGGGGTAAAGCAATCCAGTAACACGCCTTTTTTCAAACAACGGCAGCCGTGCATAATGTCGGGTTTTTTATACAAGACATCACCCGCCTTCACGACTTTAGTTTCATCACCAATGGTGAATTCAAATTCGCCGTCGAGCACATAGGTTAATTGCTCATGTGGGTGGCTGTGCATAGAGCCTACCGCACCTTCTTCAAAATAGACTTCCACCGCCATAATATTCGGGCTATAGGCCATAATTTTGCGTTTCACGCCTGCGCCCAAATCTTCCACTTTTACATCGTTACCATAAACAAACATAATCACTCCTTTTCGTGCGTAAATTTGCGTCATCATAATCTAAACTAAATTTTGAAACAATATTTTATAATCAAGTATTCATTTTGCGCAACATACTGGCGAAAAAAATACAAAGTGCGGTACACTAAGCCCAAAATAAGGGGGACGCATGACATCACCAACAGCTTTAAGCGCACTGCTAACCAAACTCCGTGCCACACAAAGTCAAGCCACATTAGCTGACATCGAAACCGCACTTGGCCAAAAAACGTTTGAATGTCAACTTGAACACGCACTTTCGCTCTCCCCTTTTGTCGCACAGGTGCTGCAAAAACAACCACAACTGATCATGCTCTGGCGTGGCTGCCGCACAGCTGATGTCAACTTCACACAAAAACTGGCAGCAACACTGGCTAACGTACAAGATGAGCTGACACTACACCGCACTTTGCGCGTATTTCGTCAAGCAGAGATGGCGCATTTGAGCTTTTGTCAAAGTAATAATCTGATGAGTGTGGAGCAAACGTTTCACGCTCTCTCTGCCTTAGCAGAGTGCATTATCACACAAACCGCTGCATGGCTATATCACACATTAAGCCAACGCTACGGCACACCGATGAACGCCATAGGTCAAGCTCAGCCGCTAGTGATTCTCGGCATGGGCAAACTCGGCGGGCGAGAGCTGAATTTTTCCTCTGATATTGATTTGATTTTCACCTATCCTGAAAATGGTGAAACCCAAGGCGCGCGACGCAGCATCGACAATGCCCAGTTTTTCACCCGCTTAGGTCAGCACCTCATTCAAGCGCTTGATAGCCACACTGCCGACGGCTTTGTTTACCGCACCGATATGCGCCTACGTCCGTTTGGCGATGCGGGCGCACTCGTACTCAATTTCACAGCACTGGAGGATTACTACCAAGAGCAAGGGCGCGACTGGGAGCGCTACGCCTTAATCAAAGCGCGCATTATGGGGGAAAACGATCACAATGCCTATCATCAACAGCTGACAAATATGCTGCGCCCTTTTGTCTATCGTCGCTACATTGATTTCAGTGTCATTCAATCTCTGCGCAATATGAAAGCGATGATCGAACGAGAAGTGCGCCGTCGTGCGCTGGTGAACAACATTAAACTCGGCGCAGGTGGCATTCGTGAAATTGAGTTTATCGTGCAAGTGTTTCAGCTTATTCGTGGTGGACGCGATACTCACTTGCAACACCGATCACTACTTGATGTGCTCCCCCATTTAGTGCAGCTTAACGTGCTCAGTGAAAGCGAAGGAGAAACGCTGCGCCAAGCGTATCTTTTTCTGCGCCGAGTAGAAAATGTGCTGCAAGCCATTGATGATAAACAAACCCAAACTTTGCCTGATGATGAAACCAACCGTGCGCGGCTAGTAACCGCCTGTGCACAATACCCTATTCAAGATGCTAATGCTAACCGCACTTTAGTCACAACTGCCATTCATGATTGGACGAGTTTTGAAACCCATTTGCAGCAACATCAAAGTGCGGTGCGTGACATTTTTAATGCCTTGATTGGCGAGGAAGAAGCCGTCCACACACAAGCACAAAAACTCAGCCCATGGCAAGATTTTTTAAGCTTTAACTGTAGCGATATTGAACATGTGCTCGCGGAAAATGCGCTTGATTCCTTCGACCTTGCTCCGAGTTTGGAACGTTTTCAACACGCTATCCTGCGCCGGCCCATCGGTCAGCGCGGACGAGAAGTGCTCAATCGACTGATTCCTGTCTTGCTTGATGGTGTGTTTGCACTCAGCACACGCGCAGCAGTGCTCGACAGTGTACTCAATATTATTGCCCATATTGTCACCCGCACCACTTACCTTGAGCTGTTGTTGGAATATCCCAACGCACTGAATATGGTCATTCGTCTTAGTGCTGCCTCGCCGATGATCGCCGAGCAAGTGGCGAAATACCCAATTTTACTGGATGAATTGCTTGACACGCAAACGCTGTTTAACCCACCTCACCTGAGTGAATATCCAACCTTACTACACCAGTATATGTTACGAATTCCCCGTGATGATGAAGAGCAACAAATCGACGCGCTGCGTCAGTTCAAACAAGCCAGCTTGCTACACATCGCTAGTGCAGATATTTTAGGCGAACTGCCCGTGATGAAAGTCAGCGATCATCTCACCTATCTCGCACAGGCCATTATTGGCGCCGTGGTGACACTGGCGTGGGAAAAAACTCGTGCGCGTTACGGCGTGCCAGCGCACCTTACAGGCGAAGATAAAGGCTTTTTGGTGATTGGCTATGGCAAACTCGGTGGCATTGAACTGGGATACAAATCTGATCTGGATCTCGTCTTTTTGTACGATAATCACCACACTAGCACTACTGTGGGCGGCAAGCGCAGCATCGACAGCGAACAGTTTTATCTACGGCTCGCGCAAAAAATCATCAGCATTTTTAGCCTTAACACCCAAGCTGGCGTGCTTTATGATGTGGATATGCGCCTGCGCCCATCGGGTGAGGCTGGGTTATTGGTGAGCGCCATCAGCGCCTATGAAAGCTATCAACAGCAAGACGCTTGGACATGGGAAAAACAAGCCCTTGTGCGCGCCCGAGCGGTGTTTGGCGATGCACCGCTTAAAGTGCGGTTTGAACATATCCGCAAGCAAGTATTGTGCCAAATGCGTGATGTGGCAACGCTGCGTGCAGAGGTGATGGCAATGCGTGAGAAAATGTACACCCACCTCAGCCACCCCAGCAAACACACCTTCCACCTCAAAAATGATCCTGGTGGCATCACTGACATTGAATTTTTAGCACAATTTTTGGTGCTTGCCCACGCGCCAACCTGCCCTGAATTAGCCACGTGGTCGGATAACGTGCGCATTTTTGACGACATGGCAACCTACGGCGTGCTAAGCCAACAAGACAGCGAAGCGCTCAAAACCTGTTACACCACTTTGCGTAACAAAATTCATCAACTCAATCTACAAGATTGCCCACCGAGTGTGGCAGCAGAAGAATTTAGTGATGAACGCGCCACCGTGCAGCGGTTATGGAAACGCTGTTTTAGTGATGAAAGTGCGGTTAACACTTGCAAAAAGTGATTATTTATGCAAAATTAAAGCATAAATAAAAAGAGAGAACACGATGAAAGAAACACAATTGGTCGAATGGTTTCGCGAATCCACCCCGTATGTCAACCTCCACCGTGGCAAAACCTTTGTGATAATGCTTGACAGTGCCACTATTGGTGCTTTTCATTTTCGCAATATTTTGCAAGACATCAGCCTACTCCATAGCCTTGGCATCAAGCTGGTGGTGGTGTTTGGTGCACATCATCAAATCAACATGGCTCTAAGCGAACATGGGCTGAGCAGCGAATTTCATCACCACATCCGCATCACCGACAACCGCACTTTAGAAATAGCCAAGCAAGTGGTGGGCAAAATTCAGTTTGACATCAGCGGCTATCTTTCGCTACGTTCAGTTAATATCGGGCATAGCTCACGGCATATCAACGTGGTCAGCGGTAATTTTGTCATCGCTCAGCCGATAGGCGTACTTGACGGCGTGGACTACCAACTCAGCGGCAAAGTGCGCCACATCGACATTCACGCTATCGAGCAACAGCTGGCCAACAACGCCATTGTACTGCTCAGCCCCATTGGCGTGTCGGTCACAGGTGAAAACTTCAACCTGCCCTTTGAAGAAATTGCAACTCAGGTAGCGATAAAACTCAACGCCGACAAACTCATCGGTTTTTGCCCGCAAGACGGTATTTTCAACGAACATGGCGAGCTGATCGCCGATCTCTTCCCTGACCTCGCACAACAGCACCTCGATCACCTCAACCAAAACGGCGAATACAACAGCCCGCAAGCACGCTTTCTCTGCGCCGCCATCGCCGTGAGCCAAGCGGGTGTCAACCGTGCCCATTTGCTCAATTTTGAAAAAGACGGCACACTCCTGCACGAGCTCTTTTCTCGCGACGGCGTCGGCACACAAATTTCAATGCAGCAGTCAGAAACCATCCGCACCGCCACTGTGGACGACATCGCAGGCCTCTTGGCATTAATTTATCCGCTAGAGCAGCAAGGCATTTTGGTCAAACGTTCACGCGAGCAATTAGAAATGGAGATTGATAATTACACGATTATCGACCGTGATGGGGTGATTATCGCCTGTGCCGCATTGAATATTTATGCAAAAGAGCAGATAGCGGAAATGGCCTGCGTAGCCGTCCACCCAGATTACCGCAATTCATCACGCGGCGATGTGTTGTTCGACGCATTAAAAAAACGCGCCAAAAAGTGCGGTATCCAGCGTTTGTTTGTGCTGACAACGCGGACGGTGCATTGGTTTCAAGAGCGGGGTTTTCAACCTGCTGATATTACGGCGTTGCCAGCGAAGAAGCAGGCAAGTTATGATCATCAACGTAAGTCGAAAGTGTTGGTGTATTCATTATGATGTAAACTGCCGTTTTTAATCACGCCGTTTCACTATCGCCACTGCACTGCACCAGTGGCGACCGCACTTTATGTTTTTAAAGGTTATGTTTATAATACGATCGATGAAAGCCCTCTAAACAAATATAACAAAAGGTAATGCATGACCATTCTTACTTGGCACGGCAAAGATGAGGCCGTGAAAAAAGCCCGAAAAACGCCTTATCGCCTATTGCGTGAAGTAGCTCATTTTTCTTATCCTAT
>NZ_JABMII010000017.1 GCF_014884995.1 Spirabiliibacterium pneumoniae
AGCCAGCCAGCCAGCCAAGGCTAATGAATTAACTTATCCTGTCAAGGAAAATCTTATCATTCACGGTGATAATCTTGATGCCGTGAAATCCCTATTGCCTTTTTATGCAGGGCAAGTCAAATGTATCTTTATCGATCCTCCATACAATACCAAAAAAGCTTTCGAACATTATGATGATAATTTAGAGCATAGTCTGTGGCTCTCTTTGATGTACCCCCGACTCGAGTTGTTGCGCGAACTGCTTGCGGAAGACGGCTCGATTTGGATAACCATTGATGATAAAGAGGGGCATTATTTTAAAGTGATGTGCGATGAGATTTTCGGGCGGGATAATTTTGTGGCAAATGTGGTTTGGCAGCATAGTATTCAAGGTAAAAATGACTCAAAATTATTTTCTTTACACCATAATCAATTGTTAGTGTTTCGAAAAAGTGAGAGATTTCAAAGAAACTTATTACTGAGACTTGATGAGCATAATGTAAATTATAAAAATCCCGATAATGACCCCAATGGCGCTTGGCGTTCAGGAGATTTTAGAAGCCCTAATTTACGAGAAAATCTACGTTATGAAGTTACAACCCCAAGTGGAAAAATAATTCATCCACCTGAAAAAGGTTGGCGTTGGAGCAAAAAGACTTTTATGGAAAAAGTAGCGAGTGGCGAGATTGTATTTATTGAGGATGAAACAAAAATTATCAGAAAAATTTATTTATTTGCCCAAAAAGGACGTATTCCCGAGACTATTTGGTTTGGTAAAGACGTTGGCACAACACGAGATGCAAAAGATGAAGTTAAAGCCTTTAATAGCGATGAGGTATTCGACACCCCAAAACCTGAAAAACTGCTGCAACGGATTCTGCATTTAGCCACCAACGAGGGCGACCTTGTCCTCGATAGCTTTCTTGGTTCGGGCACCACCGCTGCTGTTGCCCACAAAATGAATCGCCGTTATATCGGTATTGAAATCGGCAATCACGCCAAAACTCATGTAATACCACGTTTGAAAAAAGTCATTGAAGGCGAACAAGGCGGGATTTCTGTCAGCCAAGAGTTTTATGAATTGGAAAATGATGAGTTGAAGAGCCTCGATTTGGATATTGAGGATCTTAAAAAATTCAATAAGGTTTTAAAGTCGATTGGCCAAACAGATTTGCTGGATAAGGCAACACTAAAAAAAATTCAGACGGCAGCTAAACTTAAAAAAATCAGAAGTGAAAGTGTGTGGCACGGTGGTGGTAGTTTTCGCTTTTGTGAATTAGGTGAAATGATTTTTGATGAGTTTGGTGCCATCAATTCTGCTATTCAATTTGACGATTTGGCGGCGCATATTTGGTATGCAGAGAACTATTTCCCTTTGCCTGCATTGCAAAACAATGCTGAGAAATCACCACTTATCGGTGTGCATAATGGCAAGGCATTTTACTTGTTGTTTAACGGCATTTTGGGTGATAAACGCCCTCAAGGGGGTAATGTACTGACTTCTTTAATTCTAAAGGAATTGCCACGGCTTGATGAGTTTGTACAAGCAGGTTTGGACATTGTTGTCTACGGTGAAAGCTGCCGTTTAGCTTCAAAGAAACTCGCAAAATACAACATGACGTTTAAATTGATTCCACACGATGTATCGGCAAAGTAAGGGGAAGAAAATGAAACTAAAAGCTTATCAACAAGAGGCCATGGAGAGCGTTAGCCGTTATTTCACTGCTTGCGTCAAACAATCCTCTGCCGAAGCCTTTGAGCAAATGCAGCCTGATTTTGCCTACAAAATACCAAGCCCGCATGAAAATTTAAAAGCCATTCCCTACGTTTGCGTGCGGATTCCCACAGGCGGTGGCAAAACCCTATTGGCGGCTCACAGCATTGCTCAAGTGGCAAAAGATTATCTGCATCAAGACTTCCCGATTACCCTTTGGCTTGTACCTAGCAAAACAATCAAAAGCCAGACAGCAGAAGCCTTAAAAAACCCGAAACATCCTTATCGGGTAGTGCTTGATAAAACTTTCAATCGCGAAGTATTGGTGATTGAATCAGAGCAATTTGAATTGATTCGTCCACAAGATTTAGGCAATAAGGCGATTGTGGTGGTCTCCACCTTGCAAAATTTCCGCATTGAAAAAGAGAAAGACGAAGGACGAAAAATTTATGCTTTTAATGAAAAATTAACACCGCACTTTGAGCGAATCCCCGCCCAACTGCTCCCCTTTTTAGATAAGGTTTCCACCAGTGATCTACAAGAAAATGGTTTACAGACCAAGCAATTGGGTCAGGTAAAGTGCTCTTTTGCGAATTTACTCAAAGCCTATCGACCGCTGATTATTGTCGATGAAGCCCATAATGCAAGGACTTCCTTAACCTTTGATGTGTTTGCCAATTTAATGCCGTCTGCGATTTTGGAATTTACTGCCACACCCAATCAAGATAAAAAAACGGGCAGTAATATTTTGTATCACGTTAGTGCTGGTGCATTAAAAGAAGAAGAGATGATTAAACTGCCGATCATGTTACGAGAACATAAAACATGGCAGCAAGCAATAGATCGTGCTGTTATTGAGCGCGGTGCATTAGCTCAAAAAGCGCAAAATGAATTAGATTATAT
Source organism: Spirabiliibacterium pneumoniae (assembly GCF_014884995.1). Taxonomy (GTDB): domain Bacteria; phylum Pseudomonadota; class Gammaproteobacteria; order Enterobacterales; family Pasteurellaceae; genus Spirabiliibacterium; species Spirabiliibacterium pneumoniae. The sequence goes on from NZ_JABMII010000017.1 coordinate 2,597, forward strand.
TCGCCCGATTGTGTTATTTCAGGCTGAGCCTAAAAGCCAAACTCGAGAAACAATTACAGTAGACGTACTCAAGAAATATTTAGTAGAAACATTGCATATTGATGAAAAAGAAATTGCGGTCGTTACAGGAGAGCAACATGAATTGGATAATGTGAACATCGCTGATAAATCGTGCCCAATAAATTATGTTATTACTATTGAAGCACTAAAAGAAGGCTGGGATTGCCCCTTTGCCTATGTCTTCTGCTCTGTACAAAATGTAGGTAGTAGCAAGGAGGCTGAGCAACTATTAGGACGAGTGCTTCGTATGCCCTATGCTAAGCGTCGTGTAATTGAAGATTTAAACCGAGCCTATGCTCACCTTTCTTCACCTCACTTTGGCACGACGGCACGCAGTTTAGGCGATCGCTTAATTGCGATGGGATTTGAAGCCTTAGAAGTGGCACAAATGCTCAAAACATCACCACAGCAAGACGAACTTGATGGCTTGGATATGCCGCTGTTTACACCAGCGTCACCAACAACGATATTTGAATTAAGCAAAATACCTGATGTGGCTATATTAAATGATGATGAGCGTAATCAGTTAACAATCACCCAGCAAGATGACGTGATTTTGGTGCAGGTGCAAGGCAATATTGGTGCCAATCTGAGAAAAGTGATCACAACAACTGCCACAGGTAAACAGAAAGAAAAGCTGGAAAATAGCATTATCATCCATAATGCCAATATCGCCGAAAATGCGTCGCCAGCTCAAAAAGGAGCAATTTTTCCCGCTATTCCACAACTTTGTATGCAAATTCAAGGCGAGTTAGAATTGGCAGAGACAGAAATACTGTTGGATTATTACGGCTGGAATTTATTAGATTATCCAGCCAAGCTGGAATGTTTTAACTTACAAGATGACAGCCCAGCCTTTGAAATTGATGTAGTAGAAAATGACCATATTTCCTATCATTTCCAACAAGTGCAGCAGTTCTCTTTTTCTGATGATTGGCTAGACATGACAGAGAATGATTTTGTGCGTTGGCTAGATAGTCAGCTTAAATTGCCAGATGTTTCACAAGTTCAATCACAAACCTTTTTGCGCAGATTAATTAGTGATTTATTGACAAGATGTGAAAACTTAACCACTCTTGTTAACCAAAGATTCAACTTAGTACGAGAAATCACAAATCTGATTAATGATTATCGCGAGCAGGCAGTCAATTTACAATACCAACGCTCTCTATTTGGGGATAATGGAGATGTTCAGATCTGCTTGGATACGCAATATCAATTTGAATTTAACCCTAACCACTATTTGCCTCATCCACCTTTTTACAACGGGCGTTACCGATTTCAAAAAGCCTACTTCGCTCAGATTGAAGATTTAAAATCCCAGGGTGAAGAATATGAGTGCGCCACGATCATTGACAGCTTGCCACAAGTGAAATATTGGATTCGCAATCCTGTTCACCGTGGTTTTAGCTTGCCGCTTGCCAAAAATAATTTTTATCCTGATTTTATTGCTGTGTTAAACGACGACAGAATTTTGATTGTGGAATATAAAGGTGAACCCTACAAAACCAATGATGACAGCAAGGAAAAATGCTTAATTGGTGAACGTTGGGAAGCATTAAGCAATGGTAGATGTTTGTTTATTATGGCAAGCAAAGAAGATGAGAAAGGAAGGGATGTAAGAGCTCAGCTTTTAAATAAGATTTCCCAATAGTTGTTTTTAAATCACGCTGCCCGCCGCAGGCGAAAGCGTGATAAAGATAACGGAGTTATGACCATGCGCGCGGAGCGCCAGAACAAAACGGTGAAAAACAAAAACCGCACTTTGTTAATGCAAAGTGCGGTCACTGCTTACCCTAGCAACAAACTATCGTCGCTAATTTCTTCACCGCGCGTGCGCTCAAACATCGCCAACAAATCTGGCACGTCCATGCGGGCGCGCTTGTCACCACTGACGTCCAGCACCACTTGCCCTTGATGCAACATCACGGTGCGATCACCGTGATCCAGCGCCTTGCGCATGGAGTGGGTCACCATCAATACCGTCAACTTATTCCCACGCACAATTTGATCCGTTAACGCCATCACAAAATCTGCCGTTTTTGGGTCAAGGGCGGCGATATGTTCGTCGAGCAGTAAAATAGTAGAGGGTTGCAGTGATGCCATCAGCAAGCTGACAGCTTGGCGCTGCCCACCAGAGAGCATGCCCATGCGATCATTGAGACGATTTTCCAACCCGAGCTTGAGCATAGACAGTTTGTCTTGAAAAAGCTCGCGTGTGGCTTTATTGCTGAAAAACCCCAAGCCACGGCGGCGACCTCGGTAATACGCCAGCGCCATATTTTGCTCAATGGTCAAGCCTTCACAGGTGCCTTGCATTGGATCTTGAAACACGCGTGCAACCATGGCTGCACGGCGGCTGGTGCTTTGCTTAGTGACGTCTACTCCGCTTAAGAAAATTTTGCCACAATCGACGGGATAATCACCACAAATGGCGTTGAGTAAGGTGGATTTGCCTGCACCGTTACTGCCGATCACGGTGACAAATTCCCCTTCGGCAATATCCAGCGAAATACCGCGCAGGACGGGATTTTCAATCGGTGTGCCGCGGTTGAAAGTTTTGTGCAAATTGATTAATTTCATCATGACGGCATCCCCTTACCGCGTGCAAGCATTTTGGCTTTGATTTGCGGCGCAACCAGCACCAGCACCACTAAAAGTGCGGTCACAAGGTTCAGATCTTGTGCGCGGAAACCTATTTCACGCAAGGTGTCACTGCTCAGCGCAATAGCAATAAAAAAGCGATATAAAATCGAGCCGATCACCACCGCAAGGGTGATCACCACAATATTTTTTGAAGGAATCAAGGTTTCGCCAATAATGACAGCCGCCAAGCCAATCACAATTGTACCCACGCCGATAGACATATCCACCCCGCCTTGACTTTGCACATACAGCGCACCGCCTAAGGCAATCAAGCCGTTGGAAATCGCCATACCGAGAAAAACCATTTTACCTGTGGAAATGCCCTGCGCTTTTGCCATGCGGGCGTTGGCGCCCGTTGCGCGCACCGCAAGGCCTGTTTGGGTGTTAAAAAACCAATCTAGGAATAACTTACCCACAATCACAAAGCCTAGCGCCATCAATGGCTGCCAGTAGCGCAGCGTCTCGAAATTATCACCCGCCCAAGTGTCGTAAATAATCGGCTCGCCAAGCAGGGAAACATTGGGCGAACCCATAATGCGTAAGTTGACGGAATACAGCGCGAGCATCACCAAAATGCTCGCCAGCAGTTGTAAAATTTTCAGCGAAACGTGCAACCACGCAGTGACAAAGCCCGCCATAGCCCCTGCGAATGTGGCTAAGATGGTGGCCACCCATGGATTCACGCCATTGATAATGCACACGGCACACACGGCACCACCGAGCGGAAAACTGCCGTCGGCGGTAAGGTCAGGAAAATCTAAAATACGAAATGAAATCAGCACGCCGAGTGCGACGAGGGCATAAATCAAGCCAATCTCAAGCGCGCCTAAAAATAAAACCGTTGTCATAAAAAAATACCAAACCGCACTTTGAGTTCAAAGTGCGGTTGCAAAGCCGTTATTATTCAATAATTTGGGTGGCTTTTTCTCGCAGCGCTTGAGGAACGTTAATGCCTTGCGCTGTGGCGGATTTCACATTCAAGAAGAAATCCAGATCATGGTCGGTACGAATGGTGTTGAGATTCGATACCGCCTCGCCACGCAACACTTGGGCTGCAAGTTTACCAGTTTCTACGCCAACATTGTATTGATTTGTTGCGATTGCGGCAATCGCGCCTTTTTTCACGGAGCCTAAATCGGAAGCAATCAATGGAATTTTGCTATCACTCGCCACTTTGTAGAGCGCTTCATAGGCAGAAACCACGTTATTGTCTTCAGAGGTGTAAATCACTTGTACCTTGCCCACAAGGCTTGCTGCCGCCGTTGAAATGTCCACCGTGCGTTGGGCTGGCATGGCAAGCACTTTCAAACCTTTCTCAGCGGCTGCTTTTTCCAGCATATCAAGCACAGCAACGGAATTAGCCTCACCTGGGCTATAAATAAAACCAATGGTTTTTAAGTTTGGAATCAATTTTTGCATAACCTCAATTTGTGGCTCTAGTGGTGCTTGATCCGACACGCCAGCGATGTTACCTGGATTTTTACCGAATTGTTTGACTAATTTGGCGTGAATCGGGTCTGTCACGCCTGAAAAAATCACAGGAATTGAACGCGTTGCCGCTGCTACAGGCTGCGCGCTAGGAGTGGTGATAGGAATGATCACATCTGGGTTGTCGCCAACAAATTTGCGTGCGATTTGCCCTGCCGTGGCGCCACTGCCTTGCGCGTTTTGATAATCAATTTTGATGGTTTTGCCGTCCACAAAGCCTTCTTTTGCGAGTTGATCCACAATTCCTTGGCGGATTTCCTCTAATGCAGGGTGCTCAACAATGGTGGTGATCGCGACTTTTTTTACGCCGTCTGCTGCATGAGCTGTGCTCATTAATGCCAGTGCGCTCAAGGCTGAAATAACAACTTTTTTAACCAATTTCATACGAAGAACCTTCTCTATTTGTGATTTAATGTACTAGTAAACTAGTATATTGATTTTTCACCGCAATGCAAGTCTTTTTGTATAAAAAAACCCTGCCTATTGGCAGGGTTGTCACATAAAGTGCGGTTAGTTGGCTTTGATCCAGTGATCCATATCGGTTTTCAAATTTTCCGAACGGGTGCCAAAGATGGCTTGAATACCACTACCGACCACCACAACACCTGCGGCTCCAAGAGCTTTAAGCCGTGCTTGATCCACTTTGGTAATGTCGTGTACGCCCACGCGCAAACGAGTGATACAGGCATCCAAACTCTTGATGTTTTCTTTGCCACCAAATGCCGCCACCAAATTCGCCGCCATTTCGTCTTCTTTGCTTTCAGACACGCTGTTGCTGTCGGCGGTGACTTCTTCACGGCCTGGCGTTTTGAGATTCATCACTTTGATCAATACTGTAAACACGGTGAAATAGATCGCGGCATAAATCGCGCCCACCACAGGGAAAAGCCACAATTTATGTGCGTTGGATGATTGCACCACAAAGTCAATAAAGCCGTGGGAGAAGGTCATGCCGTGTACCATGCCAAGCATATTGGTCACCACATACGCAGAGCCTGCTAAAATGGCGTGCACAACATACAAAATCGGCGCAACAAACATAAATGAGAACTCAAGGGGTTCGGTGATCCCTGTTAAGAATGATGTCAATGCAGCTGAAATCATCAAGCCACCCACGCGAGCGCGGTTTTCAGGTTTTGCCGCGCGCCAAATCGCGATAGCAGCGGCTGGCAGACCAAACATTTTAAACATATAACCGCCTGCCAGCTGTCCAAAATAGCCCATTTCTGCGGTGCGACTTGCTTCTGTTGCGGAAACATAGCAGGTCACGATGCCGTGCAGCACTTCGCCGTTGGCATTTTGACAAGTGCCTGCTTGGAAGAAGAACGGCACATTCCAAATGTGGTGCAAACCAAATGGAATGAGCGTACGTTCAACCACGCCGTAGATCCCAAATGCTAGCTGTGGATTTTGCTCTGCTGCCCAATTCGAGAACAGGTCAATCACATGCCCCACTGGCGGCCAGATAAAGGCCAAGCCCACGCCCAGTAAAATGGTCAGTGAACCCGTGACAATCGGCACAAAGCGTTTGCCTGCAAAAAAGCCCAAATAGGCTGGCAGCTGGATACGGAAGAAACGGTTAAACGACCATGCGGCCACGCCTCCGACTAAAATTCCACCAAGTACCCCCGTGTCGATGGATTCCACACCCACGATAGGTGCCATCACTTTAAGGGTTGCGATCATAATGCCGTAACCTACGGTGGCAGCCAAGCCTGCTACCCCGTCATTGTTGGTAAATCCCAGTGCCACACCGATGGCGAACAACAATGCCATTTGCCCAAACACTGAGCCACCGGCTTGTTCAAACAAGTTAGATACAATTTCAGGCATCCAAGAAAAGTGTGCCGCCCCGATGCCGAGCAAAATCCCAGCCACAGGCAACACAGAAACAGGCAACATTAATGCCTTTCCGACTTTTTGCACATTTGCAAAAATATTTGACATAAAATGACTCCTAATTGAAGGGGAGAAAATAAAGTAATTGTTATATTGCTCTTACCAGCAAGTTTGCAAAATATACCGAGCACACGCGCACTCGGCAACGGTTTTTTCAAGAAATTCTCAATAATTCGGGCGAGATCACATTTTTTTAAAACTAAAAAATAATTCCAATATATATAAAATTAATTTCATAAAATAAATTGCACAAAAATATCATCAAGGTGCTGACACAGTATCGCTTTGCCTAACACTTGCGCGTGCTGCCAGCTTTTTATGAGCACATCAGGAGTAAATTGGCGCGCAGCACATTCTGCTACTGCGCGATGGCTGATATGCCACGGCTCACACCCGATCGCTTTGCTGCTGTTTTGCATAAACGGGAGGTAAAAGTCAAAGTGCGGTAAGGCATCCATCAGCCACGCACTGAGATCGGCAAAATAGCCGCCCGCTTGATACTCCCACGGTTCAAGCTGCAAGGCTTGCCCCGCAGGCAAGCGCGTTGGGTCATAAAAATCAATTTCACTGCCCCAGTGGTGACGGCTGGCGCCCGGCATCGCCGACCAGCGCAAAATCGCTTGAATTTTCTGCCATTCATCACAGCCTCTGAAATCCAGCGCGCAACCGTTGTCATCATGCACTTTACGCTCGCCACTCATTTTGCCATTCCAAATAAGACGCTGGCGTTCAAAATCACGAAATGAACTGGCTGGTTGCAAATCAAACCCCGCCTTGACCGCACTTTGTTGCAAGCCTTGAAACGCACTGAGTGTTTCACGATGCAACTTGTGGTGGCTGGCGTAAGGGCTAGGCAACGGCACTAAATGGGCTTGCGTTTGACCTGTGAGCATCTCGCTAGTAAAATTCATTGGCTACCCCAACAGCTGCTTGAGCCAGTGCAGGTGAACGTGCGCAAGCGCACACAGATCACGCACGCTGACGCATTCGTCCACTTTGTGAATGGTGCGATTGAGTGGCCCAAACTCGACCACCTGCGCCCCCATTTGCGCGATAAATCGCCCATCCGACGTGCCGCCGCCCGTGTCGAGTTTCGGCTCAACATTCAGCACAGCGCCAACCGCATTTTTCACTGCGTTAACAAATTCGCCCTCAGGGGTCAAAAACGGATTGCCCGATAGGCGCCATTGTAGGTTATAGTTCAAACCATAGTGCTCCAAAAGTGCGGTGACCCGTTGCTGGATTTTCTCAGCGGTTTGCTCATTGCTAAAACGCAAATTAAACTGCACAAAAAGCTCACCTGGAATCACGTTATTGCTGCCTGTGCCCGCGTGAATATTGGCAATTTGCAAGCTCGTCGGCGGGAAGTACTCATTTCCGTTATCCCACTGGATACTCACCAACTCATCGAGTGCTTTGAGTGCTTTATGCACAGGGTTTTCCGCCAAGTGTGGGTAGGCAACATGGCCTTGAATACCAAACACATGAAGATCACCTGTAATCGAACCACGTCGGCCATTTTTAACAACATCACCCAGTACATTACTGCTTGAAGGCTCACCCACCATGCAATAATCTATGGTTTCACCGCGTTGCATTAATCGTTCCACCACCTTGACGGTGCCATCGGTGGCAGCGGCCTCTTCATCGGAGGTGATCAAAAAGGCGATTTTACCTTTGTGATTGGGATTTTGTTGCACAAATGCACACGCTGCCACCACCATCGCTGCCAGTGAGCCTTTCATATCGGCCGCACCGCGCCCATAGAGCATATCACCGACGATCTCTGCTGAAAACGGTGGGTAATGCCACTGTGTTTCATCACCCACAGGCACCACATCCGTATGCCCTGCAAAAGCAAGGCATGGGCTGCCCTGCCCGTGAGTCGCCCATAAATTGAGCGTATCGCCAAACGGCATCCATTCACAGTCAAAACCGCACTTGGTCAATTTTTCAGCAATCAAAGTTTGGCAACCCAAATCTTGCGGGCTGATTGAAGCTCGGCGGATAAGCGCTTGTGCAAGGGAGATAATTTCGTGTTGCATCATTCCCCCTGAAGCACCTGTGCGTATTGTTTTTCGTTAAACCCGATCAACGGCTCACGGGCACCTAATACAATCGGGCGTTTGATCAGGGTTGGGTTGGCCAGCAGCAATTCGCCTACATTATCAGGTGAAAGTGCGGTTTTAGTGGCGTCATCAAGGTTACGCCATGTGGTACTGCGCTTATTCACGAGCGTTTCCCACGGAAAAAGTGCGGTCAGCTTTGCAATCAAGGCTGCATCGATGCCGTCTTGACGGTAATCATGCAACTGGGCAGGCACGCCGTGCTCAGAGAGCCAATTGAGAGTTTTTTTGACGGTATCGCAATTTTTAATGCCATATACGGTTAACATCACATCTCCTTAAATCCAAAGGCAATGTGGCATTGTTGCACAGATTAAAAACGCTGTCGAATGGCAAATGCACTTAACTTTTATTTTTCCGCCTTGGGTGGCGCACGCTACTTTTTAGCAGGCCTTTTTGTTTCAGCTCGCGTCCAATGCGAATGGCCGTTTCCGTTTCACAGCCAGCATATTCGGCAATTTCGCGATAAGTCCATGCGTAATCAGGGTAATTTTCACTTAAAAAATAGACGCTATCGATGACACGGTCGAGGCTTTTCAAATAGGCACTTTTCGCTAAACGATACTCCGCATCACCGAGTTCATTGGCAAGCGTATAAAGCAGCTTTTGGCCCGTTTCGGGGTTATCTTTAAGAAAACTGAGCAAGTCATGGGGCTGAATGCGCACCACTTCCGCCTCCATCATTACCTTGGCACTACAATGATAAAAAGGCCTGCCAAAAAGCGTGCGAAAGCCAAAATAATCGCCTTTTTGATACAGGCGCAACAGGCTTTCTTTACCGTTTTCTAACGTGTGATAAAGCCCGATCAATCCGCTTTCCACATAATAAAATTCGTTAGCCCGTTCGCCTTGTTTATAAATGGTTGTGCCCTTTTCAAGGGTGTGAAGATAGGTGAGTTGACAATTTTTTAACGCCTGATGTGGTGTGTGCATACAAAATCCCGATAACAACTTTTCTCAATTGTGCCACGATGGGGGCAGAAGAAAAGCTGCAATCAGCAAAAGTGTGATAGAGATAACAGATAAAAGGGCATTACGCCCTTTTATACTTTAATCATCAGTGCAGCGGCGCCTTTAATGCCTGCCGTTTCAGAAAGTGCGGTCGCGCTGATCGTTAATGTTTTCAGCGATACCCCTAAGGCAAAGTGCGGTAAGATGCGCCATACGCGCTCAATAATATAATCCCCTGATTTCGCCACACCTCCTGCCAACACGATGGCTTGTGGGTTGAGAAGATTCACCAGCACCCCAATGCCAAAAGCTAAATGACGGCAAAATTGTGCGATCACTTGCTCGGCCAGCTCATCGCCTGCTTGCGCGCATTCAAAAACGTGATGCGCTTCGAGGCGTTCCAAACAATTACTAAAATTTTGGTAAAGCATACCACTTGGCTTTTCTTTAAGGGCTTTTTTGGCCGCACGCACAATGCCTGGTGCCGAAACATACGTTTCTAAGCAGCCTTGCAAGCCACAGCCACATTGATAGCCATTTTCTTCCACGCGAATGTGACCAAACTCGCCAGCAAACCCTGCACTGCCTGCAACCACCTGCCCATTGATAATTAAACCTGAGGCCACGCCTGTGCCAATCGGTATAACAATTGCGTTGTCGTAGTGTTGGCATTGCCCAAACAGTTTTTCACCCAGCGTAATAACGCGCACGTCGTTGTCCACTTTCACGGGCTTTTTAGCAATACGCTCAAGCAAGGCTTTAGCGTTAAAATCATTGCCCCACGAAAAGTTGGCTGCAATTTTAACAATTGCATTGTCCACCACAGGCCCAGGAATGCCGAGCCCTATGCCCTCCAGTGCGTCAATCTCTAAACCTTGCTCACGAACAAGCTGGTTGATACTCTCCCAAATGCGTGTAAATGTGCGCTCAGCGCCGTCGGCGGAGCGCGTTTTGATTTGGGTTTGCGCCAGCACATTAAAACTGTCGTCCACCAGCCCTATTTTTGTGTTCGTGCCACCAATATCGACACCCGCATAATAACGCATCTCGCCTCCTTACACTTCATCAATAATTCGATATACCCAATTTGCCAGCGGATCTTTTAGGCGTGTCATCTCTGCATACATCTCTTCTAGCATCTCTTTTTTAACCTCGCGATAGGCTTCATCATAGAAAAGATTATGCAGCTCCTCGACATCATTTTTGATGTCGTAAAGCTCACACACATCACTGGCGTTGAACACCAATTTGTAATCCTTCCGCCGCCACATTCGCTGTTCAAAATAGACGAAATGCCCAGCTAACTGCCCGAGTACACCTTTACGCGTGTTATTTTTCCCCTCACGCACAATCGGCAGCAAACTCTCTCCTTCAAAGGCCTCAGGCACCGCTTGCCCTGCAATATCAAACACGGTTGAGGTGAGATCGTGGAGATAAATCAAATTATCATCTTCTTCATTGACACGATGAGACTGTGGATCTTTGATAATCATCGGAATGTTGTAGGTAGTTTCAAACATAAACTCACCTTTTTCGATCATTTTATGCGCCCCCATGGCATCACCATGATCGGCGGTTGCCACAACAAAGGTTTGATCATACAGCCCTTTTTCTTCCAAAAAGGCAAACAGTTCACCGATGGCATCATCAATTAAGGTGATATATCCCCAAAACTTACAAATGACTTCTTTCCAATGTTCTTCACTAGCACTCCACATACCCCACATTTTGGAAATCGTTTTATAATGCCCTGGTTTGCCTTCCAACGGGGTGAAGAAACTTTTATCCAGCACCACATCATCAGGGTTATACATGGAATAATACGGCTCAGGCACGATGCACGGTGTATGCGGCCCCCAGAAATTGACCCACGTAAAAAATGGCTTGTTTTCATCTAACGATTCTCGAATATAGCGTTTCGCCTCATCAATAATAAAATACGGAATAGTCGCTTCTTTGCTACCCGAGAGCAATCCACACAACTCCTGTACACGCAAGTGCGGATTGTCCCCAAAATAGGCGCGGCTCACTTCAGGAATATCAAAGCCTTTTTCCTCCAGCCATTCTTTGTAACGGTTGGAATGAGTTGGCGGTTGATCAAACACCAAATTTTTATACACGCCACTGCCAGGATAACCATAGCCATCAAAATTATGCCCTTTGATGTCGTAGTCTTCAGGCACACAACGCGTACCCACATGCCATTTCCCCACGACATAGGTGTTGTAACCACGCACATCGGCAATATTGGCTTGATCTTTGCTGACCTCGCCTGTTCCGCCCTTTTCGCCGTTGCGGATAATGCCGTGCGACGACGGCATCAATCCTGTGAATAATGATGTCCGCGCAGGCCCGCAGACAGAGGCTGGCGTAAACGCATTGTTAAAACGGATCCCTTCTTTAGCCAAACGATCAATATTGGGTGTTTTCACAATTTTATGCCCATAGGCGCCCAGCATGTCTTTTCTGACTTGATCCAACAAAATATAGACAACATTATTCATCATTTACTCCTAGGCTTTTTTACGCATAACCACAATAATTATGACTTGGATAACGGCATACGCCAGCAGAATCATCGACGGGTTGCCCCATTCTGACGCAAGACCAATCGGTGAAAGTAGCGAATAGAGTGTCACCAACCCCAATACCAATGACGCTACGGTCATCTTAGCATATTTCCAGTTGGAGAGATCAACATCCCCTTTGTTTACTATACTGTCTTGATAAGGTTCAGCGCGTTTTAAGAATGTACCTAGCACAAGCATGACCACCACATCAAACACGAACAACCATGCCATCACATACACAAAGTTCGCTTTCACTTTCAGCACCCACACTAGGGTAAAATACAAGATAATGTGCAGCAATACAGCAATACGTGCGGCTTTACCTGACACCGTGCGGTTAAAAATCCCCACAGCAAACAACGCCACGATTGGAATATTCACAAAGCCAGCAAAGCGTTTCACCACTAAGAAGATACCATCGGTGCCGAACATTAAAAGTGGTGCAATAATCATCGTCACCACCGCCATCACGGCAGAGATTTTTTTCGCATAGGTGATCAGCTCTTTTTCAGACCGCACTTTTTGACTAATCGACGGCAGCAAGTCTTTACAATAAATGGTCGCCGCAGAGTTTAAGAACGAGTTAAAGGTACTCAAAATAGCGCCGAACAAAGCCGCAACGAAGAACCCTTTAAGTGCGGTTGGCATCACGCGGTTAACCAATTCTGGGTATGACAAATCGATTGGGTCAAGGCCAGGGCCGACAATATGGAAGCTCAACAGTCCTGGTAGGTTTAAAATAATTGGCAACAACAGCAAGAAGAGTGCTGCAATCAAAATCCCTTTTTGTCCCGCTTGAAGATTGCGTGCGCCCAACGCACGTTGCACAATCGCTTGGTTGGTTGTCCAGTAGAAGAAGTTTACAATCAAAATTCCTGTAAACATCGCTGGCCATGGCACAGCGTCGGTGGCACTTCCAATGGCATTAAATTTTTCCACATGGGTGGTAGTGATCACTCTCACCCCTTCAGTAAAGCTGCCATCGCCAAGATACGCCAACGCAAAGATGGGCACTAGTAGCGCACCAATCACCAAGATGATGGCATTAGCGGTATCAGACACCGCCACCGCTTTCAAGCCCCCAAAAATCGCATAAATGGAGCCGACAATCCCGATGGCAATCACGGTATAGACAATAGATTCAGCGTACGTGATCCCAAAAATGGTTTCAAGATTAAAAATTTTGTTAAACGCAATCGCCCCTGTGTAAAGTGCGGTTGGAATAGCGATAAAGAGATAGAAAATCAAAAACAGCGTCGACATAATCAACCGAGTTTGACGGTCAAAACGGTTTTCAAAAAATTCAGGAATGGTGGTGTAGCCGTTTTTAATGTATTTTGGTAGCAAATACAACGCCAAAAAACACAATGGAATGACGGACTGTACCGTCCATGCAATGATGGAGAAATTGCCTTTATATGAATTCGCATTTACCCCGATTAATTGTTCTGTTGACAACGAAGTCAACACCATGGAACAACCAATGACCAAACCGCCCAAACCACGCCCAGCCAAAAAATAACCCTTTGAGGTGGTTAAATCATCGTTTTTGGTTCGATACCACGACACGAGTGCCACAAGTCCCGTGACCACGAGAAAGCTGATTATTGTAACAAACATATTTGCTCCTTAAACCGCACTTCACATCTAAATATTGCGAGAAACTTAAAATAATGATGAATATCAATATATTGCACAAACACTGCGCAAGCTGACAGTGCATTTTTAGGGTAGTCGTTTTGTTAGCAAATCGTTATAATAATGATCATATAATCGACGTGATCTTAATCACGAAACACACTATTTTTCCTTCTCTTACAACCGCACTTTATATTTTTGTGAGGCATTTCACATCCAATTTCTGACCGTGATCATAATGGTTTGATAGCACGCTCCTTAAACTGACAATACATATTCACGCAAAGGAGAACATTATGTTTGCATTTATCACCTGCTTTGCCTTTATGGCATTTGTTGCGTGGTTCTCGTGGTATAAAACCAAAGGAACCATTTCCACCTCCAGTGGCTATTTTCTCGCGGGCAACAAACTCGGTGCTTTGTTTATTGCAGGCTCTTTGCTGCTGACCAACATTTCCACTGAGCAATTGGTCGGTCAAAGCGGCGTGGCTTATGCGGGCAATATGACCGCATTGGCTTGGGAAATTTGGGCCATTCGAGGCATTATTTTACTCGCCATTTTGTTCTTGCCAATGTATCTCGGCGGCGCATTTTCCACCATGCCTGAATTTTTAAGCTCCCATTACGGCGAAGGCACGCGTAAACTTATCGTGTATCTCTTTATGTTTGGTTATCTGTTTGTATGGTCGCCAACCGTGCTTTATGGTGGTGCACTGGCCTTGATGAAAATTCTCAATATCGAACACTGGCTCGGGCTTTCCAAAATGGAAGCGCTGTGGCTATGCACCGTAGTAATTGGCATTATCGGTGCGATCTACGCCGTAGCTGGAGGGCTAAAAGCGGTTGCCGTGTCTGATACATTGAACGGTATCGGGCTTTTGGTGATTGGCTGTATGATTCCTGTATTTGGTTTAATGGCGTTAGGTGACAAAATTCAAGGCAACTTGGTTGAAACGTTGCATTACATCGCCGTCACCAACACAGAAAAACTGGATGCTATCGGCGTGGGATCAAAACTTGACGCTATTCCCATTGCTGCCGTATTCACAGGTTTAATGGTGCTCGCCACCTTCTATTGGGGCACCAACCAGTTCATCATTCAGCGCGCGTTAGGGGCAGAAAGCCTACGATCAGGGCAAAAAGGCTTGTTATTGGCGGGCTTCTTTAAAATGATTGTGCCGTTTATCGCACTCTTCCCTGGTCTGATTGCATTCCATCTCTATGGCACAGGCTTTGAAAGCAAAGATTTAGCCTACCCAACATTGGTTGCCAATGTATTACCTGCGCCATTGTTAGGCTTGTTTGTTGCCGTATTGCTCGGAGCGGTATTCTCAACCTACAATTCATTGATTAACTCCGCTTCCACCTTGTTTGCTGTGGATATTTATAAACCGATTATCAATCCTCAAGCTAACGATGAAAAAGTCATTAAAGTATCAAAATTTTTCGGGATTGCTTGCTCAGCCCTAACCATTGTGATCGCGCCGAATCTGTTCTACGCGCCACAAGGCTTGTTTATTTTCTTACAACAATTCACTGGTTTTATCGCCATTCCCATTGTTAGCCTTGTATTACTCGGTTTGTTTGGTAAACGCCTGCATGTGAGTGAATTTGCAGCTAAGTTTATGATTATCTTCCATGTCATTGTTTACTATCTATTAGTCTTTGGCTTGAAAAAATACATTCATATTCACTGGATGCACGTTTACGGCTTACTCTTTATCTTTGAAATCATCATGCTGATTGTGTGGGCTAAAGTGCGTCCAGGCGAAGCTAAAGCGGTGCTGGCAACCCATAAAGCCAAAGTGAATATGACGGCATGGAATTACTCATTACTCACCAGCGGCATTTTGCTTTCTTGTGCAACGCTTATCTATGTTATCTTCTCAAAAGTAGGCTTAGCCTATGCCGAAGATGTTGTTTCACCTGACTTTTGGACGTATTTCCTGATCGCTGCCGCCATTTGCGCTGTGGTGTGCGCATGGCTACACTTAAAAGTGCAACCTATTTATAATCGCTATATCGCTAATCGCTATGCGAATAATAAGGAGTGATGATGATGGCTAAAAAACCCAATATTTTATTTATCCTGCTCGATGATTACGGCTGGACAGACACTGGCTGTTATGGCAGCACTTTCTATGAAACACCGCGCCTTGACCAATTTGCGCAAGAAGGCGCGCGTTTCACCGACGCCTACGCCTCTTGCCCTGTGTGCTCGCCAACCCGTGCGAGCATTCTCACAGGCAAATACCCTGCGCGGTTAGGGATGACCCAATGGCTTGGGGGGCGTTCTGAAGGGAAATTGGCTGATGTGCCTTACATTGATCATCTCAGCACCGATGAATTTTCACTTGCCAAAGCGCTCAAAGAAGGAGGCTACCGCACTTGGCATGTCGGCAAGTGGCATCTTAGCAAACACGATGAACGCCGCTTTGAAACCTACCCTGACAAACACGGTTTTGATGTCAACATCGGCGGCTGCGATTGGGGGCACCCATTTAAAGGCTATTTCTCGCCTTACGGCATTGAAACTTTAGAGGATGGCCCAGAGGGAGAATACCTCACCGACCGCTTAACGGATGAAGCGATCAAACTGATCCGTGAAGGCAAAGAGAGCGATCAACCGTGGTTTATGTATCTCTCCCACTACGCGGTGCATACGCCAATTGAGTGCCACACCAATTTGGTGGAAAAATACCGCAAAAAGGCGCGTAGTCTCGGGCTGGATCAAATCAATCCATTTGAAAAAGGCGAGCACTTCCCGTGTGTACACAAGCAAGATGATTATGTTCTGCGCCGCACCGTGCAAAGCGACCCAACCTACGCCGCAATGGTGGAAAATCTTGACTGGAACATTGGCCGCGTGCTTGATTGCTTAAAAGAAAACGGTCTTGAAGAAGACACTATCGTGATTTTTTACAGCGACAACGGCGGGCTTGCCACGGCGGAAGGCTCTCCAACCACGAACAAACCATTGTGTGAAGGCAAAGGCTGGATGTATGAAGGCGGCACCCGTGAGCCATTGATTGTGCGTTGGCCGGGCAAAATCGCCCCGAATGTGCTGCTGGAAACACCCGTGACCTCCACCGATTTCTATCCAACATTATTAGAAGCTGCTGGTTTACCACTGCGCCCAGAACAACACTGCGACGGCGTGAGCATTTTGCCAATTCTCACCCAAACGCAAACCGCACTTGACCGAGCGCTTTACTGGCACTACCCACATTACAGCAATCAAGGCTGCACACCGGGGTGCTCAATTCGTGATGGCGAGTGGAAATTGCTTGAGTTTTTTGAAGATGGCAAACTGGAGCTTTACAACATTCACAACGACGTAGGGGAAAAGCACGACCTGAGCACTGCGCACCCTGAAATCGTGAAAAATCTCAAAGCAAAATTGGATCAGTGGAAACTTGATGTCGGTGCTCGCATCCCACAACCAAATCCAAACTATCACAGTGCATAACCTCACGCCACACCTAGCTTGCCTAGGTGTGGCAATAAATTCGCAGCAGCAAATATGACTATGATCATAAGGCGTGGCTGAAATTTCCGTCACAATACGCACAACGAGGCAGAATAGTAACGATTATGACAGTATCACTAATTTTTATTTTGATTATCTGCGGCATTTTGACCAACCTCATGTCAGCACTTTTTGGCATTGGCGGTGGCGTGTTGATGGTGCCAACGCTACATACATTATTCCCTGAAATCCCTCTGCAAATGGTGGCTGCAACCTCGTTGACCATTGTCATGGGAACCGCACTTATTAATTTAATCTCGTTTCACAAACAGCAGATTAAAATCAATATGCGCAGCATGCTATTATGGTCTATCGGCATGATTATCGGCGTGCAAGCCGGCTTTGAAGTCAGTTTTTTGGTAGCAGACTGGATCATCATTACTGTGTTTGTGGTAACGCTACTGATTTTAGCCATTAAAACCTTCTTAACCTCACCGTTTAAACACAGCGAAAAAGAAGGCGAAAAAATCAAAAATGACACATGGCAAGGCATTGCCGTATGCCTGTTTGGCGGCAGTGTGGCTGGCATGACAGGTATCGGTGGCGGATCAATTATGGCTCCACTCGTCAACCAACTTCCCAGTGTCAAGCCCCATCAAGTGTCCGCCTACACTAACTGGATGATGGTCATCGGCGGGCTTGGAAGCCTTTATGGGTATCTCTCCAAAACGCCAAGCATCCACCTTGCTAACTCATGGCAAATAGGCTACGTCAACTTTTCCATCGTCAGCATCGTCGTGCTCAGCTCATTTGTAATGAGCTTCTTCTCCATGAAAATCCGCGGCATCCTCAAACCCAAACTCGCCAACACTCTATTAGGTTTAATATTACTGGTCATCGCCCTTTACATGGTCGCGCTGCAATTCGTCTAAAATTATCAGTAACACCGCACTTGTATCATTAAAGTGCGGTGTTACCAGTACATTTTCCAGAATATTTATAATTCGACCGCACTTTTATCCGTATTTTAGTTTGCAATACCTGCCGAGTTTTCTGTTATTTTAGTTGAGTAATCAAGATGATGAGTAGCAATTTGAGTAATCTGCTATTATCAACATCGACTGTACATAATTCGTGCTTATCGGTGGTGTTATTGTACTCAAACGAATAAACTACTCTAGTATACTCCCCTTTAGCTTTCAAATAAGAGAGCTCTAAACAGCATAACCGCTAAAAATTATAATCAGAGAAAAGACTTTTGACTATCTCATTATATTACACCCTCAACTATTTAAGTTAACTATAACTTTCGTTGATACTTTTTGTTTTTATTAAAAATAAAAGCGAATTGTATTATATCAAGCCACCCAATAAATTAGTAAAGCTAAATATTTACAATATAAACTTTATTCCTAAAAAGGATGGGCTATGATAGTGAGCTATAACCTAGCATACTTTTGTTATTGATTACTGCGTCACCACATTACTGTTATAGCATCTCCAAAGTGCGGTCATCGCTACAGGTAAAATTCAGGCATAAAAAAACACCTTGTATCGCTACAAGGTGTCTTGTTCGGTAAAACCCGGCGGTGTCCTACTCTCACATGGGGAGACCCCACACTACCATCGGCGTTACAGCGTTTCACTTCTGAGTTCGGCATGGGGTCAGGTGGGACCACTGCACTATCGCCGCCGGGATAATTCTTTTTTATCCGTTACTTTGTTTGCTACGTTTTGTCTTTTTTGTTTGTTCTTTTTAATGTTCTTCTTGGTCACAAGC
>NZ_JABMII010000018.1 GCF_014884995.1 Spirabiliibacterium pneumoniae
TTCAAATTTTTCTTTAGACATTTTAAGTCCCTCTAAACAAACACGGTTATCGATGGTTCTCTACCACATTAACCTAATGTAGATTGTAATTAACTATAAGATGAGTGGGAAAGCAAGAGTAATAAGGAGTGGTGCTGATAGGCAGATTCGAACTGCCGACCTCACCCTTACCAAGGGTGCGCTCTACCGACTGAGCTATATCAGCGTTGGAGCGGGCAGCGGGAATCGAACCCGCATCATCAGCTTGGAAGGCTGAGGTAATAGCCATTATACGATGCCCGCGTTCTTATTCATCTACCCCGATCATCAACTAGGAAATAGAAAATGGTGGAGGGAGAAGGATTCGAACCTTCGAAGGCTGAGCCGGCAGATTTACAGTCTGCTCCCTTTGGCCGCTCGGGAATCCCTCCACGGTACTTGTTTGATGGTGCCGACTGCCGGAATCGAACTGGCGACCTACTGATTACAAGTCAGTTGCTCTACCTGCTGAGCTAAGTCGGCGACGTAAACAAGTGAGGCGTATTATAGGCATAATAATTTTGCTGACAAGTATTTTTTGCAAAAAAAGTGGTTTTTTCTCATTGTTCGATTAATTTTCAGACAAAAAACCGCACTTTGCCTAGATATTAGGTCATTATGCTTGCGCCAAACGCGCTAATAATCTGTCCATCGCGCGATAACCTAACGCTTCGCTTAAATGTTGTCGCTCAATCTCTTGGCTACCGTCAAGATCGGCAATGGTGCGCGCCACACGCAAAATACGATGATATGCGCGCACGGATAAGCCAAGTTTGATCAAGGCACTTTCCAAAAATGTGGCATCACTTTCACTGAGCTTGCAGTGGTAATCTAATGATTTGCCTTGCAATTGCGCATTAACGCAGCCATTGCGAGCCAGCTGTAATGCCCGTACACGATGAACTTTCTCTCGCACCACCACAGTGCTCTCGCCGCGATCACCACCGCGCTGTAAACTGCCCGCAGGCAGCAAGGGCACTTCAATAGAGAGATCAAAACGATCTAAAAATGGCCCTGAAAGGCGATTTAAATAGCGCATAATCTGTTGCTGTGAGGCGCGATTGTGGTTGCCTTGATAATGCCCCGTAGGGCTTGGATTCATCGCCGCAATCAGTTGAAACTTAGCAGGAAACCGCACTTTTGCACTCGCCCGAGAAATCACAATTTCACCAGACTCCAGCGGCTCGCGCAGTGCATCTAACACACGGCGTTCAAATTCGGGTAGCTCGTCTAAGAACAGGACGCCATTGTGTGCCAACGAAATTTCACCTGGCTTAGGATTTGAACCACCGCCCACCAACGCTGCCAGTGAGGCGCTGTGATGTGGAGCGCGAAAAGGCCGCTCGCGCCAATAACGCTGTTCTATTCGAGTTTGAATCAGGCTGGCAATGGAGGCACTTTCAATCGCTTCTTCGTCCGACATTTCAGGCAAAAGTGCGGTCAGGCGACTGGCGAGCATCGTTTTGCCTGTGCCAGGTGGGCCTAAAAAAAGCAAATTATGCTGCCCTGCAGCAGCGATGGTCAGCGCACGCTTGGCATGTTGCTGACCGATAATATCGGTTAAGCATAAATGCGTTTCGCTGGCGTATTGTTCAGGTGTTGGCAGCAACTGCGCGACGGGCAACTCTTGCTGCTGTTGTAAAAAACCCGCCACCTGCAATAAGGATTCGGCAAAGTGGGTTTGAGTTGTGCCAATGAGGCTCGCTTGTGCGGCATTTTCAGCAGCAATAATTAACTCGCGCCGATCTTTTTGCGCCGCCAATACCGCTGGGATCACCCCTTGCGTGCCACGCAACTCGCCTGTGAGCGCAAGCTCGCCTAAAAATTCATACTGTGTAAGCGTTTCAGCGTTAATTTGCCCTGATGCAGCTAAAATGCCAAGCGCGATGGCCAAATCATAACGCCCGCCTTCTTTAGGCAAATCCGCTGGCGCCATATTGATTGTCATGCGCGCCACAGGGTATTCAAAATTGGCGTTAATCAACGCACTACGCACGCGATCACGCGCCTCTTTGACCGCTGCTTCGGGCAGCCCAACCAACGTTAATCCTGGCTTACCGCGGCTAATGTGAACTTCAATGGTAATTAACGGGGCCTGCACACCAATGCAAGCACGGCTATAAACTATCGCCAGTGACATTTTGCCTCCTTTTTTGCATAGGATAATCAAAGTGCGGTCAAAGGCGAGTGTGCAAGGTGTGTTTTACGATGACGATCGCAAATTCTACATAAAAAATGCACGCGTTTGCGTGCATTCATTATTTGGCGTGTAGTGCGTTAGCCACGCAATTTATTGACCAGCGCCACAGCCTCTTGGCTCAAGCGGGTCACTTCATCCCAATTGCCTGCAGCCACCGCATTGTTTGGAATCATCCACGAGCCACCGACGGTTTTAACACAGCTTAAGGCGAGATAATCCGCCACGTTTTTCGGACTAATGCCACCCGTTGGGCAGAAGCTCAATTGTGGCAATGGCGCTGAAATGGCTTTCAACACTGGCGCACCACCGTTGGCTTCCGCAGGGAAGAATTTCAAGTGATCAAAACCCAGCTCAAGTGCGGTCATCATCTCAGATGGTGTGGCTGTGCCAGGCATCAGCGGAATGTCACTGGCTGCGGCATGTTTAAGCAAATTCACACTCGCTCCTGGAGAGATGATGAATTTCGCACCCGCTTCCACCGCGTTGTCATATTGCTCAGCATTGAGCACGGTGCCTGCGCCCACTAACGCCTGTGGCATCGCCTCGCTGATGGCTTTGATGGCGTCCAACGCCACAGCACTGCGCAAGGTGATTTCAAACACATTAATACCGCCTGCGCTCAAGGCTTGCGCCATTGGCACAGCGTCTTTTAAATCTTTGATCACCATCACTGGCACCACAGGGGATGCAGAAAACACGTCGCTCGGTTGAATTTTCCAGCTCATAATTGATCCTTTCTAAAGATGAAACATTGTTTCTAAATATAGCAAAACTTTTTCTCGTTGTCGCCAAAATGATTTCACGTTGTGATCTAGGTCACTTGTTTTTGTGCATTTTTAGGCAAAATTGAATAAAGTGCGGTTTCAAGGCGCATCAAAACCTCGTTAAATTCACCCGCAATCGCCACGGTAAGCACATCAGGTTCGCCATGCGGTGGCTCAAGCGCCTCAAACTGACTTTGCAACATCGCCTGCCCCATAAAATGGCCTTGACGGGCGGCTAATCGCTTTGCAATCACGGCAAAATCACCTTCAAGATAAATGAAACGGAGCTTGTCATTGCCCTGTCGAATACGATCACGATAGGCTTTTTTCAAAGCTGAACACACAATAATGCCCACTTCATTTTTTTGCACAATGGAAAAGGCGGCATCATTAATACGTTCCAACCACGGCTGCCTGTCGGTATCATTTAACGGCAAGCCCTGAGCCATTTTTAAAATATTGGCGCGCGGATGGAGATCGTCACCGTCGATAAATTTGAGGTTTAATGCCTGTGCGGCGGCCTGCCCTAGGCTGCTTTTACCTGTGCCAGACACGCCCATTAAAATAATGGCTAAGCCACTCATGTGTGCTCCTTACAAAAACATCAGCGGATCGCTGATGTTTTCGGTGATTATTGGGCTGGCAAATAGCGCATTGGATCGACGGATTTGCCTTTATAGCGAATTTCAAAGTGTAACTTCACGCCGTTGGTGCCGGAGCTACCCATTTTGGCAATTTGTTGACCAGCACTAACTTGTTGCTGGTCTTTAACCAAAATGGTTTCATTGTGGGCGTAGGCACTCAAATAATCATCGTTGTGTTTGATGATGATCAAGTTGCCATACCCCCGTAGCGCGTTACCTGCATACACCACGCGCCCGCTGGCGGCGGCATTTACAGCTTGCCCACGAGAGCCTGCTATATCAATCCCTTTATTACCACCATCAGCCGATGAGAAGCCCTGCAAAATACGCCCTTTGCTCGGCCAGCTCCAGCGGATATTTGAGGTCGCTGGCGGTGGTGGGGTGACGCTCGCTTTAGCGGCGACCGCACCTGCACTGCTGGCGACCACGCCTGTTGTGGCGCTCACGCCTTTGTTTGCGGCCATAGCAGGATTACCTACCGCCGCCTTGACAGGGCCACTGATGCTGCCATCAGAACCGAATTTGGTGTTATTCGGCCCTGAGGTGTAGGTCACCGCAGGCTCTGCTGGTTTTGGTGCAGGGGCTGGCGCTGGCACAACCGCACTTTGCGTTGCTGCTGCGGCTGGCGCTGGCGCGACGGCTTCGTGGCTTTCGCCAACTTTCAGCACTTGACCCACTTTAAGGCTATACGGCTCGCTCATATTATTTTTCGCCGCTAATTCTTTCACGTCCATGCCTGAAATGTAGGCAATCAAGAACATGGTGTCGCCCTTACGCACAGTGTAGGTATCGCCTTTATAAAAACCTTTGTCGATTTGATTGTAAATCGGCGCATTAGTAGTAGCATCGCGCGGAATAGTGAAATCTTGTGATACTGCTTTTGCTTTAGTTTTTACGGTACTGACCGTTTTTTGCGTGTGCGTAACTTGCGTTTGGGCATTCGTCACCGCACTTTGGGTGCGTTGTTTGGCTTGGGTGACCGCATTTTGCGCACTTTGTTGTACATCACCAATCGGCTGAGAAATGGCGCTTTGTACATTTTGTTGAATATTTTCCGTACTCACATTCATACTTTCAGGCATGCTTTGTGGCTGCAACGTTGGCTGCCAGCTGCCGTTGCTTGCGCCAGTGTTTTCAACAGGTTGCATAATTCCAGGGGATAGTGCGCCGTCAGCACTTTCAACGGGAGCTGAATTATTACTCGAACAGCCTGCTAATGCCAGCGCCAAGGCACTGAGCGGAAATACAATCGATACTTTCATAGAGAATCCTTTAGAATTTATTTTCGTAACAAAAAATAAGCAACAATAGCTAAGACTACCACGCTCCAGCCGATCACTTCAATAGAGCGACGTAGTTTCGCCTCAATTTTTGGCCCACCCCACGCTGCGAGTTTCGCCACCAACAAAAAACGTGCCGCGCGTGAGATGAAAGCGGTGATAACAAACGGTAAAAACGCCATTTGCATCACGCCACTGGCAAGGGTAAAAATTTTATACGGAATCGGCGAAAAGCCTGCCACAAACAGCACTAACACACCCCACTGGTCAAACCACGCAATCACTTGGTTGAATTTTTCCAAATAGCCAAATTGCACAATATAGTGATGCAGCCAATCATAGGCAGCAAAGCCAATATAATAGCCCACCATGCCGCCGAGCACAGATGCCAACGCCGTTACAAGCGCCATGTGCAGCCAGCGTTGTGGGCGAGTCATCGCCATCGGAATAAGCATCACATCAGGTGGAATGGGGAAGAAAATCGCTTCAATAAAGCTCACTAATGCCAACCAATAAATGGCAAAACGGTGGCGAGAATATTGCATCGTTTTGTCATACAGTGTGCCAAATATTTTCACTGCACATCTCCTTTAATTAACGGCACAAACCGCACTTTTTCAATGCGTTTGCGTTGATATTGATCGCCAATGCGGGTAATCAGTTGTAATTCTTGTTCATCGTTCTCTTCACCCACTGGCAGCACCATTTTGGCATATTGTTTAAGCTGTAAAATCAGTTCATAAGGCATTTGAGCAGCGGCGGCGGTAACGATAATGGCATCAAACGGACCGCGCTCAGCCCAGCCTTGCCAGCCGTCGGCATGGCGCAGATGAATGTTATGCAAGTCGAGCTTTTTAAAACGCCGCAACGCCTGCCATTGCAAGCGCTTGATACGCTCCACGCTGTACACTTGTGCACACAATTTCGCTAAAAGTGCAGTTTGGTAACCACTGCCCGTGCCAATTTCCAACACCTTAAAGTGCGGTTGCAAGCCGAGCAGCTCAGTCATTTTCGCCACAATGTAGGGTTGCGATAGGGTTTGCCCCTCACCGATCGGAATGGGTTGATTATCAAAGCAGCGCTGGGCAAACACCTCATCAACAAACAGCGTGCGTGGCAGCTCAAACATGGCGCTGAGCACAGCCTCGTCACGGATGCCTTGTTGATAGAGTTTTTCCACCAGCTGGCGTTGATAAAAGCGAGACATCAGTCGCTGTCCACCCACTGGCGCAATTTGTCGAGTGACTGATGCGCGGTCATATCGGTTTGAATCGGGGTGAGAGAAACATAGCCATTTTTCACTGCGTAAAAATCAGTGCCTTCGCTGGCATATTCTGGTAAGCCACTCACGCCCACCCAATAAATTTTCTCACCGCGCGGGTCAACTTGTTTGACCAATTCACTGGCGCATTGACGGTACCCCAAATGAGTCACCTGCTTGCCTTTGAGTTCCTTAAACGGCACGTCGGGCACGTTGATATTGATAATTTCATGCTTGCCCAACAAACTTGGGTAGAGCTTTTCAATCATCTCGCATACCACTTTGGCGGCGGTCTCAAAATAGATTCGCCCATCGAGCGACACCGCGATGGACGGCAAGCCTAAATGGCGCCCTTCGAGCGCGGCGGCAACGGTGCCAGAATAAATCACATCATCGCCTAAATTCGCACCCGCATTAATGCCAGAAACGACAAGATCTATCGACTCTTGCAGCAAGCCGTTGAGTGCTAAATGCACGCAATCAGCTGGCGTGCCGTTAACGCAATAATCTCCATTGGCGAGTTTGTGCGGGCGCAGTGGTTCAACCAGTGTGAGTGAGCTTGACGCTGCGCTGCGATTGCGATCGGGGGCAACCACAATCACCTCAGCAAATTGGCGCAAGGCGCGCGCCATCACTTGAATGCCTTGCGCATGGATGCCGTCATCATTACTTAATAAAATTCGCATTACATTCCTTCGTCTTCAAGATTAACCAATTCGCGCACTAGCGCTGTGGCATAACTGCCGCTGCCCAGCGTAAAACGCAACCGCAGCCCCTCTGGCTCAAAAGCGTAGGTTAAATTTTCAGGCAACACACACAATGCACGGCGGTCGCTTTTCACGCGGGCTTGCTTGAGCAAATCACAAAGTGCGGTCTGCTCATTCAGCACCGACAATTCAAACGCCTGTGCCGCTTGCTCACTCAGAGCACCTTGTTCGCCAAACATTGGCGCGGTGAGTTGCACATCGCCGCTTGCCAGTCGCTGTTGTACCTGCGCCAATTCCTGCTCGCGGGCAATAAACCAGCTATGAGAGCCGCACAGCTGCACCACATCCCCAACTAACACCTCACGCGCCACCCCTTGCGCAATGCGCGCCGACACCACCTGATTAAACAACGCACTGCGCGCCGCGGAAAGGTAAAAACTGCGTTTGTTACGATCCCGCACAGTGATTTCGCCCGCCGCCCAACGTTGCGCTTGCGTTAAATTGTTGCCATCGCGCCCAAAACGCTGTTCGGTAAAATAATTGGGGAAACCGCACTTTTGTATTTTTTCTAGGCGATCGTGCAGCGCTGGGCTTTCGCTAACATCACGCAAGAGAATGTCGAAGTGATTGCCTTGCAGGCTGCCAATACGGATTTTGCGGTTATGCCGCGTGACCTGTAAAATCTCCACGCCGTCGAGCGTAAAGGTGCTGAAATCAGGTGTTGGCTTGCCAGGCAAATGCAGGCAAAACCACTGTTCGGTCACGCCGTGGCGGTCTTTGAGGCCGGCATAGCTCCAGTCGCGTTGACCAACGCCTGCAAATTTGGCAAGCCTTTCGCCTACAAACAGCGTGTTGCAATGGGTTTTACGCACATACAATGCGACAAATTCGCCTTCGCCTGCCATGTCATAGCCCAGTATTTCCTGCACGCAAAAATCGTTCGGCTCAACTTTCAAGCGCGCCGTGTGGTGCGGTTGCCCGTAAAGATACGCCAGTGTCATTGTGCCACCAATAGCGCAACGGCTTCGCAAGCGATGCCTTCGCCGCGCCCCGCGAAACCCAATTTTTCAGTGGTGGTTGCTTTTACATTCACCTGTTCGACTGAACATTGCAACACCTCCGCGATGGCTTGGCGCATAGCATCGATATGTGGGCGCATTTTAGGCGCTTGCGCGATGATGGTCACATCCACATTGCTCACCACCCAGCCGCATGACCGCACTTTAGCATAGGCGTTGGCTAGCAGCACCTTGCTGTCGGCGTTTTTATACGCCATATCGGTGTCAGGGAACAATTTTCCAATATCACCTAGGGCAGCTGCCCCTAATAACGCGTCTGTCAGCGCGTGCAAGGCAACATCACCGTCGGAGTGCGCAAGCAGCCCCTGCGGATAAGGCAGAGAAACGCCGCCGATGATAATCGGGCCTTCACCGCCAAATGCGTGCACGTCAAACCCGTGCCCTATTCGTATTGTCACATATCTCTCCGTTGTAAATAAAATTCAGCCAGTGCCAAGTCTTCTGGGCGTGTGATTTTAATATTATCGCGCCGCCCTTCCACCAAGTGCGGTTGCAGGCCGATAAGCTCCACCGCACTGGCATCATCGGTGACTTCTAGCTGCTTGTCAAACGCATATTCATAGCCTGCACGCAGCGCGGAAACGGGAAAAAATTGCGGCGTTAATGCCTGCCACAGTAAAGTGCGGTCAACGGTGTGTTGAATGCGCGTGTGTTTGTCCGCCAATTTTAATGTGTCCGTCACGGGGCAGGCTAAAATCGCGCCTTCAGGCGAGTCTATCTCAAGCAGCTTGTCGATATCCGATAGATGCAAACACGCCCGCGCGCCATCATGCACCAGCGCCCAAGCCGCCTGATCTAAGGTACACAGTGCGTTATACACCGATTGCGCGCGGCTCACGCCACCTATCACGCACCGCACTTTCGTATCAAAGTGCGGTTTTAAGCGCGCAATCCAGTGGTCATTTTCCGCCACCGCAATCACAATTTCGTCAATGGTACGATGGCGGGCTAACAAACTCACGGTGTGTTCCAACACGGTTTTGTCGCCCAGCGTTAAATATTGCTTGGGCACACTCGCCCCCATGCGGCTGCCCACCCCTGCGGCGGGCACAATAGCAACAATACGACGCGCCATTATTGATACTCGTCCGATTTCACTAAACGATAAAACACTTCATTGGGCTTGATCATATCATGTTCTAGCCGCGCCCGTTCTTCAATCGCCTCAACGCCTTCTTTAAGGTCTTTAATTTCTGCCATAATCAGTTGATTTCGCTGCATTAGCTGCTGATTTTCTTGCTCGCGAGCCGCAATTTCTTGCTCCACCGCATTGTGCTGTACATAGCCATTTTTGCCAAACCAGAAACTGTATTGAAACAATGCTGCTAGAGCGATTAAAATAAGAATGAGAACGCGCATAGTCTGTCCTTGAGTGTCAATTCGGTCATAGTTTACCGTGAAATGGCATGAATGTGGAGATTTGGGCGATCTTAACGCATTTTTATCGAAAAACGAAGGGAAAGCATGGCAAAATCACATTACATCACCCGTGCAGGCTGGCAAGCATTGGACCAAGAATTAAAATTTCTCTGGCGTGACGAGCGCCCCAAAGTTACGCAAGCAGTGTCGGATGCCGCCGCACTTGGCGATCGCAGTGAAAATGCGGAATATATCTACGGCAAGCGTCGCCTGCGTGAAATTGACCGCCGCGTGCGCTTTTTAACCAAGCGCCTTGAGGTGTTGCAAATCGTTGACTATCATCCCAAACAAGAGGGCAAGGTGTTTTTTGGCGCGTGGGTGGAGCTGGAAGACGAACAAGGCGAAATGCAAGCCTACCGCATTGTAGGCTGTGATGAATTTGACCCGCAAAAAAACTGGATCTCCATTGACTCACCTGTAGCACGCGCATTAATTGGCAAGCAAGTTGATGATGAAATTTGTGTGCAAACGCCCAGCGGCAAGCGGATGTGGTATATCAATAAAATTTGGTATCAGACAGCGTAATTGGCTTGCCCAGCACGCGAATAAAGTGCGGTTGAAAGTGTTGTCGGCGAGCCAGGCGTTGACTGATGGGGCGAATAGCCACAAAACTGCCCGCAGTGGCAGCGGCAATCACTAACGCCTGCAACCATTCTGTTTGAATAAAGTGCGCGCCGATCACCGCACTGAGCACCAATGCTGACAAAGGGGCGATGTAAAGCAAAAGTGCGGTCAAAATCATCGAGCGTTCTTGCAGCCCAATTTCAATGCGATGCCCGACCTCCACCTCATCACTGACAGCCAATTGCAACAGCAGATGATCTTGCACCTCGCCATTGATTTTCGACAGCGCGTGCGCGCCGCAGCTGGCTTTGGCGGCACAGCCACCACAACTTTGCTTGCTTTCACACCGCACTTTGGCGATGCCGTTGGTGATGCTCACCACCTCTGCCACTTCCACCAACATTATTTACTGCTCGCGCTGAAATTGATGTCTTTTACGATTTGCTTAGCGGTTATCAACGGGATTGTCCCAATCAACGTAATTTCACGGTGATTTTCACTCAAGGTGTAAATCGTATTGTTCTCTTGCTGCCAAGCGTGTTCGCCGAGATTGTCGCTGATGTTGGGATTGAGGTATAAGCTAAATGAAAACAAGCCATCACTAAAGAGCAAACTCTCCAATTCGCCGATGTCGGTTTGGTATTTGTCGTGCTTACGCAGTTCAAAACCTGGTGGCAACCAACTCAAATGCCAATTAGGATCTTGCGCAAGCACATCACCCTCAAGGGCGATCACTGGCGGTAAGTGTAACTGTTCAATCGGTGTTATCAAGTTTTTAAGGCTTTCGCCTTGGCTGAGCGAGGTAACACGAAATTGCTCAAGCAAATTACCATTGCGATCAAGCATATCGCTGCGCATCAATAAATGGCTGGCGGAATCTATCCACAAAACATATTGATAACGAAAATCATCTTTCGGTAAAACACGGATCACTTGCGCTATGCGATTAGCAATGCGCGTTTTGCCCGCGTCAATGAAATCGTAATGCGCTTGGAGCTTGGCAAAATCGGCATAAACCGCGCTAGGTAAATCATCGATAATAGCATTCGCGTGCAAACTAAAGGGTTGATAATTCGAGCCAAAATAACTAATAATGCCATCGCGTTGAATAATTTCTTGGCGCGCACCGTCAAGCGAAAACAACTGAGCGTAGTGTTTACCATCATGATAGAGATGGCGGTACTGATAGCTGTTAACCTCATTTGGCATCAGCTTAACAAAAGTGATGTCAAAGTCACTGTTGCGCCACGCGGCAGTCATTTGCTCTAAGGCATCAAGACTGCTGCGCTGAGTTTTTACACTAGGCGCAACTTCACGAACAGCGTCGTCAGCCAACAGTGTTGAAGGAAAAAGTGCGGTTGCCACCAAGCAAAGGGCGAGCAGATAAGAATTGTGCTTCATTGATACATCCAATGCAAATAAATTCACCACCCAAAGGTGGTGAAATCCATCATTAGCATTTTAGTCATTGTGGTTAGACACATGCTCTAAAGCGGGGCCATTAACACGGCGTTGCAGCTCATGATTTTGCAGCATTAAATTAATGCGTTTGCTTTGTTGCTCAAGCTGATCTTGCGTTGGCAAATCTTTGCTCGGTGCATTGTAGCTCACTTGTTGCAAATTATTCGTAAATGGCAAGGTTTGCAACACTGGCGCTTGGGCGTAGTTATCTTCTTGCGCATTTTGCATATAGCTTTGCACACCGAACACCGCCACCAAACACACGCTGGCTGCCACGGCCACTTGAGTAATCGGCGCAAACCATTTCTTGATTTTTTGCGCAAACGGGTGAGCTTCAACCTCATGTGGCTCAGGTTGAGAACACATCACGGTACTTTCTGATTCAATCAACATGGCCATTTTTTGGGTAAAATCAGTGCCCAATAGCACATCGGACTCTTTGCGCATCACTGCACGCACGAGATGATAATGTTGCCAAGTTTGCTGGAGCTCTTCATCCTGACAAAGCGCATCAAGGGATTGGTTGTCTTGATGTTCGCCGTCTAGATAGGCTGAAAGTAACTCTTTTTGCATTTTGATCTACTCCGCTTAGACTTATGTCGTTAATGTTCGTTGCTCATTAAAGGCGCGATTTTGCTGTTGATAATTTCCCGCGCGCGGAAAATGCGTGATCGCACAGTTCCCACGGGGCATTCCATAATTTCAGCAATCTCTTCGTAACTCAATTCCTCTAACTCACGCAACGTAATCGCTGTTTTTAGCTCTTCTGGTAGCGCAGCTATCGTTTCAAAAATCACATCTTTTAACTCTGACGATAGCACCAAATTCTCAGGTGTATCAATGTTGCGTAACCCATCACCTGTCTCATAGCCTTCCGCGTCATCGGCTTGGATATCATCGCCTGGTGGGCGTCGGCCTTGTGCCGTGATATAGTTCTTCGCGGTGTTCACGGCAATGCGATAAAGCCAAGTATAAAACGCGCTATCTCCACGAAACAAATGCAACGAGCGATAGGCTTTAATAAATGTTTCTTGCACCACATCAGGAATGTCATTAGCTGAAACATAACGCGTTAACAGACCGGCAATCTTATTTTGGTGGCGCGCAACAAGCAAATTAAATGCTTTTTTATCACCATGCTGAGCCTTTTCTACCAGGGCTTGATCTGTTAGTTGTTCACCCATCGTGAGCGAATCTCCTTCACGTTTTACGCTAACATTCCATGCTCTGACAGTAGGTCGTCTTAACACATTAGAGCGTAGTTTTTCTCAAAAGTTCAAAAAAATTTTATTTCGAGGCCAAATGTTGCTGAATCAGCTGCACAATCTCGCGCAGTGGTTGTGTGGGGGCAGTGTCTTGATTCATCAGCCAGCGGAATAACTCAGGATCCGTAAATTTCAATAACTCAACAAAACTGACCTGTTGTTCTTCACTTAAGCTATCAAACCGCTCTTGATAAAACGGCATAATCATATAATCAAGCTCCAGCATGCCGCGGCGGCACTCCCAGGCTAATTTCAATTTATTGTACTGCGCCATAGACTGACCCTTTAAAACAATGATTGGCTGATGATAGCACAAATAAGGTCGAATGCGTGTTTTTCAAGTTCATAAAGGCAAAAGTGCGGTTAACCGCCACAAAAAAAGGCGAGCATTGCTCACCTTTTTCACACCAAAAGCGAATTATTTGATTTTGGCTTCTTTATAAACAACGTGTTTGCGCACAACAGGATCGTATTTTTTGATCTCCATTTTTTCTGGCATATTACGTTTGTTTTTTGTTGTAGTGTAAAAATGACCTGTTTCAGCTGTTGAAACCAGTTTGATTTTTTCACGAGCACCTTTTGCTGCCATGATTTAGCTCCTTAGATTTTCTCGCCTTTAGCACGAAGATCAGCTAACACTGCATCGATGCCTTTTTTATCAATAATACGCATACCTTTGGCAGACACGCGCAAAGATACGAAACGTTTTTCACTTTCCACCCAAAAACGGTGAGTGTGCAGGTTTGGTAAGAAGCGACGTTTGGTCGCGTTCATTGCGTGCGAGCGGTTGTTACCAACGACTGGACGCTTGCCTGTTACTTGACAGACTCTAGACATTGTTCATTCTCCAAAAAACTTAATTAAGTTTGCGCTAAGCGGTTCGGATCACCAATTCGGTTACCTCGTCAGGCACATAACCCGACCCGCAACGATATTAAAGGTGGGGGATTATACCCATTTTTTTTCGCTTTCTCAAGCCCTACAGTAGAATTTATCATAAATAATATTACAGAAACGGTTCTAGTTAACACCACCTCACAAGTCGAAAATCAACCCTGAAAAGACTTGAATTAATGTGGGTATTAGTATACAATACCCAAATTTAACACGACCAGCTCAAGAGTTTTATATGAAGAAAAAGTTATTTAGCTTTTTAAACATCATATTTACAGTTATTATTTTTAAAATACTAGGCGTTGCTCCAGCTTTATTAGCCATTTTTACTTACCATTTATTAGAGAAAAAGTATGGTGCTGTCTATGCATTTATAATATCCACTATTATTGGAGTTGGTTCGGGTATCATTTTAGCTAAATTTATATATAATTATTATTGAGTTAATTATTCAATAATACAGTGCAAATAAAAGAAAAACAATAGAAGAAATTATAATCAATAATGATTTTAGGCTTCTTCTATTCTTCTTTTGCTGTTCTCT
>NZ_JABMII010000019.1 GCF_014884995.1 Spirabiliibacterium pneumoniae
TCTTTGTCTTTCTTCTCTTTCCCGTTCATGATTCTTTGTATAGTGTAAATCGTATACTCTTCTCTTTTCTGGAGATGATAGAACCTCATATGCCTCATTAATGTCTTTCATAATTATCTCATCACCTCTTCTATCTGGATGATATTTAAGGCATAATTTTTTATAGCTCTTCTTTATTTCTAACTTTGAGGCTGAACACTCAACTTTCAGTATACTATAATAATCTTTTTTAAAATCCATTATCTGTTTCTAGTAATAGAAAAATGTAGATATTATACACGGCAAAGGAAAAAGTGCATACTACCTAAAAAATGCACAATGTGCTCAGATTTTTTATTTACATTATATTTTCATTATGTCAGAATGAAAGGAATTTTATGAGCATCGGAGAGCAAGAGCAATGAGTAAATATATTAAGTGTATATTAGCCTCAATACTAATTGTAATCATTGAATATCCATGTTTTTCAGCAACAACTTATGCCGCCACACCACGAAATTACAATCCAGTAGAAGAATTTAACAGTAATACGTATACTTATAACAATGATGGCGCTGGGAAAGCGCAAGGTATAAAATTTAGCCTTAAAATACCTAAATCATGGGAAGCCAAGGATGGAAATCGTCCTCATGTAGTAAAAAAATTCATTAATAAACAAGGCGATACTTTTGCTGTTTATCTTGTTCTAATTCATAGTATTCCTGATTTAGATGACCCTGATATTAGATTATCGAAGTCTGACATCAAGGAATTTTTGAGCGACGAAAATAATTTAAAAGACTTTGTACCAAATAATGCTCAAATTTTAGGTAGTGGCCCTATAACTCTTGAGACACTAAACGGATTTTGGCTTAAAACAAAAATATACCAAGAAAGATTAGGCTATAAAATAGATATGTACAGTACATCATTTGTGATTCCTTATAAAGGAAAATTAATAATCCTACAAGGTATTATTCCCAATCAAAAACCTGGAAAATCAATTTCCAAAAAAGAAATGGATATATATGAATTAGCTTTTTACTTGATAACAAATAGCTTAGTTTTACCTGAAATCTACAAATAACATTATCGTTGCTTGATGAAATCCCAACTGTAGTCAGTCGGGTATTATCTTTCAAATAAATACGTTAATATATCTCTAATCTTGTATCGATTTACGAAATTGATTTATATGAATATAATCATCTTATAAAATTAAATAGATAATCTGATTGGATAGAGAAAATCAAAATCATTCTAATACAACTATAATGTTGCTTATTGAAATACTAACCTCTAATCCAACCTTGCTCAGAAAAAGCCAAATAGCAACCCTGCCCAATAATGAAATGATCCAGCACCCGCACCTCCACCAGCGCACAGGCACGTTGGATCTTGTCGGTGATCATACGATCCGCCTCACTGGCGCGCGCCACGCCTGAGGGGTGATTATGTGCCAAAATGATCGCGGCCGCATTGAGTGAAAGTGCGGTTTTGACAATTTCTCGCGGGTGGACGGCGGTGCTGTTAATGCTGCCGAGAAACATCTCTTCATGGCGCAATAAGCGGTGCTGATTATCCAAAAACAGCACCACAAACACCTCACGCTGCTTGCCTTCGAGCAGGCTTTGCAAATACGTTCGCGCCAGTTCAGGCGAATTAAAACTCGGCTTCGCCTGCAATTGCTGGGAAAGGTAGCGTTTAGTCATTTCAATGCTGGCTTGCAGCTGCACAAACTGCGTAATACCAAGCCCTTTAACCGCGCAAAACTCGTTTGCATTCGCGCTGAGTAAATAGCGAAGCGAGCCAAAATGCGCCAGCACCTCTTTAGACAGCATCATCACCGAACAGCCTTTGATCCCTGTGCGCAAAAAGATCGCTAGCAGCTCATCATCACTCAATGCCGCCGCACCGCACTTTAATAATTTTTCGCGTGGTAATAATGTTTGCATAATACCTCAATTCGTTGCAAATAACCGCACTTTGTCGCATTTTCACGCCAATTACCAACACGTTAACTGCGCTGCGCGATCTACATCGTAAAAATCATGACATCCTGCGAATTTATGCTGTGTGTTTTCTGCGAAAATGCTACAATGTGCGATCAACTTTTATTTTACGACGGAGAGAACATGAGTCGTCAGAAGAAAACGCGCAAAATCAGCGACATTATGCCTGCGCGCAAAGCCGATAAACCCGCAGGCCTCCCGCGCAAATCCAGCCGCTATGAGCTAGATGCCAAAGCGCGTGAAGAAAAGCGCAAGAAAAAACGTAAAGGGCTACCGTCTGGCAGCCGCCACAGTGTCAGCCAAAGCAATGGCAAACAACAAAGTGCGGTTGTGCGCGATCCACGTGTGGGCAGTCGCAAAAAAATTCCGCTGATGGTCGAATTTGTCAATAAACCTGAAAAAGGTCAACTGATACCGCCTGTGCGAGAAGAAAAACCGACCGCACTTGACCCGATGGCAGAGCTTACCGCACTGGAAAATAACGAATGTTTAAATGTCCTGCTCGATCAACTCGACGCAGGCAAAACATTATCTGCCGCCGATCAAACCTTTGTTGATGAGTGCTTGGCACGCATTGATGAGCTGATGCAAACACTCGGCTTAGCGGAAGAAGACGACGAGGAAGACGATCTGTTAAAACGCTTTTCGCAAGTGGACATCAACCAATTTAGATAGCTATGAGCACCATTCAAATTTTACTTTTTGTGGGGATTGTCATCATTGTAGGGCTGGCAGGCTGGGCAGGCAGCTTGATGCTGGCTGTCAATAAGCAAAAGCAGCGCATCAATGCGGTGAAATTGCGCCAATTTGACTTTGCCAAAGAGAGCATTGAGATCATCGCCAACGCTATGCTGCGTGATGAATGCAATCTATCAGAAGGCGTGTTGCGCATTAATGGGCTGCTGCCAAATATTGGCGGCATGGCGCTACGTGATTACCCTGCGATGCTAGCGCTTTATGACACGGTAAAAGCCATGCCGATTTTAGATGAGCGCCGCGCACTCAAGCGCAATGAACGCATGCGTTATGATTTAACGCGCGAGAGCAAAGAAGCTGAATTACAAGAAGCAATTTTGAGCGAAACGCGCCAATTATTACAAGATTTACAACACAGGAAACCTTATGTCTGAGATCGTTTGGGACCTTGAGCTTATTCAAAAATATAACCAATCAGGCCCGCGCTACACGTCTTACCCGACCGCACTTGAGTTTAATGAACACTACAGCGAGCAGGATTTTCTGCGCGCTACCAAGCGTTATCCAAACCGCCCACTGTCGCTTTATGTACACATTCCATTTTGTCATAAGCTCTGCTATTTTTGCGCCTGTAACAAGGTGATCACCCGTCATCAACACAAGGCGGATATTTATCTTGATTACGTCGAAAAAGAGATTCTCCGCCGCGCACCGCTGTTTAAACAACGCACGGTGACCCAAATTCACTGGGGTGGTGGCACACCGACTTATCTCAGTGAAGCGCAATCCGCGCGCTTGATGGCAATGCTGACTGACAACTTCACAGTGGCCGATGATGCCGAAATTTCCATCGAGATGGACCCGCGCGAGATTGAGCTTTCGATGCTCGATCACCTGCGCAAAATCGGCTTCAATCGCCTGTCGATGGGCATTCAAGATTTCAATAAAGATGTACAAGCGGCGATTAACCGCATTCAAGATGAAGACTTTATCTTCGCCTTGATGCAAAAAGCGCGCCAGCTCGGCTTTCACTCCACCAATATTGATTTGATTTATGGCCTGCCGTTTCAAACGGTGGAGAGTTTTATGCAAACCCTTAAGCGCGTAAGTGAACTCAACCCAGACCGCATGAGCGTGTTTAATTATGCACACCTGCCAGCGCGTTTTGCAGGGCAAGCCAAAATTAAAGAACACGATTTACCACCCGCGAAAAGCAAGCTGACCATTTTACAAAACACGATTGAAACGTTAACAAAGGCGGGCTATCAATTCATTGGTATGGATCACTTCGCCAAACCCGATGATGAACTGGCGATTGCCCAGCGCAACGGCGTGCTACACCGTAATTTTCAAGGCTACACCACTCAAGAAGAGGCGGATTTGCTCGGCCTTGGCGTATCGGCGATTTCCCTGCTCGGCGATCACTACGCACAAAATGAAAAAGTGCTGAAAGAGTACTACGCCGCGGTGGAAGCGCACGGCACAGCGCTTGCGAAGGGCTTTGTGATGAGCGAGGAAGACTGCTTGCGTCGTGATGTGATCAAAGCGCTAATTTGCAACTTCCGCTTGGATTTTGCGCCATTTGAGCAGCAATATGGCATTGATTTCAAACAGCATTTTGCTCAAGATCTTGAGCTGCTCGCACCATTGGTAGCCGATGGTCTGCTAACTCTCAATGATCACAGCATTGAGGTCAGCGCCAAGGGGCGTTTGTTGATTCGTAATATCTGCTTGTGCTTCGATACCTACTCACGCCAACTTGCCAAACGCCAACAATTCTCACGCATTATTTGAGCAAAACCGCACTTTGCATATAAAAGTGCGGTCAATTTTCGATTAATGGCTGCAAGCTCTCGTGCTGGCGCTTAAGATTTTCAATCATCACATCATAATGGCGCACACGAATTAGCGCATGCACAATTAAATAACAAGCCACCACAATCAAAATGATGTTAATCGTGCTGATAAAACTCAGCACCAGCCAAACGTGCTCAATTTCATAATATTTTGAAGTCGCAATCAAGGCACTGAAAATCGCCAGTGGCAGCGCCAGCATGGAAATACCAATGCGCATAGAAGCAAGCACGGTGCGCTTTTCCGCCAGCACGAGTTGCAGCTGATTGATGCCTAAAATATCCATCGTGGTGTTAGGGGTGGGCGTTGTGTTTTGCATAAGTTAACGTAAAAAGTCAAAAATTGTGGTTAACACTGCGTAACGGATGTGGTCACGCTCGAATAGCAATTCATGCTTAGCATGGGCAATTTGTTTGCACTGCGCATTTTTAAACAGTGGCGCACTCTGCGCAATCACCTGATTGCATACAATCGTATCTTTTTGCGCTTGAATAATCAAAACAGGTATTGTGATTTTTCTCGCTGCCGCGGGCAAACGCTGCATAAAATTCAAACATTGATGTACCCAACCAAAAGTTGGCCCGCCGAGTGCTAATTTAGGAAACCGCCGAGAAAGCCGATTAATCCATTTCATACGTGTTTTACACGCACTGAGATCGTTATTGTGAATATCCACAGGGCGATAATCTGTTTTGCCTGGAATGTAACGCCGACCTTGCCCGAGCAGCACCGCCAAATTCACCAGCACCCGATCAAGCACGCCACGTTTGAGCGGCAAGCCAAACAACGGTGCACTGAGCACCAGTTTATCAAAACTGTGGGGGTAGCGCGCCAAATAGTGCGTGGCAATCAAGCCTCCCAGCGAGTGCCCCAACAGCACCCTGCTGTGATAACACGCCAAATCATCAATTTGATGAATCACAGCATCAAGATCATCTAAATAGTAGTGAAAATGATCCACATAGCCCCTTTCTCGCTCACGCAGTAATCGCCCTGAGTACCCCTGCCCACGGTGATCAAACAGCATAACATCAAAGCCTGCGTGATAAAAATCATAGGCCACTTCACTCCATTTCAGCATATTGCCCCCTCGCCCACTGACCAGCACCAACAAACGGCGCTCTGAGGCATGGCGATGACGAAAAAAGCGATAAGCAATCGCGCAGCCTTGCTGACCTTGCAAAAATTGCAGTGGAAAATCGGCGATAAATTTGCTTAAGGTATTTAACACAAAATGGGCAAAGTGCGGTTCTCGTTGCTGCATAATCGTCCTTAGCGTAGATTAGACTGTCATAATGGAATGATTTTGCCTGAAATGCAATGCAAAATGCCCCTTATTGCCTTCAATTCATACATTTTCATAAAATAACACTCATTATTTTGCTAAGCTGCATTAATCATGATGTGGTGTCATGATTTAGGTGCAGAAGTGGAAGAAAAAATTCCATGATGCAAAGCACTACGATTTAGATATGATTGAAACTACTCTCACCTTTGATGTGCAATAAACAAAAGTGCGGTCATCTGACCGCACTTTTTTAGTTAGCCGCGCGCACGCGATAACTCTTCTGCGCTTTATCGACTTTATATAAGTAATTACGGGCTTGCGCCGATGGGTGACGCGTGGTCAATATGCGGTAAACCTGCTCTGGCAGCAAGGAGTTGATGATCCGCACCGCTTCATCTTTGTCTGGCGAGAACACGCGCAACACCGCACCAGCCCCACTATTATAAGCGGAGATGACCGCAAAACGCCGTGAAGTTGGGTCGGTAATATCCGCCAGGTATTTATTTTGCAACAACCACAGATAAGAAGTTCCCGCATCAATATTTCTATGTGGATCAAACAGATATTGACGCGATGGCTGCCCTCGCATGCCTTTCATTCTAAACACATCCGCCCCAGCAGTGTGCGGCACCACTTGCATCAAGCCCATAGCGTTGGCGTAGCTAATCGCATACGGGTTGAAGCTTGATTCGGTTTGCATAATCCCCAAAATCAGGCTTTCATCAATGTTGTAATGGCGCGCCGCTTTGCGCACAAACGGTACATATTTTTGTGCCCGAATGTTGATGTGGTTCGCAATCATCGGGATGGTCACAAATTCCACCAGTTGGCCGTTACTCAATCGACGTGTTTGCAGTTTGTTGGTAAGCAAATAGTTGGCGAAATCATTGGCGCCTGCCACTGTGTTGATGCTGCGCCCTGCTTGGTCTACCACCTGCCCTGAGAGGAACGGGCGCGAGCTGATTGGCACATCGCCGTCGGCAAACAAGTCAATGCCGTTGGCATCAGAGCCCATCAGCAAGGTGTGTACAATGGTTTTTTTCAGGCGGTAAGCATCCATGCCGAGAGTTTCGATCGTGATTTTACCTTCATCAAAACTGATATGGCTGCGAGTATTGTATTGGTCGGTGTATTTCACATAATCTTTACGGCTCGCCACCAACAATTCGTTCACGCCCCATTTGCTGTCGATGTTATGCGAAAACTGCCCCGTTAAAATATCCAAGCCTCGCATGTCTTTGGCGAAAGCATCGTCGTAATCAAAAGGATTATTTTTCTTAGATGTGGAGGAGCCACACGCCACTAAAAAAGGGATAATCAATAACGGCAAATATTTTTTCATGGCACCCTGCCTATTTTTCTGGGGCAACATAGCCTTCGATGTGAACATTTTTCCCTTCAAACAAGAAACCTTTCATTTCGGCTTCAAGCAAAGCACGATGTTCAGGGTTCATCATATTGAGTTTTTTCTCGTTGACCAGCATGGTCTGTTTTTTCATCCATTCACTCCACGCTTGTTTGCTGATGGAGTCAAAAATGCGCTTGCCAAGCTCGCCTGGATAGAGTTGAAAATCAAGCCCTTCGGCCTCTTTTTGCAGATATTCACAAAAAACGGTTCGTGCCATATCGTCATCCTTTTACATCTTACATTATTATCAGACAGTGAAATAGCCATTTTGTTGCATGCGCGTTAGCATCTCAAGCAAGGTTTTCACTGGCGCTGCCAAGCCAATTTTGGCATTTGATTGTAAATTATACCAATAATTCGCCTCGCTCGATACGCCTGTGGCATAATCTGTAGCGATTTCTTGCATACCCTCCGCCAAACGCCCCACTAACGGATGAATATCAAGGTGAAAATGGCTAAACGTGTGGCGAAACATCGGCAATGCTTGCACAGCTTGCGCACCGCACTTTTGCAAAAAGGCAAGTGCGCTGGCTTTATCCTCAAATTGTGGCAAGCAATAAAGCCCGCCCCATAGCCCAGCCGCGGGGCGCTGTTGCAACAACACCGCACTTTGATCAAGCAATAACACAAAATAGCACTGCTTCTCGGGCAACGTTTTTTTCGGCTTTTTGCTAGGGTAATCCTGCCAGTTGTCGTTGGCATTGGCGAGGCACTGCGTGTTCAACGGGCACAGACCGCACTTTGGTTTGCTGCGAGTGCAAACCATTGCGCCGATATCCATCATCGCTTGATTAAATTCCGCGACCTGCTCGGTGGGCGTGACCTGCGCACTCAAGGTCCATAATCTATCACTCACGGTCTTTTCACCTGGCCAGCCTGACACGGCAAACACGCGCGCAAGTACACGTTTGACATTGCCGTCTAAAATAGGGTACGGCGCTTGATGACACGATGATAAAATCGCCCCCGCCGTGCTCTGCCCAATGCCAGGCAAAGCCAGCACCTGCTCAAAATGCGTTGGAAACTCACCTGCAAACTCGTCCCGCACTTTTTGCGCCGCTTTGTGTAAATTGCGCGCACGGGCATAGTAACCCAGCCCCGTCCAAAGATGCAGCACCTCATCCAGTGGTGCATTGGCTAGCGCAGTGATGGTGGGAAAGGTGGCAATAAAACGCTCAAAATACGGGATCACCGTCGCCACTTGGGTTTGTTGTAGCATCACCTCAGAAAGCCACACTTTATACGGCGTTTTGCCCTGCTGCCATGGCAATTGCTTGCGCCCGAAACGCTCATACCATGCCAACACGGCGCTGGCAAAGGGTGCGAATGTGCTTGATTGCGCTTGCATAAGCCCTCGTTGCAGTGAAATAAAACCGCACTTTACCTGATTGCGCATGGAAAATCGAGCCATTCATTCTCTGTTAGACAAAAAATCCAGCAGACATTAATCGTTATATAAAAAAATAAATTACGAATACAAAAAAAAGCTATTTTTATTTTAAAAATGCCTAAAACATCACATTTTTATAAAAAAATTGCATAACAACTGCCGAAATAAATTAACTTTTGATATGAATCAATTCTTCTGTGAGGTGATTCAAGCAAGATAATTTTGACGATGTGAAGGCATCTTCGCGTTATGTTAGTGATAATTAACATAATTACTAAGGAGACAATTATGGGTGGACGAAAAAAATGGACCTTGGCTGGGGTGGGTCTTTTTGCCCTAGGTGCGCTGGTGCTGTGGGGAGCACAGCAGGTGTTTCATCACACCAATAGTACTGAATTTTGTGTCAGCTGTCATTCAATGCACACACCGCAAAAAGAATGGGAAGGCAGCAACCATTTTATGAACAAACGAGGCATTCGTGCCGAGTGTCACGACTGCCACGTGCCGCACAGTGGGCTGGATTATCTGAAAACCAAAATCATGGCAGTGAAAGACGTGTGGGGCGAGCTGACGGGCAAAATCCCTGATGAAGCCACCTACGAAAAACATCGCTTGGAGATGGCGCAATCGGTGTGGAAGACGATGAAAGAACAAGATTCTGCCACTTGTCGCTCGTGCCATAACAGCGAAGCATGGCTGCTGCACGAGCAATCCAAAACCGCACAGAAAATGCACAACGGAATGCGAGAAAGTGGGCAAACCTGTATCGACTGTCACAAAGGCATTGTGCACTTTATGCCTGAGATGGACAGCAATGCCAGCACTCAGGCAGGCATCAGTGGTGGGGACTTTAGTGAGCAAAATAAAACGCTCTACACCACCCAAATTGCCAGCGCCAACGTGGGTGATGGCCAAGTGCGGTTAATGCCGTATGCCCAGGTCAACGACTGGAAACTCAAGGGCGAAAACGTGCAAGGTGTGGTACGCGGCTGGCAACAAGCTGGTGCGGAAAACTTGATTTATCAAGAACTGGGCAAGCGCATTTTGGTCGCTGTGTTAGACGATGATGCGAAAAGTGCGGTCAAAGTGGACAAAACCATACACGATGAGATAACCAACGCAGATTGGAATGAGGTAAGTGTGTCTATGCAAGCACCAAGATCGATGCTCACAGCTAATATCAACGGCTTGAATAGCTATGGCGATAACCTCAACCAAACCCATTGTGGTACCTGCCATGCGGTAATCGGCGCAGATCATTACACGGCTAACCAGTGGATTGGTGTGATCAACTCCATGAAAGACCGCACTTCGATGAACGATGAGCAAGTGCGAGCACTAACCATTTACCTGCAACATCACGCCAAAGACAGCCAAAGCGCTGATAACGAAAAATAAGGGGGCTGTATGAAAAAGATGAATACATCACGCAGAACATTTTTGAAAAAAGGCTCAATTGCTGGCGTCGGGCTGGCGTCATTCGGCTCACTGCCTGCAACCGCGTGGGCTGAGGCAGGCAAAAGTGCGGTCAACACTCGCACAGTGGTGTCCGCCGCGCACTGGGGGCCGCTGGGCATTGTGGTCGAAAATGAAAAAGTGGTGAAATCAGGCCCTGCGATTGAAGCCCCTGTCACTAATGAATTACAGGCTGTCGTGCCTGAGCAAGTACACACAAAAGTACGTGTGAAATACCCGATGGTACGCAAAAGCTATTTAGAAAATCCAGGCAAAAGCGACACTAGCTTACGTGGACGCGATGAATGGGTTCGGGTGTCGTGGGACAAAGCCCTTGAACTGGTGCATAATCAATTGCAAGATGTGCGTAAACGCGAAGGTGCCAGTGGGATTTTTGCGGGATCCTATGGCTGGAAAAGCTCTGGCGCATTGCACAGTTGCCGCACCTTGTTACACCGTTTTATGAATGTGACGGGAGGCTTTGTCGGCCACAAAGGGGACTACTCTACAGGAGCTGCGCAAATCATTATGCCGCATGTGCTCGGTACCATTGAGGTCTATGAGCAACAAACCAGTTGGGAGACTATTTTATCCGACAGCGAAATTGTGGTGTTGTGGTCTGCTAATCCGATGACCACCTTGCGGATTGCGTGGACATCAACCGACCAACAAGGCATTGCTTATTATAAAAAGCTCAAAGAAAGTGGCAAGCGGGTAATTTGCATTGACCCCGTGCGCAGCGAAACCTGCGAATATTTAGGTGCGGAGTGGATTCCACTGCACACGGCAACCGATGTGCCTTTGATGCTTGGCATGGCGCATACATTAATCACTGAAAACAAGCTTGATAAAGACTTTTTGAAGCACTACACCAAAGGCTATGACAAATTTGAGCCGTATGTGCTGGGCAAAGAAGACGGCGTGGTGAAAGATGCTGCATGGGCAAGCAAAATTTGTGGCGTGGAGGCTAACACCATTCGCCAATTGGCGCTTGATTTCGCCAGCCACCGCACAATGCTTATGGCGGGCTGGGGCATGCAGCGCCAACAACATGGCGAGCAAGCCCACTGGATGCTAGTCACACTCGCCTCGATGCTGGGGCAAATTGGGTTGCCTGGCGGCGGCTTTGGTTTGAGTTATCATTACTCCAACGGCGGCGTGCCAACCTCCACAGGGGGCAAAATCAGTGCGATTTCCGCCAACACAGGCAGTGCGCGCAACACCAGTGATATGTCGTGGAAAGCCAAAGTGTCTGGTTTGAGCTTCCCACTGGCACGCATCGCCGATGTATTGCTCAATCCAGGTGAAAAAATTGATTTCAACGGTACAACAGTCACCTACCCTGACATTAAATTTATTTATTGGACGGGGGGCAATCCGTTTGTGCATCATCAAGACACCAATAAATTAATCAAGGCTTGGCAACGGCCAGAGACCATTGTGGTCAATGAAATTTATTGGACACCAACCGCGCGTATGGCTGATATTGTACTGCCTGTGACCACCTCATTTGAGCGCAATGACTTAACGATGAGTGGCGATTATTCTAACTTGAATATCTTCCCAATGAAAAAGGTGGTTGAACCACAATTTGAAGCGCGTAATGACTACGATATATTTGCGCAGCTGGCGAAAATGGCAGGGGTGGAAGAGCAATTCACCGAAGGCAAGTCAGA
This sequence comes from Spirabiliibacterium pneumoniae, assembly GCF_014884995.1. Lineage (GTDB taxonomy): Bacteria > Pseudomonadota > Gammaproteobacteria > Enterobacterales > Pasteurellaceae > Spirabiliibacterium > Spirabiliibacterium pneumoniae. The sequence goes on from NZ_JABMII010000019.1 coordinate 11,759, forward strand.
AATGGATTGGCTAAGAGAATTCTACCAAACAGCATTTGACAGCGCGCGACAAAATCGAGTGGTGATTCCACGTTTTGATGATTTCTGGCGGGAAAATAAACCCCTGACCTTCAAAGCAAAAGACAAGGCTAAACAATGGGTGCGTTATGGCGATTTTAGAAAAGATCCTCTGCTTAATCCGTTAGGTACGCCATCGGGTAAAATTGAAATTTTCTCTGATGTTATCGCTAAAATGAATTATGATGACTGCAAAGGACATCCAACTTGGTTTGTGCCAGATGAATATGCTGGCAATGTCACCGACGAGGCGCCACTAGCACTCATCACGCCGCACCCGTACTATCGCTTACACAGCCAATTATGTTTTTCTGAACACCTGCGTGGGCACTACACGGTACAAGGACGTGAGCCAGTGATCATTCACCCCGATGATGCCAGTGCCCGCAATATTCGCGACGGTGATGTCGTGCGCATATTCAACAAACGTGGGCAAGTGCTGGCGGGGGCTGTGGTGAGTGACGGGGTGATCAAAGGCACCATCTGCTTACATGAAGGTGCATGGCTTGACCTTGGTGAACTCAACGGTGAACCGATTTGTAAGTTTGGCAACCCGAATGTGCTGACGATCGACAAAGGTTCATCCAAACTGGCACAGGCCACGGCACCTAACACTGCCATTGTGCAAGTGGAAAAATTCACTGAGACATTGCCGCCCGTGACAGTGTTTGACGAGCCGCAATATAAAACAGTGTGAAAGCACACTACGCTATATAGCCCAATAAAGTGCGTCGCTTTTGTTGGGCTTTTTTTGTTCTATTCTTGATCAATTATTAATCTTTAAACAATAAAAATGTGCGATCTACTTGTTTCACTTGCCTGCGTTGCTACAATTCGGGTGTTTAAAAATAAAACACTATTTAACCCTCATGATGAAATGATAAATTAAGGATAAACGAAATGACAATTAGTGCTCGTAACCAACTGTCTGCTAAAGTAAAAACAATTAAAGCTGGCGCAGTTAATGATCAAATTGAACTCAGCCTAAATGACAAAGAAACATTAGTCGCAGTGATCACTAGCGAAAGCACCCAAAACCTCAACTTGAGCGAAGGCCGCGATGTGATGGCGGTGTTTAAAGCGCCTTCTGTGATCCTCTCAACAGACGAAAGCCTTGTGTTCTCTGCCCGCAACCAATTGCGCGGTGTGGTTGAAAGTGTCAACCATGGCGCAGTAAACTGTGAAGTGTTAGTAAAAACCCAAGGTGGCGCAAAAATCGTGGCAATCATCACCGAAACCAGCGCGAAAAACATGAACCTTGCCCAAGGCAGCAACGTGCAAGTGTTGGTGAAAGCCTCTCACGTTTTATTGGCTGTAAAAAAATAAAGTTTAACGCAAAAAACAAAAGCCGATCGTTTGATCGGCTTTTTTCTTGTTTATTGCATCACGGCTAGATATGAATTGCCATACAAAAACTCAATACGGTGATGATCGCAACTGAATAGCCAAAGATTTTACGCGCCCATTTTCCTCGCTCTGCAGCACGGTCGGGCACGTTTTGCAACGCCACTTGCAGCCACATGCCACTTAACAGTAAAAGTGCGGTCAGATAGATCCACCCCGTATAACCCAGCAGTGTCAACAGTGACGCAATGGTGGCAAATGCGGCGATGGTGACAATCATATGTACGCGTGTGGTCGTAAAACTCACCCGCAATGGCAGCACAGGGATGTTGGCTTTGAGGTAATCTTTGTCGCGGAAGATCGCAATGGCATACGCATGTGGCAACTGCCAAATAGAGAACATCGCAAACAAAATCCAATAAGCCGCATCGGCTTGATTGGTCACCGCAGCATAGCCAATCACGGGCGGAATAGCGCCTGAAAAGCTGCCAATCAATGTGCCCCAAATGGAGTGACGTTTGAAATACAAGCTATACAAGCCGACATACACGCCGTAGCCAAACAAGGCCGATTTCACCGCCAAATCCCCGCAATACGACAACACCAGCACGCCCGCTGAGAGCAGTGCGATGGAATAGATAAGTGCGGTTTTAACCGCCATGTGGCCGGTGACCAGCACACGGTTGCGCGTACGGCTCATGGTGCCATCAATGTCGCGGTCAATGATATTATTGGCGACACAGCCTGAGGCAATCACGAGCATCGTGCCCAGCAACGCCGAGAGCAAGGTGAGCAAGTGAAATTCATCGCGCGCGGCTAAAAAATAGCCACCGAGCACGGCAATAGCATTGCCACTGACAATCCCTGGCTTGGTAACTTGCACCCACGAGGTTGTCATTAAACGCGATTTTAAACTCATCAACTCACTCATAGCCACTCCAGTTAGCCGTGCATCATGTTGGCGTTGAGGTTATACATCACCCACAATGAGCCGACAATCACAATCGCCACAATCACCAAGGTAAAGCCTAAAGAAAACGCATTCCAGCGTTGTTTTTGGCTGGTGTCGATGTGCAGAAAATAATACACCTGTACAATCACTTGCAACACCGCCATCGCCGCCACCAACAACAGCGCGCTTTGCTGTGCGAGCGTTCCACCCATCACCGCAACAAATGGCACCACAGTCAAAAACACGGAGATGATAAAGCCAATGATGTATTGCTTGCGCGCAGCGCAGGCGTTGAATGGCTGAGAAGAATCATGACTCATTGAATTACCCCCGCAAGATAAACTAAAGAGAACACACAAATCCAGATAATATCTAAGAAGTGCCAGAAAAGACTTAAGCATTTCAAACGCATTACATTTTCACCACTTAGCCCGTCACGACGCAACAAAAAGAGCATGCTAACCAGCCAAATCACACCGAAGGTTACGTGCAACCCATGGGTGCCCACAAGGGTGAAGAATGATGATAAAAACGCGCTCACGGTTGGGTCAACCCCTTGGGCGATAAGGTGATGGAACTCGTAAAGCTCCATCGCCAAAAAGCCTAAACCGAAAAGTGCGGTCACAATCAGCCATTGATATACGCGTTTGAGATCGTGGCTAAACGCGCTGATCATGGCAAAGCCAAACGTAATGGAGCTGATTAACAACAAGAAGGTTTCAACCAACACAAATGGCAGCTCGAAAATCTCTTTCGGTGTTGGGCCTTCTGCCACACCCACGTGTAAAATGGTGTAGGTGGCAAACAGGGATGCAAACAAAATACAGTCGGTCATCAAATAGAGCCAAAATCCAAAAACTTTGGTTTCGCTCATGTCGTGGTGATCCGCGTGGGTTTTGTCACCAAGCTGGTGAAAGCCACCTTGTAACGGTGGTAATTGAACATGTGCCATTATTTCACTCCTGCAATTCGATCATAATGTGCCTCTTCAATGCGTTCGACCTCTTCCGCTGGAATAATATGGTCGTTATCACGCCAGAAGGCATAGCCAATGGTTAAGGCAAACATCGCGATGGTAGCTGCAATCACCATCCACCAAATGTGCCATACGAAGCCAAAGCCAAAGCCGAGGCTCAGCAGCGCCAGTAAAACACCCACAGAGGTGTTGTTTGGCATGTGAATTGGGCTGTAATGGGCAGGCTTGCTGCTTGGTGTCCAGCCGTTGTCTTTCAAATCTGCCAGCGCATCAACATCACGGATAACCGGAATTTGCGCAAAGTTGTAGCTTGGCGGTGGTGAGGCTGTTGCCCACTCCAAGGTGCGGCCATCCCATGGATCGCCGGTGACATCTTGCAATTGATGACGGTTTTTGAAGCTGACATAGAACATAATGAACTGGCAGGCGATGCCGAGCAAAATCAAGAATGCCCCGATGGCAGCAACAATTAGCCACATTTGCCACACTGGGTTGTCGTAGTGGTTAGTGCGGCGAGTCATGCCCAAGAAGCCGAGCACATACAGCGGCATAAACGCCACATAGAAGCCTGTAATCCAGAACCAAAATGCGCGCTTGCCCCATTTTTCATCGAGCTTGAAGCCAAACATTTTCGGCCACCAGAAACTCATGCCCGCAAAGTAACCAAATACTGCGCCACCTAAGATGGTGTTATGGAAGTGGGCAATCAAGAACAAACTGTTATGCAACACAAAGTTGGCACCTGGCACAGAGAGCATCACCCCTGTCATACCACCGATGGCGAAGGTAACCAAAAAGCCCAACGTCCACAGCACAGGCACAGTAAACCGCACTTTACCTTTATACATGGTGAACAACCAGTTGAACACCTTCACCCCAGTTGGAATGGCGATGATCATCGTGGTGATACCAAAGAACGCGTTGACGTTTGCACCCGATCCCATAGTGAAGAAGTGGTGCAACCACACGATAAAACTCAAAATTGCGATAACCATGGTGGCGTAAACCATGCTGGTGTAACCAAACAGGCGCTTTTTCGCAAAAGTAGAGATCACTTCAGAGAAAATACCAAAGGCTGGCAACACGAGGATATACACCTCAGGGTGGCCCCACATCCAAATCAAGTTGATATACATCATCATGTTTCCACCCGCGTCGTTGGTGAAAAAGTGCATATCAAGATAACGGTCAAGGGAGAGCATAAACAGCGTGCCAGTTAAAATCGGGAACGAAGCCACAATCAATAAGCTTGCGCACAGTGATGTCCAAGTAAACACTGGCATACGCATATAGTTCATGCCAGGCGCGCGCATTTTGATGATGGTAACGATAAAGTTAACCCCACTGAGCAAAGTACCCAGCCCCGATATCTGCAGCGCCCAAATATAGTAATCCATCCCCACCGTCGGGCTATACTCCAGCCCCGAGAGTGGCGGATACGCCAACCACCCTGTGGCGGCAAAATCCCCAATGATGAGTGACAAGTTGACCAATACCACACCCACCACATAGAGCCAAAAACTCAATGAGTTCAAGAATGGGAACGCCACATCACGTGCGCCAATTTGCAACGGCAACACCACGTTCATCAAGCCCACCACCAGTGGCATCGCCACAAAGAAGATCATAATCACACCGTGGGCGGTGAACACTTGGTCGTAGTGGTGCGGTGGCAAATACCCCATATCAGGTGCATTAGCTAACATTTGGTGGGTACGCATCATAATCGCATCGGCAAAGCCACGCACCAGCATGACAATAGACACGATAATATACATAATCCCAATTTTTTTGTGATCAACGGTGGTCAACCAATTGCGCCACAAAGGGCCCCATGCTTTGAAGTAGGTAATCCCGCCTAGCACCGCAACACCGCCTAAAATCATAAAGATAAAAGCGCCTAAAATAATCGGCTCGTGCAAAAAGGCTAGGGAATCCCAAGAAAGTTTACCTAATAACATTTCCATCGCAAATTCCTTTACTGTTGTGTCGCTGAATGCGAATGTTCAGCCCCATGTGAATGCTCATGATCGTGGTGATACTGGTGCTCACCTTCACCACCCATCGCATGGCCTCCGTGGCTAAAGTGCCCACCAAATTCATTGAGAATATAGCTAAACAAGCCGTTTTCCACACTCGAATAGTAGGTCACAGGGTTATTTTCACTTGGTTTTGACAAGGCTTTGTATTCTGCCAACGTCAGCGCCGTGTTACTTGACCGCACTTTATCAACCCAAGCATCAAAGGTTGCTTTATCGTCCGCATAGACTTTAAAGGTCATATCCGAAAAACCCGAACCACTGTAGTTAGACGACAATCCTTGATAAACGCCAGGATGATCAGCGATTAAATGTAACTGAGTTTGCATCGCCGCCATAGTATAAATCTGACTGCCCAATTGCGGAATAAAGAACGAATTCATCACCGAGTTCGATGTGATTTTAAATTTCACCGCTTTGCCCACTGGCAGTGCCATTTCGTTGACCACGGCAATATTTTGCTCAGGGTAGATGAACAGCCATTTCCAGTCCATCGACACCACTTCGATGGTCATCGTATCTTCCTCGGCCGCTAACGGGCGATACGGATCCAGTTTATGGGTCGTTTTCCACGTAATGGTGGCAAGAATGGCGATAATAATGATTGGAATAGCCCACATCACAAATTCAATTTTGTTGCTGTGCGCCCAGTTTGGCTCATAGTCTTTTTCTGCATCTGGACGGTTGTGACGGTACTTCCACGCGAAATAGAAGGTCATCACAATAACAGGGATAACAACAATTAGCATCAGGCCAGTTGCTGTCAAAATCAGGTTGCGCTCTGCTTCACCCACTTGCCCTTTGGGGTCTAAGATGCCCCCCGAGCAGCCCGCGAGCAACAGCAGCAAGCAAGAACCCAATATCCAAGCGACGGATTTTGATTTTCTCATCACATTTAACCTCTGTGAATTTAACATTTATGCTGCAAAAAGTGTTTAGAATAAGGAGTATAAATCGTTAAGTGCAGACTCAATTTCAATAAGCCTTGCGCGCAGTGTACGGCATGAAGACGATAAAAACGGCTTATTTGGTCATCTATTATAGGGTTTGTTAATGTCTCTCGCAAGAAATTAACATTTTTAATACAAATTTTTGTAATTTATTCTAGAGCGATCACAAAAAACCGCACTTTTTCTTGCCACTATTGTGTTTCGCCTTTGCCACTATCGCAAATTCCGCCTTGCGGTGTCTCGGGGGCTTGTTTGCGCAAGCCCCCCAAGGCCCCAACGCACCCCTGATGATTTTTTCTTTGCCTTCGCCTCCATTTTCAGGCGAATTTTTAAACTCACGCGCTGCGCGCGCTCAAACACGAAAAATTCACCCGAAAATTCTTCACGGCTCAGCCTGCGAAAAAACATAAGGGGAAGGATCCAGCATTCACGTTTTGCATTTTGAAAACCTAAAGTGCGGTCGTAAAAATCATTTTGACCGCACTTTGGAGGTTTAAACCTCGTAAATGGCTGTGGTGTTTTATGATCCCCATAGAGCCGCTAGTGCGAAGCGTAGGGGGTATCAATGAGATTTTTTCGTGTCCGAAGCTCACGTAAGTGGGCAAGTTAAAAAATCGAACGGTGAAATAACCCCGCAGCGCAGCACGACCAGTAGCGAACTTGGGGCGCGTGGGTTTCCAAAGGGGCTGCGCGCACAGCCCCTTTGGACGCCACAAGGCGGAACAGCAAAAGTGCGGTTTAAAAACGTGACAAAGATCAAAAATCATTAAAAAAGATCGCTATCGCATTGTTTTTTTTTTTTTTTTTAAACTTAGTCCGTTTAAGCAAAATTTCAGCAAAACGGCCTAAACACCACACAAAATTTTTCTGTTAACCCGAACTTAAGGACACAAAAAATGAAACCAACATTCAAAACAACTGCATTGGCTATCCTCATCTCCCTCGGTGCTGTCGCCTGTGGATCTAGTGGTGGTGGCGACAGCAGTTCAACAGAACAAAAACAACCTGTGGTGAAAGAAAATCCAAAACCACAAAAACAAGAAAACAACCTAGAGAAGGAAAAATTACAGGCACAAATTAACGCATTACAAAAACAGTTAAATGCCAGTGAAGAAGCACTAAAAAAAGAAAAAGAAAACTCCGCTACAGAGCATAAAAAAACAACTCAAGAGATTAAAACCTCAAATGACAAATTACAAACATTAGAAACTAAAATTACAGAATATGAAAGCAATCTTGCTGCGCTTAACAAACAATATAACAAAATTCGTTATAAAGAATTATTCGAGAAAGCACGAAATGCTGGTATGAGTGAAAAAAAAGCAGATGAATTTGCTGAAAAATATTATAAAGATAAAGATCACTCTGCATACAAAAAAGTACTGCGTGATTTAAAAATTGTTAAAGAAGCAACTCACTCAGGTATGAATGAAAAAGAGGTTGCTGCATTTGTAGAAAAACACAAAAATGATGAAGATATCTATGCCTATAGAAAAGAATTAAGAGACAGAAACCTCATTAGAGATGCAGGGCAAGCTGGTATGACAAAAGATGAATTAGATGATTTCTTAAAAAGACATCGAAATGATACTGATCCTTATGCATACCAAGACGAGTTAATTCAAAGAGATAGAAAAATAAAATTAGAAAACGCAGGGATGAGCAAGCAAGAGGCTCAAAAATTTGCTGAACTTTTTGATACCAGTGAATATGAAAAATTTAATAATGCTCTATTTATTTATAATACAGCAATTCAAGATGGGCTAGATAAGAAAACGGCTTTGGATATTGCACAAACATATGGTACAAAAGATGAACTTAACAATATTCAAAGCGCCTTTGATAAAATAGAAGAGATAAAAAAAGAAAATATCGCTAAGCAAACAGAAATAGCACAAAAAGAACGAGCTGATTTTGTTGGCGAAAAAACCAGTAAAGAGATTATACTAGACGATGGTTTTACTGAATTTGCGCCATCTAAGATTACAGCGGACGGATATACCCGTTCGAAAGAACGTGGATACACTTCTGATTCTCAAGAGGGTGTTGATGAAAATAATAAACCAACGAGTACAAGTTACAGAAGCTATGTCTATAATCTTGAAAATGCAGGAATTGAATTATCAGAAGCCTCATTTTCTGGATATAAAGGAAGCTATAAAAATGGCTCAAAACTCGCTTACGCAGGGTATCCAACTAAAGCGGAAGCCTTAAAATCACTGACGGGTACGGCAACATATAGTGGTAAAGCCTTTGTTGCAGAAACTAGCTCTTATGTTCGTGATAAAGATATCGATGATGCCACAGTATCTTTAACCGCTGATTTTAATAAAAAAGCCATTAAGGGTGAAATCAATTATTACTTTAACTACCCTGAAAAATCCCAAATCAAGCTAGAAAATGGCACAATTCAAGCTAAAAACGATCAAATTGTCTTCAATGGTAAGGCTACTTCAGGTGATTATAAAGGTAATTACGAAGGCAAATTTATGGGCAAAGAGGCGAAGCAGTTAGCTGGTTCTGCACAATTGTCTAAAAAACAAGAATATAGCTCAGAGGAAAAACTCAACGCCGTTTTCGTAGCCGAAAAACAATAACCTAACTTTCCCACAAGCCACTGCTTTGCGGTGGCTTTTTTTGCGATGTTGTTATGAAAAAATTATCTCTTTTAATTTTATTGCCGCTCTCTGCCGTGGCGGTGAGCCCAGCGTTTAAGCCGGAGACGGTCACGCAGGTGGCGAAACCTGTTGCACCCGAGCAGACGGTGGTGCGTGAGCGTGCTGCGGGGCAGTTGGCGTTTTCACTCGATGAATTGGCGCACAATTTACCACTGTGTGAGCGAGTGCTGAATTTGGCGATTGCCCAGCGCCGTTATGATGTGGTGGCACGCGTGCTGCCTGTTTACCGCACTTTTGCTGGGCATGACCCGATTTTAGTGCTGTTTGCCCAAGGGGCAATGGCAAAATCCCGTGGGGACTTTGATGCGGCGGTGGCGAAGTTTGAGGCGATTTTAGCGCGCAATCCGCAGCTCAACCCCGTGCGTATTGAGCTGGCAACCGCACTTTTTGAAAGCCAGCAAAACAACGCTGCGCGTGCCGCCTTTGAGCGTGCGCAAGAGTTTAATCCACCAGCGGAAATTCACGCCTTGATTAACCACTATTTGCGTGCGCTGGATAACCGCGAACGTTGGCAAATCAACGCCAATGCCAACTATTTACGCACCCACAATGTCAACAATACCAGCAGCGAGCGGCGGATTGAAAGCACTGGCTTTATCAAAAATGACGATATGCTGCCGCAATCGGCGCACGGGCTGGCGTACGCCTTTAACCTTGCCAAAGACTGGAACTTGCGCGGGCATTATTATCTCGCCTTTGAGAACAATTTATTCGGCAAATATTATTGGGATAACAAGGATTACAACGACGTGCTTAACCGCACTTTAGTGGGGCTGGCGCATAAAAGTGCGGTGCAATCCGTGCGCCTATTGCCGTTTGCCGAATGGCGTTGGGTGGCGGGCAGCCGTTATCAACGTGGCTTGGGCGTGCGAGCAGAATGGAATCGTTGGCTGAGCGACCGCTGGCAGCTCTCACTGGCGGGCGAATACGCCAAAGCACATTATCCTGACAACCCTGAACTCAACGGGTTTAACCAACTCGGCTCGGCCACGCTGCTGTGGCTCGCAGGTGCAAAAACTTATCTCTACACGGGCGTGGATTTCAACCGTGAAAAAACTGCCACCCGCAGGCTCGCCAACGACACCAAAACGTTGCGCGTTGGCATTGGGCAAGAATGGCCGTGGAATATCGCCACTCGAGTGGGTATTTCAGTGGCGAAACGCGATTACAAAGCGCCTGCCAAGCTCGGCGGCATTCTGCCACTGGGCAAAGTGCGGTCAGACACCCTTTACAACGCCAACCTCACGGTGTGGAAACGAGATTGGCAATGGCAAGGCTTCACGCCCAAAGTGCAGCTAAGTTGGAAGAAACAGCGCAGCAATCTACCAACGCTTTATTCGTACACTGAGAAAAATATCAACTTGGTGATTACTAGGGATTTTTGATCGCAAAGTGCGGTTCGACCGCACTTTTAAATCACCTTTAACCGCACTTTTAACCAATGTTGAGACCGCACTTTGATCTACAAAACACGGAGCGTTGTAGTTCGATCCCGCCATTTTTCGCGCGGAAATGGAGCGGTTGGGTAAATTTCAAGGAAGCATGCAAACGCCTGTATTGCATGCGACGTAGAAATTCCCAACAAGCGAGATTTCCTTAAAAATGGCAACGCCCTTTCTTTCCCCGATTTCTTTGGGCGAGCAAAGAAATCGGGTCGCCAACGGCGAAACCGTAGCGTGATGACGGAGTCATGAAAGAGAAAAGTGCGGTCATCGCCGCAGGCGGAAAAGATAGCGATGACGGAGTCATGGCAGAGAACAAAGCACCGCCGCAGGCGGAGAAGAGCGCGAAAATCAAAAGTGCGGTCGCACTCACCAACCGCACTTTGCCAATTCCTACCGCACCTAGCCGCGGCTAAGATAATCCCCCACGCAGACCCATTTGTAGGTGGTCAGCGCCTCTAGCCCCATGGGGCCGCGGGCATGGAGTTTTTGTGTACTCACCGCCACCTCGGCACCCAAGCCAAATTGCCCGCCGTCGGTGAAACGCGTGCTGGCGTTGACATACACTGTTGCCGAATCCACTTGGCGGACAAACTGCGTCATCAGCTGTGGCGATTGGGTTAAAATCGCGTCTGAGTGCGCGCTGCCGTATTCGCGAATGTGGGTAATCGCCTGCTCGATGTCATCGACAATCACCACGTTCATGTCGTTGCACAACGCCTCACGGCGCAGTTGCTCGTTGCCAACCGCGCTGGCGCTCGCACCGCACTTTTGCAAAATCGCCAGTGCGTCGTCATCGCCGTAAAAATGCACTTTTTTGCCCGCCAGTTCGGCGACCACTTGTGGGATAAATTCTGCCGCGATGCTGCGTTGCACCAGCAAGGTTTCCAGCGCGTTGCAAGCGCTTGGGCGCTGGGTTTTGGCATTGTTAATGACCGCTAACGCGCGAGCTTGATCCGCACTTTGTTCAACAAAAATATGGCAAATGCCAATGCCACCCACAATCACTGGGATCGTGCCCTGCTCTTTACATAATTGATGCAGGCCCGCTCCGCCGCGTGGGATGATCATATCCACATAGCGATCGAGTTTTAACAGTTCTAACACCAAAGTGCGGTCAGGGTCTAAAATCGCCTGCACCGCATCTTGCGGCAAGCCCACGCGGGAAAGTGCGATTTGCACTACCTCAAGCAAGGCAGCGTTAGTGTTGCGCGTTTCTTTGCCGCCGCGCAAAATCACCGCGTTGCCTGTTTTCAAGCACAATGAGGCTACATCAATAGTGACATTCGGCCGCGCTTCATAAATGGTCGCCACTACACCCAGTGGCACCCGTACGCGGGAGATGGCCAAGCCGCTGTCGAGCTGCCCGCCGTCAATCACCTGCCCGACAGGATCGGCGAGGGTGATCACATGGCGCACGTCGTTGGCAATGCCTGCCAATCGTGCGGGGGTGAGCAGCAAGCGGTCGATTAATGCCTCACTTAAGCCCTGCCCGCAGGCAGCCTCAATATCTTGCGCATTGGCAGCCAAAATGTGCTTGGCGTTGGCCTCAAGCTCATCGGCAATCACGCCCAAAGCGTGGTTTTTCGTGTGGGTGCTTAGTTGTGCCAGTTGAAAAGCGGCGGCTTTGGCGCGCTTTCCCATTTCAATGAGTTGCATATTTTATCCTTAATCTAAAACCACCATATCATCACGATGAATCGCCACGTGGCCGTATTCATACCCCAAAAGTGCGGTGATCTCGCCCGACTTGTGCCCTTTGATCACATTCAGCGCATCGCTGTTATAACACGCCATGCCAATCGCCAAAGTTTTTCCCTGCGCGTTGCAAATATTCAGCGCTTCACCGCGGGCAAAACGCCCTTCAACCTGCACGATGCCCGCAGGCAATAGCGAGCTGTGTTCATGCAAAATGGCCTGCGACGCACCGTCATCGACGATCACACGCCCTGCTTTTGGTGCGGCAAATAGCCACTGTTTGCGCCGTTGTAAGGTGTGGCTGGTGGAGACAAATTTGGTGCCAATCGCCTGCCCTTGCGCAAGAGAAACAATTACATTCTCTTGCGTACCTGGGGCGATAATGGTTTCAATCCCAAAACGGGTGGCGATGTCGGCGGCGGTAATTTTGGTGCTCATGCCCCCTGTGCCTAGCCCTGACACACTTCCGCCGGCAATGGCGCGGGTTTCATCGGTGATTTTCTCCACCACCGAAATCAGCTTAGCCTCAGGGTTAGTGCGCGGATCGCTGTCAAAGAGGCCTTGTTGATCCGTGAGCAAATAGAGTTGATCCGCATTGGCGAGAATCGCTACCAGCGCGGAGAGATTATCGTTGTCGCCCACTTTGATTTCGGCCGTGGCTACCGCATCATTTTCGTTGATAATCGGAATGATGTCGTTATCCAACAGAGCATTGAGGGTGTCGCGTGCATTTAAAAAGCGCTCGCGATCTTCCAAATCGGCGCGGGTGAGCAGCATTTGCCCGATAAAAATATCATAAATATCAAACAATTGTTCCCACGTTTGGATAAGCTGACTTTGCCCCACGGCGGCGAGCATCTGTTTTGAGGCAATGGTCGGTGGCAGTTGTGGCTGGCGCAGATAATCGCGCCCTGCCGCCACCGCGCCTGAGGTGACAATCACCACGCGCAACCCCATTTTTCTCAATATTGCACATTGGCGCACAATATTGAGCATATGAGGGCGGTTAAGTTTCGGCGAACCTTGCGTGAGCACGCTGGTGCCAAATTTTAATACAACGGTTTTGGCATCGGCGTGATCCGATATGTGCACTTTTTGCATAATTTTTAATCTTAAATAATGAAAAAAATTTTTTGTTACGTTACCATTATTCTCGTTAAAAATCATTCATAAAATCGTTGTCTAGGACTTTATCCATGGAGCTTAAAAAACTCTCTCATAGTGAGCAGCAGGAGATCACGCGATTATGCGTGCATACCGCACTTTTACTGCTGCAACACGGCGCTGAAAGCACGCTGGTCAGCCAAGTGGCTGAGCGTTTAGGCAAAGCGCTTAGGGTCGAAAGTGTGGAGATTGCGCTCACTGCCAACGCGGTGGTGCTGACCACTCGCCATAATGGCAACTGCATCACCACCACGCGGCGCAATCAAGATCGCGGCATTAATATGCACGTGGTCACTGAGGTGCAACACATTGTGATTGCCGCTGAGCATCATATTTACGACACTGAAACGGTACACAAAAAACTCTACGCCATTCGCCCCTATAAATACAATCGCTATTTGGTAGTGCTGATGGTGGGGTTGTCGTGTGCGAGTTTTGCGCGCCTTTCAGGGGGCGATGCCAACATTTGCGCGATCACCTTTCTCGCCTCGTGTGTGGCGATGTATGTGCGCCAAGCGCTTTCCATGCGCCACTATAACCCGACCATTGTGTTTGCCACCACCGCCTTTGTCGCCACCTGCATTTCCAGCGTATCACTGCGTTTTGGCATTGGTAACGACCCACAAGTGGCAATCGCTTCCAGCGTGTTGCTATTGGTGCCAGGGTTTCCATACATCAATTCATTATCTGATATTTTAAAAGGCTTCACCAATATGGGGATTGGTCGCTGGGCGCTCGCCACCGTGTTGACCTTTGGCGCTTGTATCGGGATTGTGTTTGCCTTGAGTTTGCTTAATATTCACCAGTGGGGTGGCTAATGGATTTAATTTTAACCTTGCTTGACGATATGTTCTTCGCTGCCATTCCTGCGGTGGGCTTTGCCTTGCTGTTTAATGTGCCACCCAATGCGCTGAAATATTGCGCGCTGCTCGGCGCACTGGGGCACGCTTTTCGTAAGCTCTTGTTGCTCACCATTGATATGCCAATGGTGTTTGCCACGTTTTTTGCCGCCAGCCTGATTGGCTTTATCGGCGTCTATCTCTCGCAGCGTTTCCTCGCGCACCCGAAAGTATTCACGGTGGCGGCGATTATCCCGATGATTCCAGGTGTCTATGCCTATAAAGCGATGATCGCGATTGTGCAAATCCACCATTTCGGCTATGCTGATGCCCTCTTTCAACAGGCAGTGGACAACTTTGTGAAATCGGGCTTTATCATTGGCGCACTTGCGTTTGGCTTGGCGCTGCCAGGGTTGTTGTTCTTCCGCCAGCGCCCTGTGGTGTAAGGAGCGAATATGCAAATCAGTTTAATTGTGGCGATGAGCCAAAATCGCGTTATCGGCAAAGACAACGCCATGCCGTGGCACTTGCCGCGCGATTTGGCTTGGTTTAAGCAAAACACTCTCAACAAGCCCATTATCATGGGGCGCAAAACCTTTGAATCGATCGGCAAAGCGCTGCCCCATCGCCATAATATCGTGCTTTCGCGCACGCCGTTTAAGGCACCCGATGTCACTTGGGCGGAAAATTTAGACCAAGCGTTGAGCCTTTGCGTGCAAGCCAGTGAGGTGATGATCATCGGCGGTGGGCAACTGTTTGCACAAGCCCTGCCTCTGGCGACCACCTTGTATCTTACTGAAATTCAAGCGCACCTCGACGGCGACACGTACTTCCCTGAGATTGAACCCGTGCGCTGGGAACAGGTGTTTGAACAGTGGGCGGAAAAAGATGCGAAAAACGCCTTTGACTGCCGTTTTTGTATTTATCAACGCATTCCAGATGCACAGGCCTAACCTTAAAGTGCGGTCAGCGTGGTTGCAATTTGCGATAGATCAAAATTATTGCAACTATTTTTCGGCAAAATTCGTTTTGAAAATCAAATCATTACTGCTTATTTTCGCTAATGGCGGGGCAAATTCTCACGCGCTCTACATCTTTTGAGTTAACCCACCGCGCGCCTGAGATTAGCACTGGGTGAAAAGGCTGTGCTAAAATTCTCATTCAACTAACAAATAAGGTGCCCTATGTTTGCCCAACATCAACTCACATTGCATCAGCTTGCTTGTCAGCGCGGTGATAACACACTGTTCGCGGGACTTTCGCTTGCCGTGCAAAGTGGCGAGATGGTGCAGCTGGTTGGGCATAACGGCATCGGGAAAACCAGCCTGCTGCGTATTATTGCGGGGCTTTCACAGCCGCTGCAAGGGCGCGTGCTGTTCGACGGCACCCCAATTGGCCAACAGCGGGAAAGCTATCTCACGCACCTGCTGTATATCGGGCATCACGCGGGTCTGAAAATGCAGCTTAGCCCGTGGGATAATTTGCGTTTTTATCAGCGTGTCAGTCCGTGTGTGCAAGCAGAAAGTGCGGTTTTAGATGCGCTTTACCGTGTCGGCTTGATGGGGCTTGAGGACACCGCACTTTTTCAGCTCTCCGCAGGGCAACAAAAGCGGGTGGCCTTGGCGCGGCTTTATCTCTCTCAAGCGCCCATTTGGCTGCTCGACGAGCCTTTCACCGCCATTGATACACAAGGCCAGCTTGACTTGACCGCACTTTTTGAACAGCACTGTCAGCGCGGCGGGATTGTAATGTTGACCAGCCATCAAGCCGTTAACAGCCCACTGCTTAAACGCCTTGATCTCAGTGAATTTCAGTGTGAGGAGGCGTTATGATCTTCTCTGCCATTTTAAAACGTGAATTGCAGTTGGCTTGGCTGAATAAATCTGCGCTACTGAACCCACTGTGGTTTTTTTTAATGGTGGTGAGCCTCTTTCCGCTCGTTGTTGGCCCTGAGCCTTCCTTGCTTGCACGCATTGCGCCAGGTGTGGTGTGGGTGGCAACGCTCTTTTCAGCCCTATTAGCGTTCGAACGACTGTTTGCCGATGATTTTCGTGACGGTTCACTTGAGCAGCTGACATTGTTGCGCGCACCACTGTCGTTGACGATGGCAGCGAAAATGCTCGCCCATTGGATTATCACCGCGCTGCCGCTGATTTTGCTCTCACCGCTTGCCGCATTATTACTCAGCCTTGATGTGACACTGTGGTGGGCTTTGCTGTTAACCTTGCTATTAGGTACGCCCACATTAAGCGCCATTGGCGCCATTGGCGTGGCATTAACCGTTGGCTTGCGCCGTGGTGGCGTATTGCTCAGCTTATTGGTGATCCCGTTGATTATCCCTGTGCTGATCTTCTCCGCCGCCGTGCTCGATGCCGCACAGCTACAACTGGATTACACACCTCAGCTTGCCATTTTAGGCGCGATCATGATGTTAACCATAACGCTTGCCCCCTTTGCCATTGCAGGGGCGGTGAAAATTCATTTAGAGTAAGGACAACCCCATGTGGAAATGGCTTCACCCTTATGCAAAACCCGAAACACAATACGCATTGTGCACTAAATTCATGCCGTTTTTCGGACTGACCGCACTTTTACTGCTGGTGATAAGCCTTGTCTGGGGCTTGGCCTTTGCGCCTGCGGATTATCAGCAAGGCAACGGCTTTCGTATGATTTATGTGCATGTGCCCAGTGCGATTTGGTCGATGGGCATTTATGCCGCAATGGCGGGCGCGGCTGCAGTGGGCTTAATATGGCAAATTCGTCAAGCCTATTTAGCGATGATCGCCATGGCGCCCATTGGCGCGGTGATCACATTTATCGCGCTCATCACAGGCGCCATTTGGGGCAAGCCCATGTGGGGCACGTGGTGGGTGTGGGACGCGCGGCTGACCTCCGAGCTGATTTTGTTCTTTTTGTACATCGGCATTATTGCGCTCTACAACGCCTTCGACGACAGCCGCCGTGGTGCAAAAGTCGCTGGTGTGCTCTCACTGGTGGGCGTGGTAAATTTACCGATTATCCATTTCTCCGTGCAATGGTGGAACACTTTACATCAAGGTGCCACCATTACGAAATTTGCCAAGCCCTCGATGGCAAATGCGATGTTATATCCGCTGATTTTAGCGATCTTCGGTTTTTTATGTTTAACCCTGTGGCTAACCTTAATGCGCTATCGCAACGCATTAATCAAAGAAGACTATAAACGCCCGTGGGTAAAAGCGTTAGTGGGAGTGAAATCATGACACCATTTTTTGGCAGTTTTGCCGACTTTATTCACATGGGGGGCTATGGCTTTTATGTTTGGCTTTGCTATGGCTTGACCGCACTTTGCCTTCTGTTGCTGATTGTCCTCACCCTCATTGAGCGCAAACAGCTGCTGCGTAATATTGCAAAATATCATCAACGCCAAGCGCAACAAGCGCAATTTAAACGAGGTCAGCATGAATCCTAGACGCAAATCACGCCTAAAAATCCTTGTGTTGGTGCTCATCGGCTTAAGCACCGCAGTTGCCTTAATGCTGTTTGCCCTGCGCTCAAATATTGACTTGTTCTACACCCCCTCTGAGGTGATTTATGGCAAAGACAATAAGCCTGACGCCAAGCCACACACTGGCCAGCGCCTGCGCGTGGGGGGCATGGTGGTGGAAGGATCTGTCGTGCGCGACCCTAACAGCTTAAAAGTGCGGTTTGATCTCAATGACATTGGCCCTGCTATCACAGTGGAATATGAAGGCATATTGCCGGATCTTTTCCGCGAAGGGCAAGGCATTGTCGCACAAGGCGTGTTGCTTGATGAAAAAACGCTGAAAGCCAGCGAAGTGTTGGCGAAACACGATGAAAACTATGTGCCGCCTGAGCTGGAAAGCCAAATGCAGAAAGTGCATCAGCCAATGGGCGTAAGCAGTGGTGATCTCAAAGGGCAATCCGCGCGCGACGCACAAGCCATTGAGAAATTCAAACAACACTTAAAACAAACCATTGACGCCGACAAGGGGCAAAAATGATCGCTGAATTTGGAAATTACGCCCTCGCACTGGCACTGGCACTGGCGGTGTTGCAAACCCTGTTGCCTGCTTTTGGCAGCGCGCGCCATAACCGCACTTTGATGCTGCTCGCCCGCCCATTGAGTCTCAGCTTGTTCCTCACACTTAGCGTGGCGTTTATCAGCCTCAGTTATCTGTTTGCGATCAATGATTTCAGCGTGCAATATGTGGTCAATAATTCCAACAGTCAACTGCCGCTTTATTATCGCCTTTCCGCCGTGTGGGGCTCGCATGAAGGCTCGCTGCTGTTGTGGATTTGGCTGCTTTCCCTGTGGGGGGCGGCGGTGGCGGTGCTCAGCAAAAGCCTGCCATTAGAGGCGATCGCGCGCGTGATGGCGGTGATGGGGCTGATTAGCATCGGTTTTTTAATTTTTATCCTCTTCACCTCCAACCCATTTGACCGCACTTTTCCTGACTTTCCTGTTGATGGGCGCGAGCTGAACCCGCTGCTGCAAGATGTGGGGTTGATTTTCCACCCGCCGCTGCTGTATATGGGCTATGTTGGCTTTTCAGTCGCCTTTGCCTTTGCCATCGCCGCGTTGATTGGCGGGCAGCTCGACACTGCATGGGCGCGCTGGTCACGCCCGTGGACACTGGCCGCGTGGGTGTTTTTAACCCTTGGGATTGTGCTCGGCTCATGGTGGGCGTATTACGAACTCGGCTGGGGCGGCTGGTGGTTTTGGGATCCTGTGGAAAACGCCTCCCTAATGCCGTGGCTGGCAGGCACCGCATTAATTCACAGTTTGTCTGTCACCGAAAAACGTGGCAGTTTCAAGGCATGGACAGTGCTGTTGGCGATTCTCGCTTTTTCGCTGTGTTTGCTCGGCACCTTTTTGGTGCGCTCGGGCATTTTGGTCTCTGTTCACGCGTTCGCCTCCGATCCAACGCGCGGCATGTTTATCCTCGCTTATTTGGTGCTGGTGATCGGCGGCTCGCTCACGCTGTATGCCTTTCGAGGCAACCAAATTCGCTCGCTTAATCACTACGCCCGTTACTCGCGGGAAAACCTGCTGCTGCTCAATAATGTGCTGTTGATGACCGCACTTTCTGTGGTGCTGATCGGAACATTATTGCCACTGCTGCACAAGCAGCTCGGGCTTGGCTCCATTTCCGTGGGCGCGCCTTTTTTCAATCAAATGTTTATCATTTTAATGGTGCCATTTTCGTTTATTCTTGGCATTGGCCCGCTGGTGAAATGGCGGCGGGATCAGCCGAGCGCAATTCGTCGCCCTGTTATTATCAGCCTTGTATTGATGGCCGCACTGGGGCTGATTTTGCCCTACACCTTATTTGATCAGCTCACCACCACCGCGGTGCTCGGCAGCATGATGGCGGCGATCATTGTCTTGCTCAGCCTCTATGAGCTGCACCTGCGCGCCACCCATCGACACCGTTTTTGGGCAGGCTTACGCAAACTTTCACGCTCACATTTTGGCATGATTAGCGCCCACTTAGGTGTCGCGATGACGGTATTCGGCATTGCCTTTAGCCAAAATTTCAGCATTGAGCGTGATGTGCGCATGCAAGTTGGTGATAGCATTGATATTGCAGGCTACACGTTCACCTTTCAAGGCGTGAAAGCGCAAGATGGCGCAAATTATCAAGGCGCCAGCGCGGAGATTGCCATCAGTAAACACGGGCAGCCACACGCGCAATTGCATGCGGAAAAACGCTTTTATACCGTAAGTAAAATGAGCATGACAGAGGCAGCGATTGATTGGGGCTTTAGCCGTGATCTGTATGTCGCACTCGGCGAGCGCTTGGATAATAACGCCTGGGCGCTGCGCTTATATTTTAAACCTTTCGTGCGTTGGATTTGGTTCGGCGGGCTGTTTATGGCATTAGGAGGGCTTTTGTGCATCAGCGATCGGCGTTATCGTCTCTCTCGTTTTATCAAAAAGGGACAACATGAATAAAAAACTCTTTTTACCTTTGATTGCCTTTTTTATCTTGGTGGCACTGTTTGGCTGGCAACTGCTGCGCAACGCTCACGGTGATGACCCCAAAGCCTTGGAATCTGCCCTTGTGGGCAAAGCATTACCGCACTTTGACCTGCCCGCGCTTGCCCCTGATCAAGGGCGGGTTGCAACACAAAGCCTGCCAAGCCACACGCCGTTTTTGTTAAACGTGTGGGCGACCTGGTGCCCGACGTGTTATGCTGAGCACAGTTACCTCAACACGCTCAAAAGTGCGGTGACTATGGTGGGCATCAACTACAAAGACAACCGCAACGCCGCCTTGCGCTGGCTGGAGAATTTAGGCAACCCCTACCAACAAGTAATTTTTGATGAAAAAGGCGCGCTCGGCTTTGACTTAGGCGTATATGGCGCGCCTGAAACCTTTCTCATCGACTGCGCTGGCATCATTCGTTATCGCTTTGCTGGCGCGCTGGACAACCGTGTTTGGGAAAACACTCTCAAGCCGCTGTATGAGCGCTACGCCAAGGAGGCAATATGTCAAAAATAATCTGCTATTTTTGGCTGCTCTTTGCCGTGCACGCCCACGCGGCCATTGAAGCATTGTCGTTTCAATCCAGCCAGCAAGAAGCCACATATCACCAATTAACCGAGCAATTACGCTGCCCACAATGCCAAAATAATTCCATTGCGGACTCCAACGCCACCATTGCAACAGATATGCGCGCCAAAGTATTTGAGCTGCTCAACGAGGGCAAAAGCAAGCAGGAGATCGTGGACTACATGGTCGCGCGCTACGGCAACTTTGTCACCTATGACCCACCGTTGACGTTCTCGACCGTGATTTTATGGGCATTGCCGATTTTATTACTACTGATCGGGCTTTGGCTCTTTTTTAAACGCACGCCAACGCCATCAACCAACACCGTTGACCCCACACGCCTTGAAAACGTGCTAAATGAGAAAGAGGAGCAAAAATCATGACATTGTGGCTCTTGATACTCGGCTTGACCGTGATTGTGGCGTCCATCGCGTTTTATCCGTTGTTAGTGCGCACCCACAACCGCACTTTCACTCGCCAACATGCACTGAATCGCGCTTTTTATTACCACAGCCTTGATGAAGTGCAGCAACAGCAAGCCGAAGGCGTGCTTGATAACAGCGCGCAAGCGCAGCAAGAATTGCAACAGCGCTTGCTCACTGACATTCCTGAACACGAAAGTGCGGTTGCACCCACACGCATTAAGCGTGGCGGCATATGGTTTATCTCGGCCACCTTAGCGCTAGTAAGCATCGCCCTTGCGGCGTATTTCAGTGTTGGCTCATGGCGCGCGCAACAACAGCTTGACCACGCACAAGCGCAGCTGCCCGCACTTTATCAACGCTTAGATGAAGAACAAAGCAAGCCGCTGAACATGAACGAATTGCAGCAGCTCACCATCGGACTACGCACCCATTTGCAACAAGACCCAAATGATGCCAAAGGCTGGTGGCTGCTGGGGCAAATTGGCATGAATACCAATAACGGACAGCTGGCGATGGAAAGCTACAAACGCGCGTTTAATCTCGACCCTGCCAATCTCAACTATAAAGTCAGCTACGCACGGGTGTTGTTGTTCTCACAAGATGAGCGCGATAACGTGCAGGGCGAAGTGCTGTTGCGCCAAGTGATCAAGCAAGATCACACCAACACGCAAGCCTTGAGCCTGCTGGCGTTCAACGCCTACGAAAAAGAAAATTACACCATGGCACTCACGGCATGGAAAATGATGCTAAAATTGTTACCCAACGATGACAGCCGCATTGCATTAATTCAGCGTAGTATTGAGCAAGCTCAACAGGCATTGAAGAAACAGCAAAGTGCGGTGCCCTCACAGGAGAAACCCAATGAATAAACAACTCAAAATCGGCTTGGTGTCTGTTTCCGACCGCGCAAGCACTGGCGTGTATCAAGACCAAGGGCTGCCCGCCTTAGAAAGCTGGTTAAAATCCGCCATTGTGGGCGAATTTACCATTGAAAGCCGCCTTATCCCCGACGAGCAACCACTGATTGAGCAAACCTTAATCGAGTTAGTGGACACTCATCACTGCGATTTAGTGCTTACCACAGGCGGAACGGGGCCGGCTAAACGTGATGTCACCCCTGATGCCACATTAGCTGTGGCGGATCGCGAAATGCCAGGCTTTGGCGAACAAATGCGGCAAGTGAGTTTACATTTTGTGCCGACCGCACTTTTATCTCGGCAAGTGGGTGTGATTCGCGCCGAGAGCCTAATTTTAAACCTGCCAGGGCAACCTAAAGCCATTCAAGAAACCCTTGAAGGCGTGAAAGACGCCGACGGCCACAGCGTTGTGCAAGGCATTTTCAGCGCCGTGCCTTACTGCTTGCAGCTGCTCAGTGGCATTTATGTGGAAACCCATGATGCGGTGGTTCGCGCTTTCCGTCCAAAATCGGCGCGCCGATAAGGAGCCAATATGAAAAAAATTGAAGCGATTATCAAGCCCTTTAAACTTGACGATGTGCGTGAAGCCCTTTCTGATGTGGGCATCACGGGCATGACCGTCTCAGAAGTCAAAGGTTTTGGGCGGCAAAAAGGGCACACGGAAATGTACCGCGGGGCAGAATATATGGTAGATTTTCTGCCCAAAGTCAAATTAGACATTGTGGTGCTAGATGAAGATGTTGAGCGCGCCATTGAGGCCATTATCGACAGCGCCCAAACAGGCAAAATTGGCGACGGCAAAATTTTTGTTTATGATGTCGAGCGCGTGGTGCGTATTCGCACAGGGGAAGAGAACGAAGAGGCATTGTAACCGCACTTTGGGTTACGATTTCAGCAGTACAAGTGCTTTTTATAAAATGCCGAACTTGCAAGAACTCGAAAGCCAATAAAAAACCCGCACAAGGCGGGTTTTTTTACATCTAGCTGATTATCAGCCCATACCGTATTTTTTTAATTTTTTGCGCAATGTACCACGGTTAATCCCGAGCATATTCGCCGCGCGTGTTTGGTTGCCACGCGTGTATTGCATCACCATATCCAGCATTGGGTGCTCAACTTCAGAGAGGACCAATTCATAAAGATCATTGACGTCTTGGCCATTGAGTTGTGCCAAATAATTTTTCAATGCTTGCTTAACAGAATCTCTTAGTGGTTTATTTGTAAGTTGAGATTGTGCATTCAACGTCGATACGGTTAATGCTTCTGAATTACTACGTTGTTCTAACATATTCAATTTATTCCATTTAACGATAAAAACTTCTCAATTTGCTAAAATTGAGTCAAAAAACGCGCCTAACGCCGTAAGCTGCACATCAGGGTCACTGATGGCATTAAATTGGCGTTTAAACGTCATGTCAGGCTTAATGTTATCCAAATACCAGCCTACATGCTTGCGCGCTACTCTAAAACCTTTCTGCGCCCCATAAAATTGATGGAGCGCACGGATATGCTCAAGAGCAATTTGACATTTTTCTGCTAAATCAGGCCCACTATGCAATGTACCTGTTTGCAAAAATCTGCCCACTTGATCAAACAGCCAAGGCTGCCCAAGTGCCGCTCGGCCAATCATCACCGCATCTGCCCCAGTGTAATCCAGCACCCATTTGGCCTTTTCAGGCGAGGTGATGTCACCATTGGCAATCACTGGGATACTCACAGCACGTTTCACTGCACGAATATGCTCATATTCCGCTTCACCTTCATACATGCAACTGCGCGTGCGCCCATGAATGGTCACCGCACAAATGCCTGCTTGCTCTGCAATATGCGCAATTTCAAGGCAGTTTCGGTGTGCTTTATCCCAGCCGGTTCGCATTTTTAAGGTGACAGGCACATCCACGGCGCTCACCACTGCCTGCAAAATTGAGGCCACCAACGCAGGGTTTTGCATTAACGCTGACCCCGCTTGTTTACGATTAACCTTTTTTGCAGGGCACCCCATATTGATGTCGATAATCTCCGCCCCCAGCGCCACGCTTTCACGTGCCGCCTGCGCCATTTCTTGCGCTTCGCTACCTGCAATTTGCACCGCATTAATGCCAATTTCAGGGTGATGCGCCACGCGCAAGCGTGATTTATCCGTATGCCAAACATCTCGATTGGCCGACATCATTTCAGAATAGGTCAAACTCGCACCATAGCGCGCGCATAACCGCCTGAAAGGGAGATCAGTGACCCCCGCCATTGGTGCGAGAAAAACGCGATTTAGTAATTGAAATTTTCCAATGCGCATCTCGCCCCACTTAAACAACGCAACTGCGTTAAACCGAACAAGGGCGCTATAATACGCACTTTTTTAGAGATAGGGAAGACTATTTTTTAAGCAAATGCTTTTTTTTTGATCCATATCCAACTTTTGGATCTTTTTTAGCCAATTATGACCGCACTTTGCATACCAAAAGCAAAATTTTTATGGATTAATCGGTTCAGCTTGCCTATAAGCTGCTTAAAATCCGAGCGTTATGGCAAAAAATGAATACAACTTGCCACCGCACTTTGCTCTTGCTGTCTTAAGCCCGTGCGGTGGCATTGCTAAACCTACTTAAGCGTGCGTGCCCACCACACGGCACCACTCACCACGGTTTTTGATTTCATCTATGCGCACATAGTGGCGATAAATTTCCGCGATTTCATCGGCTTGCGTGTCTAAAATGCCCGACAAACACACTTGCCCTTGGGCATCAAGCAAGCTGCCTGCAATTTGCGCTGCCAGCTGACGCAGCGGCTCCGCCAAAATATTGGCAAGTACCACCTGTGCTTGCAATCCAGCTGGCACTTCGCTGGCATGATACAACGTCAAGCGATCTGCCACGCCATTATTTTGCGCATTTTGCAAGCTGGCTTGCAGCGCTTGCGGGTCAATGTCAATCCCGATGGCCGCCTTGGCGCCGAGTTTCAGCGCGGCAATGGCTAAAATGCCCGAGCCGCAACCGAAATCAATCACCGTTTTGCCTGCCAAATCCAGCCCATCAAGCCACTCGAGGCAAAGTGCGGTGGTCGGGTGCGTTCCTGTGCCAAAAGCAAGGCCAGGGTCAAGCATCACGTTGACCGCACTTTCATCTGGCACAGGCAGCCAACTTGGGCAAATCCAAAGCCGTGAGCCAAACGGAATCGGCTTGAAATCTTTCATCCACTCACGCACCCAATCTTTGTCTTCAATCAGCTCAATTTTGTATTGCGTCTGTGCGTTCAACGCGCCTTGTGCCTGTAAATTGGCGACAACCGTCTGCATCGACGTTTGCGCCTCAAACAAGCCAATCACCACCGTGTTGCCCCACAAACGGGTTTCACCTGGCAGCGGCTCAAAAATTGGGCAGTCTTCGCTGTCCATAAACGTGACCGACACCGCCCCTTGCGCTAACAGCGCATCTTCCAGCTGCTCCGCATCGTCTTTGGTGCTTTCAATGCGAATTTGTACCCAAGGCATAATCACTCCCTAATATTTGCAATCTGTTTTCTTTCACCCACTTTATTCGCAATCAGGAATGCAAGCAAGCCCAAAATGAGTGAAGGCACAATGGCGTGGAAGTGAAATAATTTCACACCTGCGGCAGTTAAACCAATGTAGCAGACCATGCCCGTGAGCATAGAGGCAATCGCACCGTAGGCGTTGGCTTTTTCCCAATAAAGCCCCAGCACAATCACCCATAAAAAGGCCGCTTCCAGCCCTCCAAAGGCAAAAATATTTAACCAAATCAACATATCTGGCGGATTTAACGCGGCAAAGATCAGCAACACACTGATCAGCAGCGTAATCACGCTCGAAATGCGCGATAATCGGCGCTGATTGTTCGCCGCTTCAGGTTTTAAAGCAAGGTAAATATCTTTCACAAACACAGAAGACGATTGAATCAGCTGAGAATCAATGGTGGACATAATAGATGCCATCGGCGTGGCTAAGAAAATCCCTGCCACAATCGGCGGTAATACTTGCACCATCAAGGTTGGAATCACCTGATCAGGGATAGTCAAATCTGGAATTAATGCCCGCCCCAGCGCACCAGAAAGGTGCATACCCAGCATAATAATGCCCAGCACCACCGTGCCAATCAGCATGCCGCTATGCAGTGCTTTGCTGTCTTTATATGCCATCGTGCGGATCACGGTATGTGGCAAGCCTACTACCCCAAAACACACTAACACCCAAAACGATGCCATAAATTCAAATCCGAGCATGCCATTTGGCCCATAAGGTGTGGTCAAACTTGGATCAATGCTGTTTAAGGTCGCCATAGCATTTTCAATGCCACCCGTGGCGTAAATCACACCTGAGAGCAAAATCAGCGTGCCTAAAATCATCACCGCCCCTTGCAACGTGTCAGTCAGCACTACCGCACGGAAACCACCGATAAAGGTGTACAACGCCACCGTGAGTGCAAAAATTAACAACGACAATCGATAATTGATGCCTAGCGTAGTTTCCAGCAACCGTGCACCACCTACAAATTGCGCAATCATCGCCACAAAAAAGGCCAGCAGCAACGCCACGCAAGAGATCCAGACCAAAGTGCGGTTTTTGTAGCGATAAAGCAGCAAATCATTGATAGTAAGCGCATTGACTTTGCGCGATAGAATCGCCATTTTCTTGCCCAATACGCCCAGTGCCAGCCACACCGCAGGCAGCTGGATCATCGCCAATAAAATCCAGCCCAAACCAAACTTATACGCCGCACCTGGCCCGCCGACAAAACTGCTGGCGCTGGCATAAGTTGCTGCCGTTGTCATCGCCAACACAAAGCCTGTCATTGAACGGTTGCCCACATAATACTCCGTGAGATAATCGCCACGGCTACGACGCGTGTAGGCATAAATTGCAGCGCCAAATACAAACAGCAAATAAATTACCAGCGGAATAATCATGCCCAAATTATTCATCATGCCCTTCCTTTTCTAACGAAATATCCTGATAAACAATTTTGATCAGCCAATATGCCACCACAATAAAAACCACAGGCAAATACAGGCAGGACAGCTCAAACCACAGCGGAAAATGAAGTGGCCCTTTTGTGTCGGCAGGCAAATACGCACAACAAATCCAGCCGATAAGATAAGCAATTGTGACAATCAAGGCCCACCGTGCCTCCCGTGTGGCTTGATGAAATCGTTGTGATGTATACATCTAACGCTCCTTTCGTTCAGTTAACAAAACGGCGTTGATTATACAGCAGTTTTTGTAGATAAACAGCGCAATCTGCACAATTAAGCACCCGTTTGGGTGACGCAACCGCACTTTTTCTTTTCTCTTTCATTTTTTAATCATCACTATCGCAAGTTCCGCCTTGTAGCATTAAAAGGAGCTGTGCGCACAGCCCCTTTGAAAACCTACGCGCCCTAAGTTCGTCACTGGTTGTGCTGTGGGGTTATTTCACCGTTCGATTTTTTAACTTGCCCACTTACGTGGGCTTCGAACACGAAACAATCTCACTGATACCCCCTACGGCTGCGCACTAGCGGCTCTATAGGGGGCGCAAAACCCCATCACTTATGAGGTTTAAACTCTCAAAGTGCGGTTGGCGAAGAGTGTTTGACCGCACTTTGTTTTTTCAAAATGCAAAATAAAAATTCGACTGAAAATTTAGGCGAAGGCAAAGAAAAAATCATCAGGGGTGCGTTGGGGTCTTGGAGCTTGCGCAAATAAGCCCTCAAGCCGCCAGCGAGCGTAATGACAGCCTCATAAACGCACGCGCACGAACGCCGACACCGACTTTACAAGCACAAAAAACCGCACTTTAAAAGTGCGGTTTTTCTCATATGACTAACAACTAACCATTACTGCTTAGCAGAGATCACCACGCGGCGGTTCGGGCGCAGGCAGTCTTTCAGGGCTTGACCACTTTCGCCATCACAGGCCACCACTTGGTCGGCTTTACCGAAGCCATGGGTAGAGATGTTTTGTGCTGGGAAGCCAAGGTTCGCCATATAGGCTTTCACCGCGTCCGCACGAC
The DNA here is from genome assembly GCF_014884995.1 of Spirabiliibacterium pneumoniae. Lineage (GTDB taxonomy): Bacteria > Pseudomonadota > Gammaproteobacteria > Enterobacterales > Pasteurellaceae > Spirabiliibacterium > Spirabiliibacterium pneumoniae. The sequence continues at coordinate 39,805 of NZ_JABMII010000019.1, forward strand.
GTTGTGACAGTTTCAAGTTATAGCTGTCTGAACCCAAACGGTCAGTATAACCGTCCACAGTCACGGCGGTGATACCTTGAGACTTCAAGCCTTCCACCACGGTTTCTACCACTTTTTTACCTTTTGGTGTCAATTTGGCTGAATCAAAGTCAAACAAGAAGTCGCCATTCAATTCATACTGGTTGTTACAGCCTTTAGGATGCCAGAAGAAGGACTGTGCATTCATATCGGTGTCGAACAACACTTTGAATTGGCAGATTTTGTGTACGCCGTTTTGACGGTAGTTGAACACATAATCCCATTCACGCACGCCGAATAAACCTTCTTGGTAGTGTGGGCGACCAATCAAATAATAGAGCTGGTCTTTGTTCATGCCCGATTCAATTTGGCGCACGTTATCCCAGTTTGGCCAAGTGCCGTATTGAGAGCCTGAGAAGTTGACACTCGCGTCTTCAATCTTCGGCCATTTTGGCTCATCGGTTGTGCCGTTCTTTTTCACATCACTTAAGTTGCCGCACGCTGCCACAACGCTGGCTGCCAACAATGGCAAGGCCCATTTTGCTAATTTTTTCATTGCTTTTCCTTATCAAAAGTGACCGCACTTTGTGCAAAGTGCGGTCGGGGTGATTACCATTGATAGCCTACGCCAACGCTGCCGCTGGTGTCGCCTTTCGAGTTAGTCGCACCGTTGAGTTTGATCACAACGTGGCCGCTGTCAGAGATGCGTGAAACACCGACCGCAATCGCATTTTGACCGCGGTGTGTGCCCGCGCCTACTGCCACCATTGAATGGCCTGGCAAGTACGCTTGTGGCAAGCCAGCCGCAGCCATGGCAGAGGCAGTACCAGCGCTCGCGTGTTTGTCAACATCGTTGATGCGTTTGTTCAATGGCGCAACCGCTTGGTTAGCAATCGCTTTCACATCACCAATGTTAGCGGCGTTGTTGTCTTTCGGATTACGATAAGACTTGCCGCTAATGCCACTGGCGATGTTTTTCACTTGGTTGCCGCCCATGTCAACGTTAGCACCATTTTCAACTTTCAAGTTGCCGCCTTTCTTCACGGTGACATCTTTGGCTTCAACACTGTTGAGGCCTTTGAGGTCTTTCGCGAGTTTCACGGTCAACTTAGCGTTTTTGCCGTCTTGGCTGGCCACCACACCGATGTTGCCATCAGTCAGCTCGCCTTTCGCGCCACCCACCACTTTAGTGGTTTGGTTGAGTTTAACAGCAGCTTTGCCTTGGTCGCCTTCGTATTTCACGCCGTCGTTCAAGGTGGCTACTTCTTCAACCTTACCATCTGGTTTGGTGTAAACCACACGAGTTTTGCTTGCGCCATCTTTGCCGTCGTTGCCATCCAAGCCTGGGGCTCCATCTTTCACGCCGATAACTGCGTTAGGATTTTTGCCGTCTTTGCCTGCAGGACCTGTCAAGCCGACAGTACCGTTGGCACCATCAATGGCCACGCCAGTTTTGCCGTCTTTGCCGTTCACCGCCAGTTTGCCATCGGCACCGTCTTTGCCGTCTTTACCTGGGCCACCGATGTTGACATCGTTGCCAAGTGCAAGGTCAACTTTGGTCACGCCGTTTTCAACGGATTTTCTCACGCCGATAGAGCCGTCCGCGCTGCCAAAGTCCACAGTAGATTTTGGTTTAACGGTGGTTTTATCTTCGCCGTTGACGGAGATATCCCAAGAGCCCGCATTTTCAGCGATTTCTTGCACTTTATGCAATTGGCTACCGTTCACAGCATCTTTCGATGTTGGTGAAATATCGCCATCAGCTACGTTGGTGATGACTTTGCTGCCTGCATTGATGCCGTCTTTGCCGACAGAAACCACTTTCTTCGGATCTTTTTCCGTTGGTTTGCCGTCTTTATCAACTGGGCCGAAGGTCACTTTATCAAGGCCTTTCAGGTCTTTCGCCAATTTCACGGTTAATTTCGCGTTGTCGCCATCTTGTGCGGCTACCACGCCGATATTGCCGTCAGCCAGTTTGTCAGCTTCTTTCACGCCACCAACAATGCTGGTGAGTTTGTTCAGCTTAACATTCGCTTCACCTGTGTCGCCTTTATAGGCAATGCCGTCATCCATAGTGGCCACTTGTTTAGGGTCACCGACAGGCTCACCTTTTTCATTTTTCGGTTGATAAGTGATGCGGGTGCCGTTTTTGCCGTCTTTGCCATCATCACCTTTGCCGCCTAAGAAAGCAGGACCTTTGTTGGTGGTGATGTCAGCATTGGCGCCATCTTTACCAGCTACACCAATTGATCCGTCTTTGCCGTTAAGAGCAATGCCCGGTGCGCCGTCTTTGCCGTCAACACCAATCTTGCCATCTTTACCGCCGACCACGATAGAACCGCCGTCTTTGCCGTTAATGGCTACGGTTGTTGTACCGTCTGCACCTTTCACGCCAACAGCACCATCTTTACCGTCTTTGCCGCCAACGGACAGTTCATTGTCAAGGCTGATTTCAAGCGCTTGATGGTCTTTTGATTTTGGATCTTCAGGGTCCGCTTTCACATCAATCACTTTTGTGATTACGCCACCATTTCCGACCACTTCCACAGTGGTGCCGAGATCTTGCTTAATCTCTTTACCATCTTGACCTTTCAAACCAAAGCCACCGCCTTTAGTTGAGTCGGTTACATTGCTGACTGCACTATGGAGGTCTTTAACGTTCACTGCGCTATTGCCTTTGGTAGGGTCTTTCGCAGCATCGGCTAAGTCTTTAGCAAAGTTTTTGCTATCGCCTTTCGGGTCGATGGCGCTGGCTACGTTGGTAATGGTTTTACCACCCGCATTCACGCCGTCTTTGCCGATAGACACTGTGTTTTTCGGATCTTTCGCTGTGCCGTCGTCTTTGGCATTGCCAAACACCACATTATCAAGACCAGAGAGGTTTTTCGCGAGTTTGATAGTCAAATCTGCATTTTCACCTTTCTGTTCAGCCACCACGCCGATATTGTTGTCAGACAATTTATCTTTATCTGCCACGCCACCTGTGATATTGGTGATCTTGTTCAGCTTAACATTGGCTGCACCAACATCGCCTGTATAAGCAAGACCATCATCTAAAGTAGCCACTTGTTTCGGCTCACCCACTGGTTTGCCGTCTTTATCTTTCGGTTGATAAGTAATGCGGGTGCCGTCTTTGCCGTCTTTACCATCATCACCTTTACCACCTAAGAAAGCGTCTCCTTTATCAGTAGTGATGTCAGCATTAGCACCATCTTTGCCATTTAGACCAATCGTGCCCACGCCATCTTTGCCATTAATGGCCACGGCGTCTTTGCCGTCTTTGCCTTTAATGCTGATGCCGTTTGCGCCATCTTTGCCGTCTTTACCGTTTTTGCCGATAACCACAGCACCTTCACCTGGCGTGCCGTCTTCGCCTTTCGGCCCAACAATCACGTTGTCTTTCACATCAACATTGTCAACTTTCAAGTCTTTCGCCATCTTAATGGTGATATTGCCTTCATTGTCAGCAATGGTTTTGATGTTCTCGCCAGAGTATTTATTGTCATCCAGCGTGCCTTCGCCTTTGATAGTAACAGTTTGGCCTAAATCACGGTGGAAGTTGCCAGTATTACCCGCAAACTCAAGGCCTTTCGCCACAATCGCACTGGTTACGCCATCGGTGGCATTTTTCAGGTCTTTCACGTTCACGGCTTTATTCGGGCTAGTTTCAGCCGCATCAGCCAACTGTTTGGCATAATCCTTACCGTTGGCAACGTCACCGATCGCGCTCTTCACGCCGTCAAGGGTTTGTGCGTTGTCTTTGCCGCCTTTGCCCTCGTTGCTCACCAAAGTAGTACCCGCAGGGGTGCTTTCTATTGCATCAGCTCTCGGCAAGCCAGTGGCTGGGTTGATTTCGCTTGGTTTATAGAACTTATCGCCCACTTTCACCAGCGGATTACCATCAGCATCAGTGTACGCCACCGGCAAGCCTGTCACGTCAACGTGATAGGTGTGTTTGTCGCCATCAGTAGTCACTTTGGACACTTTCGTGTTCACGCCGTCCACCACTTGCACAGTGTTGCCGAGTTTCACTGTTTCTGCTGTACCATCATTGGTTTGCAACTTCCAACCTGTATCAATCAAGCCAGTAGTCGCATTTTTCAAATCACCAATATTAGCAGCGTTGGTTAAGGTGTCGCCACTAGCATCAGCCAGTTTAGTATTTTCAGGTAGCCCACTCTTCACATTCGTGATTTGGTTGCCACCGTTGTTTAAGCCGTCTTTGGTCAGGCTCACCGCACTTTGACCATCTTTCGGTGCTTTAGGCGTAATGGTCACACCGTTGCCGTTTTGAACGGTGGTGTTACCGTCCGCATCGGTGGTGGTCACACTAGTTAAGCCAGTCAAGTCTTTAGCCAGTTTCAGGGTTAGTTTGGCGTGTTTCAAATTGTCACCGACTTGCTCTGCCACAACTGCAATATTTTTATCGGTAAAGTCATCTTTGGTTTTACCGTCTTCAATATTGCCTGTCAGTTCAGTCAGTTTATTGAGTTTCACCGCTGCTGTGGTATTGAGATCGCCTTTGTATTTCAAGCCATCGTCCATGGTGGCGACTTCATGCTTACCATCTTTGTCTTCATATACGATGCGGGTCATGTGAGTGCCATCAGCACCATTTACACCAGGTTGACCATTTTCAAGGGTAATATCAGCCTTAGGCGTAACACCGTCAGCGCCAGCTTTACCCGTCAACCCGATAGAGCCGTCTTTACCATTAAGCGCTACGCCAGGTTTGCCGTCCACACCATCTTTGCCAGCCTTGCCATTTTCACCGCCCACAACCACTTTATCCAAGTCTTGCAGCTCTTTGGCGAGTTTCACGATCAGCTCGCCACCGTCATTATCCACGCGGATATTGGCAGCAGAAGCGTCTTTATCGTCAGCCAAAGCGCCTTTGATAGCCAAGGTTTCGTTGAGTTTCTTAGAAATCACATCGCCTTTATTGCCTTGGAATTTCAAGCCATCGTTAAGGGTGGCGACTTCTTCTTTCGTTCCGTTTGGTTTGGTGTAAACAATACGGGTTTGACCATCAGCACCGTTTTGACCATCCTTGCCGTCAAGAGCTGGTTTACCTTTCTCGACTTGAACACTGACTTTGCCATCCGCACCATCTTTACCATCCACGCCGTTGAACACAACAGCATCTTTGGTAATAGTAGTGCCGTCTTTGCCGTTTTCACCTTTCACACCAATACTGCCTGGTTTGCCGTCTTTACCGCCGACTTTGACATCGCCATTCAACGCCACTTCAAGCACTTTAGCATTTGGATCGCTTTCAGTTCCTGCGGTAACGGTTACGCCGTCTTTACCTTTGATTTGGATTTGTTGACCCAACTCTTGTTTAACAGCTTTGCCATTGTCATCGGTCAAGCCAAAGCCACCGTTTTCAGTGCCTTTGATGTCGTTAACCGCACTTTGCAAATCGCCGATATTAGCGGCGTTGGTCAATTCAGGAGCACCTGTAGCAAGGTCTTTCAACGATTTACCATCTAAGCCACTGGCAACATTGCCAATCTTATCGCCACCCACATCTAAGCCGTTGGCTGTGGTGGTGAGCTTGGTTTCGTTGTTGCCATCTTTCAAGTTGATAGATTTAAATTCAACGTCGTCTTTAGTGGCGATGCTGATTTTCTTATCATCTTGAGTAACTTTAATATTCTTACCTGCATCTACTGTCACTGTATTATCAGGTTGAACATTAGCTTTGGTTGTTCCACTCACTTCGCCATCAGACGCAGAAGTGGTTACATTCCAACCTTTTTTCAGCTCAGTGATGTTATTGGTATTAGTGGTCACTTTATCGTTCACACCTTTAACCGCACTTTCAGTCGCTGCACGGTTGGCGTTATCGCCTTCACCGTATTGGTCAGAAGAAGTATCACGCGCTTCAAGACCTGTGATTTTGCCTTTCTCAATCTTCGTGCCTTGCTCACCACCGACTGTGATGTTGCCGTTGGTACCGTCAACTTTCACTTCTTTGTCGCCAGTGCCTGCGGTCACGCTGTTGAGGTCGGTCAAGTCTTTTGCCAGTTTCACAACAAGAGCACCGTCTTCAACATCAACGCGGGTATTCGCGCCAGTGACTTTGTCAGTAGCATTGTCAGTCATGCCACCTTTCACTTGCAAGGTTTGGTTGAGTTTTTTGGCGACTACTTGGGCGGTGTCGTTACCTGTGAATTTGAGGCCATCATTCATAGTAGCCACATCTTCACCGTTGACTTTAAGACGGTCTTTTCCGTTTTGGCCATTCGTACCATCAAGACCATCAGCACCTTTCGCCACGGTCAGTGTGCCGTTAGCGCCGTCTTTGCCTTTCAAGCCGATTGAGCCATCTTTGCCGTCAAGTGCAATAGCAGGTTGACCATCAGCGCCATTGATGCCCATTTTACCTGGCTCACCATCTTTGCCGATTTTTACATCATTGCCCAAACCAACGGTAAATACTTGGTCTTCGTTGGCATCGCCTGTGCGGGTCACGGTCACGCCGTCAGCGCCTTTAAAGTTCACATCTTTACCTGAAGCTACGCCTACTTTAGTAGTAGCATCGCCATCGGATACGGTGAAGCTGTATGCGCTATCGGTGATAGCTTTATCTAATTGATCTTTGTTAACAGCATCAGTGCCTTTAACACCAGGAGCAACGTTTTTAATAACTTTGTTGCCAGCATCAACGCCGTTGGTTTTGGTGATGCTTGGGCCACCAGTGATGGTTACACCGTCTTTATTCACTAAGGTGTCGCCCATTGCTACACTGCCACCATCTGTCAAATCAATATTTTTAGCGAGTTTAACAGCCAAGCCACCAGCGCCATCAGACACAACGCCGATATTTTTCTCGCTCAAATCATCATGATCTGCACCACCTGTTACTGAAACAGCCTCACCTAATTCACGCTTAAATGCGTTCTTAGTTTGTTGACCATCAGTATCATAATCACCTTCAAAATTAAGCCCTTTTTTAACAGCTTCTTTTACAGGTTTCAATTGGCTCACATTCACAGCGTCGGTATCTTTATCACCTTCTGCAACATTAACAATCTTGTTATTGCCGTTATCTAAACCATTATTACTGAGCGTTACATCACCATTAGTACCACCAATAAAGCCTGTTTGTGTTGGTGTACGAACTGCAATTTTATCGCCGTCAGCATTAGTTGAAGTAATGGCACTACCAGTGATTTCAGTAGTTGAACCGTCTGTTGCGACAAATTCAGCGCTGGTCAATTTAGATAACTCTTTAGCCAATTTCACAGTTAACGTGTCAGTGCCATTAGACACCACGCCAATATTGTTATCAGAAAGTTTTTCTTTATCGGTTTGACCACCTACAACTTTGGTTTCTTCACCCAATTTGCGATTGAATTTGTTAGTTTGCTCTTGTGCAACATCACCTGAGAAATCCAAGCCTTTATTTAAAGCCTCAGTATTATTGGCGATATTAGTAACATTCGTGTTGACTTTATCATCCACTGCTTTCACCGCACCTTCGGTTGCTGCGCGAGTAGGATCATTTCCGTAATCGGCAGTTGTGCCAGGTTTGCGATCGTCAAGGCCAGTTACGCTACCTTTAGCCACTTTAGTGCCATTATCGCCACCCACAGTTACGGTGCCGTTAGTGCCGTCAACAGTCACTTTATTGTCACCAGCGCCAAGGGCAACTTTGTCAGCGAGTTTAACCACATATTCCGCACCACCTTCGGCGTTGGCAGTTGTGGATTTTTCAACAGATACGTTGGTATCACCTGCTTTCACAGAAGTTGGTTTACCTTTCGCACCAGCAACAGCCTCATCAAGTTGTGATTTATTCACCGCGTCAGTGCCTTCTGTACCTTTCGCAACATTGGTGATTTTGTTACCACCGTTGTTCAAGCCATCGTCAGTTAACGAAACAGTTTTGTCACCTTCAGTGATAGTCATGCCGTCTTTGTTGATAACGGTTTTATCTGTGCCTGTGCCAAAGGTTGCGCTGGTAAATTCAACCACATCTTTGGTTGCCACAGTGATTTTGCGTGTGGCTTGGGCAAGTTTGATATTTTTACCTGCGTCGATTTCTACCAACTCTTCGGCTTTCACTGGTGTTTCAGCATCGCCTGAAACTTCACCATTAGACGCAGTAGCTTTCAATTTCCAGCCATTTTTCAGCTTAGAAATATCGCCAGTGTTAGTAGTGACTTTATCATCCACCGCTTTCACTGCACCCTCAGTGGCTGCACGGCCCTCATTGTCGCCTGTACCATAATTTGCGTCACCAGGTTTACGTTTTTCAAGGTTCATCACCTTGCCAGTTTCCATATAAGTGTCGCCTGTGGTCACTTTCGGTGTGGTTACGCCTGTGTTGTTGATGGTGGTTGCGCCTGTTTTCACAGAACCCGCATCGGTTAAGTCAAGTGCATTGTTCAAGGCAATTTCAATGCCGCCATCAACCCCTTTGGTGGTGATGTTGCTGCTGCCTTTAACATCGACTTTGTCGCCGAGTTTTTTCGCTTTTGACTCGCCTTCGTTTCCAACAAAGGTTAAGCCTTTATTGTCGACCGCACTTTTCGCGTCCTTGCCATCTTTAATGCCATTTTTGCTGTCTTGTGACAAATCGACTTTCACGGTGCGGCCATCAACGGCTGTAGTCACCGCATCAGAGCCAGCAACGATGTCAAAGCGTTTGTTGTCTTTGTCCACAGTAATGCCAGCGGCTTGAGCTGATGCATCCGCACCCACGGTGAAGTCGGCAAGTTTGCCTTCAGCGATATTTTTCACGTCATTTAACTGACCGCCGTTAACAGCGTCTTTACTGTTTGGAGCAACTGTACCGTCAGCAACATTGGTCACTTTTTTATCGCCAGCGTTCACGCCACCATCTTTGGTTACAGAAGGACCACCAGTGATTGTTACGCCACCTTTATTAATGACAGTGTCACCCATGGTTACGGAGCCACCAGCACCAAGATCAAGGGTTTTCGCCAGCTCAATTTTCAACTCTTCACCCTCGGTTTTGGTGGTAATATTGCTATCAGCACCCACCACTTTGATGGTTTCGTTGAGTTTTTTCGTAACTGGGCTGCCTGACTGACCTTCCAAGCCGAAGGTGGCCGCATCAACTTTTGTTTTAGCGTCTTTGCCTTCTTGAATATCAGCTTTGGTTTTCGCAGATAAATCCACTTTAATATCCGCACCGTTGGTTTGGTCAGTTTTGGTCACGGTTGTGCCGTCGCCATCAACAAAGTTCACCACGTTAGTGGCGGCGATGGTTTTGTTATCCGCGCTATTGGCTTGAACGTCAAAGCTGTAATTGCCTGCTTTTTTCACTTCTTCTTTCAATTGACCTAAATTAACCGCTTGGTCATCAGAAGAGGCGGCAGCCAATTTTGAAATCGGCTTATTCGCCATATCAATGCCACCGCCATTGATCGTTGGGCCGTTTTCGATTGCCACGCTGCCTAATTTGGTGAGGTTTTTCGCCAATTTCACGGTGATTGAACCGCCTGCGTCGCCCACAGTGCCGATGTTGTTGTCGGTCATTTCGGTTGCGCCACCAAGCACAGAAAGGGTATCTTTCGGTGTGCGGGTGATTTCTACACTTGAGTTATCACCTTTGTATTTTTGCGCAGTGCCTTGGATGGCTTTATACACATCACCGCCGTTAACACCATCAGTGGAGTTTTCCGCCACGTTGCCTGAACCCAAGTTTTTAATGGTGTCACCATTCATGGTGATGCCTTCATTATTAATCACAGGGCCGTCAGTGACCGTCACTGACGTAAAGGTTGGGGTTTTGCTGGTGGATACTTTCACTTTGCCGCTATCGTTAGTGATTACAATATTATCACCGTTGACAAACTCTAATTCATTGTGCTCTTTATCAACCGTTTTGACTTTTTCATTATTGACTTTCGCGTCCCAAGACTGAAGTGCGGTATCGGCGACTTTTTTCACGTCGTGCAATTGACCACCATTCACTGCGTCTTTAGAGCCTTCTGCGATGCTGCCATCAGCAACGTTGGTGATTTTATCACCGCCGACATCAAGACCATCTGCGGTTGATGTCAAATCGGTGCTGTTATCGCCATCTTTAATGGTCACTTTTTTGAAGGTTACTTCATCTTTTGTGGCTAGGGTGATGGTTTGATCAGCCAATTTCACCGCCATATTGTCGCCTGCTTGTACCTTCACGGTATCGCCTGCTTTAACGGCTTTTGCATTGGTGGTAGAGGTCACTTGACCTGTGCCTTCGCTGCCAACGTCCACGTTCCAGCCTTTTTGCAGCTTGGTAATGTTGTCGGTATTGGTTTTCACATTGCCCGCCACTTCTTTCACCGCACCTTCCGTTGCTGCACGGCTAGGATCTTTACCATAATCATCAGTCGTACCAGGTTTACGATCTTCAAGACCCGTTACTTTACCGTTTTCTACAACAGTAGTACCTGCAGTCACTTTAGGAGTCGTAACGCCCGTATTGTTGATTACAGTATCACCAGTGGTTACAGAACCATCATTGCCAAGATTAACATCTTTTTTCAAGCTCACTTTCACGCCAGTATCAGTAACTGTCGCAGTCTCAATATTCGTGCCATCACCTTGCACAGCAATGGTTTGATCTAAGTCTTTCTTAACCGCGTCGCCACTGTCTGCGGTTACACCAAATTTGCCCACATTCGGTGTGGCGCCTTTGATGGCTTCGGTCAATTGTTTAACGTTAACTGCATCTGTTTCAGCTTTACCTTCAGCCACATTGGTAATTTTCTTACCGCCCGCATCAATGCCGTTTTTAACAATTTTCGGACCATTGTTGATGGTTACGCCGTCGCCATTAATCATCGTATCACCAAAGACCGCACTTGTTAAGCCAGTCAGATCTTTAGCGAGTTTAACGGTTAAGGTGTCTGTGCCGTTAGAAACAACCCCGATGTTATTATCAGAAAGTGCGGTTTTGTCTTTTTTACCGCCAACCACTTTGGTTTCTGCACCCAATTTGCGATTGAACGTGTTGGTTTGATCTTCGGCAACGTCACCTGAGAAGTTCAAACCTTTCTTAATCGCTTCAGCATTGTTCGTAATATTGGTTGTATTGCCCTCAATCGCAGTTTTATTTTTGGCAATGCCGTCTTTCAACGTTTTGCTGGAGATGGTGTAAGTGCCGTCGCTGCCTAATGCAACGGTAGTGCCGTCTGCGCCAGTAAAATTAACCACATTGTCGGCGTTGGCAGGGTTATATTCCACTTTGTTTGGATCATCTTCGCCGTTGGCTTTGAACGTTAATTTATGAACATCAGCTTTATTGAGTTTGTTGTCAATTTCACCGATTTTATCTTTTGTCTCTTGTTTTAAATCAATTTCAACATCACGATCATTCGCTGTGGTTTCAATACTGCCACCACTTTTACCCTTGATGCCTAGTGTGTCATTACCAGAATTATCATTAAGCTTGATGTCGTTTCCGCTATCAGCATTCACGGTATATGTTGGTATAGTGGCAGGAGTGCTTGCCGTTCCCTGAATGTGGAACGTGTTTGTTTTAGCATCATAACCCACATTGATATGCTCGTCTCCATCAATAGTGAGCGTTTCGCCAAATTTTACTAAGTCAGGGTCACCACTGTTGACGATATTCTGGTTAGATGAGCGGAAATAAGTACCGCCATTGTTAGCGAAACTGTGAAGCTGTGAGCCGTTGATCGCATCGGTTGATGTGGCAGAAATTTCGCCCGCTGCCACATTTTGAATGCGACGCTCAGCCCCCGCTGCCCCCACAGAAACCGCACCATGCGAAGCTGCACCCGCAAAATTGCCATAATCTAAATAAACATTACCACCTCTAGATGCATTAGAACCCCAGTCAGTCGATCCTTGTGGAGAATCAATTGAAACAGACCCCATACTTACCGTACCAGTATCGCCTGCGGTGGTGGTTGTACCAGCAGTACCTTCACTGTTTTTCACTTTAGTGCCCACTTTTTTGCCAGCGGTGACACGTGATTTCGCCCCGAGATAGACAGAATCGCCAACATCTGCGGTCACATTGTTGCCCAACACAAAGGCATTGTCTGCTGTAACAGTGTTATCATTACCCACCGAATAAGAACCTGTGCCAGACACTGTGTTTGGATCACCGATTGCGCCTGATTTCGCGCCTGTCACATTGTTGCCTGTACCGATGGCGATGGATTTTTCGCCTTTCGCTTTCGCACCGTTACCCATCGCGATGGCTGATTCACCTTCGGCGACCGCACTTGTGCCTTGAGCGATAGCGTCAACAGCACCAGTTTTTACATTAGCACCTTGGCCAATAGCCATCGCTCTATCAGCGCCAGTTTCAACATTAGCTTCATGACCTATTGCTTGAGCGCTAGCGGAGTTTACTTTTGAACCAGGTCCCATAGCCGTAGCAAGTTTTGCCGTTTGAGCAGCAAATGCCGTTGCACCTAAAGCAATACTTCCATTGCCTAATGCATTAACTTCGGAGCCGATACCGATAGCATTAGAAACATCAATACCCTTACCTGATCCTGTATTAACAAAGTTACCAATTAAAATGTTCTTAGTATAATTGGCATTTGGTGTTGAACCACCACCTGGAACTGGATCTCCCTCAAAATTAGCAACTTGAGTACCGATCATAATATTGCGATCGGAATTACGTAATCCACCATTAGCTGCCACAATATTACCAATCCCGACATTGTTATCACCAGTATTGCTACGAAGAGCTTTTAGACCCAAACCGATGTTACCGTCGCCATTAACAGCTTGTAGAGCAGAGTTACCAAGGCCAATATTTAAACCAGAGCCATTATCAGGAGCTCTATATAACTTACCGTCATCTGTAGTCGCTCCAGCGCCTGCATTAAGACCTAAGAAAATATTAGAGCGGCTTTCTTGATTATTACGATTCAAGCGCATGCCTGCACCTGCGCCGTTACCGATTGCAATTGTACCGTAGCTAATGCTGTTACTTCCGGCACCTTTACCAATTAGTACGCTAGGAGAACGTTTACCAAAATCTTTAGGAGCATACAAGTCACGTTGCTGCTTAGCCGATGCTTCATTCAGTTTTCCTGCTTCATAGCCAATCGCTACACTATAGTCTTTTTGGGAATTAGATCCTGCATTAGTACCGATATTGACATTATGAGTATTCCAGTTATCTGATTTAATGGCTTTTTCTAATGCTTTATCTTTAAATACACCATTATCTTGGTCCCCTGTAGGAGCACCCGCACCTAAACCCAAGGAAATATTGCGCCCACCATTCGCTACCGCACCTTCGCCGATAGCAACGTTATACATATGGCCTTGATGGGAACGAATGAAATACGTAGTTTCTGCCTCTCCATTCGGTCCGTAATCAGATCCATTACGATCTATATTCAAGAAGCGTTGATATTCTTCTTGGGATTTAAATTTTTGTCCTTTGACAAAGTTAATCGTACCTTTTTTATCTTTTACCGTTACCGTTGCAGGTACAATCGCTTCTGCCCAGTTAGCATCCGCAAGTCCAGCCGAGCTACCGCCACCGATAGCAATCGATCCGTTCGTCGCTGCATGTGCGCTACCGCCGATAGCAATGCCGCCATTTAAAACAGCCGTTGCTGGTACCGCATCCGCACCTGCACCACCGGATACTACGACAGTTTTTTCTGAGCCACTCGGGTTCACTACCATAACATCGTCTGCCATCGCTGTACTGGCTGAAAGTGCGGTTAAGATAGTGGCGAAAACGGCGGAGAGTTTGAATAAGACGCCAGATGATTTTTCAGTTGAAGCGGTTGAGGAGTGAGAGGTCGATTTGACGCCGTTAGAGCGTGCCAGCTCAGAAACAGCCACAAAAGTACCCGTTGCATGATTATAAATACATTTGAAAATCTTATTCATGTGAATTCCTTGTTACACTTTGTTTTATATAGCATTTTATGTTGTAATTGGCAGGCTTTGTATATTGCGCTAAACACAATTACAACTGTGCCAAAATAGTTAATCCGCGTAATTAAAACATAATTTTGAATACAACTCCACCACCTAATCTACAAAAATTGACATCAAAAAAAAAAAACACAATTTATGACAAAACTTGACATAAGTAATTTTTTTATATTTTTTAATCAGTTAAGCCACACTTTTGTCTTTTTTATGCGCGTTTTAGCGATTTTGACGGGAAAAATATTTTACTTTTTATTGACACAGATCATTTTTCACCCACACAGCCGTATTGTGTGGCGAAAAAGTGCGGTTGAACGGCATTTAAACACGGCTTAAAAGTGCGGTTTTACCCACGCGAGCGTACGTTTCAGTTGTAGAAAAATAAGGCTATTCACCCATCGCCTGCTCACTATCAAGATAATCAACAATATTAAATCGACTCGTTGTCATACTTTACCCTTTGTGTTTTATTTTTGCCCAAAGCTGGATAGTGTATTCAATACCCTGCTTCTAAGTGGCATATACGGTGCAGTGGGTAAGAAAAACCTGCGAGCGCAAATATTGGAACGACGATCGTAAATAAAAGCACCCTAAAGAATGCAATGCGCAGAGCAAACAAAGAAGCTGACCGCACTTTGAAAGTGCGGTTAGAGACGTCCAAAGTGCGGTCATCGATACAGGTAAAATTTAGGCATAAAAAAACACCTTGTATCACTACAAGGTGTCTTGTTCGGTAAAACCCGGCGGTGTCCTACTCTCACATGGGGATACCCCACACTACCATCGGCG
>NZ_JABMII010000002.1 GCF_014884995.1 Spirabiliibacterium pneumoniae
AAACACCACACAAAATTTTCTGTTAAACCTAACGTAAAGGACACAAAAAATGAAACCAACATTCAAAACAACTGCATTGGCTATCCTCATCTCCCTCGGTGCTGTCGCCTGTGGCTCGAGTGGTGGTGGCAGTAGCTCATCAAATAATGGGTTAGATAAAACAGAAAAAACACTCTTAGAACAATTAAAAGAAACTCAAAAAGCTGCGCAACATACTCAAGAAAAACTTTCTCAAGCACAAAAAGATCTTGCACAAGCCAAACAGAAAAACGAACAAGCTAACACTGCCCTAGCTCGAGCTGAAAAAGAAGTTGATAAAACTAAACAAATTCAGAAAAAAGCAGAACAAGACGCCCAAAATGCGCAAGCAGAGCTAACGAAAGTAAAGGCTTCACAAACCCAAGAGAATACCGAAAAAGCAAAGCATCTCAAAGCTCTTGAAACAAAAGTGCAACAAACAAAAGATGTACTTAAAGCCGCACAAGAAAGAGCTCAAAATGCCGAAGCTGCCGCAAGCGCAGCACTGAAAGCAAGAGAAAAAGCCGAACAAACCGCACTTTTAGCAAAACAAGCTGCTGAACAAGCAAAAGCCGCACAGCTAAGTGCTGAAGCTGACAAAATTCAAGCAGTGAAAACGGCTGAAGAAAAAGCAAAGCAAGCCCAAGCACAAGCAAACGCAGCGAAAAAACAAGCACAAGACGCCAAAGCACAAGCTGATGCCGCACAGAAAGCTAAAGAAAGTGCCGAACAAACCGCACTTTTAGCAAAACAAGCTGCTGAACAAGCAAAAGCCGCACAGCTAAGTGTAGAAGCTGACAAAATTCAAGCAGTGAAAGTGGCTGAAGATAAATTACAACAAGCCGAAAAAAACAAAGCCGAAGCAGAAAAAGCACTCACCGACGCACAAACTAAAGCAAAAGTACTGCAAGCCCAACTGACTGAATTAGAAAAACAAGCCCAGCAAAAAGAAGAAGCACTGAAAAATGCTCTCGCTGATGCGAAAAAATGGGAAAGTAAAGTGCCTTCTGAAATTCGCAGAGAACTAGAGCGCACCAAAGATTTTATTTTTTTCACTCGTTTCAGAAATAATGCAAATGCTGAAAATTTTAGCACATTACCAACTAAAACTGCCGACGGTGATTTGCGTGATTTTCTATTTTTAAGTGATGATACTGGTGCTTTCAAAAATTATGCCACACAAGAAAATGGCAGTAAAAAAATTTATACAACTTACCGTTACCATGAAGATAATGCTTATATTGCCGAAGTGTTCTATGATGATTTTAAAAAATCAGTCATACTCTATGGTGGTGATGCTACACCTGCTAAAGCTCTAGATACGTTAAAAACAAAAGGTGAAGTGACTTATGATGTACACACTTCGCCTGGCTTACAACGAAATTGGGAGGTGTTTTATGACTTTGTATTAAAGGCTAATTTTGATAAAAAAACTATCCATGGTCAAGTTACTCCAAAAGACAATGAAGTACTCAAAAATCAAAACACTTATTTTGGTAAAGTCGTACTAAGAGAAACTCCAATTAATACTGACAATGACGTTCTCAGCTTCAAAGGTGAAGTCGACTTCTACAAAAAAGACTTAAAAACAATAAATGAATCAGGCTCATATCAAGGTTTATTTATCGGTCCACAAGCTCATAAAGTCGTTGGGCGCGTAGGGAGCGGAACAACATTTATCGGTAATGTCCAAAATGAATCTGAATCAACAGGCAAATTTATGGGCGGGCCAACTATGGGAATAACAGGAACTTCAAACGTTCCTCTCTCTGACATATTTACAGGTAACAAACAGTAACGCCTGAAGGGCCTGTTTTACAAAATCGTTATGAAAAAATTATCTGTTTTAGTTTTATTGCCGCTCTCGGCTGTGGCGGTTAGCCCGGCGTTTAAGCCGGAGGCGGTCACACAAGTGGCGAAGCCCGTGGCACCCGAGCAGGCGGTGGTGCGTTCGCGTGCTGCGGGGCAGTTGGCGTTTTCACTCGATGAATTGGCGCACAATTTGCCGTTGTGTGAGCGAGTGCTGAATTTAGCGATTGCTCAGCGCCGTTACAATGTGGTAGAACGGGTGCTGCCTGTTTACCGCATGTTTGGTTCGCACGACCCGATTTTGGTGCTGTTTGCCCAAGGGGCAATGGCAAAATCCCGTGGGGAGTTTGATGAGGCAGTGTCGAAATTTGAAGACATTCTGGAGCGCAATGCGCAGCTTAACCCTGTGCGCATTGAACTGGCAACCGCACTTTTTGAAAGCCAGCAAAATAACGCGGCACGTGCGGCATTTGAGCAAGCCCGCACTTTTAACCCACCTGCGGAAATTCACGCCTTGATTAACCACTATCTGCGTGCGTTGGATAACCGTGAGCGTTGGCAAATCAGTGCCAATGCCAACTATTTACGCACCCACAATGTCAACAACACCAGCAGCGAGCGACGGATTGAGAACAGCGGCTTTATCAAAAACGACGATATGCTGCCGCAATCGGCGCACGGGCTGGCGTATTCTTTCAATCTTGCTAAGGATTGGAACCTGCGTGGGCATAATTATCTCGCCTTTGAGAATAATCTGTTCGGCAAATATTATTGGGATAACAAAGACTACAACGATGTGCTTAACCGCACTTTAGTGGGGCTGGCGCATAAAAGTGCGGTGCAATCCGTGCGCCTATTGCCCTTTGCCGAATGGCGCTGGGTGGCGGGCAGCCGTTATCAGCGCAGTGTGGGCGTGCGCGCGGAGTGGAACCGTTGGCTGAGCGACCGCTGGCAGCTCTCACTGGCGGGCGAATACGCCAAAGCACATTATCCTGACAACCCTGAACTCAACGGGTTTAACCAACTCGGCTCCGCCACGCTGCTGTGGCTGGCAGGCGCGAAAACCTATCTCTACACGGGCGTGGATTTCAACCGTGAAAAAACCGCCACTCGTAGGTTGTCGAATGACACCAAAACACTGCGCGTTGGCATTGGGCAAGAATGGCCGTGGAATATTGCCACGCGCTTGGGCGTTTCCGTTGCCAAGCGCGATTACAAAGCGCCTGCCAAGCTCGGCGGCATTCTGCCACTGGGCAAAGTGCGGTCAGACACCTTTTACAACGCCAATCTCACCGTGTGGAAACGAGATTGGCAATGGCAAGGCTTTACACCCAAAGTGCAGCTAAGTTGGAAGAAACAGCGCAGCAATCTACCAACGCTGTATTCGTACACCGAGAAAAATATCAACTTAGTGATCACAAGGGATTTCTAATCACAAAGTGCGGTTGATTTTTAACCGCACTTTTTTCAACTTTTTTTATCTTTTGGTGGAACTGATTTACGCACAACTTTGGCGAGTTTGACCATATTATCTCCCACCTCAACAATGGTCACCAGCAAGCCCTCAATTTGGCATACCTCGCCCACAGGTGGGATTTCTTCTAAATGCTCCAAAATCAGTCCGTTAAACGTGCGAGGACCTTCAGTAGAAAGCCCCCAGCCGAAGAGTTTATTCAGATCGCGAATGTTGGCCTGCCCTTCAATCAACACCGAACCATCCGATTGCTCGGTGACTTCTTCTTCAATGGAGGGGGTCATCGATGTGGTAAATTCACCGACGATCTCCTCTAAAATGTCTTCCAGTGTCACCAACCCTTTGATGTCGCCATACTCATCAACAACCAAACCAATGCGCTCTTTATTATTTTTAAAGTTGAGTAATTGGGTATTCAGCGGCGTGCCTTCAGGGATAAAATAGATCTCATCAGCGGCGCGGATCAAGATCTCTTTATTAAATTCGTTTTTATCTAGCATCAGACGATATGCCTCTCGCACACGCAGCATGCCGATCACATTTTCGTCCATATTACCTTTATAAAGCACAATACGGCTATGGGCGGAGTGGTTAAGCTGGCGCATAATCGCGCGCCAATCGTCTTCCACATCAATTCCACCAATGTCGTTGCGCGGCACCATGATGTCATCGACTGTCACCTGCTCAAGATCTAGAATGGACAGCAACATCTGTTGGTGAGCGGAGGGAATAAATTTACCCGATTCATGCACAATGCTGCGCAATTCATCTTGGCTAATGGTTTGCACTTTCTGCCCCACTTTGATGCCAAACAGGCGAATCAGCCCGTTGGTGAAGGCGTTAATCAGTAACACCAGCGGCAGCGAAATTTTCAGCAACAGTGAGAGAAAATGGCTGCTGGTAAAGCCTACCCGCTCAGGGTGCATTGCGGCCAGCGTTTTCGGCAAAATTTCAGAAAACACCAGCATAAAAAAGGTCAACAGCCCCGTTGCGATCGCAACACCTGCATCGCCATAGAGACGCATGCCTAAAATGGTGGCGATGGCGGAGGCGAGAATATTGACAAGATTGTTAAAAATCAGCACAAGCCCGAGCAAGGTATCGGTGCGTTTGAGGAGTTTTTCTGCCTTTTGTGCGCCGCGGTGACCTTGTTCTGCCATAAAGCGCATGCGGTGGCGGTTGATTGAGAGTAACCCTGTTTCTGAGCCTGAGAAGTAGGCTGAACAAAAAAGAAGAATAACTAATGCGATAAACAGTGTACTCGTGGGGATACTGTCCAAAAATGTGTTCCTTGTGTTGGTAAATCAACTGCAAAGTGCGGTTTGAACCGACCGCACTTTACCCTAACTTTAAAGTGTTAAAAATGTTCTGCTGCCAAAATAGGCAACCGTGAGAAGAATCATACCTGAAATTGTGTAAATTAGCACCCTCTTTCCGCGCCAATGGAGTTTTTGATGGCCAATCAGCAACAAGCCGAAAACAATCCACGCCAAAAATGAGAAAGTCGCTTTTTGGATTTGCTCTGGCGCGAAAAAATTATGCAGCGAAATAGCGCCACTGAGCAGCGCTAATGTGAGTAGCATTTCACCTACGGCTAACAGTTTGAAAAACTGCCGCTGCACACTCATAATAGATGGGATCATCGGCGAAAAAACAATTTTTTTGCGCTTGAGTTTATAATCCAGCCAACTAAGCTGAAAAGCAAATAATGTGGCGATAAAACACACTGCATAAGACACCAAGGCGAGCGTAATATGGGTTAAAAGTGCGGTGTTATCGTTAAAATACGCCACCACATGGCCTGGGATCAGCGCGCCTGCCAAAATGCTCAACATCGCTATACTATACACCACTGGCAACAAAAACCATAAGGTGTTGAGATGCGACAATGCCATAGTCATTAACAACACCACCAACAGCGCCATTAAATTAAGAATGTTGAGCAAAGTGAAGTTAAATGGCGGCTGGCCGTGGGAAAACAACTGATAGATAAACACGCCGTGGAGAATCAAAGCAAGGGCTGAAATCAAGACAAAACGACCACGCTTAGGGCGCGACTCGCTACCTTGCGTTTGCGCATGCAGCAACTGTGGCAACAGCGACAGCGTACACACAAGATACGCAATTATGGCTAAACTGGCGAAAAACATCATACCTTGGATCTATCCATTAATTTCGAGATTGTGCTTTATTTTACGGCATTTTTAATTCTTTTTCCGCAAAAAGTAGCAGCTTTCACGGGAAATTGCTAGCTAAATGCCGATTCAAAGATGAAAAAATGCGGAAATTCGGTATAATCACCCCATTCAATGATAAAAACCGCAAAGTGCGGTACAAGGACGTTTATGTTTGAAAATTTATCTGATCGCCTTTCCAAAACGCTACGTAATATCACAGGCCGCGGGCGTTTAACAGAAGACAATATCAAAGACACCTTGCGTGAAGTGCGCATGGCACTGCTCGAAGCCGACGTGGCACTGCCAGTTGTGCGCGAATTTATCAGCAAAGTGAAAGAACGCGCTATTGGCGTTGAGGTCAACAAAAGTCTCACCCCAGGCCAAGAGTTCGTCAAAATTGTTCAAGCCGAGCTTGAGCAAGCCATGGGCGAAGTTAACGAAAGTCTCAATCTTGCTACTCAGCCGCCAGCGGTGATTTTAATGGCAGGCCTACAAGGGGCGGGTAAAACCACCAGCGTGGGTAAACTGGCCAAATTCCTGCGTGAACGACACAAGAAAAAGGTGTTGGTCGTTTCCGCCGACGTGTATCGACCTGCTGCGATTAAACAGCTAGAAACCTTAGCCCAGAGCGTTGGGGTGGATTTTTACCCATCCCTTACCAGCCAAAACCCGATTGAGATTGCACAAAGTGCGCTGGCTGAAGCAAAACTTAAATTCTACGATGTCTTGATTGTCGACACCGCAGGCCGATTGCACGTTGACAGCGAAATGATGGATGAGATCAAAGCTGTACACTGCGCACTCAACCCCGTAGAAACGCTGTTCACTGTGGATGCCATGACGGGGCAAGACGCCGCCAACACCGCCAAAGCCTTTAACGAAGCCTTGCCTCTGACAGGGGTGATTTTAACCAAAGTGGATGGTGATGCACGCGGCGGTGCGGCGCTTTCCATTCGCCAAATCACAGGCAAACCAATTAAATTTTTAGGGGTGGGTGAAAAAACCGACGCCCTTGAGCCATTCCACCCAGACCGCGTGGCTTCACGCATTTTGGGCATGGGCGATGTGTTGTCTTTAATTGAAGATATTCAGCGTAATGTAGATCACGAAAAAGCTGAAAAAATGGCACAGAAGTTCAAAAAAGGTGATGATTTCACTCTTGAAGATTTTCGTGAACAGCTCATCCAAATGCGCAATATGGGCGGCATGATGAGTATGCTAGAAAAACTGCCAGGGGCGAAAAATTTACCGGATCACGTCAAAGGGCAAATGGACGATAAAATGTTCCATAAGATGGAGGCGATGATCAATTCGATGACGTTCAAAGAGCGACAAAAACCAGAGATCATCAAAGGTTCTCGTAAGCGTCGTATTGCCGCTGGTTCTGGCACACAGGTGCAAGATCTCAACAAAATGCTGAAACAATTTACTGAAATGCAGCGCATGATGAAAAAAATGCGCAAAGGCGGCATGGCGAAAATGATGCGGGGCATGAAAGGGATGATGGGCGGTATGGGTGCGATGGGAAATATGTTCCGTCGTTAATATATCAGCGTGATTGTAAACCGCACTTTAATACTAAAGTGCGGTTTAACTGACATCAATACGTTACATTATTATGATAACGCAATAAAATGGATTGAATATGATCCATTGTCTCCTTGCTTGGTGGCTGCACGTCTTCCAGCTCATACTTCTCGCCCATCGCCTCCCACTTATGCTGACCAAGTCGGTGATATGGCAGAAGCTCTACCTTCTCAATGTTCTGCATATCTTTGATAAACTCACCGAGCAGCGTCACCGAATGATCATCATCGGTGTAGCCTGGCACCACCACATAGCGGATCCACGTTTTTTGATTGCGTTTTTGCAAATAACGCGCAAACTCCAGCGTGCGTTTGTTCGGCACGCCGATCAAGTTGTGGTGAATGGTGTCGTCGAGTTGTTTTAAATCCAGCAGCACTAAATCTGTCACGTCCAACAGCTCGTCGATCACCGCATCATAACGGCGCACAAAGCCGTTGGTATCAAGGCAGGTGTGAATGCCCAGCTCTTTACACGCACGAAACCAGTCACGCACGAAAGCAGCTTGCAAAATGGCTTCGCCGCCCGAGGCTGTCACACCACCGCCTGATGCATTCATAAAGTGGCGGTAGGTCACCACCTCTTTCATCAGTTCTTCAACGGTGATTTCACGCCCGCCGTCTAAGTCCCACGTGTCGCGGTTGTGGCAATATTTGCAACGCATCAAGCAGCCTTGCATAAAAAGAATAAAACGAATCCCTGGCCCGTCCACTGTGCCACAGGATTCAAAAGAATGAATACGCCCGATAGTCATAATCTGTCCAACATAAAAAAAGTATCGTTAGTTTAGCGTAAAGTGCGCTTAATGGCGATAGTCGATGACGCGAAACCGCACTTTAATCTATCAATTGTTTTTGGTGAAGATACTCCACCACTAAGGTGGCGGCTTTAGAGCATTTAGCTAAATCGACGGAAGTAATCCAGACAAGCTCAGCAATCTCGTTACTGGCTTGCAACTCGCCTGTATACTCCCCTTGATAACAGCTCATCACCACCATCACGCCTTCAGGTTTGCCATCGGCTTGTGCAGAAAAGCGATCCACAAAGCGTAGGCTTGCCTCATCAAGGGTCACGTTAAGCTCTTCTTTCACTTCGCGAACGAGTGCTTGAGCATCTCTTTCGCCCGCCTCTCGCTTGCCACCTGGCAGGTAATAAGCCGTTTTATTATGTGAGCGGGTGACGAGCAGCTTGCGATTGTTGAGCACAATTAAGGCGAGTTTGTCGATATTGCCTGTCATAAATCCTCCTATTTTGGGCGTATTGTAGAAAAGGCAGATTTTAAATGCAAAAATAAAATGCGAAATGTGTTGCTTTATTTTAATAGGCGTGTTCTAATGCATCCCAGCTAGACAACAGTTTATATAAAAGTTCGATATTTAGTACTTCCTTTTCACATTTTTGTTTTTTGAAAGTCCTTTAATACCATTCTCCATTAAATTCTCGTATTAGCAACGTGCTTTGAAAGCAAAAATTAATTTTATAAAAGAAGGAAGACACTATGTCTAAATTAACTGGTTCAGTAAAATGGTTCAACTCTACTAAAGGTTTCGGCTTCATCACTCCTGCTGATGGCAGCAAGGATCTTTTCGTTCATTTCTCTGGCATTTTGGGCAACAACTACCGCACTTTAGAAGAAGGCGATAAAGTTGAATTCAACGTACAAGATTCTCAACGCGGCCCAGCTGCGATTGATGTTGCTGTTATTTAATAACACAAACATCAAAAAGAGCCACCTTTGAGGTGGCTTTTTTGTGTGCGTAAAAAGCCAAAGTGCGGTTGCACCTTGCGCTAAATCACAATATCTATATTTTGCCTGTGGAGTAGCTTGTTTTTATGAGGCAAAAATGCTTAACTAACCAACAGTTATCAATTTATTGGAGAAGATTTATGCGCCTATTACCTTTGCAAACCGCAGAGCAAGTTTGCCGCTGGTCTGCGGATTATATTGTTAATAAAATCAATGCGTTTGCCCCAACACCAGAGCGGCCGTTTGTGCTGGGCTTACCCACTGGCGGTACACCGCTGAAAACCTACGAGGCGTTAATAAAGCTGTATCAACAAGGCAAAGTGAGTTTTAAAAATGTGGTAACATTCAATATGGATGAATATGTCGGCTTACCTGACGATCACCCTGAAAGTTATCACACCTTTATGTGGAAGAATTTTTTCAGCCATATTGATATTCCGAAAGAAAATGTGAACATTCTCAACGGCAATAACCCTGACCACATCACCGAGTGCCGTTTGTATGAAGAAAAAATCCGCGCCTATGGCAAAATTCATCTGTTTATGGGCGGCGTGGGCAGCGATGGGCATATTGCCTTTAATGAACCTGGTTCATCTTTAAGCTCTCGCACGCGGATTAAAACCCTCAATGAAGACACCTTAATCGCCAATTCTCGCTTTTTTGGTAATGACATCAATAAAGTGCCGAAATATGCGTTGACTATTGGCGTACAAACCTTGATGGACGCCGAAGAGGTGATGATTTTAGTGACAGGCTATAGCAAGGCGCTGGCGCTGCAAGCGGGCGTGGAGGGCGCAGTTAATCACTTATGGACTATCAGCGCGCTGCAAATGCACGCCAAAGCGATTATTGTGTGCGATGAACCCGCCACGCAAGAGCTGAAAGTGAAAACAGTGAAATATTTCACCAATTTGGAAGCGGATGAAATCAAACGCATGCAGCAAACCGCACTTTAAGGCACTAAAATAGCATTGTGCAAAATACGAACACATTTTGTGCAAAAAGTGTTGCCCTTGGGCAGAAATCATTTTAAACTGGTTAATCTGTATCCGAATAAATAAAAATTTGAACTTTTTCATAAAAAGAGGTTGACGAAGTGCGCCTAACTTAGCATAATGGCGCACGCAAAACGATGAGATGTTCAAGCGTTTTTGGCTATGTAGCTCAGTTGGTTAGAGCACAACACTCATAATGTTGGGGTCACAGGTTCGAATCCCGTCATAGCCACCAAATACGCGGGAATGGCGAAATTGGTAGACGCACCAGATTTAGGTTCTGGCGCCGAGAGGTGTGTGGGTTCAAGTCCCTCTTCCCGCACCATTGACACTCATTGAATTCAACAGGTGGGGTATCGCCAAGCGGTAAGGCACTGGGTTTTGATCTCAGCATTCCTAGGTTCGAATCCTAGTACCCCAGCCATCCTTTTTAAATATTCCAATTCAACTGGGGTATCGCCAAGCGGTAAGGCACTGGGTTTTGATCTCAGCATTCCTAGGTTCGAATCCTAGTACCCCAGCCATTATTTTTACAACTGCGGATGTGGCGAAACTGGTAGACGCGCTAGATTCAGGTTTTAGAGCCGAGAGGTGTGTGGGTTCGAGTCCCACCATCCGCACCATTTATTTTATACCCTAACTTAATCCTAACTCGTTTTTCGCTTAACGGTGCTCTACGCGCTCGACTTTATCTTTAATCGCTTCAATCACAAAAGCGTTGAGTGTTTGTTCGCCATTGCTCATGGCTGCCATCGCCGCTTTGCGGTGCAGCTCTTCACCAATGCGGACATTGAACACACCTTTAAACGGTTTATCCGGCGTTTTGCCTAATTCTTTGCAATCGGCTAAGTACTGCTCTACTGATTGCTCAAATTCTTTTTTCAGCTGCGATAAGGTGGTGGCCTCATAGGTGACCAAATCACGAATATTGGCTAATTTGCCAAACAGCATGCCATTGTCCAAATCAGGCTCAATCGTGCCCACGTAGTTTTTATATTGCATCATTTTCATAGGTAGTTTTCCTGCTTGAGTGATTCTTTAACTGATTTTAACGCACCGCCTTTAATGTAATTTTCAGGATGCGGTTTATGCAACAAAATTAAATGTGTTGTTTTAGGGTGATAAAAGCGCACGCGTGAGCCCGCCATCTCTTTTTTCTCATACCCCAGCTGAGTGAGCAATGTCACTAAATCTGTCCAAACAAATGTGCTGCGCGCTTGCACAAGCTTCAATAATAATTTTTCCGCTTTACTCATATCTCACTTTATCCACTGTTTAATACCAATTATAGTTGCAGATAAATATTGATCAAGCTTTTTGTAACTGTTTTTAGTTTTATTAAAAATAAAGAGAAGTGCGGTCAATAATCTCACCGCACTTTAGCTATTATAGACTGGCGCTGTAACGCGATTTGGCGCGTTGGTAGCGTTTTTCAATCGTGTCGTCTGGTTTGGCTGTGAGCAGGGAAATCAGAATGATCGCAACGCTAGAGCCAATAAAGCCTGGGATCATTTCATAAATTTGGCTGTCTGGGAAAATCACTTTCCAGAAAATCACGATAAAAGCGCCAGTGAGCATGCCTGCCATGGCACCACTGGCGTTGGTGCGTTTCCAAAAGAGGGAAAACAAAACAATTGGCCCAAAGGCGCAGCCAAAGCCTGCCCAAGCATGCTCAACGAGGCTAAGCACTTGGCTATTGGGGTCATGGGCAATCACAATGGCAATAACGGCAATCAAGAGCACCATTACGCGCCCAAGCCATACCAATTCTTTTTCACTGGCATTAGGGCGAATAAAACCGCGGTAGAAATCTTCCGTGATGGCACTCGAGCTGATCAGCAGCTGGCAACTGAGTGTACTCATCACTGCCGCTAAAATGGCGGAGAGCAAGATGCCTGCAATCCACGGGTTAAATAAATTACGCGCCAATTCGATAAAAATCTGCTCGCTATTGGCATCCACCACCTGCGCCTCACTTGGGTTAACATAAAAATAAGCAATGCCAAAAAAGCCTATCGCCACCGCACCAATCAAGCAGAAGATCATCCACGCAATGCCGATGCGCCGCGCGCTGGTGAGTGATTTAACGCTGTCGGCTGCCATAAAGCGGGCGAGAATATGCGGCTGACCAAAATAGCCCAAGCCCCACGCTGAAAGGCTTAACAGCCCAATCAGTGAGGTGTCCGTTAGCATATCAGTGAAATCTTTGCTACTGGCCGCCCCCGCTCGCGCAATGACTTCAGGCAATTTTTCCGCGCCGCCAATACTGAACAGTACAATCACGGGCGTGATAATTAATGCCAGCACCATCAAGGTGGCCTGCACGGTGTCTGTCCAACTCACGGCTAAGAAGCCACCAATAAAGGTATAGGCAATGGTGGCCAGCGCACCATACCAAAGTGCGGTGGCATAGGGGGTGTCGAACAGATTTTCAAATAAACGAGCGCCTGCTACCACGCCTGAGGCACAGTAGATGGTGAAAAACACTAAAATGGTGCTGGCTGCGATGATTTTAAGCCATTTGTGCTGAGCACCAAAGCGCGCTTGAAAATACTCAGGCAGCGTTAATGCGTTGTCATAACATTCGGTGAAAATACGCAATCTGCCCGACACGAAATACCAGTTAAGATACGCTCCAAGCGTTAAGCCGATGGCAATCCATGCTTTAACAAGGCCAGCAGCATAAACGGCGCCAGGAAGCCCCATTAGCAGCCAGCCCGACATATCTGACGCACCTGCCGACATACCCGTGACAAAGCCACCGAGCTTGCGCCCGCCAAGAATATAATCCGATAAATTTTGCGTGTAACGATACGCTAGCACGCCTATAAGCAGCATACCAAGAATGTAGACTACAAAAGTAATAATGGTTGGATCAAAGCCAAACATTGAATAACTCCTAGTTTTTATTGTATTGGCGAGCACCAAAAATGGCTGTGCCAATGCGTACTTCGGTTGAGCCGTATTCAATCGCCTGTGCCATATCATCACTCATACCCATCGATAGGGTGTCGATATTGCATTCAGGCAGTGCTTGTTGCAATGCAACAAACAACGTTTGCATTTTCGCAAAGGCTTCACGCGAGTGCTGAGGGGCAGGAATGGCCATCAGCCCACGCAGAGCAAGATTATCCAGCGTGGCGATCCGCTGGGCAAGCGCGATGACCTCATCATAGGCAACGCCTGATTTTGAAGTCTCTTGACTGATATTAACTTGAATAAGCACATTCAACGGCGCCATACCGGCAGGGCGCTGTTCACTTAAACGCTGCGCAATTTTTTCGCGCTCAACGCTTTCCACCCAATCAAAATGCTCAGCTACCAGACGCGTTTTATTCGACTGCAACGGCCCGATAAAATGCCATTCCAACGCGATGCCTTGATGTTGAAAATATGTAATTTTCTCAACACCTTCTTGCACGTAATTTTCACCAAAAGCCTGCAGCCCCGCTCGCACGGCTTCCAAAATAGCCTCAACAGGTTTTGTTTTACTCACTGCCAGCAGCTTGACCGTTTCTAAAGTGCGGTTCGCTTGAATGCAGGCCTGCGAGATTTGCCCTTGAATGTGGGCGATATTTTCGCTGATTGACATCATACTAAAGAGATAGTTTTGTTAAAGGGATCAAGCATAACGAGTTGTTCACGAATTGTCATCCAAAATGACATAAATTTTGTCATTTCAGCCTTGCTCATTACAAAATATTCATTGCAAAACAAATAAGATAAAAAATTTAAAACGTATCATCATTTTTTGGTTGACAAGAATGGGAGAATTTTGTAAACCTATACCATCGAAAACACAATTAGAACCGTTATGCAAAAAATGTTCATGCCTACCACCATTATTATGATGACCATCTCCCAGGTGGCGGGCTAGCATTGATAAAATTTAGCAAAACCCGCACCAGCCCAGTGCGGGTTTTTTTATGATTTGATAAATTGAAAATAACAAATGATTAAGGAGTAGACTTATGCGAGTGCTTAAATTTGGTGGGACATCTCTCGCCAACCCTGAACGGTTTTTACAAGCGGCAGGGCTGATCGAAAAGGCACATTTAGCCGATCAGGCTGCTGGAGTGCTCTCAGCACCAGCTAAGATCACAAACTTTTTGGTGGCACTAGTAGAAAAAGCCTGTCAGGGGCAGAATTTTGAAGACGACTTCCAGAGCGCAAAACATATCTTCCACGTTATCATCAACGGCCTACATGACGCCAATCCTAAACTCGACAAAACCGCACTTTTCAATACCATCGACACCGAATTCCAACAATTACACAGCGTGTTAGACAATATTGCCCAACAGCGCGCTTGCCCCGACAGCATCAATGCCACCATTTTATGCCGCGGTGAAAAGCTCTCGATTGCGATGATGCGTGCGTGGTTTGAGGCTAAAGGCTACCAAGTGACACAAATTAATCCTGCGGAAAAATTGGTTGCGCAAGGGTCGTATCTTGAATCCTCTGTCAGCATCAGCCAATCTAAAGCATTGGTCGATGCGCCATCTATTCCAAAAGATCATATCGTGCTAATGGCTGGCTTTACCGCGCGCAACGAGGCGGGAGAATTGGTGCTATTAGGACGCAATGGCTCAGATTACTCCGCGGCCGTGCTAGCGGCGTGTCTAGATGCCGATTTTTGTGAAATCTGGACCGATGTGGACGGTGTTTTCACCTGTGATCCACGTCTTGTACCTGATGCACGATTACTCGACAGCTTAAGCTATCAAGAGGCAATGGAACTGGCTTATTTTGGTGCGAAAGTCATTCATCCGCGCACTATCGGGCCGCTGGTTCGCACAAGCATTCCGTGCGTGATTAAAAACACAGGCAACCCGCAAGCACCAGGCACCTACATCAACAATGATGTGAAATCTGATTTTTTACAAGTGAAAGGCATTACCAATCTTGATAATGTTTCCATGTTCAATATTTCAGGCCCTGGCATGCAGGGCATGGTAGGCATGGCGGCGCGAGTTTTCTCCACTATGTCAAAAGCAGGTATTTCGGTGATTTTGATCACGCAATCTTCATCGGAATACAGCATTAGCTTTTGTGTACCAAGCAAACTTGAAAGCCAAGCCAAAACCGCACTTGAAACAGAATTTGCCGAAGAATTGTCCAACAAAAAACTTGAGCCGTTGGACATTATCAGCGATTTATCTATCATCTCCGTGGTGGGCGATGGTATGAAAAAAGCCAAGGGCATTGCTGCACGCTTTTTCACCGCGCTGGCTAAAGCCAATATCAATATTGTTGCCATTGCCCAAGGCTCATCTGAGCGTTCTATCTCAGTAGTTGTACCATTAGCAAAATCTGTACAAGCTGTGCGTGCAACACACCGCGCATTATTTTCACAATACCGCGAACTGGATGTTTTTATTGTGGGCACAGGCGGTGTCGGGGGGGAGTTAGTTGACCAAATTGAGCGCCAACAAGCCTATCTTGAGCAAAAAAATATTGCGATGAATGTGTATGCATTAGCTAACTCACAAAAGCTGCTGTTAAGCTCAAAACCGCTAAATCTTACCAACTGGCGTGAGCAGCTTGAACAAGCCCAAGAAAGACTGTCACTTACACATTTAATGCAATTTATTAAAGAAAACCATTTAGTAAACCCTGTGTTTGTGGATTGTACTTCGAACCAAGAAATTGCCAACGCTTACGCTGATCTGCTCGCCAGCGGCTTTCATGTGGTAACCCCGAATAAGAAAGCGAATACGGCTGATATGGCGTATTATCAACAGTTACGAGATGTCGCAGCGCGCAACCATCGCCAATTTATGTATGACACTAACGTGGGCGCAGGCTTACCTGTTATTGATAATTTGCAAAAATTGATTGCCGCTGGCGATGAAATTCAACGCTTTGATGGCATTTTATCTGGCTCTTTGTCATTCATTTTCGGCAAATTAGAAGAAGGCATGACACTTTCACAAGCCACCCAACTGGCGAAAGAAAAAGGTTATACTGAGCCGGATCCACGTGATGATCTTTCTGGCAGCGATGTGGCACGCAAGCTGCTGATTTTGGCGCGTGAATGCGGGCTAAACATGGAGCTTGACGACATTGAAGTGCAAGGTGTGCTGCCTGAGGGCTTTGCCGCTGAGGAAAGCGTTGAAGGCTTTCTGCAAAAATTACCACAGCTTGATGAGGCGTTTGCCGAAAAAGTGCGGTCAGCGCAAGAAAAAGGGCAAGTACTACGCTATGTTGGGCGCCTTGAAGACGGCAAATGTAAAGTTTCGATTGTGGCAGTCGACGGCGACGACCCGCTTTATAAAGTGAAAAACGGCGAAAATGCGCTGGCGTTTTATTCGCGCTATTACAACCCAATCCCACTGCTATTGCGTGGCTATGGTGCGGGTAACGATGTGACTGCGGCAGGGATTTTCGCCGACATTCTACGTACCGTACAAAATGGAGGCGCAAATTAATGCTACGAGTTTACGCGCCAGCCTCCAGTGCCAATGTCAGCGTCGGGTTTGATACCCTCGGCGCTGCCGTTTCACCGATCGACGGCTCATTGCTCGGTGATGTGGTGCAAATTGAGGAAGTCTCCAGTGGTTTTGAGCTTGAAAGTGCGGGTTACTTTGTGCGCAAGCTGCCTAAAGAGCCACAAAAAAATATTGTTTATCAAGCGTATGTCTTATTTAGTGAGCGCTTGGCACTGCAAAATCGTAAAGTGCGATCACTGCGTTTAACGCTGGAAAAAAATATGCCTATTGGCTCTGGCCTTGGCTCAAGCGCATGTTCGATTGTGGCGGCATTGGTGGCGTTAAACGAATTCCACCAGCGACCATTTTCAAAAATGGAGCTTTTGGAACTGATGGGCGAGCTTGAAGGACGCATTTCAGGCTCGGTGCATTACGACAACGTCGCACCGTGCTTTTTGGGCGGAATTCAACTGATGGTGCAATCCCTTGGCAATATCAGCCAAAGTTTACCGTTCTTTGAGCATTGGTATTGGGTACTCGCCTACCCTGGCATTGAGGTGTCCACCGCCGAGGCACGCGCCATCTTGCCAAAAAGTTATAGCCGCCAAGATGTGATTGACCACGGGCGCTATCTCGGCAGCTTTGTTCACGCCTGCCACACGGGGCAAGAAAACTTGGCTGCCATGATGATGAAAGATGTCATCGCTGAGCCATATCGCGAGCAATTGCTACCGAACTATGCCTTTGTGAAACAAGGTTGCCGTGATTTAGGCGCGCTCGCCAGTGGCATTTCAGGCTCTGGCCCGACGATGTTCGCCATCACTCCTGATCTGCTCACCGCCACTAAAGTAAGCCAATTTTTGGAAAAAGAATATCTACAAAATAATGAAGGTTTCGTGCATATTTGCCAGCTCGATATGCAAGGCGCACGGGTAATCGATTAAGGAAAACTATGAAATTATATAATATTAAACACCCCGATGAACAAGTCAGTTTTGCACAAGCTGTGCAACAAGGTTTGGGTAAAGATCAAGGCTTGTTCTTCCCACAAACATTACCGCACTTTGATAATATCGACGAGTTGCTCGCGCTGCCTTTAGTTGAACGCAGCCAACGCATCTTAAGCGCGCTGATTGGCAACGAACTGCCGCGTGAAACACTCGATGACATCATCGCACAAGCGTTTAATTTCCCTGCGCCCTTAGTTCAGGTGAGCAATGATATTTATGCTTTGGAATTGTTCCACGGTCCAACGCTCGCGTTTAAAGATTTCGGTGGGCGTTTTATGGCGCGCACATTGGCTGCGGTGCGCAAAGACGGCAAAATTACCATTTTAACTGCCACCTCTGGTGACACTGGTGCAGCGGTTGCACACGCCTTCCACGGGCTTGAAAATATTGATGTAGTGATTTTGTATCCCAAAGGCAAAATCAGCCCACTGCAAGAAAAGCTCTTTTGCACCCTCGGCGATAATATCCGCACCGTGGCCATCAATGGCGACTTCGACGACTGCCAAGCGCTGGTTAAACAGGCTTTCGATGATCACGAGTTGCGTGAAGCGATCGGGCTAAACTCCGCCAATTCCATCAACATTAGCCGCCTGCTTGCGCAAGTGTGCTACTACTTCGAGGCCTATGCCCAACTGCCAGCCGATAAACGCCACGATGTCGTGGTAAGCGTGCCAAGTGGCAATTTTGGCAACCTCACCGCGGGGTTAATCGCCAAAACGCTTGGCTTACCAATCAAACGCTTTATCGCCTCCACCAACGCCAACGACACCGTGCCGCGCTATTTGCAAAGCGGCAACTGGGCGCCAAACCCAACGGTGGCAACATTATCTAACGCCATGGACGTGAGCCGACCAAACAACTGGCCACGGGTGGAAGAGCTATTCAAACGCAACCAATGGGCATTAAACGAGCTGCACTCAAGTGCCAAAAGCGATGCTCAAACCGAAACCGCACTTTGTGATATGCACGCACTGGGTTATGTGTGCGAGCCACATGGCGCCATCGCCTACCAAGTGCTGCGGGAAGATCTGCATGAAGGTGAAACGGGCATTTTCCTGTGCACCGCGCACCCTGCGAAATTCAAAGAAAGCGTTGACCGCATTTTATCGCTGGACTTGCCATTACCCGACGCACTTGACAAACACAACAAACTCCCCTTGTTGAGCTGCGAAATGGACAATGACTTTGTCGCCCTGCGTAAATTCTTACTCGCTTAGTAAATATCAAAAGTGCGGTTATCATCAAAAAAGCCCCAAATAAGGGGCTTTTTTGTATCTGTCTTCTTTACATTTTTAAACCTACTCACATTTTCAAACAGAAATACCTCAACTTACACTTGAAGAAATGAGTGGCTGGAAAAAATTAGAAACACATTGATACTAAAAGATAAAATGGTGGCCCCAACAGGGCTTGAACCTGTGACCAATCGATTATGAGTCTAATAGCTCAACCCAATATAAAAACACAACAATCAATTATTTCAATGACTTACGAAGCTGATCAACTTTAACAATTGATTATTTTTTAGTCTGATTGTGCCATGTTGTGCCAATCTATGACACAAATTTGACACACTAAACCATCGCTGAACCCAACACACCTTTAATTGCCTTGCTGACAGATTCAGGCGTCTTGATTGTGAAAGTCTTATCTAAAAATGCTCTCTTAGCAAGCGCCTTCCAATCAACTTGAGGCTGCACTTC
Organism: Spirabiliibacterium pneumoniae; assembly: GCF_014884995.1. Classification (GTDB taxonomy): domain Bacteria; phylum Pseudomonadota; class Gammaproteobacteria; order Enterobacterales; family Pasteurellaceae; genus Spirabiliibacterium; species Spirabiliibacterium pneumoniae. The sequence goes on from NZ_JABMII010000002.1 coordinate 18,949, forward strand.
TTCAGCCATATATTGCTCAGGCTTAGCAATTTCAAATCCACCTTCAAGCTTATCATTACTTCCTTGTTCATTATTCAACTGAGTATCAGGAACGTTACTGCCCACATTGTTATTCATTCCAACATCAGGAATTGCAACTTGCGATTCGTTACTTGCCAATGCGGTATTTTGCTGCTCACCAATATCACCAGCTAAAGAATTAACTTTATTCTCCCACTTAGCAACAAACTCTTTTGCAGATAATCCCTTGCCACCATTCACATCCATTCTGTATCTCAATTCTTTTGATACTGGCTTGCCAGTCATCGCTGCTTTGTATATTGCAATAGTACCGCCCAACCCTTGTTGATGCGCCATGTAAACGGTGCTTGGCGTTACTGGAATACCATTACGTTGCAGTCCTTTAATATTATTAGCGGTAAGGCGCTTCATTGCTTCAAAGTTAGCGTTAGGGTCGAAGCGCTTATCAATGCCACGCTTTTTATCTACAAGACCATAATCTGAGCCTGTGTCGCTTGTGAATTGAAATAGGCCTTTCGCACCAGTTGAAGATACTGCTGTTGGATCACCTTTACTCTCAATGTGCATAATTGTATTGAGAAGCGGATCATCAGTCATAAATCTTCCATCTGCGCCTTTCATTAATTGTGCATTAGGATTGAATAATAACCCTTGCTGCTGCGCTGGCTGTTGAGATTGTTCACCTTCGATTTTAGGCGGCTTAGCTCTTTCATACTTATCAAGTGACTTTGGAGATACGCCAAAGATACTTTGCATTTCTGCAATATCTTGATCTGTTAGTTTCTCTCCACCATATTTTTCTGAGCGCTTTAAAACACCATACATATCTTCAACGGCTTTCTCAGGGAACACACCCGTTTTAAGTGATTCCCTTGTTGCTTTATCACCTCTTAGATATGCATCAATGGCAAGCGGAGTTATTCCATTAAACTCCATTGCTTTTTGTTGAAGTCTTAAAGCTGATTCAGCTATTTCATCAGCCTTGCTGCCAATACCCTCCCTCCTCCACTTTGGTAACGCTGACTGGCCTTCTCGCCAGCCAGTTGTATGCTCATAGATACCTTGTAGTGTTCCGTTTGATATTCCAGCTTGATTTTCAACTTGTGCTACTGCTGCCCTTGTTTCATTTGCGCCCATTGTTTACCCCGACTATTTAAAAAAACCGTATGTATGGTTAATCACTGCTTGTGCTGCATTCCCTGCTGGATCAACTGGCTTATAATCATATTGAATACTAAGCCCACTTTCCTTACGAATTTGCGCTAACGCTCGATTAAATGTTTCTTGCGTGACTAAATGACCATTGGCATCGTAAAAATTCCCATCCGTTCCTTTTCTAAAGCCAAAACGCAACATTGCCCGAGGAATATCAACCTGTGTTCCGCCAGTTAATGTCATCACCTCTGTTGCATTAGGTGATGACATCAATTTGAAATAATCCCCTGTAGCTGCGCCGAACACCGCTGCGATCGCTTGATTGCGCGGAATAATCTTTCCTGTTTGCGTATCGTAAAGCACATCACGATCACTATTTATGTTCACAAATCGCTGATTAAACGCAGCAAAACCGTCGGTAAATGACTTATCTTTTTGAACACCATATTCTGCATTAAGCAAAGCGGCGTTCATCGTTTTGTCTTTCTGCTGTTGTGTTTTTTGCATCCATTCAGTTGCTGTTCTCATTTTTATTGGGTCGCCTGAGTTCAGCCAATCTTGCCAAGCATTAGGATTATTCAATGATTCCTTAGCTAAATTAATTGATTGATCGTGAACCTGATAGCTATCTAATGTTTGCTGGCCTTGCAATGCACCAGCTTTAATCGTATCTGCGTAGGTTTTATTGATAAGATCTCTATTTTGATCAGCTGCTGTATATCTAGCGCCCTGATTAATTTGCTCTGTAAGTGAGCCTGTGTAATCATTACCAACATTATTCAATCCAGTGTTTAACTGAAGCTGTCTTGAATTATCAAAGATTTCTTTGGCTAACTTTTGCTTATCAATTGCGTTCTGATTATTCAATGTTGCCAAATCATAGGCGCTTGCCTGAGATCGTAGTGCTTGATTGTTTAATGCCATTTTGTTCGCATACTCTTGTTCAAGCCCATTGTTAATTAAATCAGCCGCCGCAAGCTCTTTAGCCGCCTTATTAACTTTATAATAAGTATTGATTCCATTCTCAGCGCCATCAAAAAAATCTTTTAAAGCCATTATAAACCCCCTGTCACGTTTGGTGCATATTGCGGATTAACGTAGGTTTGTGTGCCCACATTGCCTGTGTAACCCATGTTCATGTAGTTATTCATCTGTCTTTGTAAAATCGAACCGCTTTGTCTTGCTGATTCCGCACGATTAGCGGCATACCCCATCCAATACCCTGTCGTATTGCCTACCGCCGCTTCATATCCAGCATAAGGCTTATACGTCGCTGCATTAACTGCGGCCTGTGCAGCGCCATTTAATGCACCAAGACTATCGCTCGCTAAACCTCTTCCAAGCTGAATGAGCTTATACATAATTTCGTCATGCTGAGCATCCATTGTATTCTTGCGTGCTTCTTCAGCCCTATACCCTTTCTCAATTGCGCCAACCGCACTTTGTGCTTCGGCTATCGCAAGTGATTTTAATGTTGAGCACGAATAGCCAACACATCTAGGATCAATGCACTTTCTAACCCTTTCTCTAGCAACTGAGAACTCTCTTCTTACATGTGTTAAAGCTCTCGCCTGAACAGTATCATATTGCGGCTCATACTCAGGTTTGTTATTGTGCTTTTCAAGAAAGGCTTCTTCGATAGGCCTGTATTTGTTAAACCATAAATCTTGATAACGCTGCGCCCATTCTTTCTCTGTGCGCCATACTTCGTTTTGATGTTCTTGCGCTTCTTTTGCTGCTTCGCGTTGCTTTTCTGCAAAAGCAAAAGCGGCTGCCTGTTGTAATAGCGCAATACCATTCTGAATCAATCTCCACTTCTCTTGATCTTCATAGTGCATCTTCAGCGCTTCAATGTATGCTTTCTTTTCTTCTTCATACTTTTTATTCAAGATTTCTTGCCATTTATCACCGTTGGCCATCACATTTTCACGATGATTTGAAAGGCCATTAATCCACGCTGTCTGCACTGGATCTTGAATGTCAGGGAAGTTTTGAACTGTTACTGTACCCATCTTATAACTCCTTCACATAGACTGTTTCAACCGCCTTATATCCATCAGGTCGCTTAACATCTATTTCATTTAAGAAGATTGCTTTCTTTGCTTTCTTCTCTTTAGCCCACTCATGAAAGAACTCTAATTCTTTATCCTGAAATTCATCAGGTATATAACTGATAATTTCTTGAGCCACCAATTCACCAGTGAAAGGATTTACTGTTGCGCTGGCAAATAAAAAGCCAACTAACTTGTTGGCTTCATAAATAACGCTACTGTAAACGCTGGGATTTTCAACTGTGCTTAATAATGCTTTTGTTGCCCCAATCCTATCAAACGGATTCCCCTTTTCTTTTGATATTGACTCAAGCTTGTCAATAACATCATCAATCTGTTTTAGATTTATCATATATCAACCTTTATCAAATCTGATATTTTAATCTTTTTTCCCCATATTAAACTTGAATCTCATTTTACCACTATCAAGATTACTATTTTCAAATTTTATATGAAGATATTTTTTTGTGCTACCAACCTCAAAAAAATGTTCATTTTCTTTATTGGAATCACATATAACTCCAATATAAGAATGAACATCATCCTTTAGTGATAATTTCGCGTATTTATTATATGAACTGTATATATCATTAGATCTGCATCTTAGCAATTCAACTTTATCATTGTCGTATTTGTATTCAATCAGGCAATCCTTCCCTTTTTCACACATATCATTTCCAATTCTAGGAGATAATAAATAGAACTGAACATTACCGCCAACACTGTTATTTTCTAGCAGGTAAACCTCAATAACCATTGCCAATTTTGAATTATATTCTTTCGAGATATTCTCACCTATTGATATTGACTTAATCAAATCAATATTATTAAATTCATCTTTTCTATACTCAATTATTCCATTTGAATATTTTTTTTGATTTTCTATTTTATTAAATCTGGGATTATTAAAAATCTTACTATAATAAAAAATATCATAATTATCATTAGAAGAATTTGATTTAAAAGAATTAGAATAAATTAAAATATATGGAACAATAATTATTAAAACAGGAATAGAAAAACAAAGAATAACTTTAATAGAAACAGAACCTATATTTCTTATATAATAAAATAACAAATAAGATAAACAAAAACATGCAACATACAAAACAATTCTTGGTATGTGAATATCAAAGCTATTAAAAAAACGCATATTATCCAATGATTCATAAATAAAAATCATTGATAATGCAGTAAGTAAAGCACCAAGATTCAACCACCATGTTTTTTTTGATTGTTTGTTTTCTGATAATTCTTTATGCATGTTGATACCTATTGAATTGAAAATTTTCAATAGTCAATATTAAGTAAAAGTAACTGCATAGTCAAAAATTAATCACACTTAGGCGGATCGCACTTAGGCAAGTTATCATCAACCTTATCTTCTTTGATATGCGCTGCAACATAGCATTTTGGATTCACATCAAATTGAATGGAAGCGATTAAATCGCTCCCTTCATATATGTCACCTATGTATCTACCTTTCAGCTCATACATTAAATCATCCCACTCAACACAAAGATTTTCACCTTCCTGAGTCATAGGGTATTCAATCTCATGATTGCAGCATCCAGCTTTTCTTATTCGTAAAAAAACCGCTGATTCACTCTCAGCGGCTTCTCCACAACAAGTCTGAATGGCAATACATGTTTTTGTTACTTGCCGATCAATAATGAAAGGCTTTCTTGTTATGGTATTCATTCTTCAATCCTTTGGTTATATCGCTTATTGAATCTATCAATGACTAATCCCATTCTATCCTCAATCGCTTTCATTTTATAAAAGCGTTGTCTTGGAGTTAAATTCTCATTTGAATAGATGCGATCACGTTGCTTTCTTAATGACTTGAGCTGATTGTCTGAAGCTTTAATTTTCCCATAAAATCTCAACTTAGCCCTCAACTCAGGAGTCATATCTTTAGTGCCAATATTCTTGCGCTCTTTGGCCAACTGAAGTATTTCATTTCTTCTATCGTAATACTTCGTTTGATCCTCATAAGGCAAGCTTTCAGCACTAACGAGTGACAAGAAAGGATAACCGCCAGCGGCCTGATCTTTGTAGTCAATATCATTCACCCACTTATCATAGTTTGAGCTTACAATCTTAACTCCCCAAAATCTCATTGCTCCACCGCCAATAGTATCAACAATGTATTTCAAATCTTCAGGGTAAAAATCTAGCCATCCGCTTCTATACTCTGATCCGCCAGTCAATTTATTAACGTATTGAGTTATCTGTTTATAAACCTCAGGCGTTTTCATTCTACCGCTTGAACTTGCTGGAGTTTGCGCCCCAAACATATTCATATCATTGTGAATCGGATTAGCTGAGAAGTTTTCATTAGCGTAAAGATCCATAAATGGTTTCGTTGCACTAGGAGCGGCATTTTTCAGAAGCCAGCCTGATATATGATTTGAATCAGAAAGGCTAATCGGAGAGAACGAACCAAGAATAGTATTAGTTAAAAACATTGAAGCTTTGCCAACACTTTTCTTGCCAGCAATAACACTTTCAGCTGTTGAGCCTAAAACATGGAATATGTTGTAACCATAAGGCAATGGAATCTTCCAGTAACCACCTTTGCCATCGTTCTTCATGATTATGATGTTGCGCTCTTTTACAAAATCAGGGATTTTGTCATAGAACAATTCACCATCATCATCTTCATCTGAAAGCATGCGATTCATTAAACCTAAACCATATCCAGTTGCGATCATGATTAGGCCAAATTTTTGCGCTCTATTCAGATTTCTCCAGCGTAGTTTTTTATCGCCATTCAAACTTCCCATTGTGCGGATAAAGTTTGCTGAACCTTGAACTGAAGCATTAGCAAACAAATACAATGCTGAAATATTAGCACCATACTCACCTCTTCGGTTAAAGTTTACTGTCATATTCTTAGCTAGGCTTGAAGCTTCTCTTGCATCAAATCCAGCTTCTCTTGCATTAACATAAGCGGCCAATCGAGTTTGATTTTCAACCGTGTTGTTAGCATCGTCAATAACATCAATAATAGCCTTTGTTGTTTTCTTAATTGCCCCCCAAGTTGGATTAGGCTCTTCAAGAAGCTTATCAAGCTCTTTTTTCTGTGCTTCTGTATCTTTAATCTGAATAAATCCAGTTTTCGCACCATTGAGCATAAACTCATTGTAATAAGCCACCCAACGTTTGATTTCAGGATCAGTAACATCTTTACCGCGAGTATGCGCCCAAATAGCTTTCATAGGCTTGCGAGAAAGAATATCTTTAATTGTCTTGTTGGCAATATTCTCACCTTTTACTTTTCCATCATCTCTTGTTGCTTCAGCATTGAGATTTAAGTATGCTGTTTGAACATCGCGTGCAAAGTTAGATATTACAAACTCAGGGCTGAATGAAGTATTCATTGCAGCAAGCCATCTATTTACTTTGGCAAAAGGCGTTAAATACACAAGATGCTGCGAAGGCGTGATATTGTTAAGCGCGTTCATTAAATTCTTATCATTGATTTTAATGTAATATATTTTGCCCTTCTCTTTTACTGCAAAATACTTTTCAGGCGATCTCCACATCTGAACTGGTACTGGCTTGGCTTCAAGTCCGTTCGCCTTAGTTTCCTTATATCCTTGTTCATAATCAGGATTACCCTCAGAATAGATATTCCAAAAATCAGGATCGGGATTATCTCTAACAAGTTTAAGTAAATGCTGGCCAACAATGTTCTTTCTAGCTCTAACCAGTTTTTCAGTTAAGTCATTAATAACTTGCGCGGTAACATTAACTGCCATTGAGTTTCGGCCAAGTGCTATTTTTGTTTCCTTGCCACCAGTGTTAAAGCCTTTCCCTGTTCTAGGTTTAGTTGGATCACCACCGTTATCAACTGATATTCCTTTCAGCGGAACGTAATATTTATATTGCTCGCTCCACGTTTGCATTGTGCTATCAGCCGTCAAACCGCTTGAAGCCATGACTTGTCTTTGCAATTCATTCATCTTGTAAACGATTTGAGCTGCATCCATGAATTGTTGGTATCTACCATCAGCTTTGAGCTTGTTAAGATAATCTATTGCATCTGCTGTCTTAACACCTGAACCACCATCAGGCATTTTCTTGTTACGTTTTGCAATAACATTATTACGCTCTTCAGCGTGTCGCATGATAAGAAATTCATCTAGCTCATTTTGAGTGATTTTGTATTTCTTCATCATCTCAGCTAATGGCTCAATGAATCTTTCACGCATCAGGCGAATATCATTTTCAACTTGGCCATGATAACGCTCTTCAGCTAAATAGGTATTATTATCAAGATTCACTTTACCGCCATTTGCAGCAATAGCATCTTGCAACTGCTTGATTGGGCGGAAGCGGTCTTGCAAACGGCGGATAAAAGTATCTTTGCCTGAGTAAGCAAACTTGATCCACCCTTGCTTTTCTTGCTCACTGGTTGCACCAACCGCATCTTCAGGCGTATTAATGGAATACGAAACTTCACCATTTTGCAATGATTGATATTGACGTAAGTCTTCATCTGTCATAATATCTTTAGCAGAAAGGTCAGCATCTGATGTGAAATCCCAACCCAATTGAAGGCTATGGGTATTCAGAAATTGCTGACCTTTTGCTTTATTGACATACAAAGTGTAGTCTTCAAAAGCCGTTTGAATTTGGTTCAAACTTCTTCCATAAAAGCTACGCACATCAACAATATCTACCCCTTTTTTGGTTGGCTTGATATGCAATGCAGCAACAACTGGACTAAGCTTGCTATTTTTTGTTTTATGCTCTTGTAGCTCCGTCAACACGACAACGGATTTATTGCGTGTAGCTGATTTGAATACTGCTACAGGATCATTTAATTCGGCTGGCAATCGTTTAACATCATCAACGGTTAAATTATGTAAATGTTTATATTTATCCTTTGGAACACCTAACCGTTCCCCCATAACTTTCTCAATAACAGATTCATTAATACGCACCTTCAATTTCGGCAAACCAATTAATTGCAGCACATCAGGCGTCGTGCCGATATGGATAAACTTGCCATTACCATCAGGAACTTTTTTACCGCCCCCAATCTCATCCACCGCACGCGCAAATTCACTGTTAGGCGATTCGTTGAGAGAATAACTGGCATTATCGTTATCTTGCAAAATCTGCAATAAGCGTTTATCATTTATATCAGTGGACGAGCTGTTATCGAAACTTGGAGTTGTTATCCCTGCGGTAGATAATAGCTCGTCTTTTGATATATCAGTTAATTTGTGATCATAATAACGCTCACCTGTATCAGCATTGGCAATAACAGCTCGCACTGTATAATCATCACCACCAATATTTAAACCTGCCACATAATAATCATAGCTTGAGATATGTGGATTTTTAATTTCATCTTCATTGAGTAAGGTATCAATATAAACGGCATCTTCAATAATCTGAGGAATAGCTGCAATACTTTGCAAGTGGTCTGGGTCTTTGTAATCGTGATTCAGAACTTCTTTCACAGCGCTAAGCCCCAATTTAATCTCCTGACCTGTGTCTTTATTCACATAACTGCCACGCAAGTTTTTGCCATGATTTAACGCATTACGTTTGTATTGGCGCAAGTCTGTGCTTGGTTCAATATCCTTGCCTGAAATTTTAATTGATTTCGCTTTGCGCAATTTCTCAATGCTTTCCGCTTTTGGTCGATTAATTGGATGGAGTGAATATCGAATATCATCATTGTTAGAACTAAAATCACCCGTGTTATCAGTGGCGGATTTAATATTGTATCTTTCAAAAACAACAAATACGTCGGACTCCTCTTCGTATCCATCGTCATGCGTCCCCTCATCAACCACATTGCGCATAACAGCGCCATCATAACCACTGCTACGAGCTTGTCGGGCAAGCATATCTGTGCTTTGTTTGAATTCAGTACCATTATAAACATCAACAACTTCAGGATTATCCTGTTGATATTCTTGTGCGTCTTTACGATTATCAAAATACGCTAGGACTTCACCCTCTTCATTCACTGCCAACCATTCATCTGGCTCAAAACTATCCCAATTACGCCCCTCAAAATCATATTCATCAAGTTTCCGCAAATTCAAAAATACGCCGTAATTAGCGGCTTGCGTTTCATACTCTTCAGGCGAATAGCCTTTATCAAAATGAATGTTATCCTCTGTTCCTGAATAAGTTCTTGCCGTGCGCGGATTTGAAGTAAAATAAGCCCCCGAATCCTGCGTTTTTCCTGTACCATCGACATCAAACACACTAAACCCTGCTTGGATCGAGCCATGATAAACCACCAATGGTTCACCTGTTTTAGGGTTGATCACTTTAGAGCTATTCTCTTTAGCATCGTTGACTTTCTCTAAAAATTGCGCTAGTTTTGAATCAACGATGCCACCTGATACTTGAGTTGCCCTGTTAATAATCTGGGAGTTTACGAAAGTATCGGTGGCATTATACATTTCAACATCAGAGATAAAGCTAGAATGCAATTGGTTTGGGTTAAATTGCGATGCAGGTTTCTTTGATTTCACCTCTTGCACAGTAAAGCGTACAAAATAATCATTCCCATCAATCCGCACTTTATTCAAGTAATTATGATACCCAACAATATTTGTTTGTTGTTTTACTTTATCAGTGCGCTGTGGCTCAAAATAAAGCGGTATTGACTGCGCAAACAACGTATCCAATTGTGGTACTAAAACACGCTGATCAACGCCTTTATGCCGCAAAATTTTCCCTAACGCCCCTTGCACAAAATTTACAGTGCGTTGATCGTTTACATTAACAACATCACCAATTCCTTTGTAAATGGATTTAACTTCATCATTACTCAAATTTTGGTGGTTAACGTCTTGCGCTTTTAATTGATCAATCTGATGCGCTTTTTGTGCCAACTCCCAATCACCGAACCATTTCTTGAATGCAGGTGTACGAACCTGAACCCACTGACGATAATCAAGCTCTGTTTTACCAGCATCAACTGCTTCTTGATAAGCTTCTTCGCCACCGTATTTTTTTGCAGTTTCATCAAACTCATTATCATTAGCGAGAGAATAGTTGGCATTATCGTTATCTTGCAAAATCTGCAATAAGCGTTTATCATTTATATCAGATAAAGGCGATTGATTAGAAATCTCCGCAGTTGATACGCGAGAGGTCATTTCTAAAAGATCGCCTTTTTCTATCTCTGATAATTTATGATCATAGTATTTTTCACCCATTGTTGAGTTTGCAATAACGGCTCTTACTGTATAATTTTCACCACCAATACTTAATCCAGATACATAGTAGTCATAGTTTGCAATATCAGGATGTTTAGATTTATCCTCGTTTTCAAGGGTATCAATATAAATTGACTCTTCAATAATTTGAGGAATTGCCGCAATACTTTGTAAGTGATCAGGATTTTTATAATCATGGCGTAACACCTCCTGAATGGCTGCGCGACCAAGTTTAATCTCTTGCCCTGTATCTTTATTTACATAGCTTCCTCGCAATGTTTTTCCATAATTTAATGCGTTTCGCTTATATTGTCGTAAATCTTCACTAGGCTGAATATCTTTACCTGAAATGTGAATTGGTTTTGATTGACGTAGTTTCTCAATTCTTTCTGACTTTGGAAGTGATGCAGCTGCACTAAAACGAGCGCTACCCTGATCAACTTTAACTGAATTAGATGATGAATTATTTGTGTTTTTTAACTCAGGATTAATGGCTTGCTCTGTTGCCTTACTGCTAATATCCTTAATAAGCTGAACAACTTCGTTGTCTGTAAGTGATACTGTTCTGCCTGTGATTTTAGATAAGATTTGCTCGATAGCATGACGAACACGATCATAAACCTTTTGAATAGCTGATTTACTTGCTCTGCTTTCTAGCCCCCATCTTTCAACAAGCGCTTTTAAGTTGTTACCATCAATAGCTGCTCTTAATTCTGCAAGCCCTTCTTCAACTGCTTGCTTGGCATTAAGCTCGACGCCTTTGGATTTATAGTAAGCTCGGATCTTATTAGCCAACTCTTTAACAACTGGATTGCCATAAGCCGCTTTAAGTGAGCGATTAAGCAAGCGTGAGCCAGCATCAGTGCTTACGCCACGATGAAATAATTCATGATGTGCAACCCATTTCAAGCGTTCATCACGAGATAATATTTGCTCGCCTTTTTTATTTTTTAATGGATAAATGTTTTCAGTATTAATGACAACTTTATCCGCACCTCTTTCATGATAACCTTCCGCGCGATCTTTATTCTGTGATTTAAGGCCTTTACCTTTTGTATTGCCTTTTAACTCAACTTTATCAGCCATTTCTTTGCCAAGTGACTCTTCAAGCAAAGTGCGGTCATGTGAATATTGACTTAAGTCACTCTCTGTTTTAATATTACTAGCAGAAAGGTTCGCATCTGAACGCAAGTGTGAAGGCAATTGGAGCTGGAAGGCGTTCAAAAATTGCGAACCTTTTGCATTATGCCAATATAACAAATCATTATTCAGCATGTTTTGCAACCCACTCAAATTCTTACCATAAACACTTGCTATGTTAACAACATTAAATCCTCTTTTTGTTTTATTCAGATGCAATGCAGAAATCACTGGCTCTTGTTTATGTGATATTGGATTCACTTCAATAAGCTCGGTCAGAATTACATAGCCTTTTCTAGATGCTTGTGGAGCTGATTTCATGACAGCAATAGGATTATTTAACTGTTGTGGCAATTGTTTTAACGTTTCTTGTGTAAGGTTATGTTTGCCACCCATGACTTTTGATAAAACACTGCCATTAATAAAAACACCAGTATTTGGTAAACCAAGCATTTTAAGGACATCTGGTGTTTTTCCCATTGGGATATATCCTATCACTTGTTTATTATTGGCGACTTCATCTACTGCTTTTGCAAAATCACTATTTGGATCTTCAATCAAGCTATACTTTGATGTTTCATCAGACGTTTCTGTTGCATCATTAGTATTTATTTCTGATACACTGTCATTCGGCACTTCATCTTTCTGCCCCTGTGATTCAATAGCGACATCCTCACTAACCTCAGCTGTTTCAGGCCGAGATACAACTTCAGGATTAACATTCTCAGCTGGCTCACTTTCATTCAACTGTTCATTATCAATTGTTTCAACGTTAGTGATTGATTGATCTTGGCTTGGCTGAAATTCACTTTCTGTCACACCTTGTTCAATCGGGAATCCTTCAAATAATGGCTCTGCTTGCTCAGATGTATTTTGTACCGCACTTTCGTCATTTGTCACTGACGCTGTATCGCTTGCTGGGGCATTTTCAGGCTCGACCGCACTTTGGCTTTCATCAGGCGCAACTTGGGCTTGTTCGGCTTGCTGTTGCGCATTTTTGGCAACTTCTTCACCTTGCGCCAAACGTTGTGCTTTTTTATGACCGTATGCACCTACGGCATCAATAGCAAGACGAGGTAAGCGAGGTGTTGCCGCTGCCAAAGATGCACTAGATGACATCAATACGCCTGCAACAAAGGCTTCAACCGATCCTTTTGCAGATTTTGCAAACGCGCCTGCATAGTCACCTTGTTTGAGTTTTTCTGCCACTTCTTCATTGAAGTTATAGCGACCGTCATTGAGATTTTGTAGAAAGTTAGCCACAATTTCACCGCCACCATCAGCCAAAATGGCTTTTAATGCTTCCTTACCAATCTCTTTAATGGCGGTATTACCCACAGAATCTTTCAAGATTTTACTCACTGCCATTGTTGGAACGTATTCTGTTACGGCTTCAACCGCACCTTGCTCTGAGGCATAACGCAATGCGGTATCACGATCCATTCCATTTGTGCGTGCTTGCGCATAGTAATTGGCTGCACTGTCTGAAAAAAGCATATAGCCACGACCAAACCCACCACCTACAATGCCAGCGCCTACGGAGCGCAACATCGCTGGCGTAGATTGCGCAATGCTCTCTGTCACGCCTTGCATAAAGGTTTTTTCGCCATTGCTTTTCAGCTTGCTTTGCATATCATCTTGAATCTGTTTAAACTCGTGAAGATATTTCTGCTCTTTCTCCCCTAGCTCAATGTTTTGTTTGGCAAAGCGGCCTTTAAGCTCTTGCTTTTGTTCATCACTCATTGCAGCTTGCGCGCGAGCAAGATAAGGATTGCCTTGAGCTGAAAAGATAGATTGCGATTCGCTTGGCTTTGCTTGCCCAATTTGCATCGTAGTTGAGCCGTAGTAAGGGTTAACAATGCCTTTTTCAACCGCACTTTGAGCTTTCGGCTCAAGCCCTTGCATCAATTTTTCATTGATTTGCTGTTGGCCAGCCACACCCATTGCATCACTTGCTGGAGAAAGTGAATCCCATGCGCCTGAAAACAAGGTTTTCATGTTATCCCATGTATCACCCCATGTTTGCTCTTTCGGCGCTTCAACTTTTTCCTCTGGGATTCCTTCAACCTCTTGCATAGGCTGAACTAAATTGCCAGCGGATTGCTGTTGATTCATTCCAATCTTATTAGGATCAACATAAATGCCATCTTGTGACTTATATGAATTAAGGAGTTTTCTTGTGCGCTGTAAATCTTCAAAAAGTGCCATTATAAAAATACCCCCAATTTATCTTCAATAAATGCATCCAATCTCACGCCAACATCGAGTGATCTAACGATGTGATATTTGCCTACCTGAATAGGATCTTTAACAAGTAAAACAACTGATATACCAACAATATTCCCTTGCTCATAAGCACTGAATATGCGGATTTGGCCATTGTGCCAACCATCCATAAACAACTGCGGCTCAGATAGCTGATAAATCTTTCCAGTTGATAAAATGAAATTAAAAAGGCGCTCTAATTGCGCCTTATCTGTTGTTGGTTTTTCAATTCTGTATTCCATGTTTTACCTACTTATTAGATAACTCTCTAATGCTTGGAGCGATATGGTATTCAAAGACTTCTGCCTTGCCTTTAATATCAACTTGCCAATCAAGCCCCCTCTGGCCAACTGGCAATCTGACTGGATTATTATGATGATGCTCATAGGATTGAATCTCGCGCTTATCAGTGAAGTGCTTAATAATATTCCCATGATCATTAGCAATGACTTTGTATGCGCCAAAATGGATGATTGAAGGCAATGTATTGAGATTGCCACGCCAATGCATATCCATTAAATCTTCACCTTGATCCCACCAATAAACACCATCATCAGTGCTGTAATAAAGATTATTGTCATTGCTTCTAAACCAGCTATTCGGCTTAATTGATAATGTTGTGAGGAGTGTTTTGTTATCTCGCGCGTAAACGGTATCAGGCAATCTAAATCTGATTGTTACTTTGTCTGTTGTTCCATAGTAATAACCATTGTGAACTGCGCCACGCATTGTATGCGGATGTAATTTTTGCCACTGTTCAGGAGTGTAATGATTCTGAGTGATAATGCTTGCTGTGTTACCGTTGATAAAAACAAGGCCGTTTTGGCTTGCATAAACAACTCCACCAACAAACTCAGCTGCGCTTCTAGTTGATACGATAGGGAGAACTTCACCTATTTCAGTAACACTTAAAGGTGGCTTGTTTTCCTCACAATCATCATTGATGCTGATTAATACTGGGCGGCCATCTGTTAAGACATAAGCAATCTTGTTAGTGCATATTAACGCCTTTGCATTGTCATAAAACGTTACATTGTTTTTATAATTCCAAGCGTGCGGCTGTGAACGCTCTGACATCATGAAAAGATTGCCACTTAATCCAGCGAGATAACCATCTCTCCAGCTTTGCACCTGTCTTAAATCATCAGGCGCTGGAGAGTATTCCATAGTCATGCACTCTCTGCCTAGATATTGAACGTTATCAATGTAAGTCGGCTGGCCAATATTGATTTCATCAACTAATAGATATGCAGCTTCAACCACTTCTTGCTGCTCAGTGCCAAAATCCAAAACGTTTTGTGTGCGATAGATTCTGACTTTTTCTGCACCTTGAGTTGGAAGGCCAGTCAAGACAACTTCTGAATTTGTGTTTACGGTAATATCATCACTGGGATAGCTAGGCTGAGACTCCCACCCCATTTCATTGACAAGCGTGTAAACATAACTGCGCCGCTCACGTCGCAAGTCTTGCGCTAACTCACCACTGAAAAGTGCGGTCGGCTTTGGGAGATCGCACTCAAAAGAAAGTTTTTTCCATTCAAAAGGGCAAGTCGGCTGGCTATATGACGGGTAATCAGTGATCCCAGTGGATACGATAATGTGATCGCACGCAACCCCTGTTTCTGCAAAGCTCGCATCGCAATCAGCTGTTGTTACACAACAATTATGCACAAACAGTTTTTGACCGCCTTCATCACTGATTTTCTTTGCTGTTCTGAAAGGCTTTAAAGTCCCATGATCAAGATTAACATTCTCAGCAATAGCGGCCATATCAGGAGATAAATTCCTACTAGCTATTTTTGGAACGATACCGCCAAAATCTGTAATCTTAATCATCTGAAGCTCCACAAGGATCGCACATTAGAACAACTTCTTTATCAGCTTGCTCAAGCCATTTGACTTTACAATCATCACCAATCTCAATATTCACGTTACGATAAATTCCCGCTTTAAAGCGACAATCACTTTTGATTTTCAGGCCGCTTCTGCTTTCTTTGTTTTCATCGCAACAATAATTAATGCAATCCATGCTCACCCCTTAAACCGCGTAATGGCGGTGTATATCAATCTTCGCTCTTGCAACTTCCTTCTTGAACTCAGCCATTCTAAAGCTGGCCACTGCGGAAGCATCGCTTTGTCTGTGTCTTGATTTGGATAACGGAATAAGCAAAGCTTTTGCAATCGCGTAATTCTCAATTGCTTCAAAGTATCTGTCATAGATAATCTTATCCACAACTGTACTGGCCTCATCAGGAGAAGATATAACAGTGAAGATCACCTCTTTGCAATCTGCTTCTTTTGGAACTGGATGAATCTCCAGCGTATGCGGCGGATGAAACCAATAGCGATACCCACATATATCCCAAGAACATGTATCACCTATCGGCTCATAGCACTGACCGCCTATTGATAGAAGCTTAACCCTGAATATCTTCTCCTGATCGCCTACACACGGATAATAATCTGCAACACAATTTTGGAGTTGCAGCTTAATATTCCTTCTTAAAATCTCGCTCTTTTTAGCGAACTCAATTGCAGCTCGTCTGATATAGTCGAACAACACATCATCAGGAATTTCATCAGATACGGCCATTCTCACGTTTGGAAGCCATTCTTCATAACCAATGTACTCAATTGTTCTTTGTCTGAAATAATCACTACAACAATGACTAGCTCTTGGCTGATTGCATGATCCGCAAGTGCCATTTTGCGAAGTCGTTTTGTACTTATGAAGATGCGGCATTGTTGACTACCCCTTGTGAAAGATTTCTCTCTATTCCCATTAACTCAAAGAAATAGCGATACTCTTGATCTGCAATTGCTCTACTTGTTTGGCTCTCACTTTCAACTGAATACGCTCTGTAAAGAACATAATGGATTAAGGCTTGGTGATGTTTGCAATCAGGCAATTCAGCCTCACCATTTTCATCCCTAACAATTGAAAGCGGATTTGCACACGTTACTAGAAAATAAACTTCTTCATCACTACGAATAGGCGGATAAACATCAAATAGATTATTACCAACATTTCTAATGCTGACTGTGTACTGGCCTAGATGTGGAATGTTTTTCTTTTTGAATCTCATGGCGCTATTAACATCACCAATTTTGACCCCTTCAATGACGTTACCACACGCATCACTTTGGCCATCAACTGAGATAAGCTTGTCACAACATGCAGCGCACTGAACTGTTCCAGCTTCAGCCTGAATCACTATCCTCTCTTTGAATTGATCAGGAACAAGTGAGTAAATCATACATAGGCCATCTTCAATCCATTCTTCGAGCAATTCATCACTAAAGCCTAAACTCTCAGCATCGTTGAGTTGCATCCTTAATTCATTAATGATTGAAGAAAGTTTCATTACAACACCTCTGTTTCAGAAGTCTTTTTGTCGTCTTGTGTTTTCTTAGTTTGTGCGCTTGCTTTTTTAGCTGGAGCTTGGCTTGCAGCCTTTTTAACTGATACTGTTTCAGCGAACTTTCCTTGACCTAGCTTCACAACTTCAGTAACAAAGTCATTGTGACCTGATAACACTAAACCATTAACTTTTGAGCGAATCATACATTTCTCCAAAATTCAAAAAGAAAAAAGCCGCACTAGGCGGCTTCCATTAAGATTGATATTGCTTAGCAGCAAGTTAAGCATGCTGGCGGACGAACTGGCTGGCTATTGTGCAAGCGAGTTTCAATTTCAAACTCACCAGCCAATCCATCAGCTGGCAATGCAACCACTTCAAATCCAAGCATATCAGTATTGCTAACGATTACATCATTGTATTTTTCAACAAATCCAGCGTAATAGCGTTGAGCGTTACCAATATCATCAATGGTATCTAATGGTTTTTTCTCGTCAATCAAAGTGAATTGTTCATTTTCTTCATCATACTCATAAACGTTCACTAGGATTTTAGATAAATCAGCGTGGCCATCGCGGCTGACCAATTTAAGTTTGAAGCCTTCTTCAGCCACATTGACTGCAATGCCAAAGGCAACAATGTTAGACATAGTCAAAGTTGTGTGAACACCAATAACATCACCTACCTTCAATGTGTTCAATACGCCACAACTGTTTGCGCAGCCCAATTGGCGTTGAGTGAATTTACGATAGTCTTCCCATATGCAATACTTTAATCTAACAATTTGTTGTTAAATGATTTTATAAATTGGCATTACTTCAGTTACTGCAAAAGATACTTTAAACGGTTTTTTGTGTGGGCTGGGTTGATCTAGTGGTGGGTGCTTTAACTCTACTTTGCGCTAGTGTTGCCTGTTCGGTTTCCTGTTCGGTTTAATTGTAAATTGACGTTATTTCGGGCTTTAGGCGCGTTTTGCTGTTCGGTTTAGTGATTGCTTATCTGCTGCGCTTTGCGCCTGTCTGTGGGTTTATTTTAGCGCAAATATTG
>NZ_JABMII010000020.1 GCF_014884995.1 Spirabiliibacterium pneumoniae
TTCAAATTTTTCTTTAGACACGATTAAGTTTCCTTATGTGTGACCGTAAGCCCGAAGACTTACGGTTTGGTTAACAAAATTATTTTGCTTTGCGCGCTTCAATTACAGCATTCGCAACGCTAGATGGTGCTTCTGCATATTTCAATGGTTCCATTGAATATGATGCACGACCTTGAGTTTGTGAGCGCAGGTCAGTTGCATAGCCAAACATTTCAGACAATGGCACTTGTGCACGAACAATTTTCGCAAGGCCTAAATCTTCCATACCTTCAACCAAACCACGACGACGGTTCAAGTCACCGATCACATCACCCATATACTCTTCTGGTGTTTCCACTTCCACTTTCATGATTGGTTCAAGCAATACTGGATTTGCTTTCGCGAAACCCGCTTTGAACGCAAGTGAGGCGGCCAATTTAAACGCCAATTCAGAGGAGTCAACATCATGGTATGAACCAAAGTGCAAACGAACACCCAAATCAACAACAGGGTAACCTGCTAATGGGCCTGATTTCAATTGCTCTTGAATACCTTTATCAACAGCAGGGATGTATTCTCCAGGGATTACACCACCTTTGATTTCGTTGACAAATTCATAGCCTGGGCCTTCTGGATCCAGTGGATACATATCGATCACAACGTGACCATATTGACCACGACCACCAGATTGTTTTGCGTGTTTACCTTCAACATCGTTCACAGCGGTACGAATAGTTTCACGGTAAGCTACTTGTGGTTTACCCACGTTAGCTTCCACTTTAAACTCACGACGCATACGATCAACGATGATATCTAAGTGCAATTCACCCATACCAGAGATAATGGTTTCGCCAGATTCTTCATCAGTGTGAACACGGAAAGATGGATCTTCTTGCGCCAAACGACTTAAAGCGATACCCATTTTCTCTTGGTCAGCTTTTGTTTTTGGCTCAACCGCAACCGCGATGACGGGATCTGGGAATTCCATACGTTCAAGGATAATCGGTGCATCTTGTGCACACAATGTGTCACCTGTACCCACATCTTTCAAACCGATTGCTGCGGCGATGTCGCCTGCACGAACTTCTTTAATTTCATCACGTTTGTTAGCGTGCATCTGTACGATACGACCAAAACGTTCACGTTTATCTTTAACAGAATTCAACACAGTATCACCTGAGTTTACTACACCTGAGTAAACACGGAAGAAAGTCAAGTTACCCACAAATGGGTCAGTTGCGATTTTAAATGCTAATGCAGCAAATGGCTCATCATCACTTGCATGACGCTCGCCTTCTGTTTCATCTGGGTTGATACCTTTGATTGCAGGTACATCTGTTGGTGCTGGCAAGTAATCAACAACCGCATCTAGCATTGCTTGAACACCTTTGTTTTTAAAGGCTGAACCGCAAGTTACCAAAATAATTTCGTTGTTCAATACGCGCGTACGGATAGCAGATTTGATCTCTTCTTCAGTCAAATCTTCACCGCCTAAGTATTTTTCCATCAACTCTTCAGAAGCTTCTGCTGCTGATTCGATCAGGTTTTGATGCCATTCATCTGCCAAGTCTTTTAATTCTGCAGGGATGTCTTCATAGGTGAATGTCATACCTTGGTCGGCTTCATTCCAGTTGATCGCTTTCATTTTTAAGAGATCAACCACACCTTTAAAGTTATCTTCTGCGCCGATTGGCAATTGAATTGGCACAGCAGTACCGCCTAATCGGGTTTTAATTTGCTCAACCACACGTAGGAAGTTAGCACCAGTACGGTCCATTTTATTCACGAACGCAATACGTGGAACGTGATATTTGTTCGCTTGACGCCATACTGTTTCAGATTGAGGTTGTACACCACCTACCGCACAGTAAACCATTACTGCACCATCAAGTACACGCATTGAACGTTCTACTTCGATAGTAAAGTCAACGTGTCCTGGGGTATCGATAATATTGATACGGTGTTGTGGGAATTGGTTTGACATTCCGCTCCAGAATGCCGTTGTAGCCGCAGAGGTAATTGTAATACCACGCTCTTGTTCTTGTTCCATCCAGTCCATGGTCGCGGCGCCATCATGCACCTCACCAATTTTATGGCTTATCCCAGTATAGAACAAAATACGCTCAGTGGTCGTTGTTTTACCTGCGTCGATGTGAGCACTGATACCGATGTTACGATAGCGCTCAATGGGAGTAGTTCTAGCCACGATTATTTCCTCTCGTTAGGCGTTGAAAAAATGTTGTTACGCAGGCTATTATACAGCCTGCGTATCGATTACACAAAAGTGCGGTATTACCAACGGTAATGGGCAAACGCTTTGTTTGCTTCAGCCATGCGGTGAACGTCTTCACGTTTTTTCACTGCGGCACCTTTGTTATCAGCTGCGTCAGACAGCTCATTTGCTAAGCGTAAAGCCATGGATTTATCACCACGTTTACGCGCAGCTTCAACGATCCAACGCATACCCAAGGCATTACGACGCACTGGACGAACTTCCACTGGTACTTGGTAGGTTGAACCACCAACACGACGAGATTTCACCTCAACGGTTGGGCGAACATTGTCAAGCGCTGCTTCAAATGCGTCTAAATGTTCTTTACCAGTGCGCTCTGCTAGAGTGTCTAATGCACTGTATACGATTTTTTCTGCGATAGATTTTTTACCATCTACCATTAACACATTAATAAATTTTGCAAGTAATTCTGATCCGAACTTTGGATCTGGAAGGATCTTGCGTTGACCAATCACACGACGACGTGGCATGGCATTTCTCCGTATTTTTCTTCAGGTTACCCAAAACTCTTTGTTACTGGAGTCTGGTGATATTAATAGGTTGCTAAAATATTACGTTTGGCCTTACTTAACGGAGTCCATTAAGCTTTAGGTTTCTTCACGCCGTATTTAGAACGACCTTGTTTACGATCTTTCACGCCTGCACAGTCTAATGCGCCGCGAACGGTGTGATAACGCACACCTGGTAAGTCTTTCACACGACCACCACGAATAAGCACAACGCTGTGCTCTTGAAGGTTGTGGCCTTCACCACCGATATATGAAGTCACTTCATAACCGTTAGTTAAACGAATACGACAAACTTTACGTAGTGCTGAGTTAGGTTTTTTAGGTGTAGTAGTGTACACACGAGTACACACGCCACGTTTCTGCGGGCAAGCTTGCAACGCAGGAACGGCGCTTTTTACAACCTTCTTCACACGCGGTTTGCGTACTAGCTGGTTGATAGTTGCCATTAAAAAAGCTCCAGTTTTAATAATTATTCATAAATAGAATGTATAAAAATCCACCACCTTATACAAGATGGACGCCAAATTGTAGTCTTTGCAACCAGTGATGTCAAGTTTAATGCTCTGACTTTTATACTTAAAGCGCCAGCTGCGGATGGAACCGCTCACTCACACGCACTAGCTCAGCCATGTCAATTTGCTCAATGATGGGCAGCTCGGCGAAAAGTGCTGTCAGATTACGCGCCTTAATATCTTGCGCCAACGCATAACACGGCGTTTGCAGTGCGTGCAATAAAGTGCGGTGCGTCTGTGCTAGCATCACGCCCTCTTGCCACAACAACACGGCGTCATCGACACGGAGATTGGCGAGAATGAGCGAGAGTTCATCTTCGGGGTAATAGGATTTCGAGAAAGTGTATAACATCGCCGCCTCAAAAAGTCAGGATCTTGACCGCACTTTGCAGTTTGACGGTGTAATCTGCGCGCGCAAGCACTTGGCAATCGAGCAGTAAATCTTGCGATGTGAGCAAGCAATCACTTAAGGCGTCTGCGCACACATAGCATTGCTCAATCTCATAAAGGCTGAGCAATTTAAAGCGCTTTAAAAAATCCAGCTGGCCAATTTCATTTGGCATTTGACCGCACTTGATATTCAGCACGCCACGGCCTTGAAAAAACACTGCCAGCTCGTCAGGCTCCAAAAAAGCCGTGGCGGTAAGCGCTGCGTCAAGCCCCTCGCGTGAGACCGCACTTTCAAAAGGACTTTGGGTAAACACAATCGCCAGTTTTATCATAGCGTTATCACCCTGTCGGCCTGCAAGGTATCTTGGACAAAATCAGCCAGCCCCGCCAGTTCAAAGTGATCTGCGAGGTTATTATCTACCCCACTGGCACTGCTCTCTGAGTTGACAATCCCACGGCGTTGCGCTGCAGCAATACAGAGGTTCAACCGCACTTTGTGTTTTTCGGCGAACGCCTGCCACTGTGCCGTTAAATTCGGTTCATCATTGGCGGGGTGGTTAAATCGGTTACCTGTCAGCACGCCATCACCATAAAAAAACACTTGTACAAGGTCATGACCGCACTTTATCAGTTCTGCGGCAAAGGCCAATGCCAACGCATTACCTGTGCCCGAAGTTGGGGATTGCGTGACTTGCAACACGTAGCGCATTACAGCTCCGTGTCGTCTTGTTTGATTTGGCGAATGTAGAGATAGACCGTGTGACGCGAAATATCCAGCCGGTCGGCCACTTGGTGAATGGCATCTTTGATGTCAAAAATACCTTTCTCAAACAGTGCATACACAATTTGCTTGTTTTTGCTGTTGTTCGCCACACTCACATCAGCATTAATTTCTTCAATCGTGTGCTCAATGGTTTGCGCCACCAAATCTTCCACCGAATTAGCAAAATTAACAGGTCCGGCTAACTCAGGCTGGGTTTGCGTTGGCACTAACGCCTGCAGAAATTGTGACAGCGGTGCATCTAGGTTCATATTAATGCACAACAGTCCGATAATACGCTGCTGCGGGTTGCGGATGGCAATCGTCACCGATTTCATCAGCGCATTACCTTTCGCACGGGTGAAATACGGCTTGGAAACATTATCGGTTTGCATATGGTGCAGCGAGCTGAGCGCCAAATCCGTTATCGGTGAGCCCACTTTACGATTGGTGTTATGCCCGTTGGCGATATATACCGCCGAGTGTTGTAAGTCCTCAAGAGAGTGCAAGACAATCTCACAATGCTCGCCAATTAGCGCAGCTAATCCGTCCACTACAGCAGCATATGAGTTAAGAATAGCATGATCTTGCGCAGTAAAAACGTCGTCCGTTTGCATAATTGTCATTATTATAAAAAAGATAAAGGCAGGGCGTACCCTGCCTTATGAGCGAGATTATTTTTTCGCTTTTTTCACGTCCAGCAATTCAATGTCAAACACTAACGTTGAATTTGGTGGAATAGAGCCTGTCGCTTGTGCGCCATAACCCAATTCTGGTGGCAGAACAAGCTCAATTTTACCACCTTTTTTGATCATCGGGATGCCTTCTACCCAGCCTTTCACCAGTTTATTAAGTTGGAATTCAACTGGCTCACCTCGTTTATATGAACTGTCAAACTCTTCACCATTGATCAGTGTTCCTTTGTAATGCACTTTTACAGTGTCTTCAGGGCTGACAGTATCACCACTGCCGGCTTTTTCAATTTTATATAACAAACCTGATTTGGTTTGTTTCACACCGTCTTTTTTAGCATATTCTGCGCGGAATTTTGCACCTTGTTCTTCAGCGGCTTTCGCATCAGCTGCAATTTTAGCTTGTGTTTTTTCTTTCAACACGTTATCGAGCTTAGTCAATTGCTCACCGAGTTGTTTATCGTCAAATTTACCTTTGCCATTAAACGTCTCAGTAAAACCTTTAAGCATTTCATCTTTGTTGTAGTTAACCAAGTCTTTTTGGCTTTCGATGATTTGTTGCATTTGCTTGCTCATCAACGCACCTACTGCATAAGATGAGTCTGCAACAAACACACCGTCTTTTGCGTTATCGGCAGCAAACGCCGAACTGGCCACCGCACTTGCGATCATAACAGTGACTAACGATAATTTTTTATTTAGCATAAATGTGCCCTTTAACATAGTTTAAAATGTAATTTGTGTATCTTACACTATATCTTTGACAGGGAATAGTTTAAAGTGTTTGCAAAATTTTTTACTTTTTTTTAAATAATGATGAATGAACACGCCTTATTAAGCCAAATTGCCGAACTCGAAACCAAGATCACCTTTCAAGAAGGCATGATTGACGATCTCAACCAAGCCCTGATCACTCAACAATTTGCCATCGACAAACTGCAACAGCAAGTGCGGTTGCTTGCTCAAAAACTCACCGACTTACAACCCAGCAACATAGCCTCAATGAGCGAAGAAACCCCTCCTCCCCACTATTAACCGCACTTTTGTTGTGACATTATGTTCTTAAAGCGCTGACGCCGTGTTCACCCAGCAGTGGTACTGCGCCACGGGCGAGCATTTTGAGTTGTAGTATGACGCGTTCTTTGAGTGCCATGCGTTCTTTGGCGCCCATATCAAGGGCGTTGGCGCCAGCGGTAAAGACAATGGTGACCATACCTTCAGCTTGGATATAGGCGACATAGTCAGAGAAGTCATTGCGTTGGGCGATGTATTCTGCCAGCTCGTCAACAAAGTGTTTGATCTCGCGCGCCGCGGCGGTGCGAAACGCCTGCGAGGTGCCGGAACTTTCACGCAGCAGCAAGCGGAACATATTCGGACGTTGGGTGATAAATTCAAAAAAGGTTTCAACTGAAATGGCAATCACACTGCCGCCTTTTTCAATGCGTTTGCGCGCTTGACGCATTAGCTGGCGCAAGATAAGCCCTGCTTCATCAACCATCGTCAGCCCCAACTCGTCCATATCACGAAAGTGGCGATAAAACGAAGTTGGCGCGATGCCCGCTTCACGCGCCACTTCGCGCAGGCTTAAGTTGGAAAAACTTTTTTCTGCGCTAAGCTGGTTAAACGCGGCGTCGATCAAGGCGCGGCGTGTTTTTTCTTTCTGTTGCGCTCTCACTCCCATAGTGACACCTAAATAGTGTGTGCCAAAATAGGTTCGACCGCACTTTTGATGATTTTGGCAATGCGCTCATAGCGGCTGCGCAGTGGAGAACCTGGGCGATAGACAAGAATAATACTACGATAGGGCTGTGGCTGTTCAAAATGGATATAATTCACGCCACGACGCGAGCCTTCGTTTAAAATAGCCAATTTCGGCATCAGTGTCACGCCCGTGTTGGCGGCGACCATGTTCCGCAAGGTTTCAAGGCTGGTGGCCTGAAAATGCTGATTTTCTTTTGCCCCTGCGGTGAAACAGTAATCCATGGTTTGGTTGCGCAAGCAGTGACCGTCGTCGAGCATTAAAATTTCATGATTTTTTAGTTCGTCTAATTTCACCGTTTTGCGCTTGGCCCACATATGTTTCGGCGCAACGGCTAATAGCATCGGTTCTTGAAACATGGGCACTTCAATAAAGCCTGCCGTTTCAGGCACTTGGGCGAGAATGGCGCAGTCAAGCTGCCCACTTTCGAGTTTGTCGAGCAAGGTTTGCGTTTGCGCCTCATAGAGATAGGTTTCTAGCTCTGGGAAATCCTTTTCTAACACGGGCAGCATACACGGCAGCAAGTAAGGCCCAAGGGTTGGGATCACACCAATGTGTAGTGGCCCGCTCATTTCTTTGCCTTGATTGCTGG
Organism: Spirabiliibacterium pneumoniae; assembly: GCF_014884995.1. GTDB lineage: Bacteria > Pseudomonadota > Gammaproteobacteria > Enterobacterales > Pasteurellaceae > Spirabiliibacterium > Spirabiliibacterium pneumoniae. The sequence continues at coordinate 7,487 of NZ_JABMII010000020.1, forward strand.
CCATTTCCTTAAAAATTTGTACTTCTAACAAAATCTTACGCGCTTGCTCCACAAGCAGCATGCCTGACTGCGTAAACAACACTTTGCGGCTGGTGCGCTCAAGCAATAAAATCCCGAGCTCTTGTTCTAATTTGCGAATTTGCCCGCTCAACGTCGGCTGGCTGACATTGCAGGCATCGGCCGCCTTGCGAAAATGCTTAAATTCAGACAGCGCAACTAAATATTCCAAATCACGAATATTCAAAATGATACTCCATAGAAAAAAGCGATTGAAAGAATTGTCTTAATTGATTATAACTATAATAGATTTGCAATTATAATCAAGGGCAAGTTGATAAACACCTTGTTTATTTTTGATCTCAATTCTAGTTTACAACATAAGGAGAACATTATGTTACAGTCAATGGAAGGCAAAAAAGTCCCGAATGTGACATTCCATACTCGCCAAGGCGATCAATGGGTTGACGTGACCACCGATGAACTATTTAAAAATCGCACCGTGATCGTATTCTCACTGCCAGGTGCGTTTACCCCAACTTGCTCATCAAGCCACTTGCCACGTTACAACGAGCTTGCAGCCACCTTTAAAGAGCACGGCGTGGATGACATTTTAGTCGTCTCCGTTAATGACACTTTTGTGATGAACGCGTGGAAAGAAGACGAAAAAGCCGAACACATTCGCTTTATCCCCGATGGCAACGGTCAATTTACCGAAGGCATGGGCATGTTAGTGGAAAAAGCTGATCTCGGCTTTGGTAAACGTTCATGGCGTTATTCTATGCTCGTGAAAAACGGCGTAGTCGAAAAAATGTTCATTGAGCCAGAAGAACCAGGCGATCCGTTCAAAGTCTCTGACGCAGACACGATGTTGAAATACATCGCACCAGATCACAAAACGCAAGAATCCATCGCGATCTTCACCAAACCAGGTTGCCCATATTGTGCGAAGGCCAAACAAATGCTGATTGACCATAAATTGCAATATGAAGAAATCATCTTAGGCCACGATGCCACCACTGTGAGCCTGCGTGCCATCAGTGGACGCCACACTGTGCCACAAGTATTTATCGGCGGTAAACATATCGGCGGCAGCGATGATTTAGAACAATATTTCGCGGCTAAATAACCGCACTTTGTCTTTTAAACCGAGCTTTAGCTCGGTTTTTTTCTGCCCACCCCACAGCCCCTGACAACACCCGCTTATCGTGCTACACTTACGGCAATATCCATTTGATTTTAAAGACTATGCAAAAAATAATTAAGATCGCCACCCGCCAAAGCCCGCTGGCAATGTGGCAAGCGCAACACATCAAAGTGCGGTTAGAACAACTCCACCCCCACATTCAGGTGGACTTGTTACCGATGGTGACCAAAGGCGATGTGATTTTAGACACGCCACTGGCGAAAATCGGCGGCAAAGGCTTATTTGTCAAAGAGCTGGAACACGCCCTGCTTGAGCATCGTGCCGATTTGGCTGTGCATTCCATGAAAGATGTGCCGATGGCGTTTCCTGATGGCTTGGGACTGAGTGTAATTTGCGCGCGCGAAACGCCTTATGATGCGTTTGTATCCAACCACTACGCCAGCCTTGATACGCTGCCACAAAGTGCGGTTGTGGGCACGTCCAGCTTACGCCGCCAAGCACAATTAAAAGCTCTGCGCCCTGATCTAAACATAAAATCTCTGCGTGGCAATTTAGGCACCCGTTTGGCTAAACTCGACGCGGGCGAATTTGATGCCATTATCCTTGCAGCCAGTGGCTTGAAGCGCTTAGGATTGGAGATGCGCATTCGCAGCGTCATTGCGCCTGAGCAGATCCTGCCTGCGGTTGGGCAAGGTGCATTAGGCATTGAAACACGCGTTGACGACGATGACATTAATGCCTTGCTCGCACCGTTGCAAGATGCGCATACCGCACTTTGCTTGCGGGCGGAGCGCGCCATGAATACCCATTTGCAAGGCGGTTGCCAAGTGCCGATTGCAGGGTTTGCGGAAATCGTTGGCGAGCAAATTCAAATGCGTGCACTGGTGGGGGATGTGGAGGGCAAAATCTTGCTTCGCGCCCAGGGCGCAGCTCCTTTTATGCAAGCGGAGCAACTTGGCATTGCATTGGCAGATAATTTACTGGCGCAAGGCGCGCAAACCTTGCTTGATAACGCCTATTTACACGGACAATAAGCATGGCAATTTTGGTCACTCGCCCAGGCGAAAAAGGGCAAGCACTGTGCGAGCTGCTCAACCAACATGGTTTTGCCAGCTTGCACGTGCCCTTAATTGAGGTGCATGCAGGGGCGGAACTCAATATTTTGCCTGCGCGTATGCAGGCGCTCAAGCGTGGCGATGGCGTGTTGGCGGTGTCGCAAAGTGCGGTTCGTTTTGCCCACAAGGCGCTGAGCAATGTCGGCTTTCGCTGGCGTGATGACGTCAATTATTTCACCGTGGGGGCAAAAACCGCGCAGGCGCTGTGCGAGAGCAGCCAGCAAGCGGTGCATTACCCTTATCCGCACGAAAGCAGCGAGGGCTTATTAGCGCAACCGCACTTTGCTCAATTTTCTGGACAAAAAATGCTTATTTTACGAGGCAATGGCGGGCGTGAATTGCTAACCCAGCAGCTGCGCGAGCGTGGCATAACGGTCGAATGTGTCGAAAGCTATCAGCGCATCGCCATTGAATATGATATGCCAACGCAAATAAATATGTGGCAACGTGCAGGAATAAGCACAATAATTGTGACTAGTGGCGAAATTTTGCGTTATTTAGTGGAATCTGTCGGCAAAAACCATCATAATTGGTTATTGGAACAACAATTCGTAACAATCAGTGCGCGGATCGCGCAGCAAGCGCTTGACTATGGCTGGCGTAACGTTACCCATACTGCACGGGCAGATAATGCGTCGATTTTAGCAACATTGCGTTTGCTTCGAGATGAACAACATCAGTGATGAGGTAGAATATGAGTGATAAAAGTGTGAAAACGCCGAATAATCGTGGCAACCAATCCATCAACGAAGGGCAAAACCAAGGCAATGCGACAATTGTGCCAAATAAGCCGACATCTGATGCATCAAAGGATAGCAACGCCCTAGATGTCAAAAATACACAAAATCACAAGCGGACTGACAACCGCACTGAAAAGAAAAATGACTTCGCTGGTGCGAAAACTGCTGGTACTAAACCCGCTGACAACAAAGCCAAAGACAGCGCAGCACAAACACCAAAAGTGGAAACGCCAGCCAGTGAGCCTAAAAAAGTGGAAACAGTTAAGGTGGAAAAATCAGGCGGTGGTAAAGGTCTGGCGTTGCTGGCGATTCTCATTGCGCTCGGCGTAGGCGGTGCGGGTTATTATTTTGGCATGCAAAAATATAACGAACTTCATCAGCTAATTGGACAACGCAATGGGCAAAGTGCGGTTACGCCCGCTGCAAGCGTAGAGCTTGAAACCGCACTTTCTCAATTAAAACAAGCCCAAGAGACACAAGCGCAGGAGTTAGCAAGCACCAAAGCGCAACTTGAGCAAGCCAACGAGCAGCTTAAAACGTTAAGTAACCATGCTGAACTTGAAAAAGCGCAAAATGCAGAACTGCGTAACCAGTTGAATAAATTAAGCTTTAATAATAAAACACAAGCCAGTGATTGGCTAATGTCGGAGGCTGATTTCTTGCTGACCAACGCACAACGCAAATTGGTGCTAGACGGTGATGTGGATACGGTAATCGCTTTGCTGCAAGACGCCAATGCCAGCCTGGAAAAAGTGCAAAACTCTCAAGCCGTGGCCATTCGTGCAGCGATCAATCAAGACATTAATCAATTGCAAAGCCTCAACGACGTGGATCAAGACTTAATTATGTCAAAACTCAGTCTATTGATTTCACAAGTGGATAATTTGAAGGTGCTTTCACTCAATCCTAATACCGACAGCGCTGAAGTGAGCGATTCGGTGGATGACTGGCAGAAAAATCTGGAAAAAAGCGCCAACTCCTTTTTGGATCATTTCATCCGCGTGAGCAAAAAAGATAAAGACACACCCGAATTATTGGCGCCAAATCAGGATATTTATTTGAAAGAAAATATCCGTATGAGCTTGCAAATTGCGCTTGCTGCGGTGCCGCGCCAACAAAATGAAGTGTATAAACAATCGCTTGATTCTGTTGCCACTTGGCTGCGCAGCTATTTTGACACAGAAGATGCCTCTGTTGAGCAATTCTTGCAACAAGTTGATCAACTCAAAGAGCAATCGATCTACATTGATGCGCCTGCCCAACTGAATGCCTGGAAAACCATCAGCACGGTGCTCAATCGCAACAACCAAGCGTTAGAAAACCTCTCTGCGAGCACCGCTAAAAGCGAAGATAAAAGTGCGGTCAATCGCGATGTAAGCGATGAAAACAAAGCAGAAAACCGTGCAGAGAGCGACGACGCCAAAGCACCAGAGGCTGAAAGCGAAGGTACCGCACCAAAAACACCTGATAGTGTGCAGTGATAGGAGGTCATTATGTTTAAAGTACTCTTTTTAATGTTGCTCCTGCTCGCAGGCTTGGTTGCAGGGCCTTATCTATCAGGCAAACAGGGCTACGTTTTAATTTCAACCGCTGATTACAATATCGAAATGAGCATCCCAACACTGGTGGTGTTCTTCGTTGTCAGCTTGGCGGTGATTTATTTGCTGCAATGGATCGTCAGTCGTTTCTTCAAAATGAGCAATAACACCTACCATTGGTTTTCACGCCGTAAACGAGTCAAAGCGGAAAAACAAACCATGGCGGGCCTAATGAAGATGAATGAAGGCGATTATGCCAAAGCAGAAAAATTGATTGCCAAAAATGCCAAACACGCGCCTGAGCCTGTCTTGAACTTTATTAAAGCGGCAGAAGCGGCACAACAAAAAGGCGATGATCTCAATGCAAACCACTATTTGATGGAAGCTACCAAACTGGCTGGCAACGATAATTTGGTGGTGGAAATTGCCCGCGCCCGCATTATGTTGATGCAAGGTAAAGTGTCTGCTGCGCGCAGTGCCATTGATAGTCTGCTCATTGCTTGCCCACACAACCCAGAAGTGCTGCGCTTGGCGGTGGATATTTATTTACAATCTCAGGCTTATACTCATTTAGACGAACTGTACAATCGCGTTGAAAGCCGCTTAAATTACAGCCAAGAGCAGTTGATGAGCTTAAAACATCGCATTGAAGACGGCTTGCAAGATGAGAAGCTCAACGAAGAAGGCGTCGATGGTTTGCTGGCGTGGTGGAAAGCGCAATCACGCGCACGCCATCATGATACTTATGCCCAAGTTGGTATGCTCAAGCGCTTACTGGAAGCCAATGATCATGAATCAGCTTATGATTTTGCCCTTGAGGGTGCCAAACGTGTTGAAGCCAAAACCGATAAACTCGCACTGCTTGAACAATTACCATTACTGCAATGGGAGAAAAATAACAAGCTGATTAAAGTATTAGAAAAACAATTGGTCAACTGTGATGACCCACAATTGCAAGTGGCTTATAGCCGTGCATTGGGTTACTTAAACGCACGCATTGACGCTTTTTCACAGGCTAAAACCTATTTGGATAACCTCATCAGTGAACCTGCCCTAAGCGAAGCGGCAGATTACACGATGGCGGCCTATGTTTATGAGCAATTGGGCAACCACGCAGGGGCACAAAAAATCCGCGATCAGGGCTTAACCCAAGCGATGGGTAAATCCCCTAACCCTGCACCAGCACAGCCTGTATTAATTGAAGCACCAAAAGTATAGTATCATTACGCTAAGGGGCTTTGCGCCCCTTTTTTTCTAAGGAGAACAGAATGAAAATGCTTAAAACCGCACTTTGCTTTTTGCCTATCGCATTAGTCGGTTGCACCCAAACACAGCAAGCACCCAATCAGCCGCTTGATAACAAAACTGTGTTAGATTATCAAAAAAGTGTATCTAAACCGAGTGCTAACAGTCGCTATGTGAGCGAGCAAAGCACACAAGTGCTTAATGCAAGTGATCATAAAGCACCCGTGAAACCTGCTAAAATTAAAGGTATCCGCGTAGGAACTGGCGGTGATATTGGTTTTGGCAGTGCAGTTGGCATTCCAGCCACTATGAAAGTGCACGAACAAGGTGCTCGTCGTTATGTGCGTGAAAGTGATGTGCAAACGGAAGTTATTAAAAACACACCATCTGAAAAACACACTCGCAGTGTGGAACATACTCAAGAACGCTGGCAGTCAAAATCAAGTTCAGTACACTTTGGTATGCACTAAGCCGTATAAAAAAGCGACCCTAAGGTCGCTTTTTTTACAATATAAAACGGCTTAAATCTTCGTTTTCTACCACCTCGCCTAATGCTTCTTGCACATAGGCTTTATCGATGCTCACCTGCTGCCCGCTCATTTCGCTGGCATCAAACGAGATTTTATCCATTAAACGCTCTAACACCGTATGCAGCCGACGTGCGCCAATGTTCTCAGTTTTTTCATTCACCGTAAATGCCGCCTGCGCAATGGTGGCGATGGCGTCCTCAGTGAACACAATCTCTACACCTTCCGTTTTCATCAAGGCTTGATACTGCTCAGTGAGTGATGCGTTCGGCTCCGTTAAAATGCGCTCAAAATCGTGCGCACTCAAGGCACCAAGTTCAACCCGAATGGGCAACCGACCCTGCAATTCAGGAATCAAATCCGACGGGCGTGCCACTTGGAAAGCGCCTGATGCAATAAATAAAATATGATCGGTTTTCACCATGCCATGTTTGGTGTTGATGGTTGAGCCCTCCACCAGAGGTAACAAATCACGCTGCACCCCCTCACGCGAGACATCAGGGCCTGAGGTTTCACCACGCTTGCAGATTTTGTCAATCTCATCGATAAACACGATCCCATGCTGCTCCACTGATTCAATTGCTTTAAGTTTTAACTCTTCAAGATTGATGAGCTTCGCCGCTTCGTCTTCAGTGAGCACTCTCAGCGCGTCTTTGATTTTCATTTTGCGCTTTTTGGTTTGCCCGCTGGACATATTTTGGAACATCGATTGCAACTGATTGGTCATTTCTTCCATACCTGGTGGCGCCATAATTTCAACGCCCATCGAGGCTTGTGCCACATCAATTTCAATCTCTTTATCATCCAGCTGCCCTTCACGCAATTTCTTACGGAACACTTGGCGGGTGTGGCTGGCTGTATCGGTTTTTTCCGCCTCGCCCCACTGATTTTGCGCGGGTGGCAATAATGCGTCTAAAATCCGCTCTTCCGCCGCCTCTTCGGCGCGGTATTTATTTTTTTCAATTTCTCCCTGGCGCACCAATTTCATCGCCACATCCGTCAAATCACGAATGATAGAATCCACTTCCTTACCCACATAGCCTACTTCCGTGAATTTAGTGGCTTCTACTTTGATAAATGGCGCATTCGCCAGTTTCGCTAAACGACGCGCGATTTCCGTTTTTCCCACACCAGTTGGACCGATCATCAAAATATTTTTCGGGGTGACTTCATGGCGCAATGGCTCTGGCAACTGCATCCGCCGCCAGCGATTACGCAAGGCAATCGCCACCGCACGCTTAGCATCACTTTGACCAATAATATGACGATCAAGTTCTGATACGATTTCACGAGGTGTCATCTCAGACATAATGTATCCTTATTTTTGTTCTGTATTTGGCAACTGTTCAATGGTGAAATTGGTGTTGGTATAAACACAAATATCGCCTGCAATTTTTAACGATTTTTCCACAATCTCACGCGCGGAAAGTGCGGTATTATCTACCAACGCTCGTGCCGCAGAAAGGGCATAATTACCCCCAGATCCTATCGCGAGAATCTGGTCTTCTTCAGGTTGCACCACATCGCCTAATCCACTGATAATCAAGGATTCTTTCTCATCGGCAACAATCAACATGGCTTCTAATTTACGCAGTGCGCGGTCAGTGCGCCACTCTTTGGCCAGCTCAACCGCACTTTTGAGCAAATGCCCTTGGTGCATTTCCAGTTTGCGTTCAAACAATTCAAACAGTGTGAACGCATCCGCCGTCCCGCCTGCGAAACCCGCGAGCACTTTGCCACCATACAAACGGCGCACTTTGCGTGCGTTACCTTTCATCACGGTATTACCCAGCGACACTTGACCATCGCCCCCTACCACTACTTCGCCATTACGGCGTACACTGACTATTGTGGTCATCTTTTACCTCTCGTGCAAAGCGCAACCGCACTTTGCTTTTACTGTTCAATGGTGATTATATGGGTATGAAAAAGCGCACTTTCAAGGCATTGCAAAATTAAGACAAAAAAAAGTGCAGTCGAAACCGCACTTTTATCTTTTTTATACTTATCCTACCGTTGGAATAGCGAAGATAGTGTAGAGCACAATAACTATTGCCCCCACCAGTAGCGGTACGCTAGTACGTTTGACCAACAAAAGCGGCGAGAGATTACCTGCTCCAGAAACAGCTACAATTACACCAGATACAGGTGACATACCACGTGCGGTATTGGATACTTGCACCATTGGTGCGATCAAATAGGCCGGATTGATACCCAAATGCGTGGCCAGTTTTGGCGCAATTTCCACAAAAGCATAAAACGCTGCGTTACCTGAACCTGAAGCGATGGTCACTAACATAGTGATCACAACCAACGTGAGCATCATAATCAACGCCGCAGAACCAAATTGTTGTGCTGTATCAATTAAATCACGGATAAAGCCAATTTGATTGAGTCCCTCAGCAAATACGCCCGCAGCCACCAGCAACATCACCACACCAGAGAAGGCTTCTGCCATGCCGTTGTAGCACACTTCAATACCTTCATAGACAGCCCGAGCGCTGCGTTTGCGGATAAATTCAATCACCGCTGTGATAATAATAGTAAGTACAACCACCGCACCAAGTGAAAGTTTAGGCAAGGTTTCACCATTGAAAAGCAACAAGCCTGCAATCGGTAAAAATGGTAAAATGATATAAAACGTTGGTGCATCGGTTTTCAACAAAGTACTTGGGTCAACATTATCATTGGGTTGATAATTGAGTTGCTCTGGATGCAAGCCCTCTTGACGATCGCAAAAACGCTGCCAGAAAAAGTGTGTGATAGCAATGGCCAGCAGTGCCACAATGCTCATCGGCAAAATGGTAAAAAACGAAAAATCAACAATGTTGGTACCCGCTTTTTCCGCCGCTAAAATCACATCTGCTGCTGTTGGATTGAGGTTAACCGCTGAAGTTGTAGCACACACAGCCGCTGCACTTGGCGCAGAAATACCAAGGCGAGTCATGATCGGGAATAGTGTTGCCATGAGAAAAACGCCCAAAGCGGTTGCTGAACTAATCGCAAAACTCATCTGATAGGCGATCAAATATCCCCCAACAAGCAGCAAATACGGCGATTTAATATGGCGCAGTGGCTTGCATAACACACGCACTACTACGTCATTGGCACCTACCTCTGACATATAATAGGAAAAGCCGATCAAAATCATAATCAAAAGCCCTAAGCCACCGCCACGTTTTTCCATTAAAGAATAGATATATTCCATAATGTCAGTCACACTGGTACCCGTGCTTTCTTTTAAAGGGGAATGCCCCATAACTGCAGCAATAATCAACAACAAAATGCCAGCACAAAATAGCACACCTTTGGCATTATAGTGTTTGATAATAAGCCACCCAACCAAGAGAATGGTCAAGAATCCAAGTAATAATCCCATGCTTCTTTTTCTCCTTATTCTCGCTTGCTCAGGGCGACAATCGTGCCCACTAAAACATTAGCAGCCTGGTTCATCACATCAAGTGAAATGAACTCAAACTTACCATGAAAATTTTCCCCGCCAGTGAAAAGATTAGGGGTTGGCAAACCCATAAATGACAACTGCGCGCCGTCGGTGCCACCGCGAATCGGTTCAAGGCGTGGCGTGATGCCAAGCTGGTGCATAATCTGTTTTGGAATGTCGATCAACTGCGGATAATCGGCAACTTTCTCACGCATATTGGCATAGTGCTGTACCACATCAAGCTGACCGCACTTTTCACCATAGCGTTGTTGCATAGCGTGCAGGGTTTTGCGCAATTGATTTTCTTTTTCATCCAATCCAGCTCTCTCAAAATCCCGCAGGGCATAATGCAATTGGCAATGTTCTAATGTGCCGTCAATCTTGCGCAAGAAAATAAAGCCCTCTTTACCCTCGCTGGTCGCTGGCGTCAAATGCGCAGGTAGCGTAGCTTGGAACTCACAGGCACGCTCCCAGCCGTTGATCATTTTATCTTTGGCACTACCTGGATGAACAGAACGCCCGAAAAAGGTCACTGTGGCTTCCGCTGCATTGAAATTTTCAAATTGCAATTCACCCACCGAGCCACCATCTAAAGTATAAGCAAAATCGGCACCAAATTTGGCTACATCAAAATGCTTCGGCCCACGCCCAATTTCTTCATCAGGGGTAAAACCAAGACGTAATTTGCCGTGTGGAATGTCAGGGTGCGCTTGTAAATATTCCACCACGGACAAAATAATCGCGATGCCCGATTTATCATCGGCACCCAGCAATGAGGTGCCATCAGTGGTGACCAACGTATGGCCTAAAAGTGCGGTCAAGTTGGGAAATTGCGCAGGCGAAAGCACATCGCCACTGCCTTTAAGTACAATATCTTGCCCGTCGTAATGTTCAATTATTTGTGGGCGAACATTTTCGCCATTGAAATCAGGTGCGGTATCCACGTGCGCCAACAAGCCCAGCACGGACGCATTCTCCACATTTGCTGGCAGGCTGGCAAATAGATAGCCTTTTTCGTCAAGACTGATCTCTTGTAGCCCCATTTTTTGCATCTCGCTTTCAAGACTACGCAATAAATCCCACTGCTGCGGCGTGCTCGGCACGGTATTGCTTGAAGCATCAGAGGTGGTAAAAACTTTCACATAGCGCAATAAGCGCTCGAGTAAAGGGGTATTGAGGTTGATTAATTCTTTCATTGATTTCTCCTTGTTTTTATCATAACCAATCATCAAAAAAGGCGGTTGATCTAAATCAAACCGCCTTTTTATTTCTAAGGATTACACATTAAGGATCGATTAAATCTATCAAGGTATTCCATACCTGATCTGGCAAGATTTGTTGCATACTTGATGCCGTCAGCGCAATTTGATTATTCCCATAACTTCCTATCAACTTAGGATCAGTTGCACCATACAGCCCGATACAAGGCACATCAAGCGCTGCCGTTAAATGAGAAAGCCCTGTATCTACGGCAACAACACTCAACGCATTCGCCAAAATGCTCGCCATTTCCGAAAGGCTGCTTTTTGATAACACCGACGCTAACGCAAACCCTGCGGCTAAACGTTCAGCACGCTCACGCTCACGCTCATTCCCCCAAGGCAATTTAACCGCTACGCCAAGTGCGGTAGTACGCGCAATCAAATCACGCCAATAATCTTCGTGCCAATGTTTTTCATCGCGCGTTGTCGAATGAATAAATACGCAATACGCAGCAGGTTCACTTTGCGCTTTAAGATATTGAGTAATGCCGTAATTACCCTTGCTTCTCGGCACAGAGTAGCCTAACGCAGAGGCAAACAATGCGCGAGTTCGCTCAACAGCGTGCTGCTCTGGCGCGATATCGTAACGCTTGTCATAAAAAAATGACGCAATGGGCTCACGCGCACTTTTGCGATCATAGCCATGTTTCGTCCCACGAATAAGACGAGTTGCAAAAAAAGCACTTTTGAATAAACCTTGCGCATCGATCACAGCATCATATTGTGTTTCTCTTAATCTATTACGATAAGCACGCCATTCCTGCCATGTTTTATAGCTTAACGGTGACTTTCGCCAGCGCCGAAGTGATATTTTTATCACATGATCCACAGCCGTGTGCCAAAAAGGAATCTCAATAAAATCCTCTTCCACAACCCAGTCAAATGTAATGCCATCAATGGCTTGTTGTGCATCGGTTAAGGCTGGCAATGTGTGCAAAATATCACCCATAGACGACGTCTTTACAATACAAACTTTCATAAGTTCACCACATTTATTTTTGAATAACTCGCTCTAAAGCGTCTAATGCCATTTCTGGCGTAATATCCATTAAACTTTGATGATACCCTTGTGCATTATCTTTGCTCGACCGCACTTTAATTAAGCCACCATCAATTAACCGAATCACTTCCACGTTATCACTCAGTGGCGGAGTGTATTCAGGGCTGGTTGGGCCGTATAATGCTACCAACGGGCGACCAAGGGCAGCAGCAATGTGCATCAACCCCGAATCATTGCTCACCACAGCATCACAAACGGACATTAAATCAATCACCTCAGGCAATGTCGTTTGCCCAGCTAAGTTGACGCAAAAGCGTTGGCTCTCAGGCGAAAGTGCGGTTTTAATCTGCTCACCGACCGCTTCATCTTTCGTCGAACCAAAAATCTGCACCTGATAACCGCGCGTAACGAGCACTTCTGCAAGGCTTGCGTAGTGATAATGTGGCCAACGTTTCGCCGGCCCAAACTCTGCCCCTGGGCAAAAGCCGATCACGCGGCGGTGTTGTGCCTGCTCAATTTGGCGTGCGAATTTAGCTAACGTTTGTGCCACCGCACTTTGCTCAACACGCAAATAAGGCTTGTGGATCACCATCTCCGTCGCCGCAGGCACTTGCGCTTTATCAAACCCGAGTGCGACATAACGCTGCACCATCAGTGGATAATCCTGCTTATTTTTACGCCAGTCGTTGAGCAAGCCGTAACGGCTTTCCCCAATCCAGCCACGACGATGCGCAATGCGCGCGAAAAACGGCACCAAGGCGGATTTTAACGAGTTGGGCAGCACGATCGCCATGTCGTATTGCCCACGCAATGCCTTCCCCAAACGATAACGCTCGGCCAACGCAAAACGCCCGTGCCCAATGGGCATTTCTAGCGCATGGCGCACCTCAGGCATGCGTGAGAGCAACGCACGACACCAATTCGGTGCCAGCACATCAATAGTGGCGTCAGGATAGCGCTCTTTGAGTTGTTGATAGAGGCTGTGAGACATCATCATATCCCCCACCCACGACGGCCCGATAATGAGAATATTCACCGCACTTTTCCTTATCGATTCAACCACGCCATATATTCCGCCACGCCCTCTGCCACGTTTTTAAATGGCTTGTCGTAGCCTGCGGTGCGCAGTTTGGTTAAATCAGCTTGGGTGTATTCTTGATAGCGACTTTTTAAATGCTCAGGGAATGGGATGGTTTCAATTTCCCCCTTGCCATGGTAGGCAATCACCGCTTTGGCGATTTCTTCAAAACTTTCTGCATTGCCTGTGCCGCAGTTGTAAATGCCTGAAATACCGTGCTCCCAGCACCATAAATTGACCGCCGCCACGTCGCCGACATACACAAAATCACGGCGGAAATGTTCCGAGCCTTGGAATAATTTCGGATTTTCACCGTTTAAAATTTGATTGTTTAAGTGAAATGCTACACTCGCCATACTGCCTTTGTGGCTTTCCCGTGGGCCATAAACGTTGAAGTAGCGAAAGCCGCAAAGGGGTGATTGCGCTTGAGGCAAGATGTCTCGCACATATTGGTCAAATAAGAATTTAGAATAGCCGTAGACATTCAACGGCGCTTCAAATTGACGCTCTTCCACAAAGGTGTCTCGGTCGCCGTAAGTCGCCGCCGATGAGGCATACAAAAATGGAATTTGGCGATCAAGGCAATAATGCAGCAACTCTTTGGAATATTCATAGTTGTTTTGCATCATGTATTTGCCGTTCCACTCGGTGGTCGCCGAACACGCGCCTTCATGAAAAACAGCATCCACCGGCCCGAAATCATCACCGGCGATAATCGAGGCGATAAAATCCTCTTTGTCACAATAGTCTGCGATGTCCAAATCCACCATGTTGGCAAATTTGGTGCCGTCGGTGAGGTTATCCACCACCAAAATATCACGTCGCCCTGTGTCGTTTAGGGCTTTTACAATATTGCTGCCGATAAAGCCAGCGCCACCCGTTACAATAATCATACGCGTATCCTTTTGTGTTTTTCTTCATTGTAAAGGATTTTGTCGCTGAGCAAAATAAAAAGTGCGGTCAGACCGCACTTTTCTCTTCACGCTCGCCGCTTAGTAACTGGAATTGATCAGCACTTCCTCACCATAGCCACCCACCGTTGGCAGCGGTTGATAGGTGGAATTAGCCGCACGGATAATGCGAATGCCTCGAATGCCTGCCTCACGCGCCGCTAAAATATCATCGTCACTGTCACCGTAGTGAATTTGGACATTGTGCGCTTTGATGGCTGGCGTTTTGTTGTATTTGGTATCGCGTGGCTTGCCGCCCATAAATTCCACAGGCTGCATATTCTTAATGCCGAAATCTTTTTGCAAAATTGGCGTTACGCCGTCCACATCGCCTGCGGTGCGACCAGTGATAAAGTAGATGGTATCTCCTCGTTTTTGGTGCATGTCAATTAACTCGTGAGCAATTTTTTTCGGAATAGAATATTGATCACAGCCAGCGTTCACTTCGTTCCAAAAATCTTGATTTTTCAAGTAGTCACCGCTGTTTGGAGAGTATTTTTCTTGCCCTTGATAAAAACACGGGCTGGAGAACAACACCGTATCATCAATATCAAAACTCACCGCCATTGGGGCTTTGTTTTTTAATTCCTGCGCCAATTGATCAACTGAGATCCAATGCACAGGCGCTTCAACCAATAATTCTTTGGCGTTCGTGCCAGCTTGAGTATAAGGCTCTTTAGGTGCAGCCTGCGCACTGACCGCACTTACACCTAATACTGTGCTGATTAACATCGCCATCCATTGTTTTTTCATTTTTTAACTCCTGTTTTTCTAAAAGGAAAATTAAGGAGCGCCATTTTAGCGAAAGAGATGATATTAAAATGCGATCTGGTTCAAGAATTTTATCTGTCAAAATTTGATCGTTGAAAAAATCCCCAGCTGGCACTGGGGAATCGATTATTTGCGGTGGAAATTGAGGAAAGCAATGAGCAGCACAACGATAATGCCCACCAAATCGGTAATGTGCTCTGGGGTGATCAACATCAAGGAACCGCAAGCAAGTACGATGCACTGCCACACGGGCATTGGCTGTTTGAAATAGCCTTCAAGGGCCGCAGACAGCCCAAGCACGCCAATAATGGAGGTGACAATCACGCTGACAATGGCGATCACACTCGGCAGTGGAAAATCGCGTGCAGTGATGGCCAGCCCAGTGGGGTCGATCATCAGCATGGTTGGGTTATACACAAACATAAACGGCACGATAAAGCCCGCCAGCGCCAAGCGTAAAGATTGCCAGCCCGTTTTCATCGGGTCGCCCCCTGAAATGCCCGCCCCTGCAAACGCCGCTAGTGCCACCGGTGGCGTGATGTTAGCAAAAATGCCGAAATAAAAGACAAACATATGCGCCACAATCACAGGGATATCAAACGTCGCCAGCGCTGGTGCGGCCATGGTTGCAGTGATGATATAGGCAGGAATTGACGGCAAGCCCATTCCTAGTACCATTGACGCCAACATGGTTAAAATCAGGGTGAATAACAACGAGCCTGCACCCAATGTAACGATAGATGAGGTCATCACCGAGCCAAAGCTGGTGAGGTTCACCACGCCAATCACAATCCCAACCACAGCACAGGCCGCCATCACAGGCAGTGCTTGGCGCGCGCCATCTTCCAGTGCGCCGAGAATATCGCGCCAGCCCATGCGCGTTTCTTGGCGGATTTGGCTCACCAGCACCGTAATGCCAATGGTGTAGGCGGCGGCGTAGCCAATTGGCACCGATTCAACCAAAAACCACACCAGTGCCACAATTGGCAACAACATATGCCCACGGGCTTTCATCACCGCTTTCAGCTGTGGCAACTGTTCACGGGGGATGCCTTTTAAGTTGCGTTTACCTGCACGAAAATGCACCTGTGCAATCACACTTAAATAATACAACACGGCAGGCAACAAGGCGGCCAGTGCAATAGTGCTATAACTCACACCCGTGGTTTCCGCCATAATAAACGCACTGGCACCCATAATTGGCGGCAGCACTTGCCCGCCCACTGAGGCACTGGCCTCCACGGCGCCTGCAAACTCTTTGCGGTAGCCGATTTTTTTCATCAAGGGAATGGTAAACGCCCCTGTGCTGACCACATTCGCCACTGCGGCACCATTAATACTGCCCATAAAGCCACTGGAAATCACCGCCACTTTCGCAGGCCCGCCTTGTTTATCCCCTGCCAACGCCAATGCCAAGTCATTAAACAACTGCCCCATGCCTGATCGCCCTAAAAATGCGCCAAACAAGATAAATAAGAAAATAAAGGTCACCGACGCACCAATAGCTGAAGAATAAAGCCCTTCGGTTTTAAGATAGAGCTGTCCGAAAATGTCGCCAATATCGTAAGGGCGCGTGAGCAGGCGATCAGGCATAAAACTCATGGAGCTGATAAACGGATAAACCAAAAAGATCAGCGCAAAAATCACCAAAATCCAGCCTGTGATCCGCCGCGCCGCTTCCAGCACAACTAATACAGTCAACATTGCAAAGGCAATATCCCATTGATTTGGAATGCCACCGCGCACCGTCATAATGGCATCATATTGCACTATCAAATAGCCCACACCAGAAAGTGCGGTCAGCCCCCAAAGCCAGTCAAACCACGCAATCTTATCGCGTCGTGCAGATTTGCTGACAGGGTAAAGCAAAAAAATCAACAAGCAACCCACCCCAACATGGATGGCGCGTTGTAGTAACGTTGGCAGCGGATAAAATGTGATATAAAGATGAAATAACGAATAAAAAATCGCAATGCCCACCAGCAGGTATTGTTGTACGCCTGCGACCAAATGCCGCGTAACCGATTCGCGATCAAATTTTTCTAAAATGGCTTGTTCGTGCGCTCCTAACGTATTAGGCGCGTGCGGCTTGTCACTCATTGGCATCTTCTCCATAAAAACATAAAAAATGGCTGTTTGATTGGGCGAATTGTCACAGGACTATAATCAGGTAGATGTTGATAAATAGCCCATTGCTCACCGTTCATTAACACTGTGCCTTGCATATTGCGTGATACCATCCAGTTAATCTCGCGCATAGCTATCGCCCGCTTGAACCCCACATAGCCAGGTGGCGCGCTGATGGACTCACCTTTTGAAGGCGTGCCCGCCCCAAAGGTTTGCATCCACGTGGCGGTGAGCATAAGCTGCTCGCCTTGGGTACGATATTGTTCAATCCACCACTGGTGCTCCACCGAATGATGCCAGCGCAGGCGAAATGTTTCGCCTTTTAACAAGCAATGCAGGGTTTCACTGTGGAATTCAACACCCTGCACTGGCACCAAAGCACAAAGTGCGGTCAGCCCCAATACCGCCAGACCGCACTTTAGCTTATTCATTATTTTTGACCGTTGACTTCAGCGTAATATTTCTCAGCGCCAGGGTGCAATGGTGCAACCAATCCTTCTTGCGCGCCCTCCACCGTGATGGCTTTCGCCGCTTGGTGTGCGGTGGCCAGTGCAGGCAGGCTTTCAAAGAACTGCTTAGTTAATTTATACACATCGTCAGTGCTCATTTTGGTTTGCACCACAAGCGCATTTTTAATCGCCACCGTTGGCACAGGCTCTTTGTTGCCGTAGGTGTTTGCAGGAATGTCCATTGGCGTGAAATACGGCCTACTTTCCGCAATTTTCGCTGCACCATCTGCAGGAATGCTGACCAACTGCAAATCAAAGCCTTGTTGCAGCTCCATCAACGAAGAGTTCGGTAAGCCACTGGTTAAAAAGGCCGCATCAATTTTGCCCGCTTTGAGCGCATCGGCCGCTTCGGCGTAACCTAAGTAATCCACGGTGATGTCGTTATAGGTAATGCCAAAGCCCGCCAACAAATTACGCGCATTGACTTCAACGCCTGAATTTTGTGCACCAGTAGCTACGCGTTTGCCTTTCAAGTCCGTGATGGTTTTAATGCCTGTTTTGCCAGAGGTGACAATTTGCACAAAGTTAGGATACAACGCCGCCATTTCGCTGACACTGTCCAATTTTTGACTGAAATTGCCTGTGCCGTTCACCGCATCGCTGAGCACATCACTCATCACAAACGCCATTTCCACTTTGCCTTGATTGATCAAATTGATATTCTCAACCGAGGCGCCTGTGGTTTGGGTCTTCGAATTAGTTTTAAACACCTTGGAGTAGGTTTCTGCAAGCGTAGTTCCAATAATATTATATGGCCCCGATGCACCGCCTGTGGCAATGGTGACAAATTTACTCTCAAGCCCTTGGCTGGCATCTGACTGTGTACTGGTACTGCTTTGTTGATTTTGCGCAGGCTGTTTGTCGTCACAGGCGTTGAGTGTTAACAAACTCACCGCGCCAATGGCGAATGCAAGGGTACTTTTCATCAATTTCATAGGCTCTCCTTTCATGATTTAACTTATTTTTATCATTTCTGTAACATTGAAAATATGATCTCTGTCTAAAACTGTCAATAAAATATCCAAATCAATGCAAGAAAATGTGAGCTAACTCTACATTCTTATCATATTCAGTTATAATCAAACCGCACTTTTAAAATAAAAATGCACAAGAATTTAAGGAGTTATATGACCTCGTTTATTAAGCGTTTTCTCAAAATGGAATCCTCAGGTGGCATTATCTTACTTGCCACCGCACTGCTGGCGCTACTGTTCGCCAACTCACCTTGGGCGGGGCACTATTTTGGTTTTCTTAACACCAAGTTGACAATTAGCTTTGGTGAATATGGGCTATCAAAAGCATTGTTGCTATGGATTAATGACGGGCTGATGGCGGTGTTCTTTTTGCTGGTCGGGCTTGAGGTAAAGCGTGAAATTCTCATCGGTTCTCTATCAAGCTATCAACAAGCCATTTTACCCGTGCTTGCAGCTATAGGTGGCATGGTGATGCCCGCCTTAGTATTTTGGGGCATTAATCAGCATGATCCTGTTGCTATGGAAGGTTGGGCCATTCCAATGGCAACTGACATCGCCTTCGCGCTTGGCATTTTAGCTCTGCTGGGTCGACGTATTCCACTGGCGCTGAAAATCTTTTTACTGGCGCTGGCCATTATTGATGATCTCGGCGCGATTGTGGTAATTGCCATTTTCTACGCCAGTGATCTTAGCACGGCCGCCATGGTTGGTGCGGGCATTTGCATCGCCTTATTGGTAATCCTGAACCGCATGCGCATCGGTGCATTAACAAGCTATATGCTAATCGGTTTAGTGTTGTGGGTATGCGTACTGAAATCAGGTGTACACGCCACGCTCGCAGGCGTAATTTTAGGCTTCACCATTCCGCTGACGGATAAAAATGGTGACAGCCCGCTGGAGCATTTGGAACACACACTCACCCCGTGGTCAGCCTTTTTCATTTTGCCTATTTTTGCCTTTGCCAATGCAGGTGTATCCCTTGCTGGTGTAAACGGTGATATGCTCTTTAGTGCGCTACCAATGGGCATCAGCACAGGCTTATTGTTCGGCAAAACCTTAGGCGTGTTTGGCTTTGCCTTTTTGGCAATCAAACTCGGCGTGGCAAAACTGCCTGATAAAGTGCGGTTAAAGCACATCTTTGGTGTGGCCATACTTTGTGGAATCGGCTTTACGATGGCGATGTTTCTCTCAGGTCTCGCCTTTGAAA
Source organism: Spirabiliibacterium pneumoniae (assembly GCF_014884995.1). Taxonomy (GTDB): domain Bacteria; phylum Pseudomonadota; class Gammaproteobacteria; order Enterobacterales; family Pasteurellaceae; genus Spirabiliibacterium; species Spirabiliibacterium pneumoniae. The sequence continues at coordinate 27,116 of NZ_JABMII010000020.1, forward strand.
ACACCAGTGAGGAAATCAACACCCTCTCGCGCATCGGTATTTTGCTGGGATCACTAATGTCAGCCATTTTAGGCTACACCACGTTGCGCCTGCTTACTCGCCGCAAGCCAAAAGCGCGTGTAGTGCGAGTGTAAGACACGATAAAGTGCGGTTGGCACTAACCTGAGCAACAAAAAAGCGAGCTAAATGCTCGCTTTTTTATAGCGTTTCAATGATTACGCATAAACAGGAAAACGTTTGCACAACGCCAATACTTTTTCTTTTGTTTGTGCAATCACCTCTTCGCTCTCAATGTTGTCTAACACGTCACACATCCAGCCTGCCAACTCTTTGGCTTCCGCCTCTTTAAAGCCGCGGCGTGTGATCGATGGCGTGCCCACACGAATGCCTGAGGTCACAAACGGGCTTTTTGGATCGTTTGGTACGGCATTTTTATTCACGGTGATGTTAGCGCGTCCTAACGCAGCGTCGGCGGCTTTCCCCGTTAAGCCTTTATTGACTAAATCTACCAAGAACAAGTGATTTTCAGTGCTATTGGAGACAATATTGTAACCACGTGCTTTGAATACCTCCACCATGGCTTTGGCGTTTTTCACCACTTGCTGTTGATAGGCTTTAAATTCTGGCTCCATCGCCTCTTTAAAGCACACCGCTTTGGCAGCAATCACGTGCATCAATGGGCCACCTTGACCTGCTGGGAACACTGCACTGTTGAGTTTTTTGTACAGTTCTTCATTGCCCCCTTTGGCTAAAATCAAGCCACCGCGTGGGCCTGCTAAGGTTTTATGGGTGGTGGTGGTAACAACGTGGGCATGATCAATCGGGCTTGGGTACACGCCAGCGGCAATAAGGCCTGCCACGTGCGCCATATCCACAAACAAATACGCGCCCACTTCATCGGCGATTTCACGCATTTTCGCCCAATCCACCACTTGCGAATAAGCCGAAAAGCCGCCGACAATCATTTTCGGTTTCACTTCAAGCGCTTGTTTGCGCAATGCGTCGTAGTCAATCACGCCATCATCAGTGATGCCATATTGCTCAGCGTGATAAATTTTGCCTGAAAAACTCACCGCCGCCCCGTGGGTTAAGTGCCCACCGTGGGCCAAGCTCATGCCTAAAATGGTGTCGCCTGGTTGCAACAACGCCATATACACCGCCGCATTCGCCTGTGAACCTGAGTGCGGTTGCACGTTGGCATAATCTGCTCCAAACAACGCTTTCGCGCGGTCAATCGCCAATTGTTCAACCACATCCACATGCTCACAGCCACCATAGTAGCGTTTGCCTGGGTAGCCTTCGGCGTATTTGTTGGTCAACTGCGAGCCTTGCGCTTCCATCACGCGTGGGCTAGCGTAGTTTTCAGAGGCGATCAGCTCAATGTGCTCATCTTGACGGCGGTCTTCCGCTTTGATGGCCTCCCACAGCTGAGGATCATAATCTGCAATATTCATGGCGCGTTTTAACATAGTCTTTCCTTGTTTCTATTGGGGGTTGAATTGTAATAGTCTAACGGTTTTTACGCACGGTTCAAGCGTGCTGGATATCAATTTTTTCACATATAAATGAATTAGATTCATCAGCGTTTGCAGCCACCATAAAATTTATGCTCACCGATGCGCTGCTCATAGTTAAATTTATCTTGGGCAAAATCCAACAGCCGAAAATCAATTTCATTGCCCTGCTCATCGTCACTGGACAACGCCTCAAACAGCGCTTGCTCCATCGCCTGCGCTTGTGGGTTTTGCGCCAGCATAGCCTCCACCTGCTGAGAAAAATCACGCTGCACCTTGTTCTCAGTTAAGGTCAACACCAAATGATCCGCCTTGAGTGCCCACGTGCCACGGGCTTGGCTGCGATAATGCAACACGGGCTTTTCAATCGGCGTTTCTGCAATGCCTTGGCTTTTAAACGTGCCATCAGCGTTAAACTCCGTGGCATCAATGGTGCCAAGACTGATGTCATCATAACTTACACCACACAGCCATTTGCCGTGCAAATCCACAGGCTTCACCGTCAGCGCATACGCATTAAGGCTCGCCAAAAGGCAAAGTGCGGTCAAGATTGATTTTATCACTTGATCTCCTGTTTATGGGCGCGCACGCAGCCACCATAATAGCTCTCATCACCACGATGCTGCACATAGGAAAACTCACGCGCGCTGACATCAATAAGCTCAACGCGGCTGGCCACATCGCCTGGACGGTGCTCTGCATTGGCGCGAGCAAACAACGCTTGCTCTTGCGCCCGCCATTTTTTCGATGTTTTCAATTTACGTTGCGTGCTGTCGCTGTGCTGGCGGGTGAGCGTTGCATTCGTGACATGAAAATCCACCACATTATCACGCTGCTGCCAATGCCCCGTAAATGTTTGCGCAAAACGAAACAGCGGCTTTCGCATCGGGTAAACAAAGCTGCCTTTGCCCTCAAAGCGCCCATCAGGCAAAAAGCGGATATAATCCGTCTGCGCCATATTTTGTTTTTTATGGGTCATTGGGCAGACCCAATCCCCCACCAGTGGAGACGTTGCACTAACACGGCCGTGCTGCACACAGCCTGATAGCGCCAACAAACAAAGTGCGGTCAAAGGCCATTTCACGACATCACCTGCTCACGCGCAATGGCACGATGCCCAATATCACGGCGGTAAAAGCGCCCATTCCACGTAATTTTTTCCGCCAGCATTAAGGCTTTTTGCTGCGCAGCCGCCACCGTATCGCCAAGTGCGGTCACGCACAACACGCGCCCACCGTCGGTGATAAATTTACCGTCTTGCGCTTTCACGCCCGCTAAAAACACTTTGCCGTCTTGAACCGCACTTTTCACACCTGAAATCTCATCGCCCTTGCGATACTCACCAGGGTAGCCCTGCGCGGCCAGCACAATGCCTAGCGCGGCTTGCTCTCGCCATTGTGAACGCACGGTGTCGAGCTTGCCATCGCACGCGGCTAAGCACAATTCCACCAAGTCGGATTCCAAGCGCATCATAATCGGCTGGGTTTCTGGATCGCCAAAGCGACAATTGTATTCAATCACTTTTGGCTGCCCGTCAGGCATAATCATCAGCCCTGCATACAAAAAGCCCGTGTAGGTGTTGCCCTCGGCAGCCATGCCTTCGACGGTTGGCACGATGACCTCTTGCATAATGCGTTGGTGAATCGCCTCACTCACCACAGGGGCGGGTGAATAGGCGCCCATGCCGCCCGTATTCAAGCCTGTGTCGCCCTCGCCCACGCGTTTGTGATCTTGGCTGGTGGCCATAGGCTCGATGTGTTTGCCGTCCACCATCACGATAAAACTCGCCTCTTCGCCAGCTAAAAATTCTTCCACCACAATGCGATGGCCAGCGTCGCCAAAGGCATTGCCTGCGAGCATATCACGCACCGCACTTTCGGCCTCTTCCAGCGTCATTGCCACAATCACGCCTTTGCCCGCCGCCAAACCGTCGGCTTTGATCACAATCGGAGCGCCTTTTTCACGCACATAGGCAAGGGCTGGCTCCACTTCAGTGAAATTGGCATAGTCCGCCGTTGGAATATGGTGGCGTGCTAAGAAATCTTTGGTGAACGCTTTCGAGCCTTCAAGCTGGGCTGCCGCTTTGGTTGGGCCGAAAATTTTCAAGCCTGCCGCCCGAAAGGCATCCACCACCCCAAGAACCAACGGTGCTTCAGGGCCAACAATGGTCAGATCGATAGCTTGTTCACGGGCAAACTCCACTAGGCGCGCCACATCAGTGACCGCGATAGCGACATTTTCCACCTTGGGCTCTAGCGCCGTACCCGCATTGCCTGGGGCGACAAAAACACGCTCCACTTTATCAGATTGTGCCACTTTCCAGGCCAGTGCGTGTTCACGCCCTCCATTTCCTATGATTAAGATATTCATCTTGTGTCCTTTTGGTGAGGTTGGTTTGGGATTTGTGGGTATTTTAACCGTTCTTTGACTTTTCTGCTCGTTTTTTTCTTTGTCTTTCACTAGCACCCTGACCGCACTTTGAGTTTTGATGGGTATAAAAAACCCACCGCGGTGGGTGGGTTTTTATCATTGCATTATATTATCCAAGGATAACATTATCCGTTAAACGCTCATCAATAAGGACTTTTAGACCTGTCTCAGTTTCATACTCATAACCGCTAATATTCTGATGATCTGGAGTTTCCCGTGATATCAACTTAGTACCTTTGGAGCCAGAAAGATGGATTTCATTTGATTGATCTTTTGTTCCGAAAATAACTAATCCATTAGGATGATTATCTGATGAATCTGAGAAGAAACTATCAAAATCACTCGCCGTCAATTTAACTGTGAGTGCTTTGGCGCCATCAATATTCAAAAACTCTAGTTTTTTCATTTGGTTAGCACTCAATACAGCTGTCGTTTGGCTTTGCATTACAAGCATATCCGTGCCATCACCAAAGTCAATGGTATTTCCATTACCTATACTTGCTGGTTCATTTGAACCGTTAATCACAAGAGTATCATTGCCAGCGCCCATTTCAATGGTATTACCTGCATTCAAACTCGTCGTTTGAATAAGGTCATTACCATCACCCATGTTGATGGTTGAACCTGTAATACCGTCATGTTCAACATAGATACGGTCATTGCCTGCCCCCATGTTCACTAATGACCCTGACAACTGTGCCGTTTTTGGATCATAGAGGTTGAGGTAGTCATCACCATTGCCCATATTGATGATAACATCTGGCTCACCAGCAACACCTGCGCCAGACTCAATACGACCTGCTTCAAGCACATTGTTACCATTGCCTAGGTCAATCACAATTTTCTCACCTGGATTTGGTTGAGTATCAATTGTTCCTGGCAATTGCAAAATGTCATCGCCATCAGTAGCCTTCCATTGTGAATCTGGTGTGGCTTGTTGACCACCTTCCAACATCGGTGCGTATGCGATACCTTTTTCATAAAGCTCAGGGATATCACCTTTATCCATACCTTCATTTGACGGGCCTTCGGTCTTAGTCAAAGACGTTGTCAAGCGGTTAACACCATCCATCAAATGGCTATCTAACTGTGCTGGCGCGGTTCTGTCGATGTCTTCAGCAGTTTTGCCATCTTGTTCAACATTCGCTTTCACGTCAAACTCATCGCCGTTTTTCACGCTTGTTAACCATTTGCTGCTATGCGGTACGTCAACAGACCAGTTGCCACGGCCATCGACAGTAGCAGTGCCTTCAAACAACACTTCCGTTGAGTTCTTTTTCGTCACGCTCACTTTCACTTCAGTGCCTTGGCGAACTTCAGTTGTTGAACCCGCCACCACAAATGGGAAGTCGTCTTTCAACTGTTGTTGAGAGATTTTCGCATAACCATTGCCATCAACAGGCCCTTGGATATCTTGACCAATTTTGTTGATATCCACGCCCACTTCATTAGGGTTTTTCGGTTGTGGCTCTGGCTCTGGTGTTGGTTCAGCTGGTTTGTTGTTATTGGCCACACTCACTGTGCCTTCGCCTTTCGCGCCATCTTTATCAGTTACTTCGTATTTAATTTCAGGGATTTCACCTGTGTAACCTTCTTTTGGCGTAAATTCGAATTGACCATCTTTGCCAATGGTCAATGTGCCAGCATCTTCTTCACCATTTTTGATCACAGTTGGCTCACCTACAGGGATCTCTTTGTCACCGACGGTAATTTTGGTCACTGTCAAGTCTTTGTGTGGATCGTTGCTTAAACCATCTGGATCACGATCGTTATCCAACACGTTGCCTGAAGCGGGTTCATTGCTTGAGCCTGCAAAGTTGTCAGCTTCCGCACTTGGCGCTTGGTTTTCTGGGTTTTTGTTGGTCACTTTCAATGTGCCCGTTGCATCCTTGTCACCATCGCTGACAGTGTAAGTGATATCAGGGATTTCACCGTGATAGCCTTTTTCAGGCGTTACTGTGAATGTGCCATCTTCATTCAAGGTCACTTTGGCAATTGGGTTGCCGTGCTCATCATTGATAGTGGTTTCTTTACCCACAGGGATGTCTTGGTCACCCACTTTGCCACCAGTGACTTTCAATTTACCTGAATTGTCAGGATCGTTGTCGTTGGTCAACACGTTGCCCGTTGCTGGCTTATCAAATGAACCTTCGCCTGTATCATCAGTAGTTACTGGTGCTTGATTTTCAGGTTGTGGATTTTTGTTTGTCACCGTCAATGAGCCTTCATCTGTTTTGTCACCATCAGTGATGGTGTAGCTGACCTTCGGCATTTCACCAGTGTAATCTTTCGCTGGTGTTACCACAAAGTCACCATTTTCATCCACTTTGATGGTGCCAATTTGTTTGCCGTCTTTCATGATTGGTGTTTCTTTACCTAACGTTAAGTTATCAGGCTCACCATCACCATTAAGATCCACTTTCACTTCGGTCAGTGAAATGGTTTCTTTGCCATCTTCATCGGTGTCGTTGTCTAACAAATTACCTTTTGCTGGTTCCTCTGTTGTACCATTCGCTTTATCTTCCACTGCCACTGGCGCATGGTTTTCAGGCGCAGCTGGTGGATCTTGCGGTTCAGGTTGTGGCTGTTCAGCAGCTTTATTGGTGTTTGTCACCGTCAAGCTGTTTTCTGTGGTCGCACCGTCTTTGTCTGTCGCCGTGTAGGTAATTTTCGGCAAGTCGCCAGTGTAGCCCTCTTTTGGCGTCACTTCAAAGCTACCGTCTTTATTCACGGTCACAGTCGCGATCTCTTGACCCTTATTATCCAAAATTGGGGTCGCTTTACCAACTGTGATTTCAGTTGGTTTGCCGTTGCTTTCAACAACCACTTTTGTCACTTCAAGGTCTTTTGTGCCTTCTTGAGCAGCACCATCTGGATCGCTGTCGTTAGCCAACACATTACCTTTAGCTGGCTCTTTGCTAGACCCTTTAGCGGTATCAGGCTCTGATGTTGGTACTTTATTTTCAGGTTGTACTTGTGGATCTTGTGGATCTTTACCGTCGTCACCTGGGGTTGGCTTATTCCCATCGTTATCAGGTTTGTTATCGTTAGTGACTTTCAACTTCTGTCTTTGCCATCAGTCACAGTATAAGTCACCTCTGGCAAATCACCTGTATAGCCTTTGCTTGGGGTGATTGTGAAGTCACCGTTTTCATCCACTTTAATGGTGCCAATTTGTTCACCGTCTTTGAAAATCGGTGTTTCTTTGCCCAATGGCAAGTCATCAGGTGTGCCGTCTCCATCAAGATCAACTTTCACGCCAGTCACTTTTAATGGATCTGAATCGTCATCTTTGTCGTTGGTTAACACGTTACCTTTTGCAGGTTTGTCACTTGAGCCATTGGCTTCGTCATCGTTGGCATCAGGCGCATGGTTTTCAGGCTGTGCTGGATCATCGCTAGGGTCTTTGCCTGCGTCGTCTTTATCTTTGTTTGGCTCAGCCTTGCCATCGTCTTTACCATGATTACCCGCTTTATCTTCTGCGTCGGTTTCCACTTTGCCGCCATCTTTCACATCTTTTGCTGGGATGGTGATAGTGCCGTTGTTGTCAATTGTCACATCTGGGTTGTCTGTTGGGTTTTCAATTTCCCATTTGCCATCAGGATTTTTAACCACGGTCACGGTTTTATCTTTGCCGCCATCTTCTGGTGGGAAGGTGATGGTCACTTTGGTAGCATCAGGGTCTGTTGGCATGTCCACTTTCACATCGCCGTTATCTTGTGGCTTAACTGGCGCAATTGGCGCTTTGCCATCCACAGTCACTTCTGCGGTGTTTGAAGGGGCTGAGTGATTGCCCGCTGGGTCTTTGACCGTCGCTGTTGCTGTGATTTTGTCGCCTTCTTTCACGTCAACGCTGGTGGTAACAGGTTTGCTTGGGTCTTCCACTTTCACTGAGATAGTTTTTTCTTCACGCTCGCCATCTTTGTTAGTGGTTGTGACTTTAATTTCAACAGTGTCACCTTTTTCAGTGCCTTTTGGTAGATCCGCTTGAATGGTGGTTTTATCAGGATTGTTGTCAGATTGATTTTCTTTACCGTTTAAAACACCGTCTTTTGGTGAGTTATCTTCAGGGAAAGAGATAACTGGCGCACCGTTGTTTTCGTCGCTACCGTCAGCCTTGCCATCACCATTGCTGTCGCCTGGTACCACTTGGTCAACGTTGGTTTTGTCATGTGCTGGTTTGCCTGGCACGCCGTCTTTGTTGGTCACTTCCGCAGTGGCGGTCAAAGTGCCTTTTTCAGGGATCGCGTCTTTTGCAACAGGGACTTCAACGGTGCCTTTATTGATCATTTCAGGCGTCAACACGATTGGATCGGCATCTACTGGCTCTTTGCCTTCGCCTTCAAAGGTCACGTGCAAAGTGTCACCTGGTTTAGCGTCTTTTGGCAGGGTGACAGTGGCAGTTGGGTTGTTGTCGACTTCTTCTTTATTTAAGAAGCGATCGGCTGGATCTTTGCCTTCATCACCATCGTGGATCACAATTTCAGGGGCTTCGCGTGCAGGTTCGGCATCATTGCCCGCGGTGCCAGTGGCAGGGGTGCTGTCGTCCGCGCCGTCTTTGCCGCCGATGGCTTTCACTGGGGTGTTGTCTTTCACGGCGTTAGGGTCAAGGGTGACGGTGCCGTCGTTTTCGACATGTACGCCTGTTGGCAAGTCGCCTTCTGGTTTCCATTTGCCGTTCGGGTCTTTCGCCACAACCACGGTGTGGGGTTGGTTGTTTTCGTCAGTGAAGGTGATGGTCACTTTGTCATCGTTGCCTTTTGGCGTCACGATCATGCCACCTTGGTGCGCTGGATCTTGTTCAACGCTTGGTTGGTCAGCCACGTCAGGAGCGTGATTATCATCACCGCCGTGAGAGCGGAACAACGCTGCGCCACCTAAGCCGAC
>NZ_JABMII010000021.1 GCF_014884995.1 Spirabiliibacterium pneumoniae
GCATAAAGAAAAAGGGCGATTATTCGCCCTTTTTTGTTACCTCAAGACCGCACTTTCATTGCTTCTCTTGCTTGTAATTTAATTACACTTTATATGTTCTAATATTTTTCTTTTATAAAATAATACAGTGTTTCAAAAAAACTAGACTTATATCACAAAATCGAAAATTCACGTTCGGAATCTTTTGAATCTTATGCGCCAACCTTCTAGAATCAGTGGGGAAAGCACATTTTGCTCGATTTAACTGATATTAAGGAAAGTCTATGTTAAAACAAAAATTATTTAAACTTGCTACGGTAACTGCAGCATTAGGTGTGGCGTTTTCTGCTTATGCAACCACAGAGCTAAAAGTGGCGTTTAATCAATCTGATAAACACCCACAATATGAAGCATTGCAGTATTTAAGCGACAATTTATACAAAAAAACTGATGGTCGTTATAAATTAAACGTTTATCCAAATGAATTGCTAGGTGACCAACGTGCCTCACTGGAATTGGTGCAAAATGGCGCGATTCAAATGGCTGTGGTGGCTAATCCATTGGTTGAGAACTACGATAAAACCTTCGCCGTGTTAGGCTTGCCTTACCTTTATAGCAATTCTGCTCACCAAGAAAAGGTGTTCACTTCTGATGTGTTAGATAATCTTTTCAAATCCACCGATAAATTTGGTTTTGAAGTGTTAACTGCCTATACCGCGGGGGCACGCAGCATTTATACAAAAGGTGCGGCGGTGAACAGCGTTGATGATATGAAAGGCAAAAAAATTCGTGTGATGCAATCAGATACGATGATCAAAATGCTTGGTTGCATGGGGGGTACAGGTGTGCCGATGAACCAAGGCGAAGTGTACACCGCGATTCAACAAGGCGTGCTAGATGGTGCGGAAAACAACGAAATCACCTATGCGGACTTAAAACAATATGAAGTTGCACCGCACTTTTCACGTACCCAGCACTTGATGGTAGCGGATTTAGTCGTGGTGAGTACCAACTTTTTGCAAACCATGTCGGAAGAAGACCAAAAAACTTTGCGTGAGCTAGCCAAAGATAGCACCAAAAAAGAGTTTGAGCTGTGGAATGCACAAATCTCAAAAGCTGAAGCGCTCGCAAAAGAAAAAGGGGCAACCTTCACTGAGGTGGATTCGACACAATTCCAACAAAGCTGTAAACCGCTTACTATGGAATTGCTGAAAACACCTGAGCAAAAAGCGTTATATGAACAAATTGAAAAATTAAAATAATATCGAAATGCGCCGCTGCACTGCGGCGGTGCATTTATAAAGGTATGGTATGCAACAACTCGAACAAAATCGTTTTTTTTATTATCTTGAAAAGGTGAAGTTTGCACTCGATAAATTGGCCTCTGGTCTGTGCATTGTGATCGTAGCTGTAATGACCGTGTTGATCACCTATCAAGTGGTTTCTCGTTATATTTTCAACAGCCCAAGTGCGGTCAGTGAAGTGCTCTCGCGCTATCTTTTTATTTGGCTGATTTTACTAGCAGGTGCTTATGTTTTTGGCTTGCGTGAGCATATGGCAATTGCCTATGTCAAACTCAAATGCAGTCCTAAAGTGCAAATTATTTTGGATATGATCTCCGAGCTGGCCACCGCCATTTTTGCCCTGAGCATTATGATTATTGGCGGCTACAGTGCCGCGCTGCGACAAATGTGGCAGCTTGACTCCGCCTTGCAAATTCCAATGGGGGCGATTTATGCAGGCATTCCTATCTCGGGCGCGATGATTGTGTTTTATTTTCTCTACAACGAGCTGAAGCTCGCACGCGCACTGCACCATTTGAAATAAGGAGTCATTATGGATTTAGCATCAACAGCAGCCTTGATCATGCTCGTCGGCACGGTGTTTTTCTTGATTATTGGCACGCCAATTAGTATCAGTGTCGGGATTTCGTCTTTTGCAGCCATGTTGACCATTTTGCCAAGCCAAGGGGCGATGGTTACTTCCGCCCAGCGTTTGTTTGTGGGGTTGGATTCCTTTGCTTTACTGGCTATCCCGTTTTTTATATTGGCGGGTAATATTATGAACAGCGGTGGCATCGCCATTCGTTTGATTAATTTTTCAAAAATCATCAGCGGCTTTTTTCCTGGTGCGTTAGCGCAAACCAACATTGTTTCTAATATGCTCTTTGGCTCCATTAGTGGCTCAGGGGTGGCCTCAGCGGCTGCGGTGGGTGGGATTATGTCGCCTATCGAGAAAAAGGAAGGCTATGACCCGAAATACAGCACTGCCGTCAACATTGCTTCCGCGCCAACAGGTATGTTGATCCCACCAAGTAACACGTTGATTGTGTACGCTACTGTGGCGGGCAGTGTGAGTGTGTCAGCGCTTTTTATGGCGGGGTATGTGCCAGGCATTCTATGGGGCATTGGCGTGATGATTGTTGCAGGCATCATCGCAAAACGTCGAGGGTATATCGCTAAACATCGCATGACGTGCGCTGAATGTGTCAAAGTGACGATTGAAGCACTGCCGAGTATGTCGCTCATTGTGATTGTGATCGGCGGTATTTTAGCTGGTGTTTTCACCGCAACCGAAGCCTCCGCCATTGCAGTGGTATATTCTTTACTGTTGAGTCTTTTATACCGCACTTTAGATCTGCGCAAGCTGCCAGACATCTTTTTGCAAACAGCAAAAATGTCAGCGATTGTGATCTTTATGCTAGCCGCCTCATCGATTATGTCGTGGGTGATGGCGTTCACGCAAATTCCTGCGATGATTGCCAATGGTCTGCTGGGGCTGACTGACAACCCTATTTTGATTTTGCTTATCATCAATTTGGTATTGCTGTTTGTCGGCACCTTTATGGACCCAACACCCGCTGTGCTGATCTTTACGCCGATTTTCTTGCCAATTTGTATGAACCTTGGCATGAGTCCGGTGCAATTTGGGATTTTGCTGGTGTTTAATTTATCGCTGGGCACCATCACGCCGCCTGTCGGGCCGATTTTGTTCACGGGCTGCAAGGTGAGCAATATTGAAATCGACCAAGTTGTGCGTACCTTGATTCCGTTTTTCTTGGTGATCTTCTTGGTGTTGCTGTTGGTGACCTATGTGCCTGCAATTTCCATGACCATTCCGCAGATGATGGGCTTAGTGCAATAAGGTAAGCCTTTTCTCGACCGCACTTTTGCATATAAAGTGCGGTTTTTTATTTAGACACAATGACAATAAGGTATTGGCAAGTGATGAATTAAAATGCTACAATCCCGTGTTCTAAAAAATAGGTCGTTTAACGTCGGATGAGACCAATATGAATTCGAAAAATACTAAAAAACAACTCCCAGATACGGTGCACGAAGGCAAAAGTAAAGGCGTAAATACGTTTTTGTGGCTGTTGGCCGTGCTTGCCGTGGTGGTGGCTGCCGTAGGCAACGCCTATTTCGCACAAGATCTCAATGTGGCCGTGCGTGTTGTGGGCGTGGTGGTGTTGCTGGCTTTGGCGCTGGTGTTTGCCGCGTTGACTAATCAAGGTCAAAAAGCCATCACTTTTGTGCGTGAATCGCGTGTTGAAGTGCGTAAAGTGGTGTGGCCAACCCGTCCAGAAGCGACCCAAACAACCTTGATTGTGTTTGGAGTTACTGTGGTTACGTCATTGATTTTATGGGGATTTGACTCAATTATTATTGCAGTCATTAACTTTTTAACTAATTTGAGATTTTAAGCCATGAGTGAGAACGAAACCCCAATTAAAAAACGTTGGTATGTATTGCAAGCGTTTTCAGGCTATGAAGCTCGCGTGGCGAAAACCTTGATCGAGTACATCAAACAACAAGAGATGGAAGATCAGTTTGGTGAGGTGCTCGTGCCAACGGAAGAAGTGGTCGAAAATGTGGCGGGCAAACGCCGTAAAAGTGAGCGTAAATTCTTCCCAGGCTATGTATTGGTTGAAATGGAGATGAATGATGATACATGGCACTTGGTGCGTAGTGTGCCGCGCGTGCTTGGCTTTATTGGTGGCGCACCCGATAAACCAGCGCCTATTTCCAAACGCGAAGCCGATGCGATCTTAAACCGCTTGAAACAAGACGGTGACAAGCCAAAACCAAAAACCATGTTCCAACCTGGCGAAGAAGTGCGGGTTACCGAAGGGCCGTTTATGGACTTCAACGGTACTGTGGAAGAAGTGGACTATGAAAAAAGCCGCTTGAAAGTGTCCGTCTCCATTTTTGGCCGTGCGACGCCTGTGGAGTTGGAATTCCGTCAAGTGGAAAAAGCACTTTAATCTTTCATAAGCGTAAAATCGCTTGAAATCTGTGCGGTATTTATCTACAATACCGCACTTTTACACACGAGGGAAGCCGAAAGGCGATATTACCCATTAAGAGGAAACTAAAATGGCAAAGAAAGTACAAGCCTACATTAAGTTGCAAGTTGCAGCAGGTATGGCAAACCCAAGTCCACCAGTTGGTCCAGCATTGGGTCAACAAGGTGTGAACATCATGGAATTTTGTAAAGCGTTCAACGCAAAAACAGACAGCATGGAAAAAGGCTTGCCAATTCCAGTTGTGATTACTGTTTATGCCGACCGCTCTTTCACCTTTATTACCAAAACCCCACCAGCGGCTGTATTATTGAAAAAAGCGGCTGGCGTAAAATCAGGTTCTGGTAAACCAAATAAAGATAAAGTGGGCAAAGTTACTCGTCAGCAAGTGCAAGAAATTGCAGAATTGAAAGCCGCTGACATGACTGGCGCAACTATCGAAACTAAGATGAAGTCAATTGAAGGTACTGCACGTTCAATGGGCTTAGTGGTGGAGGACTAATCAGATGGCTAAATTAACAAAACGTATGAAAGCGATCCAAGAGAAAGTTGACTCTACTAAATTCTATGATGTGAACGAAGCTATCGCATTGTTGAAAGAATTAGCGACTGCTAAATTCAACGAAAGTGTTGATGTGGCTGTGAACCTTGGTATTGAAGCACGTAAATCAGACCAAAACGTGCGTGGCGCAACTGTATTGCCACACGGTACTGGTCGTAGCGTGCGTGTTGCTGTGTTCACCCAAGGTGCTAACGCTGACGCCGCTAAAGAAGCAGGCGCTGATGTGGTTGGCATGGAAGACTTGGCAGAGCAAGTGAAAAAAGGTGAAATGGATTTCGACGTGGTTATCGCCTCTCCAGATGCGATGCGCGTAGTGGGTCAATTAGGTCAAATCCTAGGTCCACGTGGCTTAATGCCAAACCCGAAAGTGGGTACTGTAACACCAAACGTGGCAGAAGCCGTGAAAAATGCCAAATCAGGTCAGGTACGTTACCGCAATGACAAAAACGGTATTATCCACACCACTATCGGTAAAGTGAGCTTTGAAGATAACCAAATCAAAGAAAACTTAGAAGCGTTGTTGGCCGCGTTGACTAAAGCACGTCCAGCATCAGCAAAAGGTGTGTTTATCAAGAAAGTGAGCTTGTCTACCACTCAAGGTGCAGGTGTCGCGATTGATCAAACAACCTTAAATCAATAATTGTCCGATAAAAACCTATCATCATTGATAGGTTTTTTTCTATCTGTGTAAAGCAACATAGGGGGCGCAATGAAAAAATCAGTACTCTTCTCACTTCTGTTGTCGATGCCTTTCCTTGCATCCTGCATCACATCACAACATATTCAGCCACAACAGATTTACGGCATTTGGGGTTGTGCAACAAAATATGAAGATATAGGCACGGGTGTCAAAGACATTGTTGATATTAAACCAGATGGACATTTTAGAATGTCAGGATTCATATTCGATCATACGCTGCATAAATTAGCTAAAAAAAATATAGATAACTACTTCTTTTCATTATTATCTTATCGCACTAATTCAGCAGGGACGTGGCAGTTAAAGGGCAATGCGTTAACCTATGAGATAACAAACGACAAGGTTACAAGAGCGATTTCACCGAAAGTTATGGCGGAAATTCAAAAGTCGCCTGGATTACGCGAACTGGAGCAAAAATTATTTGATGTTTATTCAAAAAAAGAACGGCCAAAAGAAAAAGATAAAATCGAGTTGATTATTACACGCCTTGATGAAAATGGTTTTACAGCAAAGCAAATTGTTGGTAAGAGCCAACATCTATCGGTATGTAAAAGACTCACGGATAGAGAAAGAGAAAATGTATTTGAATTTTTCTTTCCGTTGAATAAAACCTGAGATTTTTATTTACATCGATTAAAAATCTCTCTATAATGTCCGACCTAATCCGCTTAGGTGGATTCTCTGATGGTGCTTGCCGTAAATAAATCAAGCCCCATCCAAGACCGCAAGGGAAACGTAGCACAAAGTGCGGTTTCTTAATCATCTTGCGTAGATGGTGAACAGAATAGAAAATTTTTCTGCTTCTGTGCGCCGAACGTCTTAGTAGCTTTGCTATTAAGGAATTTTAATCTGGGAAACCAGAAGTGTATTCAGGAGCTAAAAGCCAATGGCATTAAATCTTCAAGACAAACAAGCAATTGTTGCTGAAGTAAATGAAGCTGCCAAAGGTGCCCTGTCAGCTGTGATCGCCGATTCTCGTGGTGTGACCGTTGATAAAATGACTGAATTGCGTAAAAACGCTCGTGACGCGGGTGTGTCAATGCGTGTGGTTCGTAACACTTTGTTACGCCGTGCGGTTGAAGGCACTGATCTTGAGTGTTTAAAAGACGTAATGGTAGGTCCAACACTTGTTGCTTTTTCTAACGAACATCCAGGTGCTGCAGCACGTTTGTTCAAAGATTTTGCGAAAGCAAACGACAAGTTTGAAATTAAAGGTGCAGCCTTTGAAGGTGAATTTATCCCAACATCAGATATTGATCGTTTGGCATCTTTACCAACATACGAAGAAGCAATTGCACGTTTAATGGGTACAATGAAAGAAGCTGCGGCAGGAAAACTTGTACGCACTTTAGCGGCATTACGCGACAAATTAGAAGCAGCTTAATTAAGTTTGCTTGGTCTATTAAATATTTTACTTTAGGAATTGATTGTTATGTCTCTAACTAACGAACAAATTATCGAAGCGATTGCTGAGAAATCAGTAATGGAAATCGTTGAGCTTATCTCAGCAATGGAAGAAAAATTCGGTGTTTCTGCTGCCGCTGCCGCTGTTGCAGTAGCAGGTGGTGCTGATGCAGCTGCCGCTGAAGAGAAAACTGAATTCGACGTAGTATTAACTGCTGCTGGCGGTAACAAAGTAGCTGTTATCAAAGCCGTACGTGGTGCAACTGGTCTTGGCTTGAAAGAAGCGAAAGACATGGTTGAATCTGCTCCAGCGACCTTGAAAGAAGGCGTTGCTAAAGCAGAAGCTGAAGAGTTGAAGAAAGCGTTAGAAGAAGCAGGCGCTTCTGTAGAACTTAAATAATTTCGTTTATTTAAGTCAGCCTAATTAAAGGCGAATGGCTAGTGGTATTTACTGCTAGCCATTTTGTGCCTTTAAAAATAAGAGTGTTATTGCCGTTTTTTCACTTTTATATTTACTTAATTTTCAATGAATTAAGTCTGCACAAGAGTTTTAAAAAGCAAAAGTGCGGTACCAACAAACGGTATCGAATGTATTGCCACCTTGTTAACTTGATCGCAAGTGTGCGCGAATTTTGGGTCACCGATCAGCAAGCAGAGGAACCCTATGGTTTACTCCTATACCGAAAAGAAACGTATTCGTAAAAGCTTTGGCAAACGCCAACAAGTTTTAAATGTACCTTATTTATTAACCATTCAAATCGATTCTTTTGATAAATTTATCGAGCAGGATCCAGAAGGTCAGCAAGGCCTAGAGGCGGCATTTCGTAGTGTGTTCCCAATTGTGAGCAACAATGGCAGCACTGAATTACAGTATGTCAGCTATCAATTAGGTGAGCCTGTTTTTGACGTACGTGAGTGTCAAATCCGTGGTACAACGTTTTCAGCACCACTGCGCGTGAAATTACGCCTTGTCAGCTATGATCGTGATGGCGCACCAGGTACGGTGAAAGATATTAAAGAAAATGATGTTTATATGGGTGAAATCCCACTGATGACAGATAACGGAACATTTGTTATCAATGGCACAGAGCGTGTTATTGTCTCTCAATTGCATCGTAGCCCAGGTGTGTTCTTTGACAGCGACAAAGGCAAAACTCACTCCTCTGGTAAAGTGCTTTATAACGCGCGTATTATCCCATACCGTGGTTCATGGTTGGATTTTGAATTCGATCCGAAAGACAATTTATTCGCCCGTATCGACCGTCGTCGTAAGTTGCCAGCAACCATTATTTTGCGGGCATTGGGTTATACCACAGAAGAAATTTTGTCACTCTTTTTTGATACAGTGCGCTACACCATTCGCGATAACCAACTATTAATGGAATTGGTGCCTGAGCGCTTGCGTGGTGAAACAGCCAGCTTTGATATTGAAGCTGATGGCAAAGTCTATGTTGAGCGCGGCCGTCGTATCACAGCCCGTCATATTCGCCAATTAGAAAAAGATAAAATCAGCGAAGTGGTTGTGCCAACAGAATATATCGTGGGCAAGATTGTCGCCAAAGATTATGTTGATCTTGACAGTGGTGAACTGATTTGTGCCGCCAATGATGAAATGACATTAGAAATGCTCGCCAAACTTAGCCAAGCGGGCTATAAAGAGTTTGACGTGCTGTTCACTAACGACCTTGATCACGGAGCGTACATTTCTGAAACCTTGCGTGTTGACCCATCAAGCGATCGTCTGTCTGCTTTGGTTGAAATTTATCGCATGATGCGTCCAGGTGAGCCACCAACAAAAGAAGCCGCCGAAGCATTATTCGATAATTTGTTTTTCTCCACCGAACGTTATGATCTCTCTGCGGTTGGTCGCATGAAGTTCAACCGCTCTTTGAATATTCCTGAAGGCGAAGGTGGAGGTATTTTGAGCAAAGATGACATCGTTAAGGTGATGAAAAAGCTCATTGAAATTCGTAACGGCCGTGGTGAAGTGGACGATATCGACCACCTTGGTAACCGTCGTATCCGTAGCGTCGGTGAAATGGCGGAGAATCAATTCCGCATTGGTTTAGTACGTGTTGAGCGTGCGGTGCGTGAGCGTCTGTCAATGGGCGATCTCGATGGTGTCACACCACAAGATCTCATTAACGCCAAACCAATCTCAGCGGCGGTGAAAGAATTTTTTGGTTCATCCCAATTATCACAGTTTATGGACCAAAACAACCCGTTGTCTGAGGTGACCCATAAACGTCGTATCTCAGCGTTAGGCCCAGGTGGTTTGACTCGTGAACGTGCTGGCTTTGAAGTGCGTGACGTACACGCCACTCATTATGGCCGTGTCTGCCCAATCGAAACCCCTGAAGGCCCGAACATCGGTTTGATTAACTCGTTGTCAGTTTATGCGCGCACAAATGATTACGGTTTCTTAGAAACGCCGTACCGTAAAGTGGTTGATGGGCAAGTGACCGAAGAAATTGAATACTTATCTGCCATTGAAGAAGGCAAATACGTTATCGCACAGGCGAACTCCAACCTTGATGACGATTTCCGCTTCACAGATGAGTTTGTGACCTGCCGTGGTGAACATGGTGAATCTGGCTTGTATAAACCAGAACAAATCGACTATATGGACGTTTCCACACAACAAGTGGTGTCTGTTGCGGCGGCCTTAATTCCGTTCTTGGAGCACGACGATGCGAACCGTGCCTTGATGGGTGCGAACATGCAACGTCAAGCCGTGCCGACCTTACGCTCAGACAAACCATTAGTTGGTACTGGTATTGAAAAAGCCGTGGCAGTGGACTCTGGTGTAACCGTGGTAGCCAAACGTGGTGGCCATGTACAATACATCGATGCTTCCCGCATTGTGGTAAAAGTCAACGAAGACGAAACCGTATCTGGCGAAGCAGGTATTGATATTTATAATCTCACCAAATACACCCGTTCTAATCAAAACACCTGTATCAACCAAGTGCCATGCGTGGCATTGGGTGAGCCGATTGAGCGTGGAGAAGTGCTGGCTGATGGTCCATCAACCGATTTAGGTGAATTGGCTCTTGGGCAAAATATGCGCGTGGCGTTTATGCCATGGAATGGTTACAACTTTGAAGACTCCATGTTAGTCTCCGAGCGCGTGGTGCAGGAAGACCGTTTCACCACCATTCACATTCAAGAACTCACAGCCGTTGCGCGTGACACCAAGTTGGGTGCGGAAGAAATTACCGCAGATATTCCCAATGTTGGTGAAGCGGCGTTGAGCAAGCTGGATGAATCAGGGATTGTGTATATCGGTGCGGAAGTGAAAGGTGGCGACATCTTAGTCGGTAAAGTGACTCCTAAGGGTGAAACACAACTGACCCCTGAAGAGAAATTGCTACGTGCGATTTTCGGTGAAAAAGCTTCAGATGTAAAAGATTCATCATTACGCGTGCCAAATAGCGTGTCAGGTACTGTTATTGATGTGCAAGTGTTCACGCGCGATGGCGTTGAAAAAGATAAACGTGCGATTGAAATTGAAGATATGCAACTCAAGCAAGCCAAAAAAGACCTTGGTGAAGAGTTGGAAATTTTAGAAGCAGGTTTGTTTGCTCGAGTACGAGCTTTGTTGGAACAAAACGGCATTGATGCGAAGAAACTCGATAAACTCAGCCGTGAAAAATGGCTTGAGCAGTCGCTGGCGGATGAAAATCAACAAAACCTGCTAGAGCAACTTGCTGAGCAACATGAGGAGTTACGTCGCGAGTTTGAACGCAAGCTGGAAATTAAACGCAATAAAATTACCCAAGGCGATGATTTGGCGCCTGGCGTGTTGAAAATTGTGAAGGTTTATTTGGCGGTGAAACGTCAAATCCAGCCTGGTGATAAGATGGCGGGTCGTCATGGTAACAAAGGGGTTATTTCAAAAATCAATCCAATTGAAGACATGCCATATGACGAAAATGGACAACCAGTGGACATCGTGCTCAACCCGCTAGGGGTTCCATCACGGATGAACATTGGTCAGATCCTCGAAACGCACTTAGGCTTGGCGGCAAAAGGCATTGGTGACAAAATCAATGCGATGATCAAGCAGCAACAAAGCGTGGCGAAATTGCGTGAATATATCCAACGTGCCTATGACTTAGGCGGCGCACCGAAACAAGTGGATTTGGATACCTTCACCGACGAAGAAGTGCTGCGCTTGGCAGAAAACCTGCGCAAAGGTATGCCATTGGCGACTCCTGTGTTTGATGGTGCGCACGAAGAAGAGATCAAAGGCTTGCTAGAGTTGGCAGATCTGCCAACATCAGGCCAGATTACCTTATTCGATGGTCGTACAGGTGAAAAATTTGAGCGCCCTGTAACCGTGGGTTATATGTATATGCTCAAACTGAATCACTTGGTTGACGACAAAATGCACGCGCGTTCAACCGGTTCTTACAGTCTCGTGACCCAACAACCACTGGGCGGTAAAGCCCAATTTGGTGGCCAACGCTTTGGTGAGATGGAAGTATGGGCACTGGAAGCCTACGGTGCGGCATACACCTTGCAAGAGATGTTGACCGTAAAATCCGATGACGTGAACGGACGGACCAAAATGTATAAAAACATTGTGGACGGCACGCACCAAATGGAGCCAGGCATGCCAGAATCCTTCAACGTGTTGACCAAAGAAATTCGCTCTTTGGGTATCAACATTGAGTTGGAAGACGATCAGTAATTGATAAAAAGTGCAAGTGCGGTTCGCCGCACTTGAATCAAGTTTAACTCCGACAGGAGCAAATCTGTGAAAGACTTAGTAAAGTTTTTAAAAGCGCAAACAAAATCCAGTGATGATTTTGATGTGATTAAAATTGGCTTAGCCTCCCCTGATATGATCCGCTCATGGTCATACGGTGAAGTTAAGAAACCCGAAACCATCAACTACCGCACTTTCAAGCCAGAACGTGACGGGCTTTTCTGTGCGCGTATCTTTGGGCCAGTGAAAGACTATGAATGTCTTTGCGGAAAATATAAGCGTTTAAAACACCGCGGCGTGATCTGTGAAAAGTGCGGTGTTGAAGTCACGCAAACCAAAGTGCGCCGTGAGCGCATGGGGCACATTGAGCTGGCTTCACCTGTTGCGCACATTTGGTTTTTGAAATCGCTGCCATCGCGCATCGGTTTATTGCTGGATATGCCATTGCGCGACATTGAGCGCGTGCTCTATTTTGAAAGCTACATCGTCACCGAACCCGGCATGACCGAATTGCAACGCGGGCAGCTATTGACCGAAGAGCAATTTATTGAAGCGGAAGACCGCTGGGCAGACGAATTTGAAGCCAAAATGGGGGCGGAGGCGATCCAACACTTATTGAAAGAAATGGATCTCAATCACGAGATTGAAACCCTGCGTGAAGAATTGCAAGAAACCAGCTCTGAAACTAAGCGTAAAAAAATCACTAAACGCTTAAAATTGCTGGAGGCTTTCGTGCAATCGGGCAACAACCCAGAGTGGATGGTACTGACTGTATTGCCAGTCTTGCCGCCAGACTTACGCCCATTGGTGCCACTTGACGGCGGTCGTTTTGCCACCTCTGATCTCAACGACTTATATCGCCGAGTGATCAACCGTAACAACCGTTTAAAACGCTTGTTGGATTTGGTTGCGCCCGATATTATTGTGCGCAACGAAAAACGTATGCTACAAGAATCTGTCGATGCGCTGTTAGATAACGGACGTCGTGGTCGTGCGATCACAGGCTCTAACAAACGTGCATTGAAATCATTGGCGGATATGATCAAAGGGAAACAAGGGCGTTTCCGTCAAAACTTGCTCGGTAAACGGGTGGACTATTCAGGCCGTTCGGTTATCACCGTAGGGCCATACCTGCACTTGCATCAATGTGGTTTGCCGAAAAAAATGGCGCTGGAACTTTTCCGCCCATTTATTTATGCGAAATTACAAAGCCAAGGCCATGCGTCAACCATCAAAGCTGCCAAAAAAATGGTGGAACGTGAAGATGCGATCGTGTGGGATATCCTCGCCGACGTTATCCGCGAGCACCCAATTTTGCTCAACCGTGCGCCAACCTTGCACCGTTTGGGTATCCAAGCGTTTGAACCATTATTGATTGAAGGTAAAGCTATTCAGTTGCACCCACTCGTGTGTGCGGCGTTCAACGCCGACTTCGATGGTGACCAAATGGCGGTACACGTGCCATTAACGCTGGAAGCGCAATTAGAAGCGCGTGCGTTGATGATGTCGACTAACAACATTTTATCACCTGCCAACGGTGATCCAATCATCGTGCCATCACAAGACGTGGTGTTGGGGCTTTATTACATGACCCGTGAAAAAGTCAATGCTAAAGGTGAAGGCATGTTGTTGCAAGACCCGCGCGAGGCGGAAAAAGCCTACCGCACAGGGGAGGCTGAGCTTCATGCGCGTGTTAAAGTGCGGATCACAGAGCATGTGAAAAATGAAGCGGGTGAATGGGAGGCGAAAACCACTCTGACTGACACCACTGTTGGCCGTGCCATTTTGTGGATGATTGCGCCAAAAGGTATGCCATTTAGTTTGTTCAATCAAACCTTAGGTAAAAAAGCGATCTCTAAATTGATTAATGCTTGCTACCGTATCTTGGGTATGAAAGCGAGTGTTATCTTCGCTGACCAAATTATGTACACTGGTTTTGCTTTCGCGGCGCGCAGTGGTGCGTCAGTAGGCATCGATGACATGGTTATTCCTGATGCGAAAGACAAAATAATCAACGAAGCTGAAGAAGCGGTGAAAGAAATTCAAGAGCAGTTCCAATCTGGTCTTGTCACCGCGGGTGAGCGCTATAACAAAGTAATCGATATTTGGGCAAGCGCCAATGAACGCGTTGCCAAAGCGATGATGGAAAATCTTTCCACCGAAGAAGTGGAAAACCGCGACGGTGAGATGGAAAAACAAGCCTCATTCAACAGCATCTTTATGATGGCTGATTCTGGTGCGCGGGGTAGTGCCGCACAGATTCGTCAGCTAGCGGGTATGCGTGGTTTGATGGCGCGTCCAGACGGCTCGATCATTGAAACGCCAATTACGGCGAACTTCCGTGAAGGTTTGAACGTATTACAATACTTTATTTCAACCCACGGTGCGCGTAAAGGGTTGGCGGATACCGCACTTAAGACCGCGAACTCAGGTTATTTAACCCGTCGTTTGGTTGACGTGGCGCAAGACTTAGTGATTGTGGAAGATGACTGTGGCACCGATCATGGCATCGTGATGACACCACTCATCGAAGGTGGTGATGTGAAAGAACCATTGCGCGATCGTGTGCTCGGTCGTGTAGTGGCTGAAGATGTACTCAAGCCAGGCACTGATGAAGTGTTGATCCCTCGCAACACCTTGATCGACGAAAAATGGTGTGACATCATCGACCGTGAATCCATTGATAGCATCAAAGTGCGGTCGGTGGTGACTTGTGATACTGATTTTGGTGTGTGTGCCAAATGTTACGGTCGTGACCTTGCCCGCGGGCATATCATCAACAAAGGTGAAGCGGTTGGGGTTATCGCAGCGCAATCTATCGGGGAGCCAGGAACACAGTTGACCATGCGTACCTTCCACATTGGTGGTGCGGCATCGCGTGCGGCGGCAGAATCCAGCATTCAAGTGAAAAATAACGGTAGCGTGCGTTTGGCAAATGTCAAATTTGTTACCAACAAAGAGGGCAAATTTGTCATCACTTCGCGTAACACTGAGCTGACCGTATTAGACGAATTTGGTCGCACCAAAGAGAGCTATAAAGTACCTTATGGTGCAAGCCTGAGCAAGCAAAATGGTGATGAAGTCAAAGCAGGTGAAATTATCGCCAACTGGGATCCACACACCATGCCAATTATCGCAGAAGTGGAAGGTAAACTTGAATTTGCCGACATCATTGACGGTGTAACCGTCACTCGTCAAACTGACGAATTGACAGGGCTATCATCCGTGGTGGTGCAAGATGTGGGTGAACGTGCAACTGCAGGTAAAGATCTACGCCCAGCCTTGCGCGTGCTGGATAGCAAAGGTAATCCAGTCTTGCTCAGCGGTACTGACGTGCCAGCGCAGTACTTCTTGCCAGGTAAAGCAATTGTAACCCTCGATGACGGTGCGGAAATCCACATCGGTGATCCATTGGCGCGTATTCCACAAGAATCTGCTGGAACCAAAGATATTACGGGTGGTTTGCCACGCGTTGCTGATTTGTTTGAAGCGCGTAAACCAAAAGAGCCTGCCATCATGGCGGAAATCTCTGGTACTGTGTCGTTTGGTAAAGAAACCAAAGGTAAACGTCGCTTGCTTATCACTCCAACTGATGGCGGCGATGTGTATGAAGAGATGATTCCAAAATGGCGTCAGCTCAACGTGTTTGAAGGTGAACACGTTGAACGTGGCGACATCATCTCTGAAGGGGCGGAAACGCCGCACGATATTTTACGTCTGCGCGGCGTGCATGCGGTGACAGAATACATCGTCAACGAAGTGCAAGAAGTTTATCGCCTGCAAGGGGTAAAAATTAACGATAAACACATCGAAGTGATCGTGCGTCAAATGTTGCGCAAAGCAATTATCACCAACGCGCAGGACAGCGAATTCCTCGAAGGGGAACAAGTGGAAGTGGCGCGCGTGAAAATCGTCAACCGCGAGCGTGAAGCGCAAGGCAAGCCGTTGGTGGAATATGAGCGCGAACTGCTCGGCATAACTAAAGCCTCATTGGCAACCGAGTCGTTTATCTCCGCTGCTTCGTTCCAAGAAACCACTCGCGTGCTGACTGAAGCCGCCGTGGCAGGCAAACGCGACGAATTGCGTGGCTTGAAAGAGAACGTCATCGTCGGTCGCTTGATTCCAGCGGGTACAGGTTACGTTTATCACCAAAATCGTCATGATGGGAAAGTCGCAGCTGAGTTTGCTGTTGATGAAGAACTTGAGCATAAGGTAGATGCCGACGAGGCATCAGCCAATTTGGCCGAAATGCTGAATATGACAAGTGATTTTAACCCGTCATAATGCAATCAAACTTAAAAAGCCTAGGTTCGCCTAGGTTTTTTTATGCCTTGCAACCGCACTTTTAGATATTTTTTCTTTGCACATGGCGCACGGCATTTCTTTTCCTTATTTCTCTGGGAGAGCGTCGAGATAGGATTGTCATCGGCGAAACGCGATAGTATTGATGAAATGAAAACAGAGAAAAAGCCATAAAAGGCTTACAAACACTCCCTGAGCTATCGCAAGGCGGAACGACAAAACTGATGACATCGTCACACACAAAAAAGTGCGATTTCGATATTTTTATCAAACAAATAATGTTAATAAAATGTTTTATTTGTAAATAAAATAATCTTTCATAGATATGAAAAAACCTATCATTAATCAATTTAGCCAATTTAAATGATAGCCATCTTATAAAATGGCTTTATTTACTCTATAAAAATCAATATATTATTGCCTTGCCTTGCCTTGCCTTGCCTTGCCTTGCCTTGCCTTGCCTTGCCTTGCCTTGCCTTATTTATTTTGTAAATTATTTGTATAAATGGTTAAGTTATGATTTAATGGTGCCGTTTTTTCGCTCGCAAAAGAATGGATTTAGAGCAAAATATCAAAAAATGTTCCAATTAAAATTTTTATGCTTTTCTTTTTGAAGAAGAAATGAAGCTGTTGTATTGAGCATTTGTTATTAAAGCAGCGGAAGATGTCCGCAATAAAATTTTTACTATGGCGTAGCCGTAGAAATGATAGAGTTTAGGAAAGAGTATGAACATCAATTTCAAAGTTATTTTTAATCGTGCTTTAGGCTGTTTTGTTGCTGTGAGTGAATTAGCTAAATCACAACATAAAAGCGGAACACGAGGACAGTTTTCAGTTAATCGGGTGCAGAAAAAGAAACATTTTACTTATACGGCACTTTCTGCTGCGTTATTGATTGGATTAGCGAATAGTGCTGCCGCTGTTGAGTATTATTCTGTGAATGATCAAAATACAGAACGTGCTGATAAATCGAAGAATCAAAATAAAGATAATTTAGGTGCATCAGGTGCTAAATCTATGGCTGCGGGCTACAACGCTAGGGCAGAAGGCGAAAAAGCTACTGCCGTTGGTACGGATTCATATGCAAAAAGCGCGGATGCGGTGGCTGTCGGCAATGCTGCCAAAGCCGAAGGTGAACGCGCGATTGCACTCGGTAAAAACGCACAGGCTAAAGGCAATAACAGTTTCGCATTTGGTGAGAATGCACAGGCGTTCGACGAAAAATCTTTTGCATTAGGTAAAAACGCACAGGCGAAGAAAGAAGGTTCGTTTGCGATTGGCGAGAATGCCAAAGCCGAAGGCGAGAAGTCCTTTGCATTAGGCAAAGGCGCGACTGCCAAGCAAGAAGGCTCTTTTGCACTGGGTGCAAATGCTAAAGCCGGTAATGGCGCTACAGATATTAATAACATTGCACTGGGTACAAATGCAGCAGCATATCGCGAAAATTCTACTGCCATTGGTACATCAGCACTGGCTTGGGGCAAGAATGCCGTGGCACTGGGCAACGACACAGAAGCAAACGGTACCAGTGCGGTAGCGATTGGCGATACTGCCAAGACGAATGGGCAAGTAGAATCCATTGCGATTGGTAAAGGTACATATACAACAAATGGTCAATCAATTGCACTGGGTAAGGACGCTAAGACTAAAGGTACCAGTTCAACCGCAATTGGTGATACGGCGCAGGCTGACGGCTATAGTGCTATTGCGATGGGGCAAAGAGCCTACGCCAAAGGCGATAACACGATTGCGGTCGGTCGCGATGCCGGTAAGGGTAGTAATAACGCGCACGGTGTTACGATTGGTTACAACGCTGGGCAGTATATCGGCACGGATACGGAAAGACGTTGGCGCAATATTGCCATCGGCGAAAATGCGAATAAATTTGAAGATAAAGACGATAAGCGGTTAACGACTGATAACAATATCGCAATGGGCGTTAACAGCAAAGCCAGCGGCGGGGATTCTGTCGGCATCGGTACGTCTGCCTATTCGGGGGTAAAAGATGCGGTTGCGATTGGGCGGAATGCAAGAGTCAGCACATACGAGAATCCTAACCGTGAGATTAAGGAACCGTCGGTCGGTGGCGTTGCCGTCGGCGTGGACGCAGTGGTCGGCGGTGAAGCGCCTGCCGGTGTTGCCGTCGGACGAAAAGCCTATGCCAACCGTCACGGCAGCATTGCCATCGGCGGCAGCAGCGAGGAGGGTAAGCAAACGAATGCCGGCGGTTTTGGTTCGGTGGCGATTGGTGATGATGCGCGGGCAAGCGGTTATGCCACAATTGAATTGCCTTCAGCTAGCCTTACGGCAGAGGAAATTGAAGCCAAACGCCTGAAAAGCGCCAGCGTGGCGATTGGTCGCAGCACGCGGGCGAACGGCGATGCGGCAACGGCGATTGGTCAGGGTGCAACTGCCGCCGGGCAGGGGATTGCCATCGGTCATAAGGTTTCCGCCGCCGGCAACAGTGTGGTGATTGGTAACGAAGGGCAGGCAACGGTTTATAACAATCAGACATCGCCCGGTTCGGCGGTGTCGCTGGAAAGTTACGGCACGGCGGTCGGTGCCGGCGCGCAGGTCAACAGCGGACGCAGTGTGGCGTTGGGGATTAACTCCCGCACGGGTTTCAGACGGTTTAATCCCGACGGCACGCCGAATTATCAGGGCGATGACGGCGATCCGGTGATTGTGGCGATGAAAAAAAGTTCGCTGGTCGGCGAAGGCGTAGTGGATGCCAATAAAAATTATTCGGCAGAGATGAAGGCGAAAGGCGTCAGCGAGTGGGGCGCGCAGCAGGTGGCTTTGGGCTCACAGATTACGGTGTTGGGCGATCAGTCAACCGCCATCGGTAATGATGTGTTTGCTTTAGGGCATTCTTCCATTGCCATCGGCGGGGATGATACTGATATTGTTGCCAAAACGGATGTGGGCGCGGAGTATTTAAGCCTGACCGGTAAGGGCGCGGGCGGTTATCGTCCGACGGCAACCGGCGGGATGGCATCCATTGCGTTCGGCGTGCGGGCTGTTACCACTAACCGCGCGGGTCTTTCCACCGCTTTCGGCACGGGGGTGAAAACCGATGCGATTGCCGCCACGGCGATTGGTATGGGTGCGCAAGGGCTGTCTAAAACCGGTGTGGCTTTGGGCGCAACGTCTGAAGCGACGCGGCAGGGCTTGTCTTACAGCAATGATATTGCCTCGCGCGGAGCCGTGGTTGCCAAACCAGCAGATGTTAGCGTGTCTTCCGATAAGATTACGTTTAAAGCCGCCACGCCGCAGGTTTATGCGATTAAAAACGTTACCGATGCGGATAAAAACGCCATTTTGAATACGACGTATAAAACGCTGGGCGCGGTGTCGCTCGGGCGCGATTTAACGCCTGACGGCAGCGTTGCCTATACGCGCCAGATTACCAATGTGGCAGCCGGTTCGGCGGATTATGATGCGGTGAACGTGGCGCAGTTGCGCGCGGTGGCAAACTCCGTCGGCGAAGGCTCACACTATTACAGCGTCAACAATAAAGACGGCAACGGCGACGACCGTAAGGAAAATAACTACCACAATGAAGGGGCTTTAGGCGACCGCGCGTTGGCAGCGGGTGTGAATGCTGTGGCGAAAGGAGATAATGCCTCCGCCGCAGGCAATGCGTCCCGCGCGTTCACTTCAGGCAGCGTTGCTTTGGGCAATAACGCACTTGCCGGCGCCGATATGGGATTTAAAGAGAAACACGATGCTGCCTACACAGCTTGGCAGCAAGCAAAAGTGCTGGCGGATGAACACAAACAGCAATTGGATCAGAAAACGGTTGAAGAGCAGCAGTTAGCGAAAACACAAAACAGCGTGAACATCAGGGTGAGTGATATCACTAATCAGGCGAACAGCAATACTCAGAAAATAACGGACAACAATAATCTGATTACCAAAACGAAAAATGACATTATTGAGCCTGAAAAAGTCAAACTGGCGGGTCTGAAACAGCAGGTAGCGGATGTTGAGCAGCAAATCACGACCGCCAAACAAAATGCCCAAGATACGACGGCTTTAGAAAGAGATAAAGCCAATCTTGTGAAAAAACGTGATGATTCCGCAGCCTATCTGGCGAAATATGAAGATCAGGTTGCCCGTCTGGAAGCCGCGAATGCGTATCTGACCGAAGAAACCGGCGTGTTCAATAAAGATAAAGCTGAGTTAGAAGAGGTGAAAGCAGACACTGATGCGAAGTTGGCAGAAGTTCGTTCGGAAAAAGATCAGTTGCGCCAGCAAGTTAATGCAGACCAAGCTGATTTGCGAAATAAAGAAAAGGCTTATAAAGCAGTTGGCGATGCTACGGGAATCAACGCGATTGCTATTGGTAATAATGCGCAGGCGGCAGGTATCGATAGTATTGTGCTTGGTTCGGCATCGACCGTCGGCAAAGATGCCTCTGGTTCTGTTGCCATCGGCAGCGGTAATACCGTGCAGCAGGAAAATACTTTTGTTTTAGGGAAAAATATTACCAGCAGTCAGGCGAATAGCGTGATTTTCGGTAACGCCTCATCCGACCGCGCGGCGACTACTGAAAATGAAGCCAATGTCAACGGTCTGAAATACAGTGGTTTTGCAGGTCAAGGCTCGGTGGAAAAAGGCGTCGTCAGCTTCGGGGCGGAAGGCAAAGAGCGCCAGCTTATTAATGTGGCGGCAGGTAAAATCTCAGCAGACTCAACCGATGCGATTAACGGTTCTCAATTGTACTTGACACAGAAAGTACTGGGCAACGTCGCTAATAGTACTAAAAATGTTCTTGGCGGTGATGCTGCTGTTAGCCCTGAAGGCAATATTACGATGAGTAATATTGGTGGCACGGGTAAAAATACCGTTGATGAAGCTATCAAAGCGGCGAAAACGGAAGTTAAAGCAGGCAATAATGTTACTGTGAGTAATGAAGCAGATAGCGCTGATGGGCATACTATTTACACAGTGAACGCTGAGAAAACAACTACAAGTGCTGGATCGGATGCGGTTACAGTGCAAGCAGGTGAGAAAAACGAACAAGGCGTAACTAATTATGAGCTTGATCTTGCTCAAACTACTAAAGACAACATTCAAAAAGGTGTAGACGCAAACAAAGCGATCGAAACCAAAGGTGTTGAATTTATGGGTGATACAGGAACTAAATTTGCCCGTAAATTGGGTGAACAAACCAATGTCAAAGGTGGAGCAGTAGGTGAGTTGACCGATGGAAATATTGGGGTGGTTGCAGATGGTAAAGATACCTTAACCATTAAACTAGCCAAAATGGTCAACCTAACTGAAGACGGTATGCTCATGATTGGTGATACCGTAATGGATAAAGAGGGTTTGTCAACGCCAGAAGTTACCGCAGACAAAGTTAATGCAGGTAAAACCAAAATTGAAGATGGCAAAATCACAGGGCTTGCAGCGCGCAATACAGACGATAACGATGACTACGGCAAAGGCAACAACGCCAACCGTGCAGCGACTGAAAGTGCGGTCAGCGTGGTGAACGATAACGTAAGCCTTGTTGATGCAAAACTTGAGGCAGCGGAATTTGGCTTAAAAGGTCAAGACGGCAAGGAAGTTAAGAAAAACCTGAACAACACTATCGATGTTGTCGGCGCAGATGACAACATCAGCACCAAAGTGGACGATAGCAAACTGAAAATTGAATTGGCGAAAGATATTAAAGGCTTAAACAGCATTGAAGTAAAAGGTACTGAGCCAAATCAAGGCACGGTGATAAACGGTGACACCATCACTTCAACCGATGCCGACAGCAAAGTTGCTAACCGCACGCCAACCAAAACTGAATTTATGGGCGGAGACAACGGCAAAGTAATTTTAAGCAATAGCGGCTTAGATAACGGCGGTAATAAAATCACTAACGTGGCGAATGGTGTCGAACCAACTGATGCAGTGAATATGAGCCAGTTGACAGGTGTTTCTGACAAAGTCAATAAGGGTTTATCGTTTGCAGGTGATTACGATAAAAACGGCAAAGATGACAACAATAAATTCACGCAACAATTGGGTGATATGACCAGCTTTGAAGGCGGTGCGGACTTTGGCGATTTGTCTGACGACAATATCGGCGTGGTGTCTAATGGCGCAGATGGCTTGGCGATCAAATTGGCGAAAAATATCAATTTGACCGAACAAGGTAGCGTGCAGTTAGGCGACACTATGGTCAATAACGGTGGTTTGACTGTTAAAGGCGGACCAAGTGTCACTAAAGAGGGCATCAATGCGGCGGATAAACCAATTAGCAA
Source organism: Spirabiliibacterium pneumoniae (assembly GCF_014884995.1). Classification (GTDB taxonomy): domain Bacteria; phylum Pseudomonadota; class Gammaproteobacteria; order Enterobacterales; family Pasteurellaceae; genus Spirabiliibacterium; species Spirabiliibacterium pneumoniae. The sequence continues at coordinate 22,228 of NZ_JABMII010000021.1, forward strand.
TGTGGGTAGCGCTATTGACGGCAAAGACGGTGCAGATGCGCTGGCTAAACTAGATTCTGCGAAAAATGACCCTAACACAGTGAAAAGTGCGGTTAACGTATCGGATCTTGCCAACACTGCAGACGCATTAAAAGACAGCCTAGACAAAGACTTAACCAACAAAGGCTTTGGCTTGACTGACGATGATGATCAAGCCGTGAAAAAACCATTGGGTGAAACAATCAAAGTCAACGGCAAAAACGGCATTACTGTGAAAGCTAACGATGACCAAGACGGTTTAGAGATCGGCATTGGCGAAAATCTAAACGTTGGCGATAAAGTGGTGATCAACGGTAAAGATGGCAGCATTGGCGTGAAAGGCGACAACGGCAAAGACGGCGTTTCCCTGAACGGCAAAGATGGTTCTATCACCTTAAACAACGGTAAAGACGGTAAAGATGGTGCCAGCGCGACATTAGAAGTGGTTAACGGAAAACCAGGCCTAAACGGCAAAGACGGTGACACTCAACCACGCTTGCAAGTGGGCGATAAACAAGTGGCAACACTTGATGACGGTTTGTTATTCCAAGGCAATAATAAAGATGACGCCCAAGCGCCACTAGCGAAAAAATTGAACGAAAAACTCACCATCAAAGGTGGTAACGACGGCGCGAACGTGTCTGACGCCAACACTTACGTTGAAAACAACGGCAGTGAACTAGTGGTTAAACTGGCGAAAAACTTGACCAACATTGATAGCATCACCACCAACGGCGGTGTTGTGATTAATAATGACGGCATTAACGCTGGCGATAAAGCCATTATTAACGTGGCAGCAGGCAAGGTGTCGAAAGATTCAACAGATGCCGTGAATGGCGGTCAGTTGTTTGGTGTGGATCAAAAAACGATTAAAAACGCAGAAGATATTATCTTAAACCAAGAAGGTATTAAAACGCTGCAAAAAGGCTGGAATATCACTACAGGCAAAACCACTGGTGAAGTGGACGGGACAAGCAAAGCTAATGTGCAGGCGGATGATACTGTGACAGTTAATGCTGGCGATAACATCAAATTGGTGCAAGACGGCAAAACCTTGACTGTGGCAACCAAAAAAGACATGTTGCTTGACAGTGCGGTGATCGGCCCTGTGGTGATTGACAAAAATGGTATTGATGCTGGTGATAAACTAATCACAGGTGTTGCTGATGGTAAAGATCCGCAAGACGCGGTGAACAAAAGACAGCTAGATGCGATTTCTGCTGATGCGGGTGATAAGTTAGCTGACTTTACCGTGGGTGCGGATAAAGACGCCAACGCGGACGGCATTGTGGTTAATAAAAACAACAAACGCTTTGACATTGTTGGCGGTGACAGCAACTCAATCACCACTGAAGTTGATGGTAACAAAGTGGTGGTTGATTTAACAAACGATGTGACTATCGGTAAGTTAGTCGATCCTAACGATCCTGATAGCAAAGGTGAAGCAGGTGCTGTCACTGTGACTGGTAAAGATGGTAAAAATGGCGTAAGCATTAAAGGCGACAATGGCGATGGCAAACCAGCGATTACTATTGCAGGTGAAAACGGTGCTAATGGCGTAAGCTTAACCACCAAAACCGACGGTCAACCAGGCGTGAACGGTAAAGATGGTGATACTAAACCACGCTTAGAAGTGAACGATGAAGAAGTGGCTACCTTAAATGATGGCATCAAATATGCGGGCGACACAGGCACTGCCTCAACCGCACTTAACAAAACTGCGAGTATCGTTGGTGGCGTGACAGATGAAGGGAAATTGTCTGACAACAATATCGGCGTGGTGGCAACACAAGACGGCGACAACGCGAAATTGACCGTGAAATTGGCCAAAGACATCAAAGATCTTGACAGCATCACCACCAACGGCGGTGTGAAAATTGATGACAAAGGCATTGATGCAGGTAATAAAGCGATCACCAACGTGGCGAGCGGTGGCGATGTTGACACCAACGCGGCTAACATCGGTGATGTGAAAAAAGCAGCAGCAGCGGCCAGCAGCAAAGTTGAAGCGGGTGATAACATTGTTGTTAAAAGCAAGTCAAATGACGATGGCAGCACCACATACACCGTCGCCACGAAGAAAGACTTGGATGTGGACAGCGTGAAAGCAGGCGATACCAGGGTGAACAAAGACGGCGTGAAAGTCGGCGATAAGGTTACTCTAAACAATGAAGGCTTGAAAGCAGACAATGTGAGCGTGACTAGCGCAGGCATCAATGCTGGTGGCAATAAAGTCTCTGGCGTGCAAAATGGCGACATTTCAGCGAAGAGCACAGATGCCGTGAACGGCAGCCAGTTGTTTAACCAAGGTGAAGGCGTGAAAAATATCATCGGTGGAAACACCACTTATGATCCAAACACGGGCACATTCACCAATGCTGACATCGGCGGCACTGGCAAAGGCAATATCAATGATGCAATTGCCTCTGTTAACACCACATCTAAAGCGGCGAAAACGGAAGTTGAAGCGGGTAAAAATATTGTGGTAAAAGAGCCACGTGTTGGTGTTAATGGTCAAACTATTTACACTGTGGAAACCGCAGATAAAGTGGCGTTTGATGAAGTGAAAGTGGGCAATGTTGCCATCGACAACAACGGCATTAACGCAGGCAACAAAGCCATTGATGGTGTGAAAGCAGGCAACGTGACTGAAGGTAGCCAACAAGCTGTTAACGGCGGCCAATTGCACAACACCGCACAATCCGTGGCTAATGCATTGGGTGGTGGCTCAACAGTGAGCGACAATGGCGAAGTGACTGCGCCAAGCTATGAGTTGACAGGCACCGACGGCAAAAAAGAAACCGCTCATAGTGTTGGCGGTGCATTAAACTTCTTCACCAGCCAAGTGGTGAAACCAATCACCTTTGCGGGCAACGAGGGCTCACACACTGCACAGTTGGGTAGCACGGTGCAAATCACGGGCGCGGATAGCAATATCTCAACTAAAGTAGAGGGCAACAACGTGAAAATCCGCCTTGCGGACAACCTCAACGTGAAGAGCGTGACAGCGGGCAACACCAAAGTGGATAAAGCAGGTGTGACTATCAAGTCAGCGCAAGCGGGTAACGTGAGCTTGGGAGCGTATGGTCTGAATAACGGCGGAAACACTATTACCAATGTAGCAGACGGCGTTAAGGATAGTGATGTGGCGACTGTTCGTCAGGTGAAAGGTGTTGCGCAGCAGGTGAATAAAAACACCCAAGCGATCAACAATCTTGGCAACCGTATGAACAATATGGATCGCAAGCTCAAAGGCGGCATTGCGGGCAACTCAGCCATGGCGAGCTTGCCACAAGCCTATATTCCAGGACATTCAATGGTGGCAGTTGCAGGCGGTCATTACAGCGGTAAAAGTGCGGTCGCCTTGGGTGTGTCACGCATCTCCGATAGTGGCCATGTGATTATCAAGCTTAATGCTGCAACCAATAGCTCAGGTGGTACTAACGTAGGCGCTGGCGTAGGCTATCAATGGTAATCACCCCGACCGCACTTTGCACAAAGTGCGGTCACTTTTGATAAGGAAAAGCAATGAAAAAATTAGCAAAATGGGCCTTGCCATTGTTGGCAGCCAGCGTTGTGGCAGCGTGCGGCAACTTAAGTGATGTGAAAAAGAACGGCACAACCGACGAGCCAAAATGGCCGAAGATTGAAGATGCTAGCGTCAACTTCTCTGGCTCGCAATACGGCACCTGGCCAAACTGGGATAACGTGCGCCAAATTGAAGCGGGCATGAACAAAGACCAGCTCTATTATTTGATTGGTCGCCCACACTACCAAGAAGGTTTATTCGGCGTGCGTGAATGGGATTATGTGTTCAACTACCGTCAAAACGGCGTACACAAAATCTGCCAATTCAAAGTGTTGTTTGACACCGACATGAATGCCCAATCGTTCTTCTGGCATCCGAAAGGCTGTAACAACCAGTATGAATTGAACGGCGACTTCTTGTTTGACTTTGATTCAGCACGTTTAACACCAAAAGGTAAAAAAGTGGTTGAAACCGTGGTGGAAGGCTTGAAATCTCAAGGCATCACTGCGGTGACTGTGGACGGTTACACCGACCGCTTAGGTTCAGACAGCTATAACTTGAAACTGTCACAACGCCGTGCCGATGCGGTGAAAGCCTATATGGCGAACCTTGGCTTCCCAGCGCAAAACATTTCGACCCACGGTTTTGGTAAAGCTGACCAAGTGGTATCCTGTGATGGTGAAAGTGGTCAAGCGTTGAAAGACTGCTTACGCCCTAACCGCCGTGTGGTGATTTCCGCCAAGCAGTAAGGTATATTTATAAATCACTTAATTTTTAATTTGTTATAACGGCATCATACTTATCTTTTCTTTAGCCAAAGATGAAAAAATAATATGTTGTTGGTATGAACAAGAAAATAGAATACTAAAAAGATAGCAAAGTGATGAATAGTATAACTATTAAAAAGTAACTTACGGTGGGTTATTTAGTGACATAGCATTAATCATCAAGGTGTTTGAGCTGCGGTGAGGATTGCTATATGAACTGGCAGCTAATAACAGATAAAGACAATGTTCATTATGATGTTGAACAATACGTTTAATAAAAATGCCACAGCCCTAGTCAACGCTGCCAAACGCTGGGCATGATATTTGTTTCAACATCAACTAAACTTTCTAACCGCACTTTATGTGCATTCCAAGGCGCAATTTACATTGCGCCTTTTATTTGTCTTGCTATAATAATGAGACTAATTATCACTACTATTTAAGGTTTAAAGATACTATGCAGTCACTGTTTGAGTTTTTGGAGCAATATACAGATTACATTATTCTTGGCTCACTCGCGTTGATGAGTTTTATCATGGTATGGAAGGTGATTGAGCGGGTGCTCTTTTTTGCTAGTGTGAATGTGGCGGACTATGCGACTATCCATGATTTGGAAATTGATCTGACTCGGAATTTGACGCCGATTGCGATTATTGGCTCCAACGCGCCTTATGTTGGGCTGTTAGGTACCGTGGTTGGTATTTTGCTGACCTTTTACACCATGGGGCAAGCAGGCGGTGACATTGATGCGGCTTCCATTATGGTCAATTTGTCGTTAGCACTTAAAGCCACTGCGGTGGGGATTTTGGTGGCGATCCCCTCTATGGTATTTTACAACGGGCTTAACCGCAAGGTGGATATTAATAAAATGAAGTGGTATGCCTTACATGCACAAGCTCAGCAGGCGAGGGGGCAGGATGAAAAAATTTGATGAGATTAATATTGTCCCATTTCTTGACATTATGCTGGTGTTGCTGGCGATTGTGTTAGTGACAGCCTCTTTTATCACACAGGGCAAAATTCAAGTTAATGTGCCGAAAGCCAGCCACAATGTGACTATGAAAGCAGATGATTTAGCTAAATTGCTGACGATTACCGATGATGGTAAATGGTATTTTAACGATAAACCTATCAGCGAAGCAGAACTTGAGCAAGAGATTGCCAAATGGGATAAAACGCAAAAGGTCACGCTAAAAGTCGATGCTGCGACGCCGTTTCAGCAGTTTGTGGATGTGACCACATTATTCTCTAAGTATGAGATCAAAAATGTGGCGATCGTGACGCTCAAAGAAAAAGGGCAGTAACATGAAAAGCCGTTCTTTGATTGGCTTTACGGGCTCTTTATTGCTGCATTCTGCGCTGGCGTCGGCTGTGATCATGGCACTTGCAAAAAGTGATGACCAAAGCATCAATGGCGTGGCTGTAGCGCAACCAAGTGACAGCATTTCAATGGAAATGGTGATGGCGATGATTGAAGCACAAAAACAGCTAGAACCCGAACCCGAGCCTGCGCCAGTAGCTGAAGAGGAGCCTGAAGTGCAGCTAGAGGAACCAAAAGAAGAAGTGCCTGATCCGACGGTGGCGCCAAAGCCTATTGAAAAGCCAAAGGTGGAAAAGAAAGTTGAAAAACCAAAGCCGAAGCCAAAACCGAAACCTGAGCCGAAGCCTAAAAAAGTCACTCAATCTGTTGACAAAAAAAACAAACAAAAACCACAAAGTGCGGTCAGTGGCGAGCGCACGGTCAACAGCCCAAATCAAGCCAATTCACACTTGGCAGCAGGGGCTAAAAGCAGCAATCAAGCTGTCATCGGGCAAGGTGGCGCACAGCTTGATGATTATCGCCGCCAGCTGCGTCGTGAAATTGAGCGCAACAAGCGTTATTCACAGCGAGCTAAAATGATGCGCCAGCAAGGCAAAGTGGTTATTCGTTTTAACCTTGCGCCCAATGGTGCTATTGTGGGGGCGAGTGTTGCGACATCATCAGGTTTTTCTGAGTTGGATAAACTAGCATTACAGGCGGTGAACGCCGCACGCCCTGTCGGCCCTCGCCCTGCTGGGCTTAACGGTGCGATCACAGTGCCGATTGATTTCACTTTGCGCTAGCTCGCGTGAGCCTGACCGCACTTTAAAAAGCGTGTCTAAGCACGCTTTTTTGATGTGGAGAGTATGTCACATCCACGCATTGTTGCGAATGATGCCGACCGCTATGCCTTCTATGTCGAGGGATTGCTCGCGCAAATCTACCACAATAGGGGATAGCTCTTCATTCTCAGGGTGGAGGTACACCGTTGAGCCTTTTTTCTCAAGGCGTTTGACGGTGACTTCATCGTCGATGCGCGCTACTACGATTTGCCCATTGCGCACGTCTTTGGTGCGGTGTACTGCGAGCATATCGCCGTCCATGATGCCGACATCTTTCATTGACATGCCGTAAACTTTAAGTAAAAAGTGCGCTTGCGGTGTGAACATGGTTGGGTCAATGTGATAGGTGCTTTCAATATGTTCTTGTGCCAAAATTGGCTCACCCGCGGCCACGCGCCCGATCAGTGGCAAGCCTTCATCTTCAGGAATAGTCGTATTGTTATCTTCCTCAAGCAATAAGCGAATGCCACGTGAAGTGCCCGACAAAATTTCGATCACACCTTTGCGAGAAAGTGCTTTAAGGTGCTCTTCGGCGGAATTCGCCGAGCGAAAGCCAAGCTCTTTGGCAATTTCCATGCGCGTTGGTGGCATGCCAGTGGATTCTAAATGTTCACGCAGAAAGTCATATACTTGCTGCTGGCGTGGAGTAAGCGATTTTGAAGCCATAATTAATCCTGTCTATTTATACAGTTTGACTGATATTATATACAGTCTTCAAAATTATGCAATGGATTTTTGTTTTCATGTGCGATTGTGTGCACAAGTTCACGAAAATGGGCATAAAATCGGAGGGGCGGCATTATTTATCCCCAATAGAGAATTTTTATAGTAAAATGACAAAATTATCACTTAGTTATCATCTCATTTGATTGGATGGATTTTATGTCTGTGTTAGTGACACTTTATCGCGAAATGATCCGTTTTGCGTTGTCGTTTTTGGTCAAAAGTAGCCCTATTCCTGCTGATCCTGTTGAAGAGTTGGCTTTGGATGTTGCGCATCCGTTTGTTTATTTGTTGCCGTACACGTCACAGACGGATTTGGTGATTTTACAGCAAAATTGTCAGCAGTTAGGGTTGCCCGATCCGCTTGAGATGAACGAGATCAATGGCGTGGAAATGCCGCGCTATGTATTTTTAGACAAAGGTCGGCGCTTTTTCAAATCTAAACAGCTTGATGGGCGTGTGCGTGAGTTTTTTTCGCGCTATTTTGAGTTGCAACGTGAAAGTGAGGATCTTAATGTGCAAATTGTGCCTGTGTCGGTGCTGTGGGGACGTGCGCCAGGGTATGAGGAAAAAGTGGCACATTTACGCTTTTTCGGCCCATTGCAAAAAGTGTGGGCGATGTTATGGTATGGGCGTGATAATTTCGTTCGATTTTCTCCAGCGGTGGCAATGCGCGATATGGTACAAGTGCAAGGCAATGATGATCAAATCGCGCGCAAACTCACGCGTGTTGCAAAAATTCACTTTGCCAAACAACGTACCTCTACCACAGGCCCACGTTTGCCTAACCGTCAGGCAATGTTTAGTAAAATTTTGCAATCTGAAGCTGTGCAACGCGCCATTGCTGATGAGGCGAAAACCAAAAAAATCGACGAGTCAAAAGCTTATCAAAATGCCGAAACCATTTTGCGTGAGATTGCGGCGAACATGAATTATGAAAGTCTGCGCATGGCGGATCGCTTTTTAGGCTGGTTGTGGAATAAGCTGTATCGTGGGATTGAAGTGCAACACGCTGACCGAGTGCGTAAACTGGCGATTGAAGGCCATGAGGTGGTGTATATCCCATGCCATCGTAGCCATATTGACTATTTATTGCTCTCTTATGTGCTTTATCATCAAGGGCTTTTCCCACCGCATATTGCCGCGGGCATCAACCTGAACTTTTGGCCTGTTGGTGGGCGTTTTCGTCGTTGGGGCGCGTTTTTTATTCGCCGCACTTTCAGTGGTAATCGGTTGTATTCAAGCGTTTTTCGGCAATATCTCTCTGAGCTTTTTCAACGTGGGTATTCGGTAGAATTCTTCATTGAAGGTGGGCGCTCACGCACAGGCTGCCTGCTTGCGCCTAAAACGGGTATGCTGTCTATGACATTGCAAGCCTTATTGGAGGGGCATACTCGTCCAATCAGTTTGGTGCCAGTGTATATTGGCTATGAACATGTGCTGGAGGTTGATACTTACGCCAAAGAGCTGCGCGGTGTGGCGAAAGAAAAAGAAAGTGCGGGTCTGGTGCTGCGGGTGATCAAAAAACTGCGCAACATGGGTAAAGGATATGTGAATTTTGGCGAACCGATTACGTTAAATAGCTATCTCAACACGCATCAACCTCACTGGAAAGAGCCACAAACACAAGAAGAGAGTAAAGCGTGGCTGCCGCAAGTGGTGGATGCGATTGCAACGGATGTGATGCGCAATATTAATAATGCCGCCGCGATCAATGCCATGAATTTAATTGGTACTATTTTGCTTTCTTCACGCCAGCGCGCGCTCACACGTGAGCAAATTCTCTCTCAGCTAAGCTGTTATCAGCAGCTTCTGACCAATGTGCGTTATAGCCAAGATGTAATCGTGCCGCAAGAATCGCCACAAGAGATGCTTGAACACGTGTTGAGCTTAGATAAAGTAGGGATTGTGGTTGAGCAAGATAATTTCGGTGAAATTATTTGTCTGGAGCGCGCTTCTGCGGTGTTGATGACGTATTATCGTAATAATATCAAGCACTTGTTTGTATTGCCATCGTTGGTGGCATCGATCATTATGCACCATGAAGCGATACAACAAGGGCTATTGCTCAAAGGCATTGAAAAGCTCTATCCGTTTTTGAAAGCGGAACTGTTTTTGGATTTTGAACCTGATGAGATAGAAGGGGTGGTTAAGCGCTTGATTGGTGAACTAGAGCGCCAAGAGTTGATTGTGCGGCGCGATACGATGCTGTCGATCAATAAACGCCACATTCGCAGTCTGCAACTGCTGGCATCTAATGTACGCGAGATCGTGCAGCGTTATTATATTACGCTCAACTTCTTGCAGACAGATCCACATATTTCGCGCAATCGCCTTGAGCGAGAAAGTCAATCAGTGGCACAACGCCTGTCGGTATTACATGGCATTAATGCCCCCGAATTTTTCGATAAAGCGGTGTTCTCCACTTTTATTGCCAGCCTGAAAGATAATGACTACTTCTTGGACGATGACAGTGCAGATATCAATAAAGTGGGTGAGTTGAACATCATTTTACGTTCCCTGATGTCGAGTGAAGTGCATATGACCATCGTTAGTGCGGTGGAGCGCGCGTTAGAAAACGTCAGCGAAACATAACACACCTCTCATTCCACCCTCAAAGTGCGGTTAGACCGCAC
>NZ_JABMII010000022.1 GCF_014884995.1 Spirabiliibacterium pneumoniae
CTTAACCATGCCCACTGATGTGGGCTTTTATAACATACGGTATTCCTTATGAAGAAAAGTTGTGGCAAAATAGAGAAAAACTGTAAATTGATCTTTGACAGTCTATGTAAACTTCTAGTTACATGGGCTGTTTTCATTTATCAAGAAGTTTTTTTATCGGGAGGAATGATGAGCTATACCTACAAATCACTTGCTGTCGCCAATTATCTTCTAGATAAAGCAAAGAGCAATAAAAACACCTTAACCCCAATGCAGCTTATTAAACTGGCCTATATTGCTCATGGCTGGATGTTAGGTAAATATGGCGCTGCTCTACTGCTTGAACCAGTGGAAGCATGGCAATATGGTCCTGTTATTCCTAGTATTTATCAGACGGTGAAAAAATACAGAAGTGCGCCGATTGAATTTATCGAAGGGTATAGCCCTTATGCACCCATTAAATTCACAGATCATGAAACAGAAATCATGGATACTGTCTATGATAAATATGCAAAATATGATGGCATCACACTTTCTAGTGCTACACATCAACCCGAATCTCCATGGTCTCAAAAAGTAGTTACTTATCCTGCTTCTGCTATTTCTAATGACCTGATTGAGCATTTTTATCGCGAGCATGTAATCAACACTCCGCACTCTGCACTGTAGTGAGAGAATGAGATGAATAATGATTTTCAGCCAGTTAGCAGCCAAAGAAGTGCAGAAAATGAGCAAGCGCTATTTAATAATGAGCTATACGAACATCAACAACTAGCCAATCAAGCTGAATCAGAACAAAAAGAACATCAGCGTCAAGAAGCGATTAAAGATGAGTTACACTGTTGGATTGTTCGATTTATCAAACTCTTTCTAGGGGCTGCAGTGTTAGCTGGTGCAGTTTATTTTTGGCACTTAATTACGCCCGAACATTTTACTTGGAATGGTTGCCCTATTCTCAGATTACATTTTTTACCTCAAGATAACCTAGATAAATTACGCTCATTCTTTGTGACTGTTGCTTTATCGAGCACCTTTACTAGTTATGCTAAGAAGTATATGAAATAAACACCTCCATTGCCCTCCAATTTATACCACAGACCGTCTTAATGGCGGTTTTTATTGGAGTGGTAATAAAAATAGAAGTTACCACAGTTGTTACACCCACTACAATAAAATAAATCTCTGGCGATGCCAGCCTATATAATGAACAAAATGCGCAATATTTGCGCTAAAATAA
>NZ_JABMII010000023.1 GCF_014884995.1 Spirabiliibacterium pneumoniae
GCATAAAGAAAAAGGGCGATGATTCGCCCTTTTTTGTTACCTCAAGACCGCACTTTAGCTATTTTGTTGCTCCATTTGGCGGGCCGCTTTTTCACGACGTTCGTTTTCTTCTCGCAATAAACTTTCAGCTTTTAAGCCTGATTGGCGACATAGCTCGACCACATTGTATAATAATTGCCCCAATTGTTGGGCATCGTGTTCATTACCTTTTAATGTTTGCAGCTGTTGTTGGCTTTGGGTGATGAGATCTTCTCGACAAAGTGCGGTTTGCTCGAGTTTAGTGATCCGTTTTTGTAATTTCTCAGCGCGCAAAAGCGCAGGTAATGCGCGAGGAATATCATCAAGGAGTGAAAATTGTTTTTTCTCGAGTCGCTCTTGTGCTTTTTGTGCTTCCCAATTTTTTAATGCTTCTTCACCGTTTTGGGCTTGTTTTTCACCAAAAACGTGTGGGTGGCGAAAAATCAATTTTTGATTAAGATGGCTTACGACATCATCAAAATTAAATTGTTTGTCTTCATTTGCCAGTTGGCTTAGAAAAATCACTTGCAATAATAAGTCCCCGAGTTCTTCACGCATGGCAGTGAAATCGGGCGTTTGCAAAGTTTCGACCACTTCGTAGCTTTCTTCCAACACATTGGGGATCATGCTTTGATAGGTTTGTTCCAAATCCCACGGGCAACCACCATTAGGATTGCGCAGCTGGCGCATAATCTCAATTAATTGTTCAATGGATTGCATATTCTCTCCTTGTGATAATAAAAAACCGAGCAATCGCTCGGTTTGATAAAGACAAAAGTGCGGTCACCACTTATTTTTTAGAACCAGGAATGTTGAAACGTTTGTTGAAACGCTCTACACGACCGCCAGTATCTACCACACGTTGTTTACCTGTATAGAATGGGTGACAAACACCACAAACGTCCAGGTTAATATCGTGTCCCACAGTAGAACGAACTTTGATCACGTTACCGCAAGAACACGTTGCAGTCACTTCTTTATATTCAGGATGAATACCTTGTTTCATAGAAAACCTCAATGTGAAGCCATATCGCTATCGGATCGCTTGCCCGACACCATATGTATTAATCAAGTGCAAATTGCACAACCTTGTGTATAAGGCGGTGAATTATACAAAATAAAACGGCGATTCGCAACTTTATTTGTAAAGTGCGGTTTGGTGCAAGATGGGCTATACTGACGCAGATGAGTAGAGATAAAAATGATGACAACTTTTGTACGCGCAGTGCTGGCTTTGCCGCTGGCCAAAACCTTTGATTACCTCGCACCCGCCGATCAGACGATCGCCGTTGGGGCGCGTGTGCGAGTGCCTTTTGGGCGGCAACATCGCATTGCGATCGTGGTTGATTTGCCAACAGAAAGCCCACTACCGAAAGAAAAACTCAAACCCATTCTTGAGGTGCTCGATCACCATTCAATTTTTACGCCCGAAATGGATTCTTTGCTTGAATGGGCTGCGCGTTATTACCACGCAGGGCTTGGCGATGTGCTTTTTCAGGCCTTGCCTACTAAATTGCGTACTGGTGAAGCAGATGAAATGGCGCCAAGTTATGTTTATCGGCTGACCCCAGCAGGTGAAACCGCACTTTTACACAACACGCTAAGCCGCGCACCGAAACAAAAGGCGTTCCTTGAATGTCTGAGTCAGGCGCCTGAGCATACTATTTTGGCTGAAGATGTGCGCGAAAACAGTGCACTTTTACGCGCGTTGCAGGAGAAAAAATTGATCGAAAAACGCGTTCAGCAGAGTGTGTTTACACCATGGCAAGATGCGCTGGACACTGTATGGGTGGCAAGTGACAATAAACCGTACTTAAACAAGCAGCAAGCTTTAGCACTTAATGCGATGGCAATGGCCAAAGATCACCACACATGGTTATTAGATGGCATCACAGGATCTGGCAAAACGGAAGTGTATTTGCAAATGATGGAAGAGGTGCTAAAACAAGGCAAACAAGTGCTGTTTCTTGTGCCAGAAATTGGGTTGACGCCGCAATTGGTGCGCAGTGTTGAGCAGCGTTTTCATTTGCCGATTGATGTGTTGCATTCTAATTTGACGGATCGCCAACGCTTTGCCGCATGGAAACGGGCAAAGTGCGGTGCCAGTGCGATTGTGATCGGCACTCGCTCGGCTTTGTTTACCCAGTTTCAGACTCTTGGATTGATCATTGTTGATGAAGAGCATGATCCCTCCTATAAACAACAAGATACCCAATGGCGTTACCATGCGCGGGATATGGCGGTGGTGCGTGCACGCAAGGCGAATATTCCGATCATTCTTGGCAGTGCAACGCCGAGCTTGGAGAGTTTGGCAAATGTGGAAAAAAATAAATACCGCCTATTACAGCTCGATCGTCGTGCTATCAGTGCGCACAATCTTTCTCAGCATATTATCAATTTGAAAAATCAGCCACTGAATGCGGGCATTTCTGCGCGACTGGAAAGCCTGATGCGAGAGCACCTTGAGCGGGGCAATCAAGTCTTACTCTTTTTAAACCGTCGAGGCTATGCACCCGTTATGCTTTGTCATGAATGCGGCTGGTTAGCAGAATGTCAACAGTGTGAGCGCCCTTATACTTATCATCAAACACAGCATCATTTGCGTTGCCATCATTGTGGCATCCAGCGCCCTATTCCGAGACAATGTCCAAAGTGCGGTTCAACGCATTTAGTGACCACTGGCATCGGCACGGAGCAGCTAGAGCAGCAGCTTAAGCAGCGATTTCCAGCATTTAGTGCGGTACGCATTGATCGTGATAGCACCGCACGCAAAGGCAGCCTTGAAGCGCATTTAAAGACTATTGAGCAAAAGAAAAGCCAGATTTTAATTGGCACGCAGATGCTGGCGAAAGGCCACCATTTTCCTGATGTCACTTTAGTGGCGCTGTTGAATATTGATGGCGCGTTATTTTCACAAGATTTTCGCAGCGAAGAACGTTTAGCGCAGCTCTATGTGCAAGTTGCTGGTCGTGCAGGGCGAGGGTTGCAAGCAGGCGAAGTGGTGTTGCAAACCCATTTCCCACATCATCCGTTATTGAGTACTTTGTTAGATAAAGGTTATCGTGCCTTTGCTAAGCAAGCTTTGCAACTACGCGCACAGCTTGGGCTGCCACCCTATGCAGGGCAAGCGTTATTCAAAGTGCGCAGCAAAAACAGTGAAAGTGCGGTGAGCTATTTAGATATGCTTGCTCAAACCATCAGAGACTATGGTGCACAGCATCATATCCCTGCACTGCAAATTCTAGGGCCGATAGAAGGACTGATGGCGAAAAAAGCGGGTTTTTATCATTGGCAATTATTATTACAACATCCATCGAAATCCCTATTGCAGCGCCTATTAACAGCACTGGCACAAAAAATGCTGGCACAGGCTAGTCATTTGCAATGTATTTTGGATATAGATCCGATCGATTTTAGCTAATTGTGAATATTATTGGATTGATACTAGGCAATAGCCCCTTTTTTGAGTAAAATTCTTAACTTAGTATTTATTATAGACTTGATCAAAAGGTTACCATCGTGGTTCAGCGAGACTATGCCGCCAGAGGCAAAATAAGAAAGAAAAAGCACGCGCCTGTGAATAAAACATTATTACTGATCATCTTATTAGCGATCGTGGCCGCCTTCGCTGCAGGATTGTTCTTGCTGAAAGAAAAGTCAACAGAAAGTGGTGTGGCGCTGCCTGCGGTGGAAAGTGCGCCTGAAGAGCAGCCGAAAAGCACATTACCGAGTCGTCCTGAAGAGGTATGGAGCTACATTCGTGATCTTGAAACACGCGAAATTCCGATCGAGGATATGCCGAAAGACACCAGTAAAATACAAAATTTGACGGAAGAGCAAAAACAGATCCTAAAAATGCTTGAACGTGATCAACCTGTTGCGAATGTGCCAAAAGTGGAAAAACCACAAGAGCCAGTGATCAAAGAGCATAAGGTTGAGAAAAAAGCGCCTCAAGTAGTTGAAAAACCTGTTGTTATCGAAAAGTCTCAGCCAAAAGAGGTAGTGGTCACCGAAGCTAAATCAAGCAAAGCTGAGAAAAAGACTGCACCAAGCGAGAAGAAAACAGCCAATGAAAGTATCCCCCCAAGCACGGAAACCACGGTCAGCAAGGGCAAATTTGGCTTGCAATGTGGTGCATTTAAAAATCGCCAACAAGCAGAAAATCTGCAAGCAAAACTTGTTATGTCGGGTTTTAATGCTCGCACCGCAGTCAGTGCCAACTGGACGCGTGTTTTTATCGGGCCAGTAGGCGATCGCAACGCGGCTAAAGCGGAATTAAATCGTGCTAAAGCTGTGGCGACCTGTGTTGTGGTGGCGATGTAAGTCTCCTTCATAAAGTGCGGTTTTTCGCCAGTTTGGCGATAAAAACCGCACTTAATTATTTTTGTGAAAAAAACACTTGCGAAAGTTTTGCCACGCACTATAATTCGCACCCACTGACGCACGGCAATGCAAAGTGCGGTGGAAAAAGATCAAAAAGTTGAAAAAACTGCTTGATCTGCGGCGAGAAGATCTTATATAATTCTAAGCCTTGACTTTGATGTCAAAAACGTTCTTTAACAAAATATCAGACAATCTGTGTGGGCACTTGTGGCTTTGTTTTTTATAAAATATGAAGTCTTAATGAGTGCTTAAAATTTTAAGTCAAAATTCATTGAGCGAGAAGATTTAAACTTTTTAAATTGAAGAGTTTGAT
>NZ_JABMII010000024.1 GCF_014884995.1 Spirabiliibacterium pneumoniae
AATGTTACTATTATTTCGGCAGTCTGAAAATAAAAAGTGCGGTTATTCTGTGGAGCAAAATTTGCTATAGTGGGCAAAAGGAAAGGGAATATCATGCGAATTTTATTGGTTGAAGACGATGTGATGATTGCTCAAGCTGTGCTGGCAAGCCTTAAAGATGAAGGCTATGCCACCGATTGGGTGCAAGACGGCGAGCAGGCATTGAGCGCGCTTGCGCTGCATGATTTTGATGTGTTGATTTTAGATCTCGGCTTGCCCAAGTGTGACGGGTTAAGCGTACTGCAAGATATTCGTCGCCATAACACCGCGCTTTCTATTCTTATTGCCACAGCGCGTGATGATGTGGCTAGCCGTGTGGCAGGTCTTGATGGCGGGGCGGACGATTATGTGGTGAAACCCTTTGAAATGGTTGAACTCAATGCCAGGTTGCGTGCGGTGGTGCGGCGCAAACATTATCAGGGGCAAAGCGTGTTGTCGAACGGCGTCATTTCGCTCGATCTCGCCACACAGCAGGCGCATAGCCAAGGGCAGGCCATTGAACTGACGCACAAAGAATTTGCTTTGTTGCAGATTTTAATGCAGCAGCCAGGTAAAATTTTCTCCCGCAGCTATTTAGAAGAAAAGCTCTACCCTTGGGGGGACGAAGTGGAAAGCAACGCCATTGATTTTTTAATTCATGCCCTGCGTAAGAAACTAGGCAAGGCGGCAATCCGCAATATTCGTGGTGCTGGCTGGCAGGTGGCAAAAGGGGCTTAACGTGGCGTTTTCCTTAATTAAGCAGCTCACGCGTAATATCACGCTATTTGCTTTGATTGCATTGGTGATCACCGCAACGGGAGCATTTTATTATGCTTTTAAAAGCGCTTACCGCCTGCAAGATGATATTTTGCAGCAAACCGCACAGCTGGTCAGCCCAGATGAACAGTTATCCGCAATGGCGTTGCATAACCGTGATAACCGCATTTTTATTCAAAATCACCGCACTTCGACACAAGTGCCTTACTACGTTGCCAATCTGCAACAGCTGTCGAGCGGCTTTCATTCGCTTACGCGTGGCAAACAGCGCTACCGTTTTTATGTTCGTGCAGTTAACGGCGTTAATATCGCCACGTTTTTTGATGAAAAAGAGTTTCGTGATGAAATTGCGCTACACTCTGCTTGGCTGGCCACGGCTCCGCTGATTTTATTTGTGCTATTTATCATTCCATTTTGCATTTGGCGTATTCGTCGCAGCCTACAGCCGATTGATCATCTGTCGCGCAGTGTGGCAGCACGTTCTGGCAATGATATTTCTGAGTTGGACAACCATGGCATTGCCAGTGAATTGCAAGGCTTTATCACCGCACTTAATCAGCTGCTGGCAAAAGTCCGCGAAAGCCAAGCGCAACAACAGCGTTTTGTGGCGGATGCCGCGCATGAGCTGCGTTCGCCGCTGACCGCACTTTCATTGCAGATCGAACGTTTGCATACGGATAATTTGCCTAACAGCGCGCTTGCCCAGCTTAATACTGTGCAACAAGGTATTGCGCGTATGCGACACTTGCTTGAGCAATTATTGGCGCTGGCAAAAATACAATCGCAGCACGCTGCGCCACAAAAGTTGAGCGTGCAAGCATCGTTTCTGTCGGTGTTAGAAACGCTGTTGCCGCTCGCGGATAAAAAAAATGTTGATATTGGTATTGTCAGTGATGGCGATCAGGCCATTTATGCCAATTCGACCGCACTTTATGTGTTGCTCAAAACAATTTGTGAAAATGCCATCAATTACACCCCCGCAGGCGGGCAGGTGGACTTGCGTTGGCGGGCGTTACCTCATGGTGTTGTGCTGCAAGTGGAAGATAATGGCATTGGCATTGCGCCAGCTGAGCGCAGCCGCGTGTTTGATCCGTTCTATCGTGTGTTAGGCACTCACCAAACAGGCACTGGGCTGGGGTTGGCCATCGCGCACACCATCGTGCAACAACATAATGGACGCATTGTGCTTAGTGATACACCGCACTTTACCCACGGCTTGTTGGTCAGCCTCTATTTGCCGCATCCTGCGTGCTAATTTTGTGCTAATTTTTCTTTTTTATACTGGGCTTAATTCGCTTTTATCAGGAGTTAAGATCCGTTATGAAATTGCGCTTTCAAGCCACCTCAACCCAATTAACTTTTGCCCTCGCGTTGTATTTTACCATTGTTTTAAACGGGGCATTTTTCCGCGCGGTATGGCAAGCGGCGAGCATTTCCAACACGCATAATCTGCTGTTTTTCGCCAGCGTGCCCGTGTTTGTTTTCTGCACATTGTTTGCCGTGTATCAAGTGCTAGCATTGCCACTGCTACATAAAGTGCTAATGCCTGCATTGCTGGTTATCAGCGCCGCGATTAGTTATCACGCCTTGTTCTATCATGTCTATTTTGGCACGGATATGTTAGAAAATATTCTGCAAACCGATTATGCCGAATCTCAACGTATGCTCACGCTGCCTTATGTTGCTTGGGTGTTGGGCTTTGGCGTGTTACCTGCGCTGATTTACTGTTTAGTCAAGCTGCGTTACCGCATTTGGTATAAAGAGCTGGGCGTACGTGCGCTGGTGGTGCTGTTGTGTTTGGGCGTTGTTGGTGGCATTGCCAAATTGTATTATCAAGATTATGCCTCGTTTGTGCGTAATCACCATCAAATTCCTAAATTAATTGTGCCGAGCAATTTTATCACCGCAGGTGTGAATGAAATTAAGCGTCAACAACGCAAAAACCGCACTTACACACCATTAGGATTAGACGCAACGCGCAATGCCAGCACTCAGCGGCGTGTTATCGTATTGGTGGTTGGCGAAACCACCCGTGCGGCTAACTGGGGGCTAAACGGTTATGCGCGACAAACCACGCCAGAGCTTGCAGCAATGGGCGATGTGGTGAATTTCCCTGTAGTGAGCAGTTGTGGCACCGCAACAGCGGTGTCGGTGCCGTGTATGTTTTCCAACCTTGGGCGCTCAGGGTATGATAACGTGACCGCCGTCACCCAAGATAATCTGGTGGATATTGTGCTGCGTGTGGGCGTGCGAATGTTGTGGGTGGATAATGACGGCGGCTGTAAAGAGGTTTGCCATCACATCAGTTACCGCAGTGTGATCGATGAAAACGATCCACGTTATTGCCACGATGGCGAATGCTTAGACATGGCACTGCTGGCGCATTTTGATCAAGACGTGCAAGCCGAGCCGCAGCGCGATCTGTTTCTGATTTTGCACACCATCGGCAATCATGGCCCGACCTATTACGAGCGTTATACGCGCGAATTTGCCCACTACACGCCGATTTGCGAAACGAAAGATATTGCGCAATGTGATCGTGAAAGTTTACTTAACACCTATGATAATGGCGTACACTATGTGGATCATTTCTTGGCGACGGTCATTCATAAGCTCAACAGCTTAGCGAACACCGAAACCGCACTTTATTATGTTTCAGATCACGGTGAATCGTTAGGCGAAAACGGCATGTACCTGCACGGCGCACCGTATGCCATTGCACCGAGTGAGCAAACCCATGTGCCGCAAATTTTTTGGGGATCGCCTGCGTTTATTCAGGCACAACAGTTGAGTGTAAGGTGCTTACAACAGCAGGCAAACACAACCGAATATAGCCAAGATAATTTATTTCACTCCCTGCTTGGCATGTGGGACATTCAAACGCGCGAATATCGCCCACAGAAGGACATCTTCGCCCCCTGTCGTAAAGGCGCATAGGCAAGAAAACACTTGACGTGGAGCGCAATAATCTTTATATTCCTTGCCCTAATCGAACGATTTCGGTGAGATGTCCGAGTGGTTGAAGGAGCACGCCTGGAAAGTGTGTATGCGCGAAAGTGCATCGGGGGTTCGAATCCCCCTCTCACCGCCATGAATTTTTAAACCGCACTTTTATTAAAGTGCGGTTTTTTGTTATTGCCAATTTTTGCGTTTTGAGGTTTTGCCGATACCAGGGTTGAAGCTGTTCGTCGGGTCTAAATCACGATAGAATTTTTTCAGCACAGGCTTAGCGTGGTAAAGGTGCCCTACGTTATGTTCGGCGGGGTATTCCGCGCCGCGCTGATCAAGCAGTTTGAGCATCTTCTCTTCCACTTGGTGCACGTTGGTGCCTTTTTTCGCGATGTAGTCTTGGTGGAACACATGGCAGAAAAAATGCCCGTAGTAGAGTTTATGGATGAAGTGCTGGTCAATATCTTCAGGCAGCGTTTCAAACCATTGACGATCGTTGCGGCGTAAGGCCACATCAAGCGCGACGATGTCTTCCACCGCTTTATGATGCACGATGCGATAACGCACCGCTGCCCCCGCCACTGCAAAACGATGGAGCATCGCCGCTTGCGCCTCTTTGGCGTCACAGGTGTAGTAATCCCCCGTGTGTTTGGCGAAATAATCCTGCAAAAAGGCCTTTGCCTCAGCAATGCCGTCGCCAGCCATCGCGAGTATTAAGTGATGTTCATATTTATCGCGATATTGGCGCATTTTCTCAGGCAAGTGTTGCGGCAAAAAGCGGCTTAAAAATTGCAAAGTGCGGTCGGAAATGTGGTCAGGTAAAAATGCGAATTTACTGCACAGGCGATCGACTTTATTTTTCAAGGCAAAAAGTTTTGGCAGATTATTGGTGCCAAGGGTTTTGATCGCCCAAAACGTGTCTTTGCCGTAAATGGTTGCCACATCAAATGCCTCGCGGTGAATGTATTCCCCCGACACTGGCAAATTTTTAAAATGTTGCAGAATATGGCGGCGAATGTCGTCCAGCTCGGCGGTGTCGTTGCTGCCGATGTAAAACACTTGGGTATTTTTCTCTAGCGGGAAGGTATCAAGGCGCACGGCAAACACCATTAATTTGCCCGCGCAGCCTGACGCTTCATAAAGCCGCCGTGGATCGGCATTAAAGCGGGCTGGCGTGTCGGCATCCACATCGCGTACATGTTCGTGATAGCCGTGGTCATGTCCACATTGGTGAGTGTGTTCAATATCGGCGGCGTCATAACGTTGCAGCTCAAGATTGGTCAAAATCGCCTCAGGCGTTTCGCCCAAATTCACGCCTAAGTGGTTGACCAGTACCAACTCGCCCGCGGCATTGATTTGAGCATAAAGTGCCATTTGAGTGTAAGCAGGCCCCCGTTGCACCAAAGCCCCACCTGAATTATTACATACGCCACCAAGCACGGACGCCCCCAAGCACGATGAACCGATCACCGAGTGCGCCTCGCGTTCGTGTTTTTTCAGCTCGGCTTCCAACTGGAAAAGGGTTGCCCCTGGCAGGCAAATCACCTGCTCGGCATGATTAATTAATTGAATATGCGCCAAACGCAGGGTGCTGACAATCACAATGTCGCGGTCATACTCATTACCATCTGGCGTAGAGCCACCTGTTAAGCCCGTATTCGCTGCTTGTGTAATCACAATGACATCTGCTGCCACACAGGCTTTTAGCACATTCCACTGCTCCAGCAATGTACCTGGTTTGACCACCGCCAACGCTTTACCTTGCCCAAAACGAAAGCCGCTGCGATACGGCAGCGTTTTGGCAGGATCAGTTAAAATGTGTTTTTCACCAACAATGTGGGTCAATTGTTCAATTAGAGTGCTCATATAAACTCCTTTCATTACAGTGCGTTTATTTTGTCGAAAAATGGTGCAATTAAGAATGCATATTATTACATTTGCGCTGATTCTGTGATCAAGTCAACATTTTTGTCATTATTTTTTGAATTTTAAAAAAATTGTTTTTATTTTTTTTCGAAGTATGGTATCAATAACGCACTGTTAAAAAACGTTTGAGCACAATGAAATCTTTCCGAATTATTAGCATTATTCGCATTTTGGTGATTATTATCTCCAAACGCGAGTGTTATGCTTAAATTCTGCTCAGGCACATTTAAATAACCCTCGCAAACTCGCGAGGGTTTTTTTATGCAAAATAATTTTAAAAATGAATAAAAGTGCGGTTAGGAGGAGAAATGAACGGTTCGCAACTCATTATAGCAAGCCTGAAAGCCCACGGAGTGGATACCCTTTTTGGTTATCCTGGTGGGGCGATTATGCCCGTATATGACGCGATTTATGATTCAGGGCTTGATCATCTGCTATGTCGCAATGAGCAAGGTGCGGCAATGGCGGCTATTGGCTATGCTAGAGCCAGTGGTAAGGTTGGTGTGTGCATCGCTACCTCAGGTCCAGGTGCGACAAATTTAATCACAGGCTTGGGCGATGCGATGATGGATTCCATCCCTGTGGTGGCGATCACAGGGCAGGTGGCATCACCTTTTATCGGCACTGATGCCTTTCAAGAGGCGGACGTGCTTGGATTGTCGCTGGCATGCACGAAACACAGTTTCATCGTGCAAAATATTGAAGAATTGCCAGACGTGTTAGCGAATGCATTTTATCTTGCGCAAAGTGGTCGTCCTGGCCCTGTGTTGGTGGATGTGCCCAAAGATGTGCAATTTGCCCCCACCACAGCTAACCCTATCGTCAAACCCCTTAAACGCCCGACCGCACTTTTAGATTCCGACCTCTCCGCCGCTAAAGCATTATTGCAACGCGCCAAACGCCCCGTACTTTATGTGGGCGGTGGCGTTGGCATGGCAAATGGCGTAAGCGCAGTGCGTGAGCTGCTTAATGTGACGCAAATGCCTTCGGTGTCCACCATTAAAGGCTTGGGCACAATCCCACCAGAAAATCCTTATTATATGGGCATGATCGGCATGCACGGCACCAAAGCCGCCAACCACGCGGTGCACGAGTGTGATTTGCTGTTGGTGATGGGGGCGCGTTTTGACGACCGTGTGACAGGAAAACTAGATACCTTTGCTCCCCATGCCAATGTGATCCATGTTGATATTGATGTGGCTGAGATGAATAAATTACGCCCTGCTGATGTGGCGTTATGTGGAGATCTGATTCAAGCGACGAAAGCACTCACGATACCGTTGGATATAGCTTCGTGGCGTGATGAAATTATTGCTCTAAAACAAGAGAATGATTTCCGTTATGCTGAAAATCAAGGTGATCAGCCGATCAATCCGTGGTGGCTATTAAACACGCTTTCTGAAAAGAAACAGCAAAGTGCGGTCATCACGACCGATGTAGGACAACACCAAATGTGGTCAGCGCAACATATGCATCATTTTGACCCGAAAAATTATATTACCTCTGCGGGTTTTGGCTCCATGGGATTTGGTTTGCCCGCAGCGGTGGGAGCGAAAAAAGCACGCCCACAAGATGATGTGATTTTACTCACAGGTGATGGCTCCTTTATGATGAATATTCAAGAGTTGGGGTCAATTAAGCGCGGCAATTTGCCGGTGAAAATCCTGTTGCTTGATAATCAGCGCCTTGGCATGGTGCGTCAGTGGCAGAGTCTATTTTTCAATGCTCGCCACAGCGAAACAATTTTAGATGACAACCCTGATTTTGTCACGTTAGCCAGTGCGTTTGGCATTGCAGGTGAACGCATTACGCGTGGCGATGAGGTGGACGCCGCCCTTGATCGGCTGTTAAATGCCGACGGTGCTTATTTATTGCATGTGTGTATTCCAGCGGATGAAAACGTGTGGCCGCTAGTGCCACCGGGTGCGTGCAATGTGGAAATGTTGGAAGATATTGGAGTGTAAGATGAATGTGTATCAACTGAGTATCACAGCCCAGTGGCGGCCTGAAACGTTAGAGCGGATTTTGCGCGTGGTACGCCATCGTGGCTTTTGCGTGCAAGCAATGAACATGCAATTAGTGGATAACACCGTGGAATTGAACGTGACAGTACACAGTGACCGCACTTTGCATTTGTTAACCAATCAACTTGTTAAATTATTTGGCATTGAACGCGTCATCGAAACAGCGTAAAGTGCGGTTTTAATTTGTGGGAAAAGGAAACATTATGCCAAAACTACGATCAGCGACCAGTACTTCAGGTCGCAATATGGCAGGTGCGCGTGCATTGTGGCGCGCCACAGGAATGAAAGAAAACGATTTTGGTAAACCGATTATTGCCGTGGTTAACTCGTTTACACAATTTGTGCCTGGGCATGTGCATTTGCGCAACTTAGGTGCATTGGTCGCTGAGCAAATTGAGGCGGCAGGTGGCGTGGCAAAAGAGTTCAACACCATCGCGGTGGACGACGGGATTGCCATGGGGCATGGCGGCATGCTTTACTCATTGCCATCACGTGAGCTGATCGCCGACAGTGTGGAATATATGGTTAATGCGCACTGTGCTGATGCGATGGTGTGCATTTCCAACTGCGATAAAATCACCCCAGGAATGTTGATGGCGGCGCTACGCTTGAATATTCCAACCATTTTTGTCTCAGGCGGCCCTATGGAGGCGGGCAAAACAAAATTATCGGATAAATTGATCAAGCTTGATTTAGTCGATGCCATGGTGCAAAGTGCGGATCCCAACGTCAGCGATGCCGACAGCCAAACCATTGAGCGCAGCGCTTGCCCAACTTGTGGCTCGTGCTCAGGTATGTTCACCGCCAATTCCATGAACTGTTTAACCGAAGCGCTGGGCTTGAGCCTGCCAGGCAACGGCTCGTGCTTAGCCACGCACGCTGATCGCAAAACGCTGTTTGTGAAAGCAGGCAAGCAAATTGTGGAATTGTGCAAGCGTTACTATGCCGACGATGACGACAGCGTATTGCCACGCAATATTGCAACTAAATCTGCGTTTGAAAATGCTATGAGCCTAGATATTGCCATGGGGGGATCAACAAATACGGTATTGCACCTGTTGGCAGCAGCGCAAGAGGCAGAAGTGGATTTCACCATGCAAGACATTGATCGTTTATCTCGTCTTGTGCCGTGTTTATGCAAAGTGGCGCCGAATACCAACAAATACCACATGGAAGATGTTCATCGCGCTGGTGGCGTGATGGGGATTTTAGGCGAGCTGGAACGCGCAAATCTGTTGCACAACCAAACTCGCACCGTGCTGGGATTAAGCTTAAAAGAGCAGCTTGATCATTACGATATTAAACGCACTGATTCAGCCGAAGTGCTGGATTTCTATCGTGCAGGGCCAGCGGGCATTCGCACCACCGAAGCGTTCTCGCAAGATTGCCGTTGGGACAATGTGGACGATGACCGCACTTTAGGGTGCATTCGCGATAAAGCGCACGCTTACAGTCAAGACGGCGGCTTGGCGATGCTCTCGGGCAACTTGGCAGAAAAAGGCTGTATTGTGAAAACCGCAGGGGTTGATGAAAGCATTCTCACCTTTGTGGGCAAAGCCAAAGTGTTTGAAAGCCAAGAAAGTGCGGTTGAAGGCATTTTAGGTGGCGCAGTGCAAGCAGGCGACGTGGTGGTGATTCGCTATGAAGGGCCAAAAGGAGGGCCAGGTATGCAAGAAATGCTTTACCCGACCAGTTACCTTAAATCGATGGGGCTAGGCAAAGCGTGCGCATTGCTCACCGACGGGCGTTTCTCTGGGGGGACATCAGGGCTTTCCATTGGGCACGTTTCCCCAGAGGCCGCCAATGGTGGCACAATCGGTTTGGTGCAAGATGGCGACACCATTGCCATTGATATCCCAAATCGCACAATTGAACTGCGTGTGGATGACGCCGAGCTCGCTGCTCGGCGCGAACAACAAGAAAAGTACGGTTGGAAGCCGAAAAATCGAGACCGTCACGTCTCCTTTGCGCTTAAGGCTTATGCCATGCTTGCCACCAGTGCCGACCAAGGTGCCGTGCGTGATAAACGTAAGCTGGAGGATTAATCATGAGCACAGAACAACTTTCAGGTAATGACTATCTGCGCACAGTACTCACCGCTAAGGTGTATGATGTGGTGGAAGTCACACCTGTACAGAAGATGGAAAAACTCTCTCAACGCTTTGATAATCAGATTTTTATCAAACGAGAAGATCGCCAGCCCGTTAACAGTTTTAAAATCCGTGGGGCGTATGCCATGATTGCCTCACTCAATGAGGCGCAAAAGGCGGCAGGCGTGATTGCTGCCTCAGCAGGCAACCACGCGCAAGGTGTAGCGCTTTCTGCCAAAAAATTGGGGCTAAGAGCGCTGATTGTGATGCCGCAAAATACGCCAAGCATTAAAGTTGATGCCGTGCGGGGTTTTGGTGGTGAAGTGCTTCTATATGGCGCTAACTTTGATGAGGCAAAAGCCAAAGCGATTGAGCTTGCGCAATCGGAAAAAATGACCTTTATCCCCCCATTTGATGCGCCGATGGTGATTGCAGGCCAAGGCACGTTGGGTATGGAGTTGCTCCAGCAATTGCCACATATTGACCGCATTTTCGTGCCTGTCGGTGGCGGTGGATTAGCGGCGGGTATTGCGGTGTTAATCAAACAATTAATGCCTGAAATTAAAGTCATCGGTGTGGAATCTAAAGATTCTGCATGCCTTAAAGCGGCCCTGGCAGCAGGCGAGCCTGTGGACTTGGAGCGCGTAGGGCTATTTGCCGACGGGGTGGCGGTGAAACGCATTGGTGATGAAACCTTCCGTTTATGTCAGCAATACCTCGATGATGTCATCACCGTTGAAAGCGATGAAATTTGTGCAGCCGTGAAAGATATTTTTGAAAATGTACGTGCTATTGCAGAGCCGTCTGGTGCGCTCTCACTCGCGGGCTTAAAAAAATATGTGCAACAACACAACATTCAAGGGGAAACCTTGGTCAATGTGCTTTCAGGTGCGAATTTAAATTTCCACAGCTTGCGTTATGTGTCTGAACGCTGTGAAATCGGGGAAAAGCAAGAAGCCTTGCTGGCAGTGACGATCCCTGAACAAAAGGGCAGTTTTTTAAAATTCTGTCATATTTTGGGCGATCGTGCAGTGACGGAGTTTAATTATCGTTATGCGCATCACCGCAACGCCTGTATTTTTGTGGGGGTGCGAGTCAGTGGTGGCGATGATGAAAAACAAGAAATCATCTCTCAACTGCGCCTTGCAGGCTACGACGTGCACGATCTTAGCGATGATGATGTGGCCAAGACACACATTCGCTATATGATTGGCGGGCGCAGCGCCAGTGCCGAGCGTGAAAAGCTCTACAGTTTTGTTTTTCCTGAGCAAAAAGGTGCGTTGGTCAAATTCTTGCAAATGTTAGGTACACAATGGAATATTTCTCTGTTCCACTACCGTAACCACGGGGCAGATTATGGTGATATTTTATGCGCATTTCAAATGAGTGAAGCCACCGAGCAAGTGTTTCAACACCATCTTGAAGCGCTTGGCTATGCTTATCAAGATGTGACTGATCTTGCATCTTATCGATATTTTTTAGCCTAATACAAGCCTGCCGTGCGCAGGCTTGACCGCACTTTACCTCTATGTATGGAGATTTGATTTATTTTTTTAAATAAATTATTATTTTCGTGCTAAAAAAATTCTATTTTGTAACATAATCATCTGGTTTCAATGAAAGGAGTTATATTTTGTTTGCTGAATTAAGAAAACGGACGACATTTAGCATGCCCGTTTTTATTCCAAGTTTTATTTTTATTCTCGTCATTGCACTGGCTTGTATTTTTGCACCGGATTCGATGCAAAATGCGCTTAATTTAGCTAAAGATTACGCGTTTAAATATTTTAGCTGGTTTTATATTCTGTCAGTCAGCTTCTTTATTTTATTTCTTGCATTGCTTGCGATGAGTAGTTTGGGTGATATTCGTCTCGGTAGTGACGATGAAGAGCCAGAATATCCGTTTATTTCTTGGATAGCGATGCTCTTTGCTGCAGGTATGGGTGTTGGTTTGATGTATTTCGGCGTGGCAGAGCCGCTGATGCACTATGTTTCCCCAATCACGGCAGCACATCCTAAAAAAGATGCTTTACTTTATACTTTCTTCCATTGGGGGATTCACCCGTGGGCGATTTATGGCACGATTGCGCTCGCGTTGGCGTATTTTGGTTTTCGTTATCGTATGCCGCTGTCAATTCGTTCAGCGTTTTACCCTATTTTACGGGACAAAATCCATGGCTTCTGGGGGCATTTGATTGATGCGCTTGCGTTGATTGCTACCGTATTTGGTATCATTACTACACTGGGGTATGGCGCATCCCAGCTCAATGCTGGTCTTTCTACTGTAGGTATTTTAGGTGATGCTACCTTAGGGTCGAAAGCCGTTATTATTGTTACTGTTGTCAGTATTGCTATCATCTCCGCTATCTCTGGTGTAGGTAAAGGTGTACGTCGCTTAAGTGAAATTAATCTTGGTCTAGCATTGAGCTTAATGTTGTTTATTTTAATTACGGGTTCATCTATTTACCTATTATCGGTCTTTTCCGAAAATATCGGTTATTATCTCAGTAATTTAGTCAACATGAGCTTCCGCACCTTTAGCTATGATACGGATCACGCGGATTGGTTCACTGGCTGGACGGTACTTTACTGGGCGTGGTGGTTCTCATGGGCGCCGTTTGTTGGCTTATTTATCGCCCGAATTTCTCGAGGTCGCACCATTCGTGAGTTTATTTTAGGCGTATTGATTATTCCATCGACTTTCAACCTACTGTGGTTTACCATTTTCGGTGATAGTGCGATTTTAGAAGACATCGCTCACTCAGGTGCGCTCAGTGCGTTGACCTCCAGCCCAGAAACATTACTGTTCTCCTTTTTAGATTACTTCCCATGGCCGACCGTCACCAGCCTCGTGGCGTTGCTGATTTTATCGCTGTTTTTCATCACTTCAGCCGACTCAGGTATTTTCGTGTTGAACAACATTGCCTCCAGCGGTCGTAGTGGTGATATGCCACGCTGGCAAAGCATTTTATGGGGCGTGATTATGATCGTGCTAGCGATTGCATTGCTGAATTCAGGCGGTTTAGGTGCGGTGCAAACGATGACCTTGGTGGTTGCTTTACCATTTGCTGTCATCACTGTTGTCATGTGTATAAGCCTACTAAAAGGCCTACGGGTTGACCAAAATTATTTTAATACGCGTTTAGATCAATCTACCGTCTTTTGGAGCGGTCATAAATGGAAAAAACGCCTTGGTCAAATTTTAAAACAAAATCAAGAGGATGATATTTATAGCTTCATAGACAATATCGTCAAACCCGCCTTTAGTGAATTGTTAAATGAGTTAGTACATAAGCACCATTTACAAGCAAGTATCGTGGAAAAAGATGATGATCACCACAGTGTTGAATTGCATATTCACAAAGGTGTAATGCGAGATTTCGTTTATGGCGTAACAATTGACGCACGGGATACATCAAATTCAATGTTAGAAGAAGACGCAGTCCCAAGCGTGCAGCATGAACAAATCTATACGCCTGTCACTTATTTTGGCGATGGACGAATGGGCTACGATATTCAATATATGTCGCGTGAAGAGCTTATCGCAGACATCTTGAAACAATATCAACGCTACCTCGTGCTGCTTGCCAGCGAAGAAAATGAGTTGATCGTTCAAGCACCATTGGATAGTGAACAGTAAACAGTAAATAAAAAGTGCGGTCTAACCGCACTTTTTATTTTCAGACCGCCGAAATAATAGTAACATT
>NZ_JABMII010000025.1 GCF_014884995.1 Spirabiliibacterium pneumoniae
TGTCTAAAGAAAAATTTGAACGTACAAAACCGCACGTTAACGTGGGAACAATCGGCCACGTTGACCATGGTAAAACAACTTTGACAGCTGCTATCACAACTGTATTAGCCAAAAAATACGGTGGTGCAGCACGTGCATTTGATCAAATCGATAATGCGCCAGAAGAAAAAGCGCGTGGTATCACCATCAACACTTCACACGTTGAATACGATACCCCAACTCGCCACTATGCGCACGTAGACTGTCCAGGACACGCCGACTATGTTAAAAACATGATCACAGGTGCGGCGCAAATGGACGGTGCAATCCTCGTGGTTGCAGCAACCGATGGCCCAATGCCACAAACTCGTGAGCACATCTTGTTGGGCCGCCAAGTAGGTGTTCCTTACATCATCGTGTTCTTGAACAAATGTGACATGGTAGATGACGAAGAATTGTTAGAATTGGTTGAAATGGAAGTGCGTGAATTGCTTTCACAATATGACTTCCCAGGTGATGATTGCCCAATCGTACGCGGTTCAGCATTGAAAGCCTTAGAAGGCGAAGCAGAATGGGAAGAAAAAATTGTTGAGCTGGCTAACCACCTCGACACTTACATCCCAGAGCCAGAGCGTGCAATTGACCAACCATTCTTGTTACCAATTGAAGACGTATTCTCAATTTCAGGACGTGGTACCGTAGTAACAGGCCGTGTTGAACGTGGTGTTATCCGTACTGGTGACGAAGTTGAAATCGTTGGTATCAAACCAACTGCAAAAACAACCGTAACAGGTGTTGAAATGTTCCGTAAATTGCTTGACGAAGGTCGTGCAGGTGAAAACATCGGTGCATTGTTGCGTGGTACCAAACGTGAAGAAATCGAACGTGGTCAAGTATTGGCGAAACCAGGTTCAATCACTCCACACACTGATTTCGAATCAGAAGTGTACGTATTGTCAAAAGATGAAGGTGGTCGTCATACTCCATTCTTCAAAGGCTACCGTCCACAATTCTACTTCCGTACCACTGACGTAACTGGTACTATCGAGTTACCAGAAGGCGTAGAAATGGTAATGCCAGGCGACAACATCAAAATGACTGTTAGCCTGATTCACCCGATCGCGATGGACCAAGGCTTACGCTTTGCGATTCGTGAAGGTGGCCGCACAGTAGGTGCAGGTGTTGTAGCGAAAATCATCAAATAATTGATGAGAGCATAAAGAAAAAGGGCGAT
>NZ_JABMII010000003.1 GCF_014884995.1 Spirabiliibacterium pneumoniae
TGTACCGCAGCTTTGCGCGGCGCGTCGGTGGTTGGATCAACCGCATTTTGGGTTTGTTCTGCTTGTTTTTGCAAGCGTCGGGCTTTGCGTTGCGCCATTAATGCGCTGTTATCAGGCAATATTTTGCCTTTCTCACCTTGAATGGTGTTTTGCGGCGTAGCGTCGGCTTGCGCTTTTTTCGCTTTTAAACGCTCAAGGGCGGCTTTAACCGGGTCTTCCCCTTGTTGGTTGGCCACCTCTTGCCGACGTTTCTCGGCGGCAGCTTTGGCGCGCGCTTCACGGGCGAGTTTTTCTTTTAACAAACGTGCTTCACGAGCTTCAAACCGCACTTTGGCCTCTTCTGCAAGGCGTTCTTTTTCCTTGATGTCAGCAATTTTGGCTTTTTCTTGGCGGAAATACTGAATAAGCGGAATGTGGCTTGGGCACACGTAGGCGCACACGCCGCACTCAATGCAGGCGCTGAGGTTGTACTGGGTTGATTTGTCGTGCTCTTCATTGCGCGCAAACCAATAAAGTTGTTGTGGCAACAGTTGCACAGGGCAAGCATCGGAGCAGCTTGAACAACGAATGCAGCCTTGTTCGCTGGGTTGCGCTTGGTATTCAAAGTGATCGGGCGCGATGATGCAGTTGCTGAGTTTGGTAATCGGCGCATTGAGGTTCGGCAGAATGTACCCCATCATTGGCCCACCGACAAAAATCGGCAAGCGTGGGTCGGCTTGATAGCCCACTTGGTTAAGGACATGCGAAATCGGTGTGCCAAAGCGTAGCCAATAGTTGCGCGGTTGCGGGATTTTATCGCCTGTGAGAGTCACCACCCGTTCAATCATCGGCTCGCCATCGACAACGGCACGTTTAATGGCATAGGCTGTGCCCGTGTTATGCATTAAAATGCCGAGCTCTGAAGAGCGGGCACCTTGTGGCACTTCCAGCCCCGTTAAAATTTGGATAAGCTGTTTAGATGCACCTGACGGATAAATGGTCGGGATCACGCGCAAGATAATATCGTTGGCGCCTTTGAGCGCTTTTTTGACTGCATGAATGGCACGCGGTTTGTTATCCTCAATGGCAATCACCACTTTTTGCGCGCGGGTGAGGTAACGCAAAATGCGCACCCCTTCGAGCATTTCACTGGTGTAATCTTGCATTAAGCGATCGTCGCAGGTGATGTACGGCTCACACTCCGCACCGTTGATAATTAACGCCTCAATGCCTGATAACACCGCCTCAATTTTGCGCGCGGTTGGGAACACTGCGCCACCAAGGCCAGCAATGCCTGCATGGTGAATTTTCTCCACCAGTGCTTGTGATGACAGGCTTAAGTAATCTGGTGTTGGCTCAAGCGCTGCCCAACAGTCTTCACCATCGGCTTCAAGGTGAATCATCAGCTCATTCAAGCCCGATGGGTGGTTAGCAGGAAATGGCGCAATGGCGCGAATGTAACCCGACGTTGGCGCGTGTACGGGCACATGGCGATAATCACTGTGCTGAGTCAGTTTTTGTCCTTTTAACACATGTTCGCCGACATTGATACAAACGCTGGCGGCTTGCCCGATATGCTGTTTAAGCGGAATATAAAAATCTTTCGCCAGCGCGATGCGGGCAATACGTTTGCCGTTTGATTGCGATTTCATCTCCCGCGGGTGGATGCCGCCAGGGAAATGCCATAGCTTGCCACTGTCTAGGCGTTGGAGCAGATCACGCATGATGCTCTTCCTTCTCTTCAATGGTGCGCGTTGGAATGATCAAAGTGCGGTCAAACTGCCAGTTCCAATGCTCGAGATCTTTTTTCACTGGCTCCATGGTAATGCAATCGGTCGGGCAAGGTGCCACACACAACTCACAGCCTGTACACAAACGTGGGATCACGGTGTGTACGGCTTTGTTTGCGCCAATAATGGCGTCCACTGGGCAGACTTGAATGCACTTGGTGCAACCAATGCACATGTCTTCGTGGATAAAGGCGACTTTTACCTCAGGCGCGCCTTCGTCAAAATCGGTTTTGGGCACCTCAACGCCCAACAAATCTGCGAGCTGCACGACCAAAGGTTGCCCACCAGGTACACATTTGGTGATCACATCGCCATTTGCAATGGCATCGGCATAAGGACGACAACCTGGGTAGCCACATTGCCCACACTGGCTTTGGGGCAGCAGTGCGTCGATTTTATCAACGATGGGATCGCTTTCGACTTTGAGCTTAACCGACGAAAAGCCTAAAATCGCGCCAAAAATCAGCGCGAGTAGTGAGATGACGATGAGCACCCAGTGCAAGGTAGTCAGTTGCGTGAGCATATTCATCAGCTATGTACCAAGCCAGCAAAGCCCAAAAATGCCAGCGACATCAGCCCTGCGGTAATTAACGCAATGGACGCACCACGAAATGGCGCAGGCACATCAGCACCCGCTAGGCGCTCACGCAAGGCAGCAAACAGCACCAGCACCAGTGAAAAGCCAAGGGAGGCACTAAATCCATACACCACAGATTGCACTAAATTATGGGAAAGATTGACGTTAAGCAACGCCACGCCAAGTACGGCGCAGTTGGTGGTGATGAGAGGCAAAAAAATGCCCAATAAGCGATAGAGCACTGGGCTGGTTTTATGGATCACCATTTCTGTGAACTGCACCACCACGGCGATCACCAAAATAAAGACTAATGTTTGCAAAAAGTTGGCATCAAGCGGTGTGAGGATGTAGCGCTGGATAAGATACGAACACAGCGAGGCCACCGTGAGGACAAATGTGGTGGCCAAGCCCATGCCGATAGCGGTTTCTATTTTTTTTGAAACCCCCATAAACGGACACAGGCCTAAAAATTTAATCAATACAAAGTTATTGACCAATGCAGTGCCAATAACCAACAAAAGGTAATCTATCATCGTCTCAAAGCCAAAAATGTAAGGGTGCTATTATGGCGATTTATCTCAGTTAGAACAATACTCGATCGTGATTATTTTCGCAAACTTATGGATCCACCATCAAGGGCGGCGGCAGAGGTTCAGGTTTGCCTAAAAAGTGCGGTTTTTTCTGTGTGAGCAAATCCCACAGCATGTATACCCTCGCCAATAGCTCACGCATGCGCACGCCGTAATGGCCTTCAGGGTAGTCGGCGGCGAAACAAATGGCGTTGATATCGTAATATTTGGCAATAAATAGCGCTCGCTCGCAGTGAAAGCGCTGTGAGATTATTGTCATTGCG
Source organism: Spirabiliibacterium pneumoniae (assembly GCF_014884995.1). Classification (GTDB taxonomy): domain Bacteria; phylum Pseudomonadota; class Gammaproteobacteria; order Enterobacterales; family Pasteurellaceae; genus Spirabiliibacterium; species Spirabiliibacterium pneumoniae. The sequence goes on from NZ_JABMII010000003.1 coordinate 3,200, forward strand.
TGCGCATGGAAAATATCTTTAGCGCGAATGACCGAATCCAGCGTACGAAAGCCTGCAAAATCAAGATATAAAAAATCCGCGCTCACACCGAGCTTGCGTAAGTCTTTGAACATATTACGCGGCTCGTTGTAGGAGGCCTGACGGTTGTCACCGCTGAGCAGAAGATAATCTACTTTGTGCGTTTTGATTAGCTTTTGCGCTGAGAGCAGACGATTGTAATAAAACAAATTCAGCGAGTTGTCGCTGAAATAACGCGAGGTGCCCAGCACCAAGCCGTAAGGGCGGTAAGGCAGCGTGTCAAGGTCGTCATACACATCAGCGCGTACATACAAACTCACGCCAATATCAATGATCGCCACCAGCAACAGCGCACAAAGCGCACTTAAACCGACATAACGCAACAGTTTAGGCATCCACGCACGCATTCTCGCCAGCGCGAAACACGCGTGCGAGAGGTAAAGTGCGGTTTTATTGGGTGTTTTCTTTTTCGCCATAATCTTCTTATGCGCTTAGCGTAAGGCGATTATACCGAGTTTGTTCGTGCGATAAAAGCTACGCAGACCGCACTTTTGCTTTTTGGGCAGCATTTTCGCTATAAGTAATGTATAAAATTGCGATAATAATCAGCGCAGCGCCCAACCACAACCGCCCAGGTGGCACGGCTGAGAAGAGCCACCAGCCAGCGAGCACATTGAGTGGCAATTTTAAAAAGTCGAACGGTTGCAAATAGGCGGCATCAGCAAAATTATACGCCTTCGCCACCGCCAACTGCGCAATGGCGGTTAAAAAGCCGAGTAAAATTAAATAGCCTAGCTCCATTGCACTCGGCGCAGCAAGGCTGTTGTTAAGCGCCATTAATAGGTTAAACGGCGTAATTAAAACAAATAGATAGACCACGATCGTGGTCGGTGACTCGTGGGCGGAGAGTTTTTTCACCATTAAGGAATAAATCGCCCAACACAGCGCCGCCGCTAAAGGCAGCAAGGCCACTGGATTAAAATCCTCAGCCCACGGTTTTAAAATCAACATTGCACCACTAAAGCCAAGCAACGTGGCAAATAGGCGGTTAATACCGACGTTTTCTTTCAAAAAGATCGCCGCCCCTAGGGTGGCAAACAGCGGTGAGGTCATAATTAATGCAATGCCTTGCCAGATCGGGATGGGATAGATAAGCGCGCTGATCCAGCATTGAATGCCGACTACTGAGATACCTACGCGCACAATATGCCAGGTGAGAAAGTCGGTTTTCAGCACACTTTTGCCTGCGCGCAAGAGACTGGGCGCGAGAAAGAGCAGTGCGAATAAATATTGATAAAGCGCCACCGACTGCGAGCTGATGGTCGAGTGAAGCCCTAAAATTTGGGTTAAGGCATTGATGGCGGCAAACACAATGCCCGCGAGAATCATCGCCACGGCGCCTTTGATTGGGTGATGTAACATAAAGTTTACTGTGGTGAAAAATGCTATAAGCATACCGTGCAAGTGGCAAAATGCAAAGGGTATTTTAGCCGTTTTTAAATCTAGACGTTTAGACTGCTAAAATTTCTTGACATCTTATCGCCTGCTCGGTAACGTAATGGCATTTCGTAAAGTAGCTTGTAAGGCCGTATGACAACCCAACATATCACCCTTTTTCAACACCAACCACTCACACTTTTTTATGGTGGTTCGTTGGCGCATATTCATGTGGCGTATCGAACCTACGGTACGCTCAACGCGCAGCGAGATAACGCGGTGTTAATCTGTCACGCGCTGACAGGAGATGCCACGCCTTATTGTGCGCCAGAATCTGGTGAAAAAGGCTGGTGGCAAAATTTTATGGGGCCAGGGCTGGCATTGGATACAGAACGTTATTTTTTTATTTGCTCTAATGTGCTTGGGGGCTGTAAAGGCACAACAGGCCCATCATCAATGGCACTAGATGGCAAGCCGTTTGGCAGCCGTTTTCCTGCGATCAGCGTACAAGACATTGTCGAAGTGCAAAAGGGGCTGTTAGATGCGCTGGGCATCACCCATCTGCATGCGGTGATAGGTGGCTCGTTTGGGGGCATGCAAGCGACACAATGGGCGATCACTTATCCTCATATGATGACTCATGTGCTCAACCTCTGCTCCTCACTGACACTCAGCCCAGAGGCGGTAGGCTTTGATCACGTTATGCGCCAAGCGATCATTGCCGATCCGCACTTTAACAACGGCGATTACTACGACACCACACCGCCTCACCAAGGGCTAGCAGTGGCACGAATGCTGGGTATGTTGACTTATCGCACGCCACGACAGCTCAATAAGGCCTTTGGGCGCGCTAAAAAGCAAGAACCGCGTTATTTTGGCGACACCTTCCAAGTGGAGTCCTACCTGAGTTATCAAGGGCAGAAATTTCTTGAACGCTTTGATGCTAATAGCTATTTGCATCTCACGCGCGCGCTGGACAATTTTGATCCTGCAGACGGCTTTGATTCTCTGCAAACCGCACTTTCACGCATTCAGGCGCACTATACTTTAGTGGCGGTGGCCAGTGATCAACTTTTCACACTTAGCGACATGCACACCAGCCGCGACCAGCTGCAAGCAAGTGGCGTGAATTTAGACTACTACGAGCTTAACTCCGATTTTGGTCATGACGCTTTTTTGGTGGAATACGACTTTTTTGAACCATTTTTGCGCAAAGGGCTGGGGCAGATGTAAAAAGCCTGCGCAAGCAGGCTTAGGTTAATTTTTTTGATTGGCTGCTTTAGAAACTAAGTAGTTAAAAAGCACCGCCATGAGTAAAAAAATAGCGATACTTAATGTTACTCCGCTCATTTACCCTCCTAACGTTACTTTTAATACTCTGAGTTTACGGGAAATATTCATAAAAAGAAATATTGCAGTCAACAGCATAATGGCATTTAGCACTTTGTTGAGTATAGCATTTTCGCCCAGAATGACAACAGGAACAGCCAAGATAGCTACCTTCGCAATGTCGTCACTCATTTTGCCCACGCATCCAGCGTTTCTTTCTCAAATGGGCGTTTAAATAATGTAAACATCACGCCTCCCGCATAAGTGATATGTATTGCAGCGTAATTGATCACTTAACAATGGGCAAGATGGCTGGCGAAAATGTGCGATGGTGATCGTAAAATTCACCGTACTTTTTGCATGCGATGCTGCGCAAATGGGGTGGCGAGCTGTTTAAGTGCGGTGCCGTCGGGCAGAGTTAAATTGGGGGCGATGTCAAGCAGTGGAATGAGCACAAATTCACGCTGGTGCATGTCGTAATGTGGCACAGTGAGGCGCTCAGTGTGAATGATCTCATCACTATAAAGTAAAATGTCGAGGTCAAGTGTGCGCTCGCCCCAGCGACGTTTGCGTATGCGACCTTGGGCATGTTCAATGCGTTGTAAGTGATCAAGCAGATCCAGTGGGGCAAGAGCGGTATCCAGTGCGGCGACGGCGTTAATATAGTCTGGTTGATCTTGCGGGCCGAGCGGCGTGCTTTGATAAAATGGACTGACCGCACTTAGCGTGCTATGAGGTAACTGTTTGAGTGCAGCCAGCGCATGATTAAGCTGCTGTACTGGGTTAGCTAAATTACTGCCCAGTGCGATGTAAGCGCGGATTATGTCAGCCATTATCCACTCCGTTATGGGTGGTTTTCTGATTGCGTCTGCGACGTCGGCGACGTTTTTTCACGGGCGGTGATTTTTGATTTTGCGCCTGCACTAAGGCGTTGCGTTGGCTTTCGTTGCTTAATTGATATTCATGCCACCATTGTGTTAGCTCAATCAAATCACCTTTTTCTAGCTCAGCACGCATCGCCAGCAAATCAAAGCCTGCACGGAATTTAGCGCGTGCAAAAGTGCGGTCAGCTTGATGACCGTTGCGCCGTGGGAATTGCAGCTGTAATGCCCAAATTTCGCGGATCACGATGGTATGTCGGCGTGGCACCGCCAGCGCTTTGCATAGCCCGCTTAGCACATCGGCAGCCGCCACATTAAAGGCGTCATGGTTTGTTAAATTGGCCTCATTTTTCAGTTGCTCCATGCTTTCACGCAGTGGATACCAAAAAATGGCCGCGAACATAAACGCAGGATTGATCCGTAGATGATCGGCAATACGTTCATCGGTTGCGCGCAGCGCATGTTCAATCATACGTTCAGCAAGCGAATCTTGATTCGGCGTGAAATAGGCCACTAAGGTTGGAAAGAGATATTTCACGAGATCGTACTTGCGCAGCAGGTGATAGGTCTTCAATCCATTGCCACTTTGCAGTAATTTCAATGATTCATCGAACAAGCGCGCAGAGGGGATTTGGCGTAGCAAGTGGGCGTAGTGTGCGATCGGTTCTAGGCTTTCACGTTCAAGAAACATATCGAGCTTCGCCATGAAGCGCACGGCGCGTAAAATCCGCACGGGGTCTTCTTGATACCGCACTTTAGGGTCACCAATGAGCTGCAGCTTACCCGCGCGAATGTCGTCCACGCCGTTGAAATAATCTAACACCACGTTGCGTTGCGGATCATAATACAGCGAATTAACAGTGAAATCGCGTCGTTTGGCATCGTCTTCTAAGGTGCCGTAAACATTATCGCGCAACAGCATGCCGTCTGTATTGCATTTGCGCTGTAATTCATCGTGGTTTTCCGTATCGCCACGAAATGTTGCCACTTCAATGATCTCGCGTCCAAACATAATGTGGGCGAGGCGAAAGCGTCTTCCAACGAGACGACATTGACGCCCGAAGGTACGTTTAATGAGTTCTGGGCTGGCGTTGGTCGCTACGTCGAAATCTTTAGGAATACGCTCAAGTAATACATCGCGCAGGCAGCCGCCCACCAAATAGGCCTCATAACCGTGGCGTTGCAGTTTAGTGATGACGCTAAGCGCATTGCGCGAAATTATGCGCGAATGGATGCCAAGGCTATCTGCTTTTAGGCGTGCAGGCGTAAGTGTCGCAGCAGTGTCCTGCGTGGTGCGAGGAGATTTACGCGGCGGTGTAGAAGATGTTTTCACCGAGTCGGTGGATTGTTCTTGTTTGCCGAAAAATTGTTTAATCAGTTTTAAAATAGGTCACCTCAATTGGCAAGCTGAAATACGATTGCAAATTGTAGTCAAAAAAGTCGATTTTGCAAGTAAAAGCCCCTGTAAGGAGGGGCTGATATAGCGTTATTTTGAGGTTTGTTTTTCCCGAATTTCTGCTAATGTTTTGCAATCAATGCATAAATCTGCTGTTGGGCGCGCTTCAAGGCGACGAATGCCTATTTCTACACCGCAAGTGTCGCAGTAGCCAAAATCGCCTGATTCAATTTTCGCTAAAGTGTGATCGATCTTTTTCAACAATTTGCGTTCGCGATCGCGGCTACGCAATACCAGTGAAAATTCTTCTTCTTGAGTGGCACGGTCGGCAGGATCAGGGAAGTTGGCAGCTTCATCTTGCATTTGTGCAACGGTTTTACCTGCTTCGTCAACGATTTGGTCTCGCCAAGCATGGAGAATTTTTTTAAAATGAGCGAGTTGGTTCTCATTCATATATTCTTCATTTTTCTTTTCAACATAAGGCTCCACGCCTGCCAAAGACAAAAGGCTTAACGACGTTTTCGGCGCACTTTTACTCATTTTATTCTCCTGTGTGTGAACTGCTAAAGCAAGGTTCATTCATGAGTGAATGACAATAACTCCCTCTAGGTAGAGCCTGTCACGAATTTTTAAAGGCGTATATTTATCAGACCTATTAGCGTTTGGCAAATAAAATATTGTCAAGATTGATTTATTTTTGAACGTCTAATCATGCTTATGTCAATTTTTATTGAAATTTGTGATGGATTTCACTTTTGCGATCGCCATTCCAAAATAAAAAAATACACCTTTTGTCACGTATAATTTTTTGATAAACGTCTCTTATTTATCCATTGAGATTGCGTGTGTTACGATTTTCATTGTGTTATTTAACCGCACTTTTGCAGGTACTATTTATGCCACTGGTGGCGCTGGCGTATTATCCTTATTTACTGCTCAGCGGGGCAGGGGTGATGCTGCTGGGATGGCGACAACGCAGGCGAGTGCTGGTCACCACCGCACTTTTGTTGCTGTGTGGGGGGGCGGTGCAATGTTATATCGTGCAGTTTTGGGCGCAGGCCAATGCCGTTGCTAGGCTGGGGACGATCACCACTCAGGCGGAGATCGTGGCGATTAACCATCAAAGTGCGGTTTACACCAGCGTGGTTGCAAGACTTGATCTTCGCCCTTGGCAACAAGGAAACGCCAAATTTTTGTTGAATTGGAAAATACCCATGCCTGCGCAAGTGGGCGCGCGATGGCAGCTTACGCTAAAGCCTGCGGCATTGAAAGGGCGGCTTAATTTTGGCGGATTTAGTCGCCAGCGGTGGCTGATTGCACAAGGCATTGTGGCAACAGCCACAGTTAAACAAGGGCAGCAGCTCGCCGCGCCAACAGGCATGCGTGCACGCTGGCTTGAGCGCACTGAAAATGCGCTTGACGGGCATGTGTACAAAGGCTTGTTACTGGCGCTGGGGTTTGGCGAGCGCGCCGAAATAAGTCAAGCCCAGTGGCAGCTGTTTCGTGCCAGTGGCACGGCACATTTGATGGCGATTTCAGGGCTGCATATTGGGTTGATTGCGTTGTTTGGCTTTATTTTGGCGCGTGGCGTGCAGTGGTTGTTGCCTATGCGTTGGGTCGAACCGCACTTTACGTTGCTGGTCAGCTTTATTTTTGCTTTGGGATACAGTTACTTGGCGAATTTTTCTCTGCCGACTCAGCGCGCACTGTGTATGCTTTCGGTGTGGCTTTTGGTAAAACTCTTGCGTATTCATTTGCGGTGGTGGCAAGTGCTGCTGTATGCCGCGTGCGTGGTGACGTTACTCACGCCTTTTGCGTATTTGCAGGAAGGTTTTTGGCTCTCATTTGGCGCTGTGGCGGCGATTGGGGCATTTAATCTGTGGCTGCCGTTGCATCGTGTGTGCTGGCGCGGGCAACGTCTTCGAGCTTTGTTGCCGGGCGCGTGGTGGAGCAAAATCATTTGGGGGGCAGTGTCATTAGTGCAGCTACAATTAGGTTTATTGCTACTATTTACTCCTGTGCAGTTGTTGCTTTTTGGTCAGTTGGCTGTGGGGGCATTGTTCTCCAATTTAGTATTGTTGCCCATTTTCAGCTTGTTGCTTATGCCGCTATTGCTGCTCAATATCTTCACTGGGTTGCTGCCTTGGGCGTGGTTAGATCAGCTTTTCGCGCTGTGTGTTTGGCTGCTTGAGGCGCTTCCTAACCGTCTGCTGATGCTATCCACCCACACGATGTGGTGTGTGAGTGCGGGGGCGTTTATGCTGACCGCACTTTTGCTGTTAGCACTCAAGTATGCCCCGATTACAACGGAGGAAAGGGGCGCCGTGCCCTTTCGACATTATGGCAAAACCGCACTTTTATTTTTTATGCTCGCTGTGGCTAGCCTACTGGCGACACTGCAACGCACGCCACGCTGGCAGTTAAGCATGATGGACGTGGGGCAAGGGCTATCTTTGTTATTGGAAAGTCAAGGCAAAGCGCTGATTTATGACACAGGGCAAGGCTGGGCGGACGGCAGTATGGCGAAGTTGGAGCTGATTCCTTACCTTACCCGCGCGGGCATTCAGCCAGAAGTGCTGATTATTAGCCATGACGATAATGATCACAGTGGTGGCGTGCGTGATTTGCTCGCGCACTACCCAACGCTCTCTTTTATCAGCCCTTCCATGAAAGACTACGGCGTAGCTGCACAGCCGTGCGTTGCAGGCCGTCGGTGGCATTGGCAGGGCTTTGCATTGACCGCACTTTTGCCTCAGCAACGCCCTTTGCGGGCGCATAATCAGGACTCTTGCGTGCTACTGGTTGAACGTGATGGGCTTCGATTTTTGCTCACGGGGGATTTGGATGCAAAAGGCGAGCGAATGATTGCGCATCAGGTTGGGCATGTGGATTGGCTTCAGGTGGCGCATCATGGCAGCAAAACGTCCAGTGCTTGGCAGTTTCTCAGCGCACTGCAACCTAAAGTCGGGTTAATTGGGGTTGGGTTGCATAATCCTTGGCGCTTTCCGCATCCATCGGTGCTTAGCCGCTTTGCAAAAATACAAAGTGCGGTTTATGACACCGCACTTTGTGGGCAAATTCGTATTAGTGTGCGGAATAACGGCTGGCAAATTGCCTGCGCGCGCGGGCGGTATTCGCCGTGGTATCATTCAATTGTTGGCGTGGCGGGCAATAACAGTTAAAATAAGCGCAAATTAGTGTGAAAGAATAGATAGCATGAGCGAAACAGAAACTGAATTACTGGATAAAGATTTCTCAACAGGGAAAACGTTTAAACGCCTGTGGCCGATGATTTTGCCGTTTAAATCAGGTCTAATTGTGGCAGCGATTGCCTTGATTATCAATGCGTTAACCGATTCTGGCTTGATTTATATGTTAAAGCCGCTGCTCGATGACGGCTTTGGCAAAGCGGACAGCAGCTTTTTGAAAATCATGGCTGTGGTGGTGGTGATTTTGATTTTCTTCCGAGGCTTGAGTAATTTTGTATCCACCTATTGCTTGGCGTGGGTGTCAGGCAAAGTGATCATGGTGATGCGACGGAGATTGTTTAAGCATATGATGTATATGCCAGTGACTTTTTTCGATAACAACTCGTCAGGCAAATTACTCTCACGCATTACTTACGACTCCGAGCAAGTGGCGGCGTCTTCATCAGGGGCGTTGGTAACCATTGTGCGTGAAGGGGCGTATTTGATTTCCCTGCTGGCAGTGATGATTTACACCAGCTGGCAACTTTCCGTGGTGCTATTTATTATCGGCCCGATTATTGCCGTGCTGATCAGTATGATTTCAAAGCATTTTCGCCGCTTAAGTAAAAATATGCAAACCTCTATGGGGGAACTGACCGCTAGTGCTGAGCAGATGCTCAAGGGGCATAAAGTGGTGCTTTCTTTTGGTGGGCAAAAGGTGGAAGAAGATCGTTTTAATCACGTCAGCAATGATATGCGCCGCAAAGGGATGAAAATGATGATGGCATCGGCTATTTCCGACCCTATTGTGCAGATCATCGCTTCATTTGCATTGGCGGTGGTGCTTTATCTTGCAACCGTTCCAAGCATTATGGAGCAATCATTGACGGCGGGGGATTTTACCGTGGTGTTCTCCTCGATGCTCGCGATGATGAAGCCACTAAAATCCCTAACCAATGTAAACGCACAATTTCAACGCGGCATGGCAGCGTGTCAAACCTTATTTAGCATTATGGATTTGCCGAAGGAAAAAGATGATGGCACCTTGGTTCTCGATAAAGTGCGTGGTGAGGTGAGTTTTCACGATGTGACATTTCGCTATGCCAGCAAAAACAACGATGTGCTACGCCATATCAATCTTACTATTCCTGCAGGCAAAACGGTGGCACTAGTGGGGCGCTCAGGGTCGGGAAAATCAACGATTGCCAATTTAATCACCCGTTTTTATGATGTTCAGCACGGCGAGGTGTGCCTCGATGGGCGCAACGTGCAAGACTACACGTTGGAAAACCTGCGCAAGCACTGTGCGGTGGTGTCACAGCAGGTACATTTATTTAATGATACGGTGGCTAATAATATTGCGTATGCGGCAACGGAGCACTATTCCCGTGAGCAGATTATCGCAGCGGCAAAAGCTGCCTATGCGCTGGAATTTATTGAAGATTTACCTCAGGGTATGGACACGGTGGTGGGCGAAAATGGTGTGATGCTCTCAGGCGGGCAGCGTCAGCGATTGGCGATTGCGCGCGCTTTGCTACGAAATGCCAGTGTGTTGGTGCTTGATGAGGCCACCTCTGCGCTGGACACCGAATCAGAGCGTGCTATTCAAGCGGCACTGGATGATATGCGTAACGAGCGTACGATTATCGTGATTGCGCACCGTTTATCCACGATTGAAAATGCTGATGAAATCGTGGTGATCGACCACGGTGAAATTGTTGAGCAAGGTACCCACACCGAATTACTGGCAAAAGGGCAGGCCTATGCTCAGCTGCATAAAATGCAATTTAATCACGCGTAATCATGAAATTTTGGTATAAACGGACGTTTTTAAGCTATCTCTTGTTGCCGCTCTCAGCGCTCTTTGGTTTGGTGGCCAGCCTGCGGCGGTGGTGCTATCAACACGTGTTGACGCCCTACAAAGCGCCCGTGCCAGTGGTGATTGTGGGCAATATTAGTGTGGGTGGCAATGGGAAAACACCCGTGGTGATTTGGCTTGCGCAGCAGCTATTGGCGAAAGGCCACCGTGTGGGGATTATTTCACGCGGCTATGGCGGTGAAAAAACGGATAAAGTGCGGTTGGTGAATGGTGATAGTGATCCCCGTTTAGTCGGTGATGAACCAGTATTGATCGCTAAACGTGCAGGCGTTCCTGTCGCAGTGTGTCCTTATCGCAAGCGCGCTATTGAGGCATTGCTGGCACAACATCATATTGACGTGATTATTGCCGATGATGGTATGCAACACTACAAATTAGCGCGTGATATTGAACTTGCGGTTATCGATGGCGTGCGGCGTTTAGGTAATGGCTTTTTGTTGCCTGCAGGACCTCTGCGTGAGTGCCCTGCGCGTTTGAAAACAGTGGATGGCATTATTTGCAATGGCGCTCAGGCACAGCAAGGTGAAGTCCAAATGCGCCTGAAAGCCCAAAGTGCGGTGAATCTTGTCAGCCATGAAGTACGGCCTTTGCACGATTTTCAAGCCAAAACGGTGGTGGCAATGGCGGGCATCGGCTATCCTGAGCGGTTTTTTTCGACCTTACAACGCGCGGGAATTACCCCTGTTGCAACCCACAGTTTGGCGGATCATCAATGTGCCGAATTGTCAGCGCTGAAAGTGATGGCAAGTGTTGAGCAAGCGCTGTTGATGACAGAAAAAGACGCGGTGAAATACCATAGCCAAGCACAGGAAAACTGGTGGTATGTGCCTGTGGAGGCGGAGATGAGTGATGAGATTGCGCCTGTATTAGCGAAAATAGAGAGGTTATTGACATGAATAAACACGTACTGGGTATGCTAGCGTGCCCTCGCTGCCAAGCAAAATTACGCTATGATGCCGCAGGTGAGCGTTTCATCTGCGATCATGAAAAACTGGCTTATCCGATTGACCAAGATATTATCATTTTGCTACCTGAAAGTGCGGTCGAACTGAAAGACGAGGTGCAACGTGGCTAATTTTACAGTGATTATTCCAGCCCGATTTGCCTCTTCACGCCTGCCAGGTAAGCCATTGGCCGATATTGTAGGCAAGCCGATGATTCAACATGTGTGGGAACAAGCCAAAAAAGCTGGCGCCCAGCGCGTGGTGGTCGCCACCGATGATGAACGAGTTAAAAGTGCGGTCGAGCAATTTGGTGGTGAAGTGTGTATGACTTCAGCAAGCCATAATTCGGGTACTGAACGTTTGGCAGAAGTGATTGATGTGTTGGGCTTGAGCGATGATGACATTGTCGTCAATGTGCAAGGCGATGAACCTTTAATTCCGCCTGCGATTATCCAGCAAGTGGCGAATTTACTTGCAGGTAGCAAGGCGAAAATGGCAACACTCGCTGTGCCAATTGATGAGGCTTCAGAGCTTGCCAATCCAAACGTGGTTAAGGCATTATGTGACAAAGACGGCTATGTGCTCTATTTTTCTCGCGCGCCGATTCCTTGGCACCGCGATGAATTTGCTGCGCAGGCTGTGAGCAATGCGCAAAGTGCGGTTCGTGCGTTCCCTTATTTACGCCATATTGGGCTTTATGCCTATCGTGCAGGCTTTATTCGCCAATATATCGCGTGGGCACCAAGCCCGATTGAACAAATTGAGTCGTTAGAACAGCTGCGCGTGCTGTGGTATGGTGAAAAGATCCATATCGCCATTGCACAAGAAACGCCCGCGGTTGGGGTGGATACTGAGGAGGACTTGGAAAAAGTTCGCCAAATTTTAGCATAAACAAAGGATAGCGTATGTTTGAAAAAGTAGTCGGATCGGTTTTGTCAGGGCTGTTAGGGCAGGGCAAAAGTGGGCAGAGTGTGCAAGCCATGCAGTTAATTAATGCGCTGCTCAACTCACAAGGCGGCCTACAAGGCTTATTAGCCAAGTTACAACAAGGCGGATTAGGTGATTTGGTGCAGTCGTGGCTAGGGCAGGGTGAAAATAAACCCGTTTCCCCACAAGAAATTGATCATGCTTTAGGTTCGAAAGAGCTAGAGCAGGCCGCACAACAAGCGGGCCTTGAGAATAAACATCAAGCATCAGATTTATTATCCCAATTTTTACCACAAATCGTGGATAAGTTCAGTCCAAATGGGCACTTAAATGATGCAAACAACAGCGATTTGCTCAGCAAAGGCATTCAATCTGTGCTGGGCGGTTTGTTTAAAAAGTAATACGTATTTTTGATGTTTGATGCCAAAACATTCCTTGCCAATGTCACCACAGACCCAGGCGTTTACCGTATGTATAACGCCGAAGGCGATGTGATTTACGTTGGCAAGGCAAAGGATCTCAAAAAACGTTTAAGTAGTTACTTTCGTAAACAGCTCGGCAGCAAAAAAACGGAAGCCTTGGTAGCGCTGATTGCACACATTGACGTGACGGTCACCCATTCTGAAACAGAAGCGTTGCTGCTTGAGCATAATTATATTCAAAAATACCAGCCGAAATACAACGTATTACTGCGTGATGACAAATCCTATCCCTATATTTTGCTCACCAAAGAACAACACCCAAGAGTCACTTTTCATCGCGGCAGTCAGAAAATCAAAGGCGAGTATTTTGGGCCGTATCCTAATCGTTATGCTGTTAGTGAGGCGTTGGGGCTTATCCAAAAAATGTTCCCAATTCGCCAGTGTGAAAATTCGGTTTATCGCAACCGCTCGCGCCCTTGTTTGCAGTATCAAATCGGGCGTTGCCTTGCGCCTTGTGTGAAAGGCTATGTCAGTGATGAAGACTATCAGCAGCAGGTTAACTATGTGCGTTTATTTTTGCAAGGGCGTGATAGCCAAATCATTGAACAGCTGGTTAGCCAAATGGAAAATGCAAGCCAGCAGCTCGATTTTGAAAAAGCCGCACGTTATCGTGACCAAATTCAATCTGTGCGAGCAGTGACGGAAAAACAATTTGTGGCGAATGCGCGCGGTGAGGATATGGATCTCATTGCCATTGCCCATCGTCACGGGCTGGCGTGCGTGTATATTATTTTTATCCGCCAAGGTAAAGTGCTTGGCAGCCGAGGCTATTTTCCGAAGCTGCCAAATCATACCGCACTTGATGAAATTGCCCATGGATTTTTAGGGCAATTCTATCTGCAAGGAGCGCAGGGCAGAAGCATTCCTAAACGGCTCGTTGTCAACCGTAAACTTAAAGATAAGGCCCTACTTGAGGCGGCATTGAGCGAGCATGCTGGCGCGCAAGTGCATATTCAAGACAACGCCAAAGGAAAGCAATCCCAGTTCCTGCATTTAGCAGAAATTAATGCCGATAATGCACTGGCAGAGCAGCTCAAACAAAGTGGACGAATACAGGAGCGTTATCAGGCACTTTGTGAACTGCTTAGCTTACAAGCGATTAAACGCATGGAGTGTTTTGATATTAGCCATACGATGGGCCAGCAAACCGTCGCCTCGTGCGTGGTATTCAACCACGAAGGCCCTTTTAAAGCCGATTATCGGCGTTTTAATATTGACGGCATCACACCTGGCGATGACTATGCTGCCATGGAGAAAGCCCTACTAAAACGGTATGACAAGCCATTAGAGGTGGATAAAATACCCGATATTATTTTCATCGATGGTGGCAAAGGGCAGCTCAACCGCGCACAGGCGGTGTTTGACAGCCTTGATGTGCCGTGGGATAAAAATAAGCCGCTGCTGATTGGCGTGGCGAAAGGTGTGGATCGCAAAGCAGGGCTAGAAACGTTAATTATCAGTCAGCAGGATAAAGAATTTCACCTGCCAGCAGACAGCATTGCATTGCATTTAATTCAACACATTCGAGACGAATCCCACCGCCACGCTATTGGGGCGCATCGCAAAAAACGACAAAAAGCCTTTACCCAAAGCGGATTAGAGGCGATCGAAGGTATTGGGGCAAAACGTCGTCAAGCGTTATTAAAATACCTCGGCGGAATGCAAGGCGTTAAAGCAGCGAATGTTGATGACATTGCTCGCGTGCCAGGCATTTCCAGAGCAATGGCGGAAACAATTTTTGATTATCTCAAGCATTCGTGAGTTTTCAAGTTCACTAATTTGGAGTACAATAAATCAAATTGTGCGCTGAATTAACTGCTATGAAATTAAACTTCCCAACATTCCTCACCCTATTTCGCGTGGTATTGATTCCGCTGTTTATTACTTGTTTTTATCTGCCTTTTAAATGGGCGCCGTTTTTGACCGCACTTGTGTTTTTGATCGCCGCCATCACAGACTGGTTTGACGGCTTTTTAGCGCGCAAATGGAATCAAACCACCCGTTTTGGTGCGTTTTTAGATCCCGTCGCTGACAAAGTGATGGTTGCTGCGGCATTGGTGCTAGTGGTGGAGTATTATCATTCTATTTGGATCACGTTACCTGCAATTGTTATGATTTCTCGTGAAATCATTATCTCGGCTTTGCGTGAATGGATGGCAGAAATTGGCGACAGAAGTAAGGTGGCTGTCTCCATTTGGGGAAAAGTAAAAACTACAGCACAGATGATTTCCCTTATCGGCTTGCTTTGGCGCGCGGCGCCATGGATGGAAACACTGGCGACTGTCGCACTTTATATTGCCGCCATTCTTACCGTGTGGTCGATGCTACAGTATCTCAAAGCTGCACGCGGCAGCTTACTTGATGATCTTACGCCTTAAAGTAGCTGTTTTTTGAGCAATTAAACACGATAAGTTAAAATCGCAGTTGACTGCGCGCAGAAAATCAGTAAAATGCACAGCACTTGAGAGCAATGCGGGAATAGCTCAGTTGGTAGAGCACAACCTTGCCATGGTTGGGGTCGCGAGTTCGAGTCTCGTTTCCCGCTCCACCCTCAAGCCCGAGTGGTGGAATCGGTAGACACAAGGGATTTAAAATCCCTCGGCTTTCGAGCTGTGCCAGTTCAAGTCTGGCCTCGGGCACCATTTAAAATAGTAAATCAAATCAAAAAGATAGTCGCTAACTTAGCGGCTTTTTTTATGCCTAATCATCACCGCACTTTTGCAAAAATTGCCCACTGGTGGCTGTTCGGTGGCTGTTATTTAAAAGTGACATTTGCAAAACGTCACAACAGCCACCAGCAGCAACAGCCACCGCGTAACAATTCATTTTTTCTTTTTATTTCAAAAGATTAACGCTAAATGTGACGATATTTTTTATTTTCCTTATTTTTCAATGCGTTGCGATTTTATGTGCTCAACTTGCCCACGTGAAATCAATATTTTATTTTTAAATCAATGTGTTATTTATTTTTATTGGCTTTGTGCGATCTTTTTTAGGTGAAATAAGCTGAAATTAACTGAAATTCTTACAAAACGATCACTTTAACGTGATCCTTATTCCGCAAGGCTTGAGCGCATTTTTTAGCTGTTGCTTAACTGAAAAAACGTCAAATTTTTGATACAAATTCCGCGGGTGGGAAGGTGGATTTTACGTTCCGTTTCACGTCACGTGAGCGGTGCGGGCGGTTGCGGTGCTAGGGGCAATAAAAAAGCCGCTGGGCGCGGCTTGGTTTTACTCAATGATGGGGCTTAACTTGCCTTTTGCGCTCTTGGCGCTGGCGTTGTAGCCCTTGAATGTAGCTTTTTGATCAGGCGCTGGGCCACCGTTGTGGGTATGGGTGGCGGTGGTGGCTGCAAGGTCGGCTAGGATTTGGATCACGTCCTCCAGTATTCTGAAAATATTCTGCCCCTCACTACCCACGTAGCTTTGCGGTGCAACCATTTTATTTTTCACGTCAGACACACGCTGCGCCACGCCTTGGATGCGCTCTTGCATTTCACCGCCCACGCCGTTCACATAATTGCTGGCGGTGGTGGTGTGAATGTTGCCCACCACTGCGGTGTGATGATTGCCGCCAACGTTGACGTGCTTATCGGCGTCAATGTCGCTGTGGCTTGTGCCAATGGTCTTGCGCTCGCTGTCGGTTTCAATCACGCGCTGATAGGATCGATCGGTGATGGTTTGATCGGTTTCGCGGGTTTTGTTGCCCGCGGCGTCGGTGCGCTCGAACACTTCGGGGCGTTGTTGTTTGAGCTGCTCACCAATGGCCACAGCGGGCACAGTTTTGTTTTGCGCCAGCATGGTGCGCACGAAAGGTTGATCGGGTCGCCCGTAAGCGTAGCCGATCTCCACTATCGTGCCCACTTCTGGGAATGCGAAGTCACCGCCTTGTGAACCGGTGCTCGTCACGGGTAATGGCACAGCGGAATAAGGCGGCGTGCGGGTGTCGTCGTTGCCGTGCTCGTCCAGCAGCTGAAGCTCTACGGCATATTTCGGGCGGAATGGGTCGGCAATGTCACCGCCTGCGCTTGGGTCAGCCACGCCTAACACGCGGGCATAACGCGGCAAGTGATAGCCTCCCGCTAGCTCTGGGTGATGTTTGTCTAACATTCGCTGCTCGGGTGTTTTGCTTTTGGGCTTGCCGTCTTGATTGCGCTCAACCCAATGCACGGTTAGCTCGTCGTCGAACAGCTCGGTTTTTTCCACCTTGTTGCCGTTAAGAATTGCACCAGGGCGGATGGCGTAATCCGCGGGCAAGGTGAGTTGATTATTGCCACGGCGTAGCGCCTCTTGCTCGTCAATATCAAACGGGGCTTTTTGCCACTGGCTATCTTGATGGCTGCCCACAAACAGCGAACCGTCGGCGCTTTGCTGCCACATATAATCAGGGATTGAAAATAACCGCCCTAGATTGTTAAGCAGTTGAAAGCCCGATCCGCTGTGGGTGAAATTGGGGATCGGCGTGCTGGCATAGGTGCTCGCCGCCACTTTGATGGCAATGCCAGTTTGTTGGCTGGCATAGGCGAGCACATCGTTTAATGTGGCGTGACGGATTGAGCACGGCAAGGCCTGCTCGAATTTGGCCACCGTTTCACGAATAAATAATTTTTGAAAGCCTGGCTGTTCTTCCTGCACCTCTTCCACCGTGCCGTGAAAGTAGCGGTAAAAGTTATCATGTGTGCCCAGGCTTAGCTCCACGGTGTTGTTCAAGTGCGGTTGTTCACTGGCCACTACCACAAAGCCACGGCCAGCGGCGTTGAGTTCAAGCACAATGTGGCAATGGCTTAATTCAACTTCTTGCCCGTCAATTAGGCATTCTTGCAATAGTTTCATATTATCCACCAATCCAATCATCTAACTTTTTCGACCAGCTGTTGTCGGTTTTACCCTCACTGTTTGATTGCGCCTGCGCGGGCGTGTTGCCTGCGGTTGGTTTGGCGGCGGGAGCGGTTTCACTGTGGGTTTTCTTTTTCGGTTTGGCTTTGCGCTTTTCGCGTTTTTCGCTCACGCTGTTGACTTCGCGCAATTTGAAATCCACACGCCACGCTTGGCGCTGGTCTTGCTCGTAGGCGGTGAGCTTATCGGAAAATTGCACCTCACGCATATTGGCCGCCTCGGCGGAGCGTGAGCTGACGCGGTATTTGGTTTGTGCGCCTTTTTTGTCGCTGGCCTCACACAATGAAAACAGTTTTTCTAGCCACTCTTTGCGGCGATAAGGGATTAAGCCGCTGACGGTCAGCTCTTTGGCTTTAACGCCTTTTTCACTTTTCTTGGTGCTGGATTTTTGCCCGCTCATATCTTTCTCTTCACGGGTAATGCTCACCGTGATGATCGGGTTGAGCAAATAGATCGGCTCGCCGTTCAAGGCAAGCCACACAGCTGGGTTGCGTTCCATTAGGCGATCATCTCCTTAAGTGCGGTTAAATCACTGCCCACAAAAAACAGCAGCACGGTGTAAACGTGGCTGGCGTCGGGGGCGTTGGTCAATAGTGAAAGTGCGGTTTGCTCCAGCGTTTGCTTGCCAATGTGGGCATAAATTGGCGCACTGGCGGCAAGCATTGACCGCACTTTGGCTTGGTTTTGTTGTTCGCGCTCGGCTTTTTTGGCTTTTAACGCGGCAATGGCGGCCAGTGGGTCGGCACTGGTGGCACTGGCTGTGGCGTTGGCATTGCGCATCACCGACTGCAGCGTGCGTGCGCTGCTTGGCGTGATGTCGGTGCTCGGGCTAAACGCGGGGCTGGTAATGGTCGGCGTTTTGGTCATTTTATCCGCCTGCAACGAGCGGTGGGCTTTGGCATAGTCCAACGCTTGGCGAATGGTTGGCTCGGCCCACAATGCCTGCGCTTGGGTGAGTGTTTGGATAAAGTCATCAATTGTGCTCGCGGTGAGCAAGATCCCCACCGTTTCCACGACACCGCGCGGACGGTTGCTGTCGCGGTAGTCGCTGCACTTCGTCACCACGGCTTTGATGGCATTTTCGGGGGATAAATAGCGCCCACTGGCAGTTGTGATCCCGTGCGTCCAATTATGCACCGTAATTTTAGCGCCCTTGGCGGTTAAGTTTACTTGCACCGGCGCGCCACGCAATGCGCCTTCAAGTGCGGTTTGCACGCTAGGCGATAGCCGCAGCGTTTTCTTTTCCCACATTGTCGCCTCCGTGTAGGTTAAAAATGATGTTGTCTTCGTAGCGGGTGTTGTGATTAAGCCTTACATTGACAGACACAATCTCCACATCGTGCAAGGCTTGCCAGTTGGTCGCCTTGTTGGCCACACAAAAGTGGATATAGCGTTTAATTTCGGATTTGCTGGAGCTGAAAATCACAAACGGCGGTTTGATGTTGTGCATCAATTCCAAAAAGCGCACAAGGTCAAAATAGCTCGGCTTGTTGTAGGCCTTTTGGTCGGTGCAAAGATAGGGCGGATCTAAGATCAGCAGTGTTTTTTCTTTGCCCGCGTGCTCACGCAAAAGGGCTAGAAAATCCACGCGCACACATTCCACGCCTTGCAAGTAGTCAATCGCACTTTCATAGGGCTTTTGCGGTAGGTTTTGCCAAAATTGCTTTTTGTACAATGCCGCTAGGCTTTCCACTTGTTGGCCAGAAAATAACAACCACGATTGCAGCACACCGACGTCAACATAGCCATTAAAGTGCTTAATGGTGTTGATGATGCGTGCTTTGGTGGCGTTATCAAGGCGCGTTTCGCGCGGAATTTTGCCCACAATGGCGGCCAGTTGATGATAAAGGCGGTTAATGTCGGCAATGTTGGTCACGCGTTCACGGTAGTGGTCAAAGTCGTTATAAATCACGCGGGCGCGGGGTTTAGTGTGCTTGGCGGCATGGCTCAACAGGCCCGAACCGCCGAACACGTCAACAATCGTCCAGCACTCACCATCGCCTGCAATGGTGCGATTTAATAACTCAACAAATGGCTTTAAAAAGTTACGCTTTTGCCCCACGAATGGCAACGGAGATTTATTATAAAATTTCATTAAAAGACTCTTAATTATTATTGTTATTCATACAAAAACAGGGTAAAATACCCCTGTTTTCATTTCATTAACACCCTTTAATGAATGGTTGATTGGCAAAGCCCACCGCCCCCGCGGTGGGCTTTTTATTTATTGAATGCTTGGGATGATTGCGGCCAAATCATTAGGACTAAAGCGCCATGGTTCATTTAATCCCAGTGCTTGCGCACAAAATTCACTACAAAAATATTTTTCAGGATTTTGGCGGCATTTCAGCACTACACCCAGCGCGCCCCACCAGTCATACTTTTTGCCTTGTTGACGGTAATAAAATTGAACAATCTGTAAAACTCGCTCTTCATTCATAGCCAGTGGAATCAGGTCCCATTTTTCCATATCTAACGGCATCACTTTTTGCCGAACACCACCGTCTCGGATCGAGCTTGAACGGCAACAGTATTGCCCATCATCTCGCAAAACTGCGATTTCACAGTGGGAATATTGCCCCTTGGTCAGCTTGCGTGTCAGCCAGTCGGATAAACGCATCATCAAGGCTTTTGGGCTTTTGCCTGTTTTGTGCCCTTTGTAAAGGGCGAGAAAAACGTTATTCGCCATAGTTTTTACTCCAGCCAGTTGAATAGTCATAATCACTTGGATTGTCTACGGCAAGCATCGCCAAACGGTGTTTTTCTGCATTGGCAAAATCTGCTTGCTCTTCGGCAATCAAGGTCAAAATCAATTCATTGAGCAGCGGCTTCGTCATCTCGACAAAGCTGTTGTCCATGGTTTTCCATTGCAACGCTGGCGGCAGCTCGGCGAGTTGCTGCATAGTCAGATATTGAATGCGGCTTGGCTCATCACTGTGAAACCATTTTTTAATGGATTTGACGTACACACCGCTATGGGTATGGTCATATCGCTCTTGTTTGATTTCTTCCCAAACCGTACTTTGCACGACTGCTTTTTGTTGCGCTTGTTTTTCGGGATTCAGTACCCAGCCATCACCTTGCCATTCATAGCAATCACTCGGACGTGCAATCGTGGTGGTGTTTTCGGGATAATCACCCACAGCAGTAATCTGAATAGCCTCACCCGTTTCGGTGTAATAAACGGTTTCGCCCCGGTGGTCGGCAATGTATTCCCACGCTGTATCATCTTCTGTGCGGCGAATGGCAAAGTGCGGTTTGGGCTCTGGAGGTGCATCGAGGTATGCACCCGCTGATAGCCCTGTGCCCACACTGACAAACTCCTGTTCACTGTGGCTATAAAGCCCCAGTTCATCCACACGGTAAGCCGTAACATGACCACTTTCTAGTGCAAAACCTTGTTCATCAAATTGAATCATTCTCAACTCCTTACCCTGCTAGGCAAATATACTGAAATGCAACGTTACGTGGGCGAGTTTCATTTGCAGTCGGAACAGCTCTGGATGCGTCGAATGTAACAACATCCCCCTGATGTTTAGTATTCCTTGAAATATTGGGATACCATGTATCATTATCGCTATTTCTTTTTGAGTAAAACGCCCCAGAAGTTGTTGCAGATACCGATAGATTGTTATCAGCCCAACTCGGGCGAAGATTTAATTTCCCAATAATATTTTTGATAGCAAATCCTTGCGAGCTAAGAATAGAACGACCACTATCAACACCTCTGCCATTATCCCAACCACGGATGAATTCACCGCGCAAATCAGGCAGTCGAGAGCCGTAGAGTGCGTATAATTTTGGGTAGGTACTTCTTGATATGCTTTGCCCTCTCAAAGCGACAAAGCCATCTGGCACACTAGTCTTAGAATATGCAAGAGGAAAGCCAATTAGCATGTCAAGTACAATAGCTTCTGACAGTTTTTTACCGTTATCAGTGACAAAATCCTTAGCTCTTAAAATTGCCCTTAGATCTCTTTTGCTTTTATAAGGTCGGTCAAATTGAAAATAAAAAGTATCAGTGTCATCATCCGCCCAAAAACCGTCAACGTTATCATTTTCTGCTGGGTTATCAGAGCCTGCAGACAATAATCCGCTCATTAACATACCACTACCAAAAAACAAATCGTTGGTAGCCTCTACATAATGTTCACGAATTGCGAGTGATTTTGTTTTGCCGTTACCGGCATAAAATATATGAGCATTATTCGCATAATAGGGCAAGGTATCGTCTTTTGCTTTGAGGTTTTTAACACTTAAGTCTCCGCCAACTACACCGCCTTTTTGAGATAGTTTCTCTTTTACTTCGTTTAATGCTGAAACACCCTTATCATAAGCCGTCTTTGCCGCCAATGCACTTGCAGCAAACGCCGATGACGCCATGTTGATGCTATCGGTTAAGCCGACAATCCCAGCCTGCGTGGTGCTGGCTTTAGGGAGTTTATGAGAGTGGCCTAAATGATCGGTCGCACTTTCAGATTGTGCAGTTAAGTCTTTTGGAGTGATCCCTAAAAATCTTGAGAGCGTCCGCCGATCGTAAACATTTCCACGATCATCAATATATGCAATTTCTTGCACATAATGATTAAAACCATCTTGGCTTTGATAATCGTTTTTATGTTCAGTCAAAAATTGCAATTCTGTGGCATAAGCACCCGTTACGGTGGCATGATGCACCACATCAAGGTACACGGAGCAAGGGTAGTTTGCAGTGATGTTTTTTTGTTGTGTTAAGTCAGCGCGAACACCTTCAACATAGGCATGACCTAACTCAATAGTAAATTGATTGCCTGCTTTTCGTTTGACTAAAAAACCATCATCAAAAAAGACGGCACGGCCGTAAAAATCACGGTTGGTTAAACGGATTTTTTCATCAATTCCACTTAGCCGTAAGGTGAAATCAATTTGCCATGTATTGGCACTTACATTGATTTGTGTTAATTCCTGTGCTTTGTCAAACTCTAACAAAATTGAGCGTGTTAAGCTGTTGCCTTGTCGATTCAATTTATTTTTAATTTTTCGTGTTGTATCCGTTTGAATAGCACACGCCAATAAATTTTTAGATTTGTTAATCAGCCCGATAAAGTTATAATCCCAGTCCCCCACCTCTGTGCCAATCGTGACTGAATACACAACCGATTTTTCGTTGACTACACCTGTTTGTGATACCGCTTGGCGGTGCACAATATACTCGCTTTGTGGAATGGTTAAATGTGCCGCCAAATTATGCTCATTCAACCCCGGAATATACGCAAAAATAAACTCATCAAACACCACCGAACCTTGCAGTGCAGTTTGTTCAGCGATATAGTGTTCAAATTCTTGTGTTAATAAATTAGCCATATCAATCCTTTTATTCTTGTTCTAATTTAAGATGAAATGCTTGATAGTCATGATTAAACTCACCATAACGGAGAATAACCTTGTTGTTAATAATGACTTCATACGTGTATCGCCTGCACGTACGACCATATTGCCGAATAATTAACATTAATAACTCTTGATTTCTGGCGATTTGACTATCGTTTAATCGGATTTTAATCACATCCCAATTTTCACGATCAAACCGCTCTTCAAGCTCCATATAACCAATACCTAATCGCTCAAATATGCGTTTAAATCCTGCTGTGCTGCCCGCATCTAGCGCGTTAATAAAGGCATATTTGACCCGCAAGCGGTAAAGGCGCTCGGGCTCGTTTTTAAATCGCTGGATGTCGCGTTGGTAGGCGATTAAATTCAAAATGGCCAACGGGCAATTTTCTTCATTTAAAAAGCCGAGTGGGTGCTTGATGGTGTTCAACGCAAATTGCCACCAGCGCTCAAACAATTGGGCGATTTTGTGCAATTCGCCGCGTTTCATCCAAAATGGCAAGGTGATTTTAATCATACTTCCTCACTCACGTTTAATGACTGAATGCGCGGGATATTCAGCTCGCTGATGATGTCCGCTTGTTGCCAGGCTAGGGATTTGATTTGCGGCACTTGCTCGTGGATTTCCTCGCCCAATTTTGACCACGAAAAGCGGGTAAATGGCGCGGTTTTGGTGACGTTGTATTCGTTGTTTTCACGAAAAGCACAACGGATCATTTGCTCGGCCACGCCTAAATAATTTTGCTTATCTTGCTCGCTTAGGTTATCCCGCGGGTCAAAATAGACTTTAACTGCGATTTGGTGCTGCGTTTCGTCCATTTTCATGGCTTGAATGTCGTCACCGTGGCCGTGAAAGCCTTGCTCCATCAAATAGCGGTTCACACGGTCAATAAAGGGCTGCGCAGGCACGCCTGTGTCGAGTAGTAAATAGATATTGGCTGTGCCAGGGCCACGGGGTGCATCGTGTTTGAAATAGATGCGGTTGACGGATAAGCCCGAAATTTTCGCCACCAGTCCACGGTACACGCTATCAATATGGTGTTTGCCCACGCTGGAAAACTGCGTGCGGTAACGCTCGCGCAATTCGTCGTCGGTTTCTTTGTCTGCACCGGGCACAATCAGCCAGTTTGCCTCATTGACTACGCGGGCAATGCCGCCAATCGCCGTTGGCAAAATTTTGTAATACCCGTTGGCTAAGTTGTAGTCCGCACCGGCTTGTTCTGCCTCGACCAAGATTTTGCCGCTGGCTTTGCCCTCTGGGATCACGTTGTCGGTGGTCACAATCAAGCGATAAATGCGTTCATTGATGCGCTCGGTTTGAATGACCGTGCCCGCCTCGATTTTAACCGTCATTTGCGGGTCATCTTTGAAAAACGTGACGTAGCCTTGCGCTTTGGCGGCGGGCTTAAAATCAAGCCCCACGCTCCACGCCTGAATTTGTAGCCACTTGCCTTTGGCGGTTTTCACAAACAAATTGGGCAACACGTCCACAATCAGCTGATCGGTCAACCATTTCACAGGCTTAACGGCAATCGCCGTGACTAAGCGCCAAAACGGGCTCATGCGGCTGGTGTTGGTGATCAGCCCTTGCTCGTCGGTCAAGCGCTCAAAATGCTGGCGGATTTCGGTTTCTTCTGTCGGTAGGCCAGCCTCTTGCAAGATTTGTTTAAATTCATTCATCATTTACGCTCACATACACGCTAATTTTGCCAAAGTCGTAGGTTTCCGCCGTCAGCAACAATCTTTCGGGGCTTTCTTCGGTTAAAAAGATTGTGCCAGGGATCAGCCGTTCGTCTTCTTCCACTAAAAAAATGATTTGCAAATACACATCACGGCGTAACACGCTAGATCGTTGGGCGATTAATTGTGTTGCCAGCCCGCTTTCTAAAATGGCGTGCTTGATGTCTTGCGCAATGGATACACGGTTGTTGCAAATCTGCGGCACGCCGCCACTATCCAGCGTCACATCTTCGTCGGTGATCAAAATGTCAAAGTATTTATCTTCCATCTTGCCCCCTAGAATGCCAACGCAGCGCGGGCGTTAGATAGCTTTTGCGCCTCATTTAAAATTTCTTGCATATTTTGTGGGTTGTTCACTTCAATTTTGTGAATGTTCACCGAATTGTTCACATTGTTTGCAATGTTTTTCGTGTTGATGCCCGTTGTCGATGAATTGACTAATTGCGGTTTTGCATTGTCATTCAATTGCAAGTTAGGGGTTGCTATGGTATTTGTGGTCAATGCTTTTGTGGTGTTGAGCAGACTTTCGCTTGCACCAGTTCGATTATAAAAACCGCTGTCTTTATCAATTTCAAATTCATCAAATTTAAAGCCAACAAGGCCTGATAATTTATTAATCTGTCTGATAATAAAATTGATACTTTCAAGCGCCATATTTTTAACGCCAACCCATAAATCGGCAAAGATGTTACCAATGCCACTGACTAAATCGCCAAAGATTTCACCTGCGGATTTTTTGCTCCAATTATTGACCACGTCATCCCACAGTTTGATCAGATGTTTTGTAACGTTAGAAAATACAGCCTCAACCGTTTCAAACAAATTGGCGAAGGTATTTAATACATCAACAAAAATATCAAAGACAAAACCAAACGATCTGCCAATTAATTCCCCAATGCTTGATAAGTCATAGCTGCTATTAATCGTAAAGGTTAAGGCATCATTTAGTCGGCTAAAAATCGCCCAAATATTGGATAATGAACTCCACATACGGCCAAAAGCATTAATAACGGGATCAAAACTGATTCCCGCCTTTTTTAGGCCCGACATAAGCCCTGAAAAGAATGCTTTGATCTCATTACGCACGGAATAGATCACCACGCCAATGCCAGCGATAGCAAGAACAATCAGCCCAATCGGTGATGCCACAAACGCTAAGGCCACACCCCATGCCTTGAATAAACCTACTATTAACGTCACGGTTGCTGTGATCGCCGTAAAGCCAATCAATAGCCCCACGATATAGCCGATCCAGCGTGCAATGTTTTTGTATGTGGTGAGCCACTTCACAAAATCACTCCCCAAATCAGCAATTTTTTGAACAAGTGGATTGATGGCTTTTAGCACCTCGCCACCAATGGCGATTTTGATATTGGTCAAAATGGCGGATAATTGCTGCCACGGGTCAAGCACTGATCGCGCCATTTTATCAAGATCAACGGTGTTACTAACTTGCGCGATGCTGTGAATGTCGCCTTTGAGTTTGTGCAATTGTGGCAACAATAATTTAATCGTTGCCACAGCCTCGTCCGTACCGAAAGCTTTTTTCAACTCCGCCGACTCGGCCTCATCAATGGTGGCGCCATATTTATGCTTGATTTTGCCCAAAATAGTGACCATATCGAGCATTTGATTGTTGTTGTCGGTAAAGCTCAAGCCCAGTTTTTTCTGTGCTTTAAAGATGTTGGTCAAGAATGATTTATATTTGGTGGCGGATTCCGATCCGCTCATTGTGGCTTGCAAGTTACCCAATACGGCGTACTGTTCCGCAATATCAATCCCCGCGGCTTTAGCGGTTGCACCCAGTGTTTTGAATGCGTCACTCATTTTGTTACCGTCGGTTTTGAACATTTTCACCGCTGCGGCGGTTTGCCCTGTGATTTTATCAACCCAGTTAGCCTTGCCCATTTGGTCAGCTTCGTCAGCAAAAATGCCGTACATTGTGCCCATGTAGTTGGTAATGGTATCGGCTGTTGATTTTGTGCCTTTCGCTAACAAGTTGCTTGCGCGCGTAAATGACGCTAATTCATCATCACTTAGCCCCGCAATGGCGGACTGAATATCATAAGATGACTTCACAAAGTCCGCCGCCACGCCACCATAGGCGGAGCTAAATTCAAGTGCGGTATCTTTGAGTTTGTTTAACGCATTTTCGCTAACATCTAATGACTTCACTTCACCGAGTGCGCGTTGCATATCAATGGCGGGCGCCAGCGCACGCGATAGCGCCATACCGGTTGTAACAAGGCCAGCTGCGCCAATGCCTATTTGCATCATCGCTTGCTTGCCTCGGGTACCTAATTTGTCTACTTCTTTAACAATCTCTTTGACGCCTGGCGACATCAAATCTGTTAAAGAAATTGTGTAATGTAAACCATGTTCAGCGAATGACATTATTTAACCTTTAAATGCGTCACAAATTCCCTTTGTTACGGCGCAAGCTAGCGTTTCGTGATAATGCTTATCAAGCCAAAGTGCGCGCGCTAAATTGATTTCACTGTTATCTTGATCGGGTAAATACTGCATTCGTAGAGCAATGGCCTGTGAATAGCCATTGCGATCAATTGCATTTACCCGTTCAGTTAGTTTTTTACCGTGATCTCAAGTTTCGGGATAAATTCGCCGTTCACTTTGGCGGTAATGCCTGCTGCAATGCCTGGCAAGTGAATAATCTTTAATAGATCGTCTTTTTGATCACGTTCAACAATTTGCAACAAGTAATCTTTCATCGGGGTTAACTTATTACTTTCGGTTATTTCGTTTAAAAATGCATCGTAAGCGGCATCGTCACGATGAAATACAAAATCATAGCCATTAATCGAAATGGTAACGCTAGATTTATATTTTGCTTGCAGTTGATCTAATAATTCGGTTGCTTTACTCATTGTTTTGCTCCGTTGTTGTAATGCGCAATGCAATTTTGCAAAGTGCGGTTGATGATTTCGCACTGTTCAAGGCCGTTTAACGCGTTGTCCAGTGCTATAACTAAATCTTTATTGGTGGTGATGTGCGGCGTTTGCGCCTTGCACTCGCTCACTTGTGGGCACAGCAGCGGGGTGTTGAGCACCACCGGTTGCGCCTCGTTGGTTGAACACGCGTGCAATGCCAGCAGGCACACGGCGATCAGCCCAGCTTTGATTATTCTCATTCTCTAGCTCCTGTTTCAGTGCTTTGGTGTGTGCTGCAGCGTGGGCTTGTTGCTCACGCAATGCGCTGATTAATTCCGTTTGCTGTTGTTGAAATTGCGCCACCACGTCGCGGTTTTTCAGCACCTCGGCATACAAGGCCAAATTTTGCTTTTTCTGCGCACTCAAGGCGGTTTCCAGCACGTCTAATTTGGCTTTTTGGTTGTTGTTTTGAAAACTGGCAAAAAGGTTGAGCAAAATCAGCACCGCGATCGCCACCCCTTGAATGCCAATTATTCGCCCGTTAAACATAAATCACGCTCCTGTTCGCGTCGGTTAATTAGCCCTTGTAATGGCTTTCCACCTGCGTAAATCCAGCGGCGAAACGCGTTACAAAGTGCGGTTTTCTTGCCTTCGCGGGCAAGGCGATAAATAGTGGAATTTTTCAGCCGGCCACAGCCCACGTTAAAGGTGAGCGATGTCAGCGCCTCAAATTGCCCCTGGGTGAGTTTTTCACCGTTGGCGTAGTGGTTGACACAGCGCTCGGCGTGCTGAATATCCGCCACCCAGCGCGCGGCGATTTCGGCGTCGGTGTAGTGTTTTTTCACAATCGCATTGCCACTGGCCGCAGTTGATCCAATACCCACGGTGAGCACGTCGGCGGGGCATTTGTAAGGCTCACGGCGGCAGCCCTCGGCATTGCCAATAATTTCAAGCCCGCGGGTGCTGGTGCGGATTTCATCATTGTGTTGGCTGACCACCAGCCCAATAATCACCGCCACACTACACACTGCCGCTTTACGGATTATCTTTCGCACGTGGGTATTTCCTTTTTAATTCTTCCAGTTTTAATTGATATTCTTTGCGCTTGTAATGAAAGTTGATCGCCAGTGTCGCAAAGCCGAATAAGATCCCAAACACGGCTGCCCATTCACTCACGCCCCACACACTCAAAATTGACACAATCGCGCCTAAATAAGGCACATTATCGAATTTATTCATCGTACAACCTTAAAATGCGTGGGCTGGATTGCTCTTTTGTTTATTATTATTGTTATGTTAATGCCCAATCCGCCCACGCAAACCTGTTAGCCTAGATCGCGCGTGTCTTGGCGTGAGAGATAAGGCACGCCATTGATCCGCACAAAGTCTGGGCTTGTGACAAAATATTTCACTTTCACGGTGGATTTTGCGCCGCCTTTCGGGTCAATGCTCAAAAGGTCGGTCAACATCAATTTGCACTCGAACGCTTCCACTTTAAAACGCTCTTTTTCACGTTGTGCAAAAAAGACCAAATCCACCAACGGCAAATCGCGATAAGACCCCGCACCCGCAGCGGCTGTGTTGAGCTTGTTGGCATTGCGCACATCTAACTCAATTTCACCTTCGCCCGTGACGTCGCCATCTACAAAGCCGTCGGGCACGCCGTTGGTTTGCGCCACCGCGGAGTTGTCAGTGATGGAAAGCGAAACGCTTTCCGCGTGTACTGGCACGCCATAGACCATAAAATCAAAGTTCATGCCTGAAATACGAGCGCCCATTATTCGCCTCCTAAGGTTTCAAGATCTAAGAAAATATTCACCACAATTTCTTTCGGGCAGTCGTATGGCCGCACTTTCATGTAAATGGTGACTTTCGTTTTGCTGTGCCAGGTGATGACAATGTCATCTTCTTGCGGTGGCATACATTCACCTGGGAAAAACCGTCCCGCAATGGTTGTGCCTTTGCTCATGTCGCGCAGTGGCTTAGCAAAATAGGTTTTGTGTTGCTCGGTGCTCGCCAGTGTGGAATTGAACGAACGGTCGGCAATTTTGCCAATCGCCAGCAACCGCACTTTGCGTGCCGCTTTGTCAGCCACGCGCACGTTTTCGATCACTTGATAGTCGCCGCCTTCCACGTCTAGCGTGCGCCCGTCAGACCAGTAAAAGCCGTCGTAATCTGGGTACCACATAAAGACGCTAAAGCGGGCTTTTTCCAGCTCTTTGAGCTGCGCCAGTGTCAGCTCGACGCCGTCTTTGTCTTTCGGCAAGGTTGCGCCCACGTTGAGCAAAGCGCCTGTTTTCACTCGCGCTGGGCTGTCGGCAATGCTCACCGCACGGCTGGCTAAACGCCCCGCCAGTGCGCCCACGTCAGTGCCCAAAAGGTTAGGCACAAGCATCACGTGATCGGCGGCAACAGTTTTTTGCAGCGTGGTAAGTTTTTCAACATACTGCTGCCACGTTTCGCCCGAGCGGCTGTCGCTATTAATGCCCGCCACCGCTTGAATGAAAAAGGTGCGGCGACCTAGTTTGGCCATCAATTCAGAAAACAACACCTGCAACTTAGTAATGTCGGTTTTTTGCAAATTGGTGGTGCGGGTGTTGACGATATATTCAAAACTCCCCACGCTTTGCGCCGCGTTGACGATTTTTTCAATGTCGAAGCCACTTTCGTCGGCAATGTACACGTGCGCGAACCAGTTTTGCCCCGCGTTCACCATCGCGGTGTAAACTTGCTTTTTCAGCTCGGTGGGTGATTTGCCAAAAATTGTGTCAAAGTCACTGTCGGGCGTAAGGGCAAAAAACTTGCCTTTGTTCGTTTCGCCTACGCCAACAAACAGCGCGTGGCGCTCAATCTCTTTGCTTTCACCGCTTAATAGATTAAGGGTGTTGATCTGCACGTTTGGAAATGTCATAAAGACCCCTTGTTGTTTTTGTTATCGGTCATTATTTGTTAAAAAATAAGTAAAGTGCGGTGATCAGATTTGGCAACCGCCACACCAGCACCACCAGCAGAATAAAAATCATCACTTTAAAAAATCCGTATTCCATCACAAGCTCCTTTGATTAATTTTCTATTTCTTAGCCACTGGTTTTAAAACTTTCCCTAATTCCTGCGACAGAATGTCGGCATTGCGCTGGGTGTTTTCGTCTAAAAATGGCCGCTCGGGAAGTTTGATTTTGCCGCCCTGGCTTTTGGCCGCTTGTGCCTCTTTTTTTAACTTTTCGTTCATCAAGCGAATAATTAAGCCCGCTTGTCCCACCGTTAGCCGATTTTGTATATCGCGGATCGTGGCACGTTTCTTTTTGCCGCCTTTAAGTTGGATTTGATAACCCAACGTCCGCAATTTGTCCGCTTGTTTGGCGGTGGCGGGGTTGTGGATTATTTTGTTGAGCCTTACGCGATCCGCTGTTGTCAATTTGCTATTGCTTGCCAGTTCAACTTCAAGGCCATATTGGTGCTCGGCTGCAATACGGGCGGAGCTGGGTATGGTGTAACCCATTTTCACTTTATTCGCGCCTTGCCCTTTGGTTTTCAAATACTGCGCGCGGTGCTTGAGCATTTTGCCCGAGCCTTTTTTGCGCTTTTCCCAGCTTTTGCCATCGGGGCTTTTTTGTTGGCTCACTGCTTTTTTGGCTTTGTCTTTCATTCGCCATGCGGTTCGCTGCAAGACTTGTCTTTTTTTCTCACGGCTTAGCGTCAGCAGTTTAAAATCAGTTTTCAGCCGCTTAATGCTGCTTTGTGTTAAGCCATTTAGTGCGCTCATTGTTTCACCACGACGTCGATTTCTTCGGCGTAATTAATGCTGATTTTTTCAATGCGGTATTTTTCGCCGTTGATGTCAATATTGCCGCTTTCATCTTTGCGCGCGGTGATCGGCTCTTGAAATTCCACATTGAATGTGATGTCGGCGGTGTCGTCGTCATATAAATCAACATCAAACGTGGTTTCACTAAAATCTAACTGGCAGCGCATTTCGTCGTTTTGATTAAGCCACTGCTGAATTAACGCCATCAGCCACACGGCAGAAATGTGACGATAAGGAAATTCGCTAAATAACAGCGTGGCCGTGTATTTAATGTGCGCCACTTCAACCTGATCGGCGGTGACTTGTGCGCCTTGATTAATCAAGGTGCCGCTAGCAATCCACGAATATAAGTTGTTGCGATATTGCGCGGGCAGCTTTTGCTGCAAAAATTGGGTTAATTTTTCATAGATCATTAAATCAACCATACCGCACCCCGCTTCTTGCCCTTTAACGTACGGATAGCAAATGCCGCCTCCGACAATAGGCTTTTTTGTTCGGTTACAAGATCCCTATTTTCGTGCAGGTCGCGCGCGGATAGGGTCAAAAATTCGGGCAGCAAGTCCGCTTTGGCGCGGGCAAATACCGCCTTTTGATAAAGCGCTTGGATATGATTTAAGCCGCCAATCGTGGCGCTAGGCACGTCTTCGGCGCGGGTGTAGCCTTGGGCTTGATAACCTAGTACCACCGCACTTAAGTCATACTCAAGGGCTTGCATGGCTTGCAATAGCACACTTTTAATCATCTCAACCGGGATTTGCATTGGGATTGCGCGCGTTTTTTGAAAGTCGCGAACGCTGATATTGCCCCAAAAGCCAGTAGAGCTGATCACGCTATCGTCGTAGTCAGTTGCAATGCCGTTAAACATCATCACCCCCGTTGGAAATGCGGGATCGGATTTTGGCAAGGCAGTCCGCCATGGTAAGGCTTTGCAATGCCACCATCTGATCCGCATTTGGGTGGAGCTTGTTTAGGCGCATTTGAATGCGCGAAATTAAATCATTAACGCCTGCTTTGTGGTTTAGCTTTTGCGCTTGCAAGACCATAAATAGCGCCACTTGCAGCGCTTGAGCGTCGTCAACACTCGCTGGGTGAACTTTGCCTTGTGCGTTGCGCAGCAGCAGCTGTGCGGCGGCTTTGTACCATTTGGCGGTGACCACTTCGTGCAATCGCCATTGAGTGGTGACTTTTTCCAATGTGTCGGTAAAGTACGGCTCAACACTATGTCCCACACAAGCCAGGCGGTCAGCCCAATTGAAGACTTGATCTGCGACAAACGTTGGCAAATTACTTTTAAAGCCCTCGGGCATGGCTTGCCCTTGGGCGATGGCAACATCCGCCAATTGCAATGCACGGTCCAGCTCGCCAGCGTCAAAACTAAAAATAATGCAGTAAACCAATAAATCATTTTGATAAACCTGATTACCATTTAAATAGTCATCGACCAGCCCTTGCCATTTAGGCAAGAACTGATCGCGCTTATACTTGGCACGCTCGGCAAGGCTTGGGAACTCGCGAATTTTGTTCAAATCGTTTTGCAAGGCAATTTGCACCGCACTTTGTGCACTGGGCACATTGTCGGCCAGCGTGGCAGCGGTGACGCGTGATTGCGCTTCCAACTGCTCAAGGGCTTGCATTTCGGCTTGAAATTGACGAATTCCCATAGCTTGCTCCTACGGCTCACCGTTGAGTTTGACGTTTTTCGGCTCAATGCCCACAAATAGGCCAGTGTCTTCAACCACATAACCCTCGTTGCGGTAGTAGCTATTGATAACGCCTTTTTTGTCTTCGTCATTGCGGATTGAGCGGCGCACGCTGTCTTCTTGGGTGTAGATAGACAAGTTGCTCAAGGTGGTAACTACTGCGCCACGGGCTGGGAAGTTTGGCGGCACGATGGCCTCCATCCCACCGAATGAGCCCATTAAGTTGCGCATACCTAACGCGGCTTTTTCGGTTGGTTGCAAGCCGTGAGCTTTGCTGACTAATTCCGACTCCATCGCCACCAAATCAGCACCGACTAAGAACACCAAATCGTTGCGATCGCGGTGACGTAAGTCAATACCTTGTTTTAGATCATAGGCCAATTGATCTAAATTGTCATAATCGGCAGCATCACCAAAAATTTTGATTTTGTTGTTTTCTTTGCCCTTGGTCAGAATGTTGGTGGCTTTTTGCTCTCGCATTAACTGCAACCAGCCTTTATTGACGTCACTTAGATCGCTTTGTGATGTGGTCGCCTCGGCAGATTTACCGTGCCAGCCGATCTGCAGCATATCCAGCGCAATTTGTTGTTGAACATATTCAGCATAACGTGCGGCTAGGCGGTCGCCAAAGCGGGCAAAGTTGTCAAACATCGCCCACGGGATAATGACGCCCGAGTCGGTGTCTTTGAGCTCGTATTTATTTTGGGTGTGATCCAATTTGGCCAAATAGCGGGCATCAGGTTTGCGCCCTGTGATGCCTTTTTCTGTTGCACCGAAGAGTTTATAACCGCTCATGTCGGTGACCATCTCCATGTTGATTTTTTTCAAAAAATCGGAGCGTTGTTGGATATTCTCGCCCAATTCCGCTGCTTGCGGGGTGTTAAGTGAGAATGAATGACCACGCAACACGGCCTCAAGATCTGCGCCGTAATATTTCGCCACGCCAGTTAAAAAGTGATTGAATGCTTGAACTTTACGCATAATTACACCGCCATATTTACGCCGTAGTTATTATCATCAAGCGGTTTGCTGCTTGGCTCTTCGGTGGCTTGCGTGTTCACCGCGGCGGCGAAGTCTTTTTTCAACTGCGCCAATTGTGCGTTCGTGTCTTGCAACGCTTTCTCAAGGGCGGCGAATTTTTCCGCTTGCTCATCTTTGGCAGGCTCGGCAGGTTTTGCCTCGGCGGCTTTTGCCTCAAGCGCTTGCATTTGCGCAGCAAACGCCGCGGACACGGCAGTGGTCACCACTGCGGTGATTTCGTCTTTCGTCATGGTTAATTCCTCGTTGTTATTATTATTGTTGTGAGAAAAGTGTTCTGGCGCGTCGGTGCTGGCTTGAGTGTCGTCACCAAACAAGCGCGCGCTGAAATTTAAAAAGCGTTTAAATAGGGATTGTTGTTCAGCTTGTGAAAGCTCGGTTGCAGCGTCCAGCCCCAAATTGAACTCTTGCACGTCGGAGATGACCGCACTTTCATTGACGCGGCTGGAGAATTGCAAGCGGGTTGTGCCCAGGCTAGCGGGGCTGTCGGTAATGCCTAAGCCCACAAGGTACGCTTTGCCCGTGTCAGCAAATTGGGGGATGATTTCCACACTGGTGTATTGTTTTTGGCCACGCTGATTAAGCTCTAACAGCTCTGGCGTTGGTGAAATTTTGGCATACAAGCGCACCTTACCGCCGTCTTTTTTGGCTTGCAGCGCTTGCACTGTGCCAAAGGAGCCTAATCCGCGGTAGTGCTCAAAATAGATATTGGCGCCGTAGAGCGCAGGGTCGTATTGTTCAGCAGCTTGTTCGAGCCACTCTGGGCGGATTTCGCGCCCGTCAATGGCGCGACCACTTAATGCCACGGAGATGTAATCGGTTGTTAATTCGGTTTTGCTCATTATGTGTGCACCTGATTAAAATAATTTTTAGTTTTACCCCTTTTTATGATGAAAATCATTCACACAAATTCGGCTATTTTCGGTTATTGGGCAAAAATAGCGAATAACCGAAAATAACCGAAATGCGACAAGCGATTTTTGTTGTGTGGCGTGGAAAAATGCGCCTATGGAACGCAAACAACTACGAATCCGACAATCAAGCCAATACAGCGACGAGACGATCTACGCTGCGCGCTACCTTTACCTGAAAAAATACACACCCGCAGAAATTGCCAATGAGCTGGGACTAAAAAGCCCACGCCCGATCTATTATTGGGCGGAGAAATACCAGTGGCGCAATATGCTGGGCGAGCGTGGAGTGGAAGAGTTGATCGCTTTGCGAATTATGGCGCTCTCTGATCGCGAGAATAAAAGTGATCAAGACATCAAAGAGCTTGAAGCATTGATTGATAAAGATATTCAATACAAAAAGCTCCGCGCGCAGGAGCGTGAAAAGGCCGCAAGGCAAGCCAACACACAGGAGAGTGGAGAAAACGCGCCAGTGCGCGCAAAAAGGGGCAAAAGTGCGGTTAAAAATGATGTTTCACACATCACGCCCGACATGGCACAGCCGTTTATTGATTCGCTGTTTACCTATCAACGCATATTGCGTGACAACAAAAACCAGCGCATTCGCAACATTTTAAAAAGCCGCCAAATTGGGGCGACCTATTATTTTGCCTTTGAGGCATTAGAAGACGCGATTTTCAGCGGCGACAATCAGATTTTTTTGTCAGCCAGTAAGAAACAAGCCGAGATTTTTTTGATCTACATTCGAAAAATGGCGCGGGAATATTTTGAGCTGGAGCTTAAGGGCAACCCAATCATCTTGAGCAATGGCGCGGAGCTGCACTTTCTTTCCACCAATAAAAGCACGGCGCAGGGCTATCACGGCCACGTTTATGGTGATGAGTATGCGTGGCTGCGCAACTTTGATGAATTTAACACCGTGGCGTCGGCAATGGCAACGCACAAAAAATGGCGTCAAACCTACTTTTCAACCCCGAGCAGTAAGCTGCACGCCTCTTATGCGTTTTGGAGTGGGGAAAGCTGGCGCAAGGGGTACAGCGATCGCAAGCAGCAGGCATTTCCAACCATGGCCGAAATGCGCGACGGTAGGCGTGTTTGCCCCGATGGTCAGTGGCGCTATGTGATCACCATTGAAGACGCGATAAAAGGCGGAGCGGGTACGCTATTTGATATTGATCAACTACGTGAGCAATACAACAAAAGTGCGTTTGAGCAGCTTTTTATGTGCGCGTGGGTAGATGACGGCGACAGCATTTTCAACATTAAAGATTTGCTCCGCTGTGCGGTGGATGTGGCGAAATGGCGCGATTTTGACCCGACAAGCACGGCACCGTTTGGTCAGCGTGAAGTGTGGGCAGGCTACGACCCCGCACACAGCGTTGATGGCGCAAGCTTTGTGCTGATAGCCCCGCCCGCGTTACCGGGCGAAAAATACCGCCTTTTGGCGCGCTTTCAATGGCACGGCTTGAGCTACACCTATCAAGCGGAGCAAATCCGCAAATTGTGCGAGTGCTACAACATCACTTACATAGGCATTGACACCAGCGGCGTGGGCTATGGCGTGTATGAAATGGTGGCTGATTTTGCTCGACGTGCCGCCACGCCGATTAATTATAGCCCCGATGTAAAAGCCGAAATGGTACTCAAAGTCTATGACTTGGTGGACAAGCACTTGATCGAATGGTCCGACAAAGAAAGCGACATCCCCGCCAGCTTTTTAATGATTAAGCAAACCAGCACCCAAAAAGGCAGCAAACAAACATTTGTGGCTGATCGCAACAGCCAAAATCAGCACGCCGACGTGTTTTGGGCGATTTGCAACGCCATAAACAAAAAACCGTTAAACGATAACAAGAAACGCCGCAGTGCGTGGAGATAACCATGAACAACACAGCAACAAAAAAAAACCAAACAGCCCAAAAAATGGTGGTTAAACCGATTGCGCCAACCGTGGCGCAGTTTTCCGCTAATGAATTGATCGGCGCGCCCGCGCTGGATTATTTAGGCTTAGGCATGCACCAGCAATACCCGTGTTATTTGCCACCGATTAACCGCTTTATGCTGGCGAAATTGCCCCA
The DNA here is from genome assembly GCF_014884995.1 of Spirabiliibacterium pneumoniae. Classification (GTDB taxonomy): domain Bacteria; phylum Pseudomonadota; class Gammaproteobacteria; order Enterobacterales; family Pasteurellaceae; genus Spirabiliibacterium; species Spirabiliibacterium pneumoniae. Next base: position 40,107 of record NZ_JABMII010000003.1, read on the forward strand.
CCAAAATGCGCAACACTGTGGCATTTTGCACAGCCGCGCAAATATGATTAGCGGGGATTATGTTAGCGGTGCGCTATCAAAACTGGATATGCGCGCGCTTTGCTTGAATTTGGTGCAGTTTGGCGACGTGGGCTTGCTTAAAATCCGCAATGCACTGGGGCAGGTGATACGGTTGCATGTGTTGTCGTCACTGTATTTACGCGTGGGCAAAGATGGCAACTTTCTTTATTTGCTCAAAAAATCTCTGGGCAATTTAGACAGCCCCGAAGACTATTACCAATACAATGCCAAAGACATTATTTTTATCAAACTTTATGACCCAATGCAGCAGGTTTACGGCTCGCCCGATTATGTGGGCGGCATTCAGTCGGCGCTGCTCAACAGTGAGTCGACCACCTTTCGTCGGCGGTATTTTAGCAACGGGGCGCATATGGGCTTTATTCTCTACACCACCGACCCTGATTTGAGCGAAGAGATGGAAGACGAGATCGCCAAAAAGATCAGCGCGTCAAAAGGGATCGGTAATTTCCGCTCCATGTTTATCAATATTCCAAACGGCAACCCCGACGGCGTGAAAATTATCCCAATTGGCGACAGTGGCACAAAAGACGAATTTGCCAACATCAAAAACATAAGCTCGCAGGATATTTTAACCGCGCACCGATTCCCACCAGGCTTGAGTGGCATCATTCCAAGCAACACAGGCGGCTTAGGCGACCCGATGAAAATCCGCACCGCTTACCGACAAGACGAGGTGCTGCCAATGCAGGAAATCATCACCCAGGCCATCAACGCCGACCCTGAAATTGTGGGCAAATTGCGGGTAATTTTTGAGCAAAAAGATGAAGATGAATCTAACTAATTGCTGCGCTTGAGGTTGTCAAAAGTCAAGAAAAATACTGTATAAAATGACAGGTTTTTTAGTTTTCAAACCCCCTCTTTTTTGGTATATTTTTTCTTGTTTGGTTGTGAATAGGATTAATGCAAATGGCGCGACAAGTTGAAATTTATTGCAAGTTCTGCAGCTCACCGTGTGTCATTAACAAGACGGAGCGAATGCACCACGATTTAAGCCGTTTTTATTGTTCTTGCCGTAATCACGAATGCGGCCACCGCTTTGTGCTTTCCGTTGAATACAGCCACGCCACCCGCGCCAGCAGCTATGTGAAAAACAGCCTAATTCATCACCTTATCAATCAACTTTCCGACAAAGAAAAAGCCGACATCATCAAGCTAATCAGCCAGCCAAAAATCAAAGAGAGTGCATAAAAAAACCGCCCACAGGCGGTTTTTTATTACGCAACACTTAGCTGCAGATGTTTTCCTAATGCAGACAGAGCCTTGCCAATAGTATCAATTTTAGTGTTATGAGATAGGTTAGTAATACGTTGCATTTCTTGCGGCTTAACATTGATGCGTTTTGCTAAATCCACATTTGAGATTTGTTGCGAAAGCATTTCATTGAGCAACAAGACTTTTGCAAATACACTTGGCGGCAAATCAATCAATACTTCATCTTTACGAGGTTTGCTTGGTAATGGCACAGGGCGTTGATCTTCAAAATAAAAATCCATTGCTGTCAATAAGGCATCTTTTGCCATAAAAACCGCGTCTTCATAGTCATCACCACAAGTGATAGCTTCTGGAATATCACGAAAAGTCACGTTAAAGCCGTCACCTTCTTTCTCAAATTTTGCAGGATATAACATTCATCACCTCATCTTAAAACAAGCCCCCTTGCGAGGGCTTGGGATTATTGAAGACCTAATTGCTTTTTAATCGCTTTCATCGTCCCCGTCTTAATTTCTTTTGACGGTTGTCGAGGCATTACCGATTGTTTGCCGCTAAGATAAAGTTTAATGTGATTTCCACCTTCTTTTACCTCAACGCCTTGCGCTTTCAGCCATCTTAAAAACTCACTTTGTTTCATTTAGCCTCCGTGTGTTTTAAGATGTGGTTATAATAAACATTTTTGTTTACTTTTGCAAGTATTAAAATAAACTTTTTTGTTTATTTTTTTACTATTCATATTCTATCAACGTGCTATCGTTCCACAACTCCTCTAGATATTCTGTAAATTTTTCCTTTTCTGTTTTGTTCGTAAAGCCGCTGATCTCAAACCCTTGTGAACTTGCCAGGCGAATGCGAACATTAACACCTGAAAACTTTTCCTCGATGCGCTTTGGTAACACCGTCTTTAATTGTTCTATAATGGCGGCTTGCGCGGCGGCTTTCTTTGAATCATGCTCTTTAGCAAAGCGAATATCTAATTGTTTCATGATGAACTCCTCACTGTGATTATACTGTATGTTTATACAATATAATCACAAGGGAATATCACGTCTAGTTTTTTATGCTGCAGCATAAATTGTGGCTTATATATCTTCCACCATGTAATTTAACAGCGCTTTGGCCATCGCTTGTGCGCCTGCCTTGGTTTCGAAGGCTAAGCCGCGTTGAACAATAGCCTCATCATCTCTACAATTTTTTTTAAGCAAACCACAACAATAACAGCAGTCACCAAGTAAATTAACTAAATAATACGTTTTATCATCAGCCCAAGTTTCCTCGGTAACACAAGGGGGCACTCCAACGTCATTGATAATGCGGTTTGGCTCTTCCCACATTCCGACAATATCAAACCCAGAAAAACCACCTTTGTCTTTCCCATTTAATAACCATTCAGCGGAAAGGACTGAATGATCAGCCACAATAAAACCTCGTAATGGAGCGGAAGTTTTATATTGTTCAGGGATAACATACTTCACAAAGGCTTTATCGCCATTCTTTAGTTTTACTGGCTCACCAGCCAAGGCTTTTTCCAAGTCCAAGTCTAAATAAAAATTTTTCATAATTACCCCCATAAAATTCTACAAAGTATCAAACTAAATCCCACCACTAGGATGTAGCGGAGCACGGCATCATCTGTCATCACCACGGCCAGCACTAACAACACGGTGGCGATGCCGTAGCCAATGCCCTTAATCAGTAGCCAGCATTTATACAAGAGATCCAGCATTTGCTTTATCCTCTTCAATTGAGCTGGCGCTGTGTGGCGTGTCTAGCACCGGTGCGTCGCCTTTCGGTAATTGCGCCAGCCAGTGGGCGATGCACTCGGCGGGGCTTTGTGGGTTACAAAGTGCAGTTGTCAGTTCGTCAATCATGGATCAGCTCCTTCAGCGGTATGTAGTGGGTGATTTGTTCATCTAGCCACGGCTTGTGGCTGTCGTTGTAAAAGCAGGCGATTAACTGTGGGCGGTTGTTGCCACGTATAGCTTTCCCCGTGCGGTAATCCAAAAACGCCACACGCCCTTGAGTGATGAAAAAGATCTCTTGCGCATGCTCGGCGATTAAATCAAACCAGCGGGTACTGGTGTCGGCATTGAGTAGCACGGCCACGTTGCAATCCTCTTCATTGCGGGCGCGAATGGCGCGCTCTACGAATGGCAGCGGGTTGGAATAAGGTGGATTCATAAACACTGCGCGGTTACGCCCCCACGCCGTGGCGAGCGTGTTTTGCTGCTCGCTGATGAAGTGACCGCACTTTGTGTTTTGCGCGTTGGCGCAGGCGTCCAGCTCAAAACGCAGTGATGTGATGCGCTCAATGCCAGCGAATACGTCGTGGGGCGTGGCCCAGTAGTCCTTTTCTTTTAGTGGTTTTGGTTGCATTGCTTTCTCCTAGCGTGTGAAATTTAGACGGATCGATCCCGTGGGTGGTCGTGCCGCTCGGTGATCAGCATGTTATTTTTGAGCGTGACGCTCTCGGATTTGGTCAAATAAAGCCTTTTGCCGTTCAAAATATGCTCAACATGGTGGTCAGTAACTTTAAACATCAGCCGTTTTAGCTCATTTTTTATGCTTTGCTTAAAATCTGTACTATTACAGTTACTGACACAAGTCCAAGGGCGCGCAAGCGCGCCAATGTCGGTGGCGCTATCCCGCTCTGTGCGTGGGTTCGGGCGTTTTTTGATAGTCCATTTTTTCTTTCTTGTTTTGATAAAATCGCCCAGGGCGGCGCAGATGTTTTTGGCGATGCCCACAATGCGTTTTTGTGGCTGGCCATATTTGTTGGTGCTGGTGGTTTCGTAGTGCAATTTGATTAGCCGATCCGCACGGGGCGCACCCGCGCCGCCTTGTTTGTCGATGTACCACGCATAGTCACCTAGATCGGCGCCAAACCACGTATCTTTGATGGCTTTATCTTTTATTTCACCTTCAACTAAGCGGCGCAATTCACGCCAAATGCTGACACCAGGGTCGCCGTAAAATTGAAATTGGCGAATGTTCCACCGGCTTGCCCACGCGCGTGAGCGGCTGGCATTTTCGCGCAGGGGCATATCGTCCACTTCGTCGGATGTTTCGCCCTTGAGCGCGTAGCCGTCAATATTTTTGGATATGTATTTGGTGATGTAACCCGTGGCTGAACCTTTGGATTTATCGCAGTCTTCCACCTTTACGCGATGCTCGGCCGCGCCTTTTTCGTCGCCGTCCACTTCCAGCCCTTTGCGGCGCAAGACTTCGGCCACCTCGTCGCGGCATTCTTGGCGCACAAACATCAGCATGTGCCAGTGTGGGGTGGCGTCGTGGTGTGGCTCGGCGCAGCGCATACCAAAAAACTTGATTTTGCGCTGGGCAAAAATGGCGCGCGCTTGCACCCACACTTTGTTTAAGTGGGCTTGTGTGTCGCGGGGGCTAGCACCGTTGTATTTCGGGTTTTCCCCGCCGTGGTGCAATTGCGCGTGGAATGATGACGGGGCGGTGAGCGTCACAAATAGTGCGTGCCACCCGTTGTGCTCCGCCCATGTTTCAAGGCCATTGAGGCGCGTCATCAATTCTTGACGGCGCAAGGCTGGGTTGGAATTGGATTTTAAATACATATCCAAAAGCTCTGCTTGGTCTTTCGGGTCGGCCACGTTTTCCAAAATCATGGCGCGCAGGAAGTCGTAATTCTTTTTCACTTGGGCTTTGTGTTCGGCGAATGCGTTGTGTGATACATACGCACTCGTGCGCTTTTGCACTTCACCGCAGGCGATGGCGATGTGTTCCACCATTCGTTTTTGGGTGGTGCGCATACGGCGCAGCCAGTATTTGGCGTCCGCCACTTGGCTCAATGCGGTGTCGAGCTTTTCACCCTTTAACCAGCGCAAGCCTTTTTTGGTTTTGGCCTTTTCCCAATGCGCGATCGGGAAACCGATTTTTAAACAAAATTCCCCGCACTGTTGATAAAGCTCAAGAAAGATCTCCCGCTCCGTTTCGGGCGTGAGGTTCTCCGCCTCTGGGCTTTTGGTTTTCATAAAGTCCACTTGATTTTGCTCAATAATGCTGGCCACGGTGCGGGCGTAATCCTCCAGCAGTGCGGGTGGGATTAAATAAAATGGTTGCTTGGCAAATTTGTTAATGTGCCGCTTAATGGCTGCGGTGTATTTGTGGGGTGCGTTTTTGTCAAAGTCTGGCTCGCGGTAATGCTGCATGGAAAATTGCGCCACGTGGCAGTCGTATTGGTCAAGCACAAGATTGAGCCGCTTAAACAGCACCTCGCGCATATAGGTGTTGGCTGCTTTGCGCTGCTTATTGCCGCACTTAAACGCGATGGAGCCGTCGTTTTTCACGGCCTTGTAGGCGTTCACATACAACTTGCGAAAGTGTTCGCGCTGGCGTTTGCGTGGCAGCTTGCACAGCCACTTTTCGACTAAGTCGTAATCGTCTGCGTTGGTTTCAAACAACGCAATTTGCATTTGGGTGGGGTTTGGGTTGCGCTCAAAAAAGGCTTCACGGCGAAAATCAACCGCCCTTGGTTGGGCGGTTTGTGTGGTGGCGGTGGCGTGGCTGACAGCGTGCATGGCTTACCACTCCAAATCACGAATGCCATTTAGTTCGGAAACAAAGCTGCGTAAGATCAACCTTGCGCAAACAAGGTTTTCACGTGTGAAGGTATTGCCTGTTACTCGAAACTCACGGGAAAGGATGAAATCAAAAAAACTACTGATTTGATCAAATGCCCAATTTTTACCTAACTCCCATGTGTCTTGCTTAGTGGCTTTTAGCTCGGTCACTTCAAGATAATTGCCGACCAGTGCCACTTTATAGCGGTTTTGCGCCAATTCGATAAAGTACTCCATAACGCCCCCATTAATGCAACGTGGCGATGGCTTGGCTGACAAGGCGCTCAAGTGCGGCGAGATTGCGCTGCGCAAGGGCGGCTAAGTGTTGCCAGTGTTGGCGCTCGGCGTCGGTGGTGGCGCTGTGGGATAGCTCCACAAAAACGTCAAAGCTATCTTGCCAATAGTAGAAATAGTGATTGACGGCATTCACATTAATGTTTTTGGCTTGAATGTTCATTTCATTGCTCCCTTTTTTGGTTTTTCGGCATCACAAATAAAATCTTTGATGGATACGGCATTGCCGTGGTTAAATGCTTTGCTTAGCTTGCGAATGCGGCGAAAGGCATAGGCTAGCTTTTGGCGTTGTTCGTAGTCGTATTTTGCGAAATTTTCGTAACGGTCTATTTCGGCAAGCGTGCATAAAAACGTTTTGTCTGACTTGTCGAGCCTGTTGTAATCTCGCTTGACATAAAACCGCGCAGCGCGCGTGAATGATCGCAATGCGCCCCAGTCATTTTTTCTAATGGTGGAGCACGGTGTTTTATCTTGCTGCATTGCCAACCCCACGTTCTTTGCGGTATGCTTTCAGCCAGATTTGATTTAATGCTTGACTTAACTTAAGGATTTGCCCCAATGACCGATCAGACTGATAAAACTGTTGAACAACTCCAAAAACAGCTGCTAGAACTTCAGGTGGCGCACTCGGCGCTTGAAACGTTGAGTGGGTGCTTGATTCGCGCTGTGGCGCGGCATTCACCCGAGTTATTGAGTGCGTTTGAGCAAGAGGTTTATCAGCAAGTTGAGAAAGCGCAGCAAACACATCAGCCAACAGCTGATTTCTTGGCGCATTACCTCGCATTTTTGACAAAAACGCAGGATTATGCCGAGTAGCTTGTCCAATATACCGTTCAAGGTGAGCCAGTGGGCTGGCTGCGCGTTGTGATGATTGTTCGGCGTGCTGATAGACTTTAAGCCATTGAGAAAAGCGCGCTAATTCAAGGCTCAATTTTTGGGCTTGTTTTATAAGCTGCGCGTGCACATCTTGATTGGTTGTTTTCATATTCCACCTCTAACTTGATTACATAAGGATTAACGATGAAGTTGACGTCCCAACAAGAAAAAATGTTAAGTGCCACAGCATTGAATAGTGTTTGCATTGAAGCGCTTGCTTTACTGTCGTCAGAGCAAGGGCAGCTGCTTGAAAAAGATTTTCCCAATGTGATGTCAGAGTTAAGTTTTGACTTAACTGATAGCCGTCATCGTGCACAGCTATCACAGAAAATAGCCTATGCTGAACGCGTACTCCGCCAACTCTCAAACGTGCTAGACGATGAACAGATTGAACAGCTAAAGCAGTTGATGAACGAAAAACAAGCCCAACTGAATGCCACGAAAGATCCATTTGATACATTTTGCCTCTCCCGTGAACTTAGCTATTTTTCAGCGTTGCTTGCTGATAGATAATCTGTTTCAGATAGGCATAATTTTTTGCAACGGTTTCTTTCCACTTGTCAGAAAGATAACGTGATGATTTGATATGATTGTTCATATTCCACCCCCGACCGCACTTTGTGCGGTTTTTTTGTTAGTTGATCACTTTGAATTGTTCAATGGCGTTGACGGCATCTTCTTCTTTCAACCAGAATTTTTTACCGCCTGGCAGACGAAAGGCTGGGATTACGCCTTTTCCAATAAGTCGTATTAATTTGCTGTGAGAAATCCCCGTGGCGTTGGCAAGCTCTCGCACGGAGATATAAGTCGGCTTGTTCTGTACATTTGTACACATTGCGTTATTTAGGCTCATAATGTACTCTCTTAAAAAACGTGTCTTTTGTGTCTTTTGTATTCTTTTGTGTCATTTGACACATATGAATGATATTTTAAACCTTTAATTGTGTCAATAGGGATTTTTGTGTCATTTGAAAATAATTTCCACTTTATTGGTGGCAAAGAAGTGATCTCACGGTTGCTCAAAGCCTATGGCTTTTCTAACCGTCGATTGCTTGCTGAGCATTTAGAAATGCCACATAGTACTTTTGGGACTTGGGCATCTAGGGGCTTTTTTCCTGCTGAATTGGTAATCCGTGGTGCTTTAGAAACTGGCGCAAGGTTAGAATATTTGGCTTTGGGGAAAGAGCCGGTCTTCAATGACGAAAGCGATCTCAAATCGTTTGAGTGCATCAAACTCGATGGCGGAAAGCTGATCGAAATGCCGCCGACGTCATTCACCTTGCCACATTTGCCACCTGATACTGACCCCGACAAAACATTGTGTGTAATCGATGGCGACCGCACTTTCTTTGTGGCGGTGGAATTTGGCGATTTGATTGATGGCGAATATTTGGTAGTGGTTGAAAACTCGGCATGGATTAGGCAACTCACCTTAATGCCAGGTAAACAGGTTCACATAGCTGGTGGCAATTTTGACTTTGACACCGCCGTGGAAAATATCAAAGTGCTTGGAAAAGTGATTTTAAAAATGGAGCGTGTGTGATGGCGAAAAGATTTAATCAAGATGCTGATTATCCGCTTGAGCATGTTAAATACTCAATGAATTTGATTGCTTTGATTAATGCGCTTTCATGTGATGGTGAAGTCAATAGAAATGAAATTCTATATTTAAACACGTGGATTTTAAACACCCTCGAAAGCTACTTTTATGGCAGAATACCTGATCAAATAACCTCCGATTTATTAGCTATCACGGATAACCTTTTAAATAGTCAGCTTGATGATAAAGAAATCACAGTCAAAGCAATTGGCTATTTTAAGACCATCACAGACCAGCTTAACGACTTTATTCACAATTATGCCCATCAGCACTTTTACTATCACGAGGCCTGCGTTAACTTTTTGCAAGGGGCGTGCATTGGCTTTTTAGCTGATAACAAAATCAATGATAGAGAACTAGAGTACTTGGAGTCGCTATTGGCCACCTATGAAGTGCTTAGAGAAGATCCTATTTGTTCAAAATTCTATGATGTCGTCATTGACCTAAAAGAAATTGATGATGTTAGCGAAAAAGAGAAATTAAAAAATCACTTAATGGAATTGATCAAGGATTTTAGTGGCAGTAGTGATGATATTATTGAGGGCATGGCGCTCGGAAAATCATTTTTTGACTATGTCGAAAATGTTAATTTAGATGGTAAGGTTGTTTGTTTTACTGGGAAGTTTAAGTACGGCACACGCAAAAAATGCCAACAACTGGCTATTGCTCAAGGTGCAATTGTTATTGATGACTGGCGCTCCGATTTAGATTATATCATTGTTGGCACTTTCAGCGCGCGTGGCTGGATGTACACCACCTACGGCAGAAAAGTAGAGATTGCGCGAACTTATCAAAAAGAAAGAAATCACCCAGTAAAAATCATTTCGGAAAGTCAGTGGGATATCCCACAAGAAAACTAATTTATGGCCGTTCGTAAAGACAAAAGCAAAGGCAAGTGGCTGGCTGAATTTTATAAAGGCGACAAGCGCGTGCGCCGTTGGTTTGCCACACGCAAAGAGGCGGACGGCTTTTTCGCACTCAATAACCCCGCCTTTCAATCTGAAACCGCACTTTCAGCCGCTGAAGGTGACGCTGCGCAACACAAGCCCACATTTAAGCCAGTGAGTTATTATGTGCAGCTGTGGTATGACTTGCACGGGCAAACGCTCTCCGACGGCGAGCAACGCTTGGCCAAATTGCTCAATGTGTGCCAACACTTGGGCGACCCGCTGGCGCACGATTTTGATGCTGAAGTTTTTGCGGAATATCGCCGCCAGCGTTTGGCGGGCAAATTTTCAGCCAACCCTAAACGGCCACCCAAACAAACCACCGTCAACCGTGAGCACGCCTATATGCGCGCGGTGTTCAATGAGCTGTCACGCCTTGGCAAGTGGGAGGGCGACAATCCATTAAAAGGCGTGCGCCAATTTCGTGAAAGTGAAACCGCACTGGCTTTTTTAGAGGCCGACGAAATCCGCCGCTTATTGGCGGAGTGTGACCGTTCGCGCAACCCTGATCTTGGGCTAATTGTGCGGGTGTGCCTTGCCACGGGCGCACGCTGGAGTGAGGCGGAGAGTTTGACAGGGGCGCAGGTGAGCAATCAGCGGATCACGTTCGTGCATACCAAAAGCAAACGCAACCGCACCGTGCCGATCAGCGCAGAATTGTTCGCGATGTTGCCCAAACGCCGCGGGCGGTTGTTTGGTGATGCTTATGAGGCGTTTTCAAACGCGGTGGAGCGTGCGGAGATTGATTTGCCCAAAGGGCAATTAACACACGTGTTGCGCCACACGTTTGCTAGCCACTTTATGATGAATGGTGGCAATCTGTTAGTGCTCAAAGAGATCTTGGGCCATTCCACGGTTGAAATGACCATGCGTTATGCACACTTCTCACCAACGCACCTAGAAAGTGCGGTCAGCCTGAACCCATTGCAGGGGATAAAATAGCCAAAGGGATTAAAATTTTCCCTAATCCCTTGGGGCTTTTGGTGGCTGTGGTGGCTGTTTATTTTGCGTCTTTTGCGTCTTTTGTAACGCTTAATTTATTGATTTTTAAATAAGTTATTGATTTAAAAAGAGCGGACAAAAGTCTTTAAAATCCCTCGGCTTTCGAGCTGTGCCAGTTCAAGTCTGGCCTCGGGCACCATTTAAAATAGTAAATCAAATCAAAAAGATAGTCGCTAACTTAGCGGCTTTTTTTATGCCTAATCATCACCGCACTTTTGCAAAAATTGCCCACTGGTGGCTGTTCGGTGGCTGTTATTTAAAAGTGACATTTGCAAAACGTCACAACAGCCACCGTCTAACTTAAATTTTGCTAAACGATATGTAGTTTTTTCACTTCACTTCTCTAAACATAATCTCAGAGGGGATGACGCTGCCTTGCCAGTAGAGTTCGACGGCAACTTGTTCGGCAAGATTGAGAAATGCGTGCGCGATGTGGCTCTTGGGGTTAGCTGCGACAGTTGGGGTGCCGCGATCGAGATCTTCTCGCAGTTGAATGTGCAGCGGGATTTTGCCTAGTACGTTGATGTGGTATTTTTCAGCCACTTTCTCTGCACCGCCTGTGCCGAAGATGGCTTCTTGATGACCGCACTTTGAACAAATATGCACGCTCATGTTCTCAATAATGCCCAGAACGGGCACTTGTACACGTTCAAACATGGCGATGCCTTTGATGGCGTCAAGCAGCGCAATATCTTGCGGCGTGGTGACAACAATTGCGCCTGTGACGGGAATTTGTTGCGACAGTGTCAGTTGAATGTCGCCAGTGCCTGGGGGCATGTCGATGACTAAGTAGTCTAAATCAGGCCACAACGTTTCTTGCAGCAATTGGCTCAGTGCGCTGCTTGCCATTGGCCCGCGCCAAATTGTGGCGTTGTCAGCGTCCATCAGAAATCCGATGGAGTTGGCATAAATGCCGTGGGCTTCGATGGCAACCATGTGTTTATTATCAGGTGATGTTGGGCGTTGGTCAGCAGCGCCTAGCATATGGGGGATGGAGGGGCCGTAAATATCGGCATCTAAAATCCCCACCCGTGCACCTTGTGCTTTCAGGGCAAGGGCAAGGTTGACTGCCACGCTGGATTTGCCCACGCCGCCTTTGCCAGAGGTGACGGCGATGATATTCTTCACGCCTTTTACCGGCGGGTGGGCGTTGGCGCGTTTGAGGGTGGCGATGGTGTAGTTGATTTTCCAGTCAATGTTGCAGGCATCTGTTAATTCACGCAGTTTGTCTGAAAGTGCGGTTTGAAGGCGCTCAAAGCCACTGTTCCACGCAAAGGGCAGTGTGAGCGCCACAGTGAGCGTACTGTCTGTGAGTTCTATTTTTTTCACAGCATTGAGGTCAATTAAACTTTTTTGCAAAGTATCGTCTTGAAACTGTGCAAACAGTGCTTCAATGGCACTTTGTTTGTCCGCTAATGCTGGAGAAAACGTGATTGTCATATCAAGTCCTTTATTTTTATACGGTTTTGGGATATATAAATTCGTCGCCACTATTTAACCACGCAAGGTGGGCTGTGTTAAGCACTAATTCAGTTTACGGCGAAAAAAGGGCTTTAACTAGCCAAAAAGCGCTAATTGGGGTAATATTACGCCGATTTATCGAATTTAAAATAAAGGTTTAAACCAACTATGTCTGATTTACGCAAAATTTTAGTGACGTGCGCCTTGCCTTATGCCAATGGCCCGATTCATCTTGGTCACTTGCTTGAGCATATTCAAGCGGATATTTGGGTGCGCTTTCAGCGCATGCGTGGCAATGAAATTTATTTTGTTTGTGCTGACGATGCCCACGGCACCCCGATTATGCTTAAAGCCGATCAACTTGGCATCACACCAGAGCAACTCATTAATGACGTAAAAGCGCAGCACACAGCGGATTTTGCAGGGTTTAATATCAGTTTTGATAACTATTATTCCACTCATAGCGATGAAAACCGCACTTTATCACAAGCGATTTACCGTAAATTAAAAAGCGCAGGATTTATCAAAACGCGCACCATCTCGCAACTGTTTGATCCCGTGAAAGGCATGTTCTTGCCTGATCGTTTTGTGAAAGGTACCTGCCCAAAATGTAAGTCAGAAGATCAATACGGCGACAACTGCGAAGTGTGCAGCGCCACTTATAGCCCAACAGAGTTGATTAATCCGCGCTCAGTGGTGTCAGGCGCTGTGCCTGTGATGAAAGACAGCGAGCACTTTTTCTTTGATTTGCCTGCCTTTGAAGGCATGTTGCGTGAGTGGATTCGCTCTGGCTCATTGCAACAAGAAGTGGCTAACAAAATGCAAGAGTGGTTTGAATCTGGCTTGCAGCAGTGGGACATCAGCCGTGACGCGCCCTATTTCGGCTTTGAAGTGCCTGATGCTGACGGCAAATTTTTCTATGTATGGCTTGATGCGCCAATTGGCTATATGGCGTCATTTAAAAATTTGTGTGAGCGTGAAGGCATTGATTTTGATGCGTTTTGGGCGCAAAACTCGAGCGCCGAGCTTTATCATTTCATTGGTAAAGACATTATGTATTTCCATAGCCTATTTTGGCCAGCGATGCTCGAAGGCGCGCAATACCGCAAGCCGAGCAATATTTTCGTGCATGGCTATGTCACTGTTAACGGTGAGAAAATGTCGAAATCACGCGGCACCTTTATTCAAGCATCAAGCTACCTCAAGGTTCTCGACCCTGAATATTTGCGTTATTACTACGCTGCCAAATTGAGCAACCGCATTGATGATTTGGATTTAAACCTGCAAGATTTTGTGCAACGGGTTAATGCTGACATCGTCAACAAAGTGGTCAACCTCGCCTCACGCAACGCGGGCTTTATCCAAAAACGCTTTGATGGGCAATTGGCGGAAACACTAGACGATCCTGCACTGTTCGCAGAATTTACCGCAGCGGCCGATCGCATTGCGCAATTGTATGAAAATCGTGAATTTGGCAAAGCTGTGCGTGAAATTATGGCACTGGCCGACAAAGCAAACAAATACATCGATGAGAAAGCGCCTTGGGTGGTAGCCAAAGATGAAAGTCAAAATGCCTATCTTCAACAAATTTGTTCACAAGGCATCGAAATGTTCCGTGTGTTAATGGGCTATTTAAAACCGATTTTGCCACAATTGGCTGAACGCGCTGAAGGCTTCTTACAAACCACGTTGACATGGAATAATTTGCAACAACCGCTGTTAAAGCACAGCATTGCGCCATTTAAAGCGCTGTTTAGTCGCTTAGATGAAAAGAAAATTGAGGAACTAATCGCGCTTTCCAAACAAGAAAATGCGGCAATAGCCCCCGCCAAAGCAGAAAAAACACAAAGTGCGGTCAAGGGTAATATGATCGAGCCAATCGCTGATGAAATCAGCATTGATGACTTTGCTAAAGTTGATTTGCGGGTGGCAAAAATTGTTAAAGCCGAAGCTGTACCTGAAGCGAAAAAGTTAGTTAAACTCACGCTGGATATCGGCAGTGAAACACGCCAAGTGTTTGCAGGCATTAAATCCGCTTATGACCCTGAACAGCTTGAGGGGCGATTGACAGTGATGGTGGCGAATCTTGCGCCACGTAAAATGAAATTTGGTGTGTCGGAAGGCATGGTGCTCGCCGCTGGCCCTGGTGGCAGCGAGCTTTTCATTTTAAGCCCAGATCAAGGCGCCGTGCCAGGCATGCGGGTGAAATAAAGCGTGATGAAACTCGACGAAATTGCTAAACTTGCGGGAGTATCGCGCACCACGGCCAGCTATGTGGTCAATGGCAAGGCCAAGCAATACCGCGTCAGTGATCGCACCATCGAAAAGGTGATGGCGGTGGTTAAAGCTCACAACTTCAAGCCCAATGCAGTGGCGGCGGGCTTGCGAGCAGGGCGCACCAACACCATCGGCTTGATTGTGCCCGATTTAGAAAACACCAGTTACGCCAAAATCGCCACCCGTTTTGAACGTGCGTGTCGCGATAACAATATGCAGCTGTTTATCTCATGTTCGGGCGATGATCCACAGCAAGAAAAACTTTGCGCGAAGCAGCTTATCACCCGCCAAATTGATGCGTTAGTGGTGGCGACCGCACTTTTGCCTGACGATGATTTTTATCACCAATTTGATTTGCCAATTATCGGCTTTGACCGCGAAATCAGCGCCAAACAAGTCCACAATATACTTTATGATGACGCACAAGACAGTGCCAAACTTGCCCGTGCATTGTGGCAAAATCACGCGCCAGCAAGCGTATTATTTTTTGGCGCAAAACCGCAATTAAGCATTAGCCAAGCGCGTGAACAAGGCTTTAAGCAACAATTCCAACAGTATCAAAGTGCGGTTGATATATTGTATTCGGCAGAATTTACCAAAGCCTCCGCCGAGCAAGCCTTTGGGCACTGGCTGGCACAAAACCAATTGCCAAGCGCCTTATTTGTCACCTCACAAACCCTACTACAAGGCGTATTTCAAACCCTACTTGCCCGCCACGGGCAATTGCCACAACAACTTATTATCGCCACCTTCGGCGATCCAACCCTACTTGAACTTCTACCTAACCCTGTGATCAGCGCCGTGCAACCTTATCACCATTTGGCGACCCACCTTATGACCGCTTGCCTACAAAAAATCAACAAAACCCCAACCGACATACTCAATGTGATCGAACGGGAAATTGGGTAGTCATTCTTTAGGATGCCTGTATCTAGATTAATAATTAAGTCAAGATAAAGTAAAAACTTGATGACCAATTGTTTTTTTTTTTGTACAATTTTGCTGTTTTAAATAATGAAAATTTGTTCTTTACAGAGGTTATCATGACAAAGCAGCACATTCCTGGACTAGTTGCTATTCCATTAACTATTTTTTTAGGTATTAGTTTATATCAAACAGCGTTAGGTTTTGAGGACTTACTTGGAAAACCTTTAGCATGGGCATTTTCCGCTGGTATCACCGTGATAATGTTCTATCTAACACTCCATGTTGGAAATAAAAGGATAAATTCTGAACCTATTACTGGCTTAGTTCTTTTTTATTTAATATGTTCACTTTTTTCATTTTCTGGCAACTTTAATGCGGTCTATACACAGTATCAAACAGAGCAACTTTATCGTGATGAACTAACACTTCATAAAGAACAATTAAATGAAACGTTAACATCTTCCACACGTGCATTAAATAACTTCTCACCAGAAGATAACGCTAAAAAAGTCAAAATAGAACAACTTACTGAACAGCTTGTCAGACAAATCAATGATCCAGCGAGACCTGGATTAGGTGCGCAAGCTAAATCGCTGGTACGAGAAATTGAAAACACTCTAGGGGAACGGCTTACTGAATTTGCAGGTAGCCCTAAAGAATTAGCACAAAAATACGAAGATAACATAAAATCTATTGTTGCAACAAAATATAAATCGGGTGATTTAGGCCGAGCAGAAAAACTCATTGAAGATAATAAAGCAAAAGCAGAGAGAATGAATAAAACAATAGACGATGTTTTATCATCTTCTCAGTTGGTCAAAGATTTAGGCTATCAAATCAATATGGAAGTAGTTAATACTATTAATGAGATCGGTATAAAAACTCAAGAATTAATAGGCGACAGCTCGAAATATAGTTTTCATAAAGCGCAGTTTGGTATTCAAGAAATTGGAAAGATTGCCTATTCCTTTAAATCTGGGTTCACGCAACATATCCTAGTTGCTTTTTTATTTTCAATTTTCTGCCTATTCCTCGATTGGGCAGTAGTGTTATATCTGATTGTTCGATATGGACGTGGTTATGTTGAATCATATAACCCACAATTACATAGTGAAGATATTTAAGGGGGTGTTATGAAAGATAATAAAGAACACGATATCACTTCTGATTTTTTTGATTTAGATGCGCCCTTTGATGATGATTTAGATATACATCATAAAGATAGAGATGATAAAGATAGTGAGATTTCTTTAGATAAGGGTGAGAAGATATCTAA
The DNA here is from genome assembly GCF_014884995.1 of Spirabiliibacterium pneumoniae. Classification (GTDB taxonomy): domain Bacteria; phylum Pseudomonadota; class Gammaproteobacteria; order Enterobacterales; family Pasteurellaceae; genus Spirabiliibacterium; species Spirabiliibacterium pneumoniae. The sequence goes on from NZ_JABMII010000003.1 coordinate 56,649, forward strand.
AAAATTTGATGATATTGACCGTTTTTCATCAATAGCTTCTATTGATAATGATGACTTGCGACATACAAATCGGCGTGTCAGAACACGGGAAGCAAAAGCAAAGATGACAAAAAAGGAATATCGAGACCGTTTGGAAGAGCTCAATAAAGAAGCTGATCAGAAACATTATGTTCTTTTGTTTGGTGCGAGTAATTCAGGAAAATCCTATATCATCGCAAGCTTAATGCATTTTATGAATTCATATTTAGCGGGTACGACTCGTTTAGTTAGAGAAACAGCTACAGAAAATGAATCATTAATGTATAACCAGATGCTGGAAATGTTTGCGAATCCAGAAAAAAATATAGGACGAACAAGTGCGTTTGATTTTTATGAGTTAAATATTCGCTTTCAGCCAGAAGAAATTGAAAAGCCTGCCGTAGATATTACTTTTATTGATGCATCAGGTGAAAATTTTGAAAGAATTTATCACGGTAAGACAAATGAATATGTTGGTGAATTACCAGATTATATTGAAGTGATCCTAGAATCTGAAGTCGATTGCATGTTTGTTTTCGTTTATGACCAGTCTCTAAAAGACAGTGATCGCAGTGATAGAGCACCACAATCACAAGTCCTCAAAGCCTTCTATGATAAAATTATCAGTATGCAAGAGCGATACGAGCGTGTCTATCAAAAACTTTTACTGTTATCTAAATCTGATAAGATTCCAGAGCAAACGAAGAAAAAATATGGTCATAGTGCAAAAGCTTTTGCTCTTTCTCCGCCTAAAGAAAATCGTGCGCTTTTATCCTTTTCTAATCCATTCTTTAACGAAAGAAACAGTATGAATAAAACTATATTTTATTCAATGGGAACTTTTACTAAATATGATGATCTAGACAAATTTGATGAAGATTGTCCAAGACGTTTTTTTAACTGGATATACACAGGTATTACAGGTAGCCAAGGTGAAGGTGTGGTTATTCAAAAATTAAGTTGTCTGCAACGATTTAAAAAATGGTTATTGGGTAAGTAATATGGAAATTCACGACAAAAAATATCTTGGTTGGGGGATAATGGGTACTCCCGATGGCTTTCAGTCATGTACAGGTGGTGGCATTGAGCAAGAGATGCATTTAGCCAGCCATTGGGATCTTCCATCTGAAATTGCAAAGGTTTTACCTAATCCAGAATCAGGTGTAAGAGATCCTTTATTTCGTTTTACATCGTATAAAACTGAAGAAAATTATGTACACGCCTTTGCTGGATATGTGTCAATTAAACAAATGAGAAGCCATAGGTCAGGTACCTTTCTAGGGGCTTTTATTGAATCTTTAGATAGCCAATTTTCACCTAATTCAAGTGAAATGCTCATCAAGTCATTATTCACTTTGCTCAAAAAACAATATCATAGTTTTGTTGATTCAAATGAGAGTGTTTATAAAGAGGAACTAAGAAATAAAACATGTCCAATCAATAGTGATGAGTTTATAAATGGGATTTATATTAATCCTAAATTCTGTTTTGAAAGTCACAAGAAAATTCTAATTTATTGTAATTATAATGATTTTTATGACTTGGTTAAATTTATATTAGAGACGAGATTATTTGCTTTTTACTCTGATGTTTATTTTACCTACTCAGATGAGATTAATAAAAATATAAAAGAGATCTCTGGTTTAGATATTGTTATTTTGGATTTTTATTCTCTTAAATCAGTTTTTCCTTGTTTTTTAGATATTTCTTATTTGGCTATGAGTTCATTTAATGATAATTTGAATATTAAAAAAAATTATCAAAATGAATTAAATAAAATCTGTGAGAACTATAAGCTTAGTTTGCGTGAGGAAATTGAAAATATTAATCAGACCACAATTAAAAAAATTTCAAGTCTTGAAAATGAAGTTAAAGAAAATCAAGAATATATTTTAAATCTCGAAAATAGCCTAGAGGATTATAGTAAATTATCAAATTTGATTAAAATCATCACTTTAAATGTTAATGAATATCAAGGAACTGATGTTGGGAGAAAAATCATTACCCAAGATTTAGTTGAAGAAAACAAAAATTTAAAAAATCGATGTGATTCTTTATCTAAACAAAATCATGATATAAGAAATAAATATGATAAAGACGTTGAACATTTAAATAGAGAAGTTAAATTATCAAAAAAAACAAAACCAATTACTTATGTTCTAGCTTTTCTATCAATTGCGTTTGGTTTGGCGTTTTTAATTTTGTCTGCTATTTACTACTTTGATGATACAAGTGATAAATTGATCAAAATAAATTCAGAGTTAGAAATAGAAAGAAACAATAATATAAATCTTAAAGAGAATATGAGTAACCTTGATAAACAGTTGCAACAATTAAATGGTGATCAGGAAAGAACAGATATATTAAATAAATGTCTTATGGAAAAGGGAGATAAGAAAAAATGCAGCAAAGATTAATATGGTTAAGATTATCTCTATTGACTATCATTCTTCCTTTAAAAGCCAATGCATTTTTTGAAAGTAATCTGGATAAGTGTAGAGAATATTTTTCAACTGAAAAATATAATATTGCTGAAAATTATTGTAGGAAAGTTACAGCTACATCAGTACAAGACTATTCTGATGCACAAGAAATTTTAGGACGAATTTTTTTACAAAATAAAGAATACAAGGTTGCTTTGATAGCATTTAAAAAGGCTATCGATTTTAGTAAAAATGGTGCGGCGTTCTCAGCTTTTTCGATCGCTCAAATGTATAAAGAAGGACTGGGAGTTGAAAAAAATGATATTACAGCACAAGGTTACTATCAAAAATCCTGTAAATTCGGATACCCAGAAGGGTGTGGTCAGTCTGAATTGTTAAAGCAAAAGATAGATGAAATTAGTAAAGCTAAGGAAAAAGAGAAAAAAGAACAAGCTGATATAATAAAGAAAGAAAATGATGATAATATAAAAAAAGAGCAAAAAGAAGCACAGTCAAGTAAAGAAGTGGATAATAATAAAAAGAGTGATGAGCTTAGATCTGTATCGTCAGGATTAGATGATTTTAACAAAAGTTATTCTAAAAAATCGTTCAATCAAAAGTGGGGAATTATTGATGGTAATGGTAAATGGATCATTGAACCTATTTTTGATAGTATTGAAAAACTAAAAAATGGAAATTTTAAAGTAATACTAAATAGGTTTATTAGTGAAATAAATCCAGTAGCTCAAACATATAATCCAATTGGAGTTTTTAATACGATCAATGGAAAACGCTCTTTGGCTACATTTCACGAAGGATTGGTTAAATATGAGATTAGTGGTTTATGGGGTTATTTGGACCAAGATTTTCGGGTCGCGATAAAAAATCAATTTGCCTATTCTGCTAATTTTTATGAAGGCTTAGCGGCAGTGAAAACTTTTGATAATCTGTGGGGATTTATTGATAGGAAAGGATTTTTAAAAATTTCATCCAAATTTAACTGTGTTTATCGATTTCAAGAGGGGTTAGCTGCTGTTAATCTTGGTGGTTATGATAACGGCAGTTACTGTGAAGGCGGCAAATGGGGCTTTATCACTCGGGATGGTCAATGGAAAATTCAGCCAGTGTTAGACCATGCATCATCTTTTAAAAACGGAAAAGCTAAAATAACATTTCAAGGTCAAACAGGCGTGATTGACCGTAATGGTCAGTGGGTACAATAGACTATGTTTAAGCTATCACATCCACCGCACTTTAATTTTATCTCGCACTATGTTTCATAATGCGGTCTTTGTCGCGGGCCCATTCGCGGTCTTTGATGCTATCGCGTTTGTCGTGTTGTTTTTTACCTTTGGCTAGACCAATTTTCACTTTAGCCCAGGCGGCTTTCCAATAGAGGGAGAGTGCAACCACCGTGAAGCCATCGCGGCTGGTTTTGCCGTAAAGCGTGTCGAGTTGGCGTTTGTTGAGCAGTAATTTGCGAGTGCGAGTTGGATCCGCCACTACGTGGGTTGAGGCGACGTTGAGAGGCGTGATTTGAGCACCGAAAAGATAGGCTTCGCCGTTTTTAAAAATGACGTAGCTGTCGGCGATATTGGCTTTGCCTGCGCGCAGCGATTTCACTTCCCAGCCTTGTAGCGAGAGGCCTGCTTCAATTTCATCTTCAATAAAATAGTCGTGGCGTGCGCGTTTGTTGAGCGCAATGGTGTTGGAGCCTGGTTTTATTTTCTTTTTTGCCATAATCTGTGCGTGTTGTGCGATAAAGTTTAATTGTAACAAGTTCAGCGCGGTTATAAAAGCCGAGCGTGCGCAAAATTGTTAGCCATAGCGCGTGATGATTTGTTATGCTAGCACTTTGTGAAGATGATGAGAGTGTGAGGAAGAATATGCCCATTTCGCAAAGGTTGGTGAATGCAAGAGGGGAGCGCATTGCTGTGGTAAGTGGTTTGCGCACACCATTTTTGCGTCACAATACGGGCTTTAAAAGCTGCTTTGCTTTGGATTTAGGGGTGATGGTGACGAACGAGTTATTAAATCGTCTGCCCCTTGAGCGTGAGCAAGTGGATAAATTCATTTTTGGGCAGGTGATTCAGCAGCCCGATGTACCTAACCTCGCGCGTGAAATTGCTGTAACCTTAAGTATGCCTCAGGTTGAAGCATATACACTCACCAGTTCATGCACCACAGGGTTGCAGGCGGTGGCGAATGTTTGCAATGGCATTATTAGCGGTTCAATTTCCTGTGGGATCGCCGGTGGCGCGGATTCTATCTCTAACGCGGCGATTAGTCTTAAACCTAGTGTGGCAAGGCTGTTGCGCGACACACTACGCGCGCCGAGCATGGCACAAAAGTGGCAGACGCTCAAACGGCTGTCGTGGCATGACTTTAAGTTACAGCAAATTAATTTGCGTGACCCGCTGACGCATTTTTCACTGGGGGATATTTCGGAGCAGATGGCGCAGAATTTCGCCCTTACCCGTGACAGCCTAGATGCCTACACCGCACATTCACACCAAAAAGCTGAACTGGCTTGGCAGCAGGGCTGGTTTGATGAAGAAGTGATGCTGACGTATCCTACGCCTTATACGCACTATGTGCGCCGTGACAATATGATCAGCGAACACATTAGTCCTGAGTATTATGCTACTTTTAAGCCCATTCATGGCAGTGATCACCACCGCGTGACGCCGTGGAGTGTTTCTGAGCCTGCCGATGGTGCAGCGGCGGTGTTGTTGATGCGTGAAGAAATGGTAGAAGAGTATGACTTAACGCCACTGGGCTACATTCGAAGCTTTGCGATTACGGGCAATGATGTGTGGCATAATATGCTGTTAGGCGCGACTTATGCCAGTGCGAGGGCGTTGGCATGGGCGGATATGACATTAGATGATATTGATTTGATTGAGATGCACGAATCTTCCGCTGCGCAAGTGTTGGCCAATCTTCAGCTATTTAGCTCACGTCAGTTTGCGCACAAGCATCTTGGGCTTGATGACCCCTTGGGGGAAGTGGATATTGAAAAGCTCAATCCGCTTGGAGGCTCACTCGCATTTGGTTCTCCGCGCGCAATTACCAGCATGCGTACACTGATCCAGGCACTTTATCAAATGCAGCGTAATGATTTAGAAACCGCATTGGTGGCGTCTAGTGGTTTGGGAGGTTTGGGCGCAGCGATGGTGTTGGAGAGGGAATAATGGAACAGTCTGAAATCCAAAGTGCGGTCGACGCATTTGATCAACAAAGTGACGGCAATTTATTTAAGCTCAGTTTCCGCCCTGATGATGTCGCGGTGATCACGTTTAATGTGCGTGAAAAGCCTTACAATTGGTTGGGGCAAAAATTGATCAACCAACTGGACGCTGCAATTGATCATATCCTTAATTGGCAAGCTAAGGGTATTTTGTTTCAATCGAGCAAGCACCACCACTTTGTGCAAGGTTTTCCACTGTCAGAATTGGAACAAGACGAGCACAGTCAGTTGGTGGCATTTGCCCACCGCTGCCAGCAGTTAATGGATAAAATTGCTCATCTTAGTGTGCCAACGGTGTGCGTGATTGAAGGCAACTGTTTTGGTTTAGGGTTGGAGTTGGCGCTGGCTTGTGATTACCGCATTGTCGGTAGCAGCCAGCCAGTGTTTTTATGTATGCCACAAGTCCGTTCAGGCATTTTGCCGTTTGCAGGCGGTTGCGGACGGTTAGTGACGCGCATTGGGCTTGCGCGTGCGCTGAATATGCTGCTCAACGGTGAAAAAATCAGCGCTGAGCACGCATTTGACATCAATTTAGTCGACGAGGTCGTCAACCCTGCTATTTTGCTCTCCAGCGCTTGCAGTTACATTCAACACCATCACACCCACACGAAACGCCAGCGCTTTCGCCTATGGCGCAATATTGAGCGTTTTACGCTGTGGCGACGGCACATCATCAATCAAGCAGAGCAACATTGCAAAGCGTGGGCATTTGAAAATTACCCCGCGATCAATGCGATGTTGGCGTTGTTTCGCGCGCATCAAGAACATGACCAAAGTGCGGTCAGCCAAGCATTTGCACAGCTGTTTTTAGACAACAGTTCAAAAATGCTGCGTCAAATTGAACGCACGCATCGGCGCATGCGCCACCAATACCTTGATTTGCAGCAGGATGTGGCGATCAACAAAGTGGCGGTGCTTGGCAGTGGCTTTATGGGGGCGGGCATTGCGTATATCACCGCCGCGCGCGCCAATTTGCCTGTGCGGATTAAAGACATCAACGCCAATGGCGTGCAAAAAGCACTGCGGCTGAGTTATTTGTTGCTACAAAAAGAGGTGGAAAAAGGCTTTTTGCCCTATGGTAGATTGTTACAAAAAATGTATCTCATCAGCGGTGGTGATCGCTTTGTTGGCAAGCAACAAGCGGATGTCGTGATCGAGGCTGTGTTTGAAGATTTACAACTTAAACAGCAGCTGATCAATGAAAGTGAAACGTACTACGCCGAAGATACCGTTTTTGCCAGCAACACCAACACTCTTTCCATTGCCGACATTGCTCAAAGTGCGGTGCGCCCTGAAAATGTGATTGGCATTCATTATTTCACGCCAGTGAGCCAGCGCCGCGTGGTGGAAATCATCCCGCACGCGAATTGTGCTGAACAAACCATCGCCAAAGCACTGCGTCTTGTCACTTTGCAAGGGCAAGTACCATTGTTGGTAAAAGACAGCGCAGGCTTTTTCATCACCCGCATTTTAAGCGCCTTTTTACTTGAAGCCTATTATGTGTTGCTTGATGGCGAAGATATTCCCAGCATCGAAAAAGCGCTGCAGGAGTTTGGTTTTAAAGTCGGCCCATTTGCCATGCTCGATGAAATGGGGTTAGATATTTTTGTCAAAGCGCTGCCACAACTTGAGCGCAGCTTTGGCGCACGCTTTGCTTTGCCGCCGAAAATTGACGAATTGCTGCGCAACGAGCGTAAAGGGCGCAAAAATCGGCGCGGTTTTTATCTTTACCACTCCAGAAGTGGCGATCGCACGCAGGTGGACAAAAGCATTTACCAAGTGCTGGATCTCATCATCGAAAATAACCTTGAAAGCGAAGAAATTGTGCGTCGCTGTATTTTAATGATGATCAACGAAGCCGCTTACTGCGCCCAAGAAGGGGTTATCACCAACCTTGATGAGGGCAATGTGGCGTCTGTGTTAGGCTTTTTCTTCCCTGAATTTCGTGGCGGAATTTACGCGTATATGGCGGATGTGGGGCATGAAACGATTGTGGCTGAGCTTGACGCATTACACGCCCGCCATGGCGCACGTTTTGCCGCCTGCGATTGGTTGAAAGGGCAAAGTGCGGTTGAGGAACACGCGGAGAAGGCCGATGGCGGGCGATAAACGCTGGGACAGGTATGCCTGTGTGTACGATAGCGTCATTGCGCTGGCTAAGCGGCAACGTCAGCAGGTGTTTGCGGTGCTGGACTTGCATTCGCACCGCACTTTTTGGCTGCCAGGTTGTGGTAGCGGGCAGGATTTGTGTTATTTGCCTGCGCAAAGTGCAGTTTATGCGCGCGATTTTTCTGCCAAAATGCTTGCCAAATGTGCAACGCGTCACCAGCGCCTGTGTCAGCAAGGGCATAATCTTGAGCTGCACCTCAGTCAAGGCAGTGCGCTGGCATCGGGGCTTGATGATCATTCAGTGGATTGTGTATTGCTGCATTTGATTCTGGCGGTGGTGGATGATGAAACCGCACTTTTGCAAGAGGCGCTGCGCGTGCTGAAAAACGGCGGCGTGCTGTCGATTTGGGATAAAGCAGTGCCCATTGGGGGCAAAGTCACCCTGATGCGCCGTTGGATAAATACGCTGACTGAGGCATTGGGCACGCGTGTGACTTTACAAATTGATAGCTTGCTCGATGGGCTACCATTGGCGATAATATCACAACAGACATTTTTTGGTGGGCATATGCAGCACTGGTGCCTGCGCAAAATTGAACACAAGGATAAAGGATGAACTCAGTGGCAATTGTTGGTCTAGGCTGGCTTGGATTTAGCCTCGCGAAACATTTGAAACGCGTGGGCTGGCAGGTTAAGGGTAGTAAACGCACCCATGACGGTGAAGAGCGCATGCGCCTTAATGGCTTTGAGGCCTATTTTTTAGAGCTGACGCCTGAGATCAATGCTGATCCCGATGACTTGACCGCACTTTTGGATGTTGACAGCCTGATTATCAACATTCCGCCGAGTGAGTATTTTTTTGATCTTTCAAGCTATGTGCAAGGGGTGAAAAATCTCGTCAATGAGGCGATCAATAATGGTGTTGAACACATTTTGTTTATCAGCTCCAGTTCGGTTTACTCCCTTTCTGATGGCACATTTACCGAAGACATTCCACCGCAGCCAAGCTCTGATGTGGGTAAGGCGTTATATGAAATTGAGCAGTGGCTTTGGGCGCAGCAAGATATTGACTGCGATATTTTGCGCTTGAGCGGGCTGACCGGCCCTGATCGTCATCCTATTAAATCTTTGGCGGGGCGGCGTGGTTTGCACAATGGTAATCAACCCGTGAATTTGGTTCACTTAACGGATTGTGTGTTAGCTATTGAATTGTTGTTGGAAACGCGCGCTTATAAGCGCCTTTATAATCTGTGTGCACCAAGTCATCCAACGCGTGCGGATTACTATATAGAAATGGCCAAACGCAGCGGGCTTGAGGTGCCAGAATTTATCATAGAAGATGACGCTCCGCAGCGCATTGTCAGCGGCGAGAAAATTTGCCGTGAGCTTGATTTTGATTACCGCTATCCTGATCCTTTCCAAATGGTATTGGAAGAACAAACACAATATTTCCACCAAGATTAAGGCACACTATGTTATTGCAAGCAAACAACCGCACTTTGGATCTCCATCAGGTGCAGATTATGGGCATTTTAAACGTCACGCCCGATTCGTTTTCTGACAGCGGTCAGTTTTATGACTTCGACCGCGCTTTTCGCCATGTTGAAGCGATGCTCAACGCAGGCGCAAGCATCATCGACATTGGTGGCGAATCCACTCGACCAGGGGCGGCGGACGTGAGTGTGGAGGAGGAAATTGCGCGCGTGGTGCCGCTGGTTGAAGCGGTGAGAACGCGCTTTGATTGTTGGATTTCGGTGGACACATCCAAAGCACAAGTGATGCGAGAGGCCGCCAAGGTGGGCATGGATCTGATCAACGATGTGCGCGCACTGCAAGCGCCAGAAGCATTGCAAAGTGCGGTCGATTTGAATTTGCCTGTATGTATTATGCACATGCAAGGCCAGCCGCGCACGATGCAGCAAAATCCGCACTACGACAATGTGGTGCGTGAGGTGTGTGATTACCTCAATCAACGCGCGCAAGATTGTATGGCGGCGGGTATTCGCCGTGAAAATCTTATCCTTGATCCAGGGTTTGGTTTTGGGAAAACCACCGAACATAACTATCAATTATTGCAACAGTTAGATACACTGTGTGCATTGGGTTATCCCGTCTTGGCAGGGCTTTCACGCAAGTCAATGATCGGCAACGTGTTGCATAATGACATAACCGATCGCGATCTTGGCAGTGCGGTCGCATCACTATTGTGTGCGATGAAAGGCGCGCGCATTTTACGCGTGCATAATGTCAAGGCGATGGCGCAAGCATTAACCATTTGGCAGGCGACTCAAGATCCTGCCCGAGCAAAATCATAAGGACAAACAATGGCAGAACGTAAATATTTCGGCACCGATGGTGTGCGTGGTAAAGTGGGCGATTTCCCGATTACACCTGAATTTGCATTAAAATTGGGCTGGGCTGCAGGTAAAGTGCTTGCCAGCCAAGGCAGCCGCAAAGTGTTAATTGGCAAAGACACGCGGATTTCAGGTTATATGTTGGAGTCCGCGCTGGAGGCAGGGCTTGCGGCAGCGGGGCTTTCTGCGGCGTTTATCGGTCCGATGCCAACCCCAGCGGTGGCGTATCTCACCCGCACTTTCCGTGCAGAAGCAGGCATTGTCATTTCCGCTTCGCACAATCCTTACTGGGACAACGGAATCAAATTTTTCTCCAGTCAAGGCACCAAATTGCCTGATGAGGTGGAGCTGGCGATTGAGGCGATGCTAGATGCGCCGATGGACTGTGTGGAATCCGCCGAGCTTGGTCGTGCCAGCCGTATCAGTGATGCGCCTGGTCGCTATATTGAATTTTGTAAAAGCACTTTCCCAGCCCATGCTAGTTTAAATAATCTCAAAATTGTAGTGGATTGCGCTCATGGTGCCACCTATCACATTGCACCAAATGTATTGCGCGAGCTTGGCGCCGAGGTGATTGAAATTGGCACTAAACCTAATGGCTTGAATATTAATGAAAAGTGCGGTGCTACTGATATTAAAGCACTGCAAGAAATTGTGGTGCAATCTCGCGCTGATGTGGGCTTGGCCTACGATGGTGATGGCGACCGTTTGATTATGGTTGATCATTTGGGGAATAAAGTGGATGGCGACCAAATTCTGTTTATCATCGCGCGTGAAGCATTGCGTGCAGGTAAGTTGCAAGGCGGGGTGGTCGGCACGTTGATGAGCAATATGGCGCTTGAATTGGCGCTGAAACAGTTGATGATCCCGTTCGTGCGTGCCAAAGTGGGCGACCGTTATGTGCTGGAACAAATGGAGGCGCACGGTTGGAAATTAGGGGGCGAAAATTCAGGACATATCATTGTGTCTGACAAAAATACCACAGGTGATGGCATTATTGCCTCGCTTGAAGTCTTAGCGGCCATGGTGCAGCAAAATGTTAGCCTGCATGAGCTGGCCAGTGCGGTGCAACTTTTCCCTCAAGTGTTGATCAATGTGCGCTTTGAGGGCGGCGTTGATCCGCTTGAAAGCGATGAAGTGAAAGCTGTGGCTACTGAGGTGGAGCAAGCGCTGGCTGGCAAAGGGCGGATATTGCTGCGCAAATCGGGTACCGAGCCACTGATTCGGGTTATGGTAGAATGTCGTGATGGCGAGTTGGCACAAAGTAGTGCTGAGCGTATTGCAAGTGCGGTTAAAGCCGTAAAATAAGGAGTGATTATGCAGTTAAAAAACACAATCAAAGGTGTTATGTTCGCCAGTTTGTTGGGCTTGAGTAGCCTAGCGTTGGCGCATGGGCAGCTTTCAAAAGACATGCGTGAAATAATGCAAAGCACCCGTCAAGCACTGCGCGCTGACGACAGCCAAACATTCATTCAAGCAATAGACAGCGTGATTGATGCGGCGAAAAATGGCAAAACACAAACGCCACACCGTTTGGCGGATGAAGCACCTGATAGCGCGCAGGTGCAAGATTATCAACAAGGCATGCAAGATTTTATCGATGCGGCTGAACAAGCCAAATCGCAAGCGCAACAAGGCAATTTGGACGCAGCGAAAGCACAGGTGCAAACGCTTTATGACCTGCGAGATACTTATCATCCCAAATATAAATAATCCGACACCGCCAGCTGGCGGCGCAGTGACGTACTGAAATCACAAGGAGAGTTATGCAAAATCAGCCCGCAGTTATTGAATTAACTCAGCACAATTTTAACGACGTGTTACAAGGTGCGGCGCAACAGCCAATGGTTGTGACATTTTTTAGCCCATCTAGCCCGCAATCGTTGGAGTTTACCGCACTTTTAACCCGCATTGCCGAGCAGCATAATGGCGCCTTTTTGCTGTTGACAGTCAATTGTGACAGTGAGGCGATGATCGCACAGCAATTTCAAGTGCAAAGCGTGCCAACCACGTATTTATTCAAAGAAGGAGCGCCGTTTGATGCGTTCCCTGGTGTGTTGAGTGAAGATGAGCTCAAAGTGCGGTTGAGCGCCTTACTACCAAAAGAAGAAGAGCTGAAATTCAACCTTGCGCTTGACTATTTGCAAGCAGAAGACTACAACAACGCACTGCCGTTATTAAAAGAGGCGTGGGCGCTATCGGATCAAAAAAACAGCGACATCGCACTTTTGTATGCTGAAACCTATATCGCAATGAAAAATGCCGACAGCGCACAGCAGATTTTAGATCAAATCCCACTGCAAGACAGAGACAGCCGCTGGCAGGGCTTGCAGGCGCAAATTGAATTAATGAATGAAGCGGCGAATACGCCTGAAATTCAGCAATTGCAGGAGGATTTCAAAAAATCTCCGCGCCCTGATATTGCCTTGAAATTGGCGTTACAGCTGCACCAAGCAGGCAAAAACGAAGAGGCATTGAAATTATTGCTCTCGTTTTTAAGACAAGATTTAAATATCGAAAACGGCGATCTGAAAAAAGAATATCTCGCTATTTTGCAGGCACTCGGCACCGATCCGCTGGCAAATCAATATCGCCGTTTTATTTATTCACTTTTATATTAAGGAATTATTATGAGCGTTAAGCATTGCAAATTGTTAATTTTAGGCTCAGGTCCTGCGGGCTACACTGCGGCTGTTTATGCCGCGCGTGCTAATTTAAGCCCAGTATTAGTCACAGGCATGCAACAAGGTGGGCAGTTGACCACCACCAGCGAAATTGAAAATTGGCCTGGAGATTTTGGTGACACCACTGGCCCCGAATTAATGCAACGTATGCTGCAACATGCTGAAAAATTCAATACCGAGATTGTCTTTGATCACATCAATAAAGTGGACTTAAGCACGCGCCCGTTCAAATTGTGGGGTGATAGCCATGAATTTACCGCCGATGCGTTGATCATCGCAACGGGCGCGTCGGCCAAATATTTGGGGCTGGAGAGCGAGGAGCAATACAAAGGCAAGGGTGTTTCAGCGTGTGCGACTTGTGATGGCTTTTTCTATCGCAACAAGCCTGTCGCTGTGATCGGCGGAGGCAACACGGCAGTGGAAGAGGCGCTTTATCTTGCGAATATCGCCAGTGTTGTGCATTTAGTACACCGCCGCGATACATTCCGCGCTGAGAAAATTTTAATTGAGCGTATGCAAAAACGTGTTGCTGAAGGCAAAATTGTGCTACACACCAACCGCACTTTAGCTGAAGTGTTGGGTGATGACATGGGCGTGACAGGCGTGAAATTGCAAGATACCCAGTCTGATAAACAAGAAGAAATCACGCTTGATGGCGTGTTTGTCGCCATTGGCCACGCACCGAATACCGCACTTTTTGAGGGGCAGTTGACTCTCAATGGCGGTTATATTGTGGTTAATTCTGGCCTAAATGGCAACGCCACGGCGACCAGCGTGGAAGGTGTGTTTGCTGCAGGTGATGTGATGGATCATATCTATCGACAAGCGATCACATCCGCTGGTACAGGCTGCATGGCCGCGCTTGATGCTGAGCGTTTTTTAGATAATCAAGAGCAATAAGAAAAGTCAATGGTGCAAGCCTGCCTTGCACCTGATTGCAAGGAAGTTAAATGGACAAAGCACGCCAAAAGCAGGTTAATCAATGGCTGCGTGCACAGCGAGTAATGATTAAACGCCCGCTGTATTTTAATGTATTGTTAGGTTGCATAAGTGCGGTTTTACTTGTGCTGCAAACATGGGGTTTGGCTTTTTTGCTTGAGCAGCTGATCGTCAAACGCGCCGCCCCGTCCGACTTTGTCACGTATTTTATTGGGCTGAGTGGCATTTTTGTGCTGCGTGCAGGCATTTTATATTGGCGTGAGAAAATTGGTTTTACCAGTGGGCAGCGCTTGCGTAGCCATATCCGCGCGCAAGTGCTGGATAAACTGGCTCTCATTGGGCCTGTTGCCATGAAACAACGCCCAGCGGGCAGTTGGGCGACCATTGTGCTTGAGCAGGTGGAAAATTTGCATAACTTTTATGCGCGCTATTTGCCGCAGCAATATTTATCCATGCTCATTCCGCTGATTATCGTTGCCGCCGTGTTTCCGATTAACTGGGTGGCGGGCGCTATTTTGTTGATTACCGCACCGTTAATTCCTGTTTTTATGGCGTTGGTGGGGTTGAAAGCGGCGGAAACCAGCCAAAAAAATATCACCGTTTTACAGCGCCTTAGTGGGCGTTTTCTCGACCGATTGCGTGGCTTAGAAACTTTGCGCTTATTCGATCAAGCCGAATATGAGCAGCAAGAGATGACAAAAGCGGCGGATGAATTTCGTATCACTACGATGGATGTGCTGAAAGTGGCTTTTCTTTCCTCTGCGGTGCTGGAATTTTTTACTTCTATCTCAATTGCGATGATGGCGGTTTATTTCGGCTTTAGCTATCTTGGGCAGATTGAGTTTGGCCACCATGGCATGGCATTAACGCTCTTTGTCGGCTTTTTTAGTTTGATCTTAGCCCCCGAGTTTTATCAACCGCTGCGTGATCTTGGCACGTATTATCATGATCGTGCTGCTGCCATTGGCGCGGCTGATAGCATTGAGGCGTTTATCAGCCAATCGGTGCAAGGCTCGCAAAGTGCTGACAAAGCACTTGCCGAGGATGATAGGCTTGACATTGCTGCCCACGACCTTGAAGTGCTAACGCCAGATGGGCGGCCACTGAGCGGCAAATTGCATTTTCACTTAAAAAAAGGTGAACGTGTTGCGCTGGTTGGGCAAAGTGGCGCGGGAAAAAGCTCATTGATGAACGTGTTGTTGGGTTTTTTGCCTTATCGTGGCAGCCTGCGGATTAACGGTGTCGAGCTGCGAGAGTTGGATTTGCCGCGCTGGCGTGAACGTATTGCTTGGGTGGGGCAAAATCCATTACTTTTACCTGGCAGCATTCGTGAAAATGTGTTAATTGGTAATCCGCATGCCAGTGATGACGCGCTATGGGCTGCGTTGGAAAAAGCCGATGCCGCAACATTTGTTAGCCAATTAGGTTTAGATTATGTGTTACAAGAGGGCAACGTGGGGCTTTCAGGCGGGCAGATTCAGCGTTTAGCGGTGGCACGAGCGATTTTGCGCCACAGCATGTTGTTGTTACTTGATGAGCCGACCGCTAGTCTTGATGCCAACAGTGAAAGTGCGGTTTTATGCTCGTTGGCACAATTAAGTCAGCGACAAACAACGCTGATGATCACCCATCGCATTGAAGATCTGCGTGAATGTGATCAAATTTGGGTTATGCGCCAAGGCGAGATTGTACAAAATGGGCAGTTTGATGTGCTTTCCCAATCAGGCTACTTCGCCCAGCTTTTAAACGAACGGCAATATGAGATAAATTGAGATAACCATGCGAGCGATTTTCCCTTTTTTAGCCCTGTTTAAACACGCCTATGGGCGGTTACTTTTCGGGGTGGTGTTAATGATTCTCGGGCTGAGCGCCAGCATAGGCTTGCTCACGCTCTCAGGGTGGTTTTTAGCCGCTGCTGCACTGGCAGGCAGCCAGATAATATTCAACTTTTTCTATCCTTCTGCAGGCGTGCGGGGCTTGGCCATTGGGCGCACCGCCATTCGCTATGCCGAACGTTTGGTCATGCATGACGCCACTTTCCGCGTCATCGCTAAACTACGTATCGCGGTGTTTGCCAAATTGATTCCGCTCACACCAGGTGTGTTAGCCCGTTTTCGCAATAGTGATTTATTAAACCGCTTGGTTGCCGATGTTGATACCCTTGATAATCTCTATTTGCGCTTAACCGCGCCGTTTATTAGCGCGCTGGCAGTGATTGCGTTTTTATTTTTCGGTTTAAGTTTAATTGACCGCACTTTAGCATGGGTGCTGGTGGCATTTTTGTTAGTGCTGACCTTTTTGGTGCCGTTTATTTTTTATCAGTTAGGTAAAAAGTTTGGCGCAACATTGACACTTGAGCGCGCCCGTTTTCGTGTACGTTTTATTGACTGGTTGCAAAACCACGCAGAACTTTTGTTGTTCAACGTGGAGGGGCAAGCGCGTCATAACTTGGCACAAAAAGAGCAACAATGGCAGCACCTGCAAGGGCAAGAGGCGGCATTAACTGGGCTGTCGAGCGCGGTGGTATTACTGATCAACGGCGCTTTACTGCTCACTATGTTATACCTTGCAGGCAGCACAGAATTTGCGCAACAGCACGACTTTACATTGGCCAATATTGCGCTATTCACTTTTGCTGCATTGGCTTCGTTTGAAATTATTATGCCGCTTGGGGCGGCATTTTTGCGCTTAGGGCAAGTGATCAGTGCCGCGCAGCGCATTAATGATATTACCGAACAGCTGCCTTTGGTGCGCTTTACGGGAACACGCATGAAACCAGCACAAAGTGCGGTTGCGCTCGCCCTTGAGCAGGTGCATTTTCACTATCCAGCAACGGAAAAAGCGGTGTTGTGTGACATCAACCTTTGCGTGCCGACTGGCGAAAAACTGGCTCTGCTGGGGAAAACAGGCAGTGGGAAATCTTCTTTGCTACAGTTGCTGGTGCGTAATTTCGACCCAAACGAGGGGCGCATTTTGCTTGGTGGCGTGGCAATTTCAGATTACACGGAAAGCGCATTGCGCGCACAAATGAGCGTAATGAGCCAGCGCGTTTATATCTTTAGTGATACGTTGGCGAATAATTTGCGCCTGGCTAAGCGTAATGCCAGTGATGACGAATTAAGCGAGGTGTTAAGTGCGGTAGGGCTTGAGTATTTATTGACACAAAATGAGGGCTTGGCACAGTGGCTTGGTGATGGTGGGCGGCCTTTGTCAGGCGGAGAACAACGGCGCCTGGGATTCGCGCGTGTATTGTTGCACAATGCGCCGATAGTGTTGCTCGACGAACCCACAGAGGGGCTTGATCGTGAAACCGAGCGCGAAATGTTGTCACTGATATTACGCCACTGCCAAAATAAAACTTTGATAATGGTCACACATCGGCTGACCGCACTTGAGCAATTTGATCGCATTTGTATAATGGACAATGCGCGCTTGGTTGAACAAGGCCATTTTGCCACGCTTGCTGAGCGGCAAGACAGCCTGTTTAATCGCTTTATTCATCGCATTGGTTAGGAGATGAAATGATCCTTAGCATTACCACTGACAGCCCCAACATTGCCATCGCCCATATTGCGCAGTGTGCACGGGAGCATAAATTTTCCATTCGTTCATTACGCGAAGTAGGTGGTGCGTTGCAGCTCGAGCTTGATGGCACCGTACTTGATGATAATACCTTAAAAAATATGCTGGAAAGCTCGCAAGCCATTACAACGGTGGCTGTGGTGAATACCAACAACGATGAGATCATCGCACAAAGTGCGGTCATGCAGGGCTTGCTGAGCACGTTGGCGACTTATGCGCAATCTAACGCGCCTTTGCTGATCCAAGGGGAAACGGGCACGGGTAAAGATCTGTTTGCTAAACGTTGCCATCAGCTCAGCCCACGACGCGCGCACAAATTTATAGCCATTAATTGCGCAGGCTTGCCGCCAGAGGATGCCGAGCAAGAAATGTTTGGCCACGCCAGCGGTGAATATACCAGCATTGGTTTTTTTGAATATGCCAATCACGGTACGGTGTTGTTGGATTCTGTCAACGAGCTTTCCCTTGCCTTGCAGGCGAAATTATTGCGCTTTGTCAACGACGGTACCTACCGCCGTGTTGGAGAGGAAAAAGAGCATAAAGCCGACGTGCGCGTGATTTGTACTTCTCAAAAGCCATTGTCTTATTATGTGGAAAAGGGTGAATTACGTGAGGATTTATATCACCGTTTGAATGTGCTTAGCCTTGAGATCCCACCACTGCGCACCCACGTTGAAGACATTGAGCCACTGGTGAAACATTTTTTACCCCAAATTAGCCAGCAGTTGGGCAAAAATGTACCTGCTTACGACCGCACTTTTATTCAACAGCTTGAAGCCTTTGAGTGGGCTGGCAATGTGCGCGAGCTTTATAACGCGCTTTATCGCAGCTGTGTCAATGCCGAGCCTAATACTTTACTCACTCTCGCAGAAATCCACAGTAAACATAATAACCACAAAACCGTCGATATTGATGATTTTGCCAATATGACGCTTGAGGAGATTATAGGCCAATATGAAGAGCAAGTGTTGCAAGCGTTTTATCTCGCCTATCCCAGTACTCGCAAGCTCGCCACCCGCCTTGGCACTTCCCACACTACTATCGCGAATAAGTTAAAGTTGTATGGGATTAAAAAATAGCGATATAAAAAAACGCACTTTTAAAGTGCGGTTTTTGTTTATTGGGTAGGTTATTTTTTCTTGGCGTATTTCAAGGAGTCGATGGCCACCGCGAGGATGATAATCGAGCCTTTGATGATATATTGCCAATATGGGTTAACACCGATGTAGGTCAAGCCGTAGTTGATCACAGTGAAGATAAGCACCCCTGTTACCACGCCGATAACTGTTCCCACACCACCGGCGAAGGAGACACCACCAACTACGCATGCCGCGATGGCATCTAACTCGTACATAAAGCCGAGGTTGTTGGTCGCAGAACCGATACGGCCAGCTTCAAGCATACCGCCGAAGGCGTAGAACATACCAGCGATCATGTAGATCACGACCAAGTTGCGGGTGACGTTAACACCCGATACACGCGCGGCTTCTGGGTTGCCGCCGATGGCGAAGATATTTTTGCCGAAACGGGTTTTGTTCCACATAATCCACACCAGCACGGTGGCGATAATCGCATAGATGGTAATGTACGAGAGCCTAAAGTGCCCAAAGCGGAAGTACCCTTGTGCAAACTCGGAGAAGTTAGCAGTGAAGCCTGCAATTGGCGATGAACCTACGGCATCGTAGTAAAGGGAGTTGATACCATAGACGATAATCATGGTGCCCAAAGTGGCGATAAATGGGGTAACGTTAAGCACCGCAATGATAAAGCCGTTGAGCAAGCCGATGATAGCCCCGATGGCGCACACAGTTAAAATCACCAATGGAATTGGGATTTCAGGCAAATCTGGGAAAACACGGTTAACATTGGTAATTGCCTGCAATAAGGTAGCAGACACCACCGCCGCCAAGCCCACTTGGCGACCTGCTGACAAGTCGGTACCTTGCGTGACCAAAAGCCCCGCAACACCGAGCGCAATAATCAAACGCACAGAAGATTGCGTTAAAATATTACTAAAGTTGATCAAACTTAAGAAACTGGAGTCTTGGATAATGATAATCGCCAAGAGAATTAACAACACAAAATAAATCGCGTTTTGTTTGAGAAACTCAAGCGACTTGTTTTTTCCTATTTCAGCCATTTTCGTGTTCCTTCTATTTTTATAAGTATTTGGCGGCAAGTTGTAAAATCTCTTGCTGCGATGTTTCTTTGGTGTTGACAATGCCGGCGAGTTTACCGTTACTCATCACCATGATGCGATCGGTGATGCCAAGCAACTCAGGCATTTCAGAGGAGATAATAATGATGCCTTTATCTTTTTTGGCAAGCTCCATAATTAACTGATAAATCTCATATTTCGCGCCGACGTCGATACCGCGAGTTGGCTCGTCGAGCATCAAAATTTCAGGTTGGGTCAAAAGCCAACGGCCGATGATGACCTTTTGTTGGTTCCCGCCCGAGAGTGAGCCAATGGTGGTTTTGTGCGATGGGGTTTTCACGTTCATCGCATCAATTACCCATTGGGTGTCACTTTTCATTTTAGCACTGCTGAGCAGGCCAAATTTGGTCATATAAGATTTAATGTTTGAAATCAGGGAGTTAAACTCGATGGTCAGATTTGAATAAATCCCTGTGGAGCGGCGTTCTTCGGTGACCAGCGCAAAGCCGTTATTGATGGCTTCAAGTGCGGTTTTGTTGCGCATTTCTTTGCCATGCAGCTTGATGTTGCCGCCTTTGCGTTCACGAATGCCGAAAATGGTTTCCACAATATCAGTTCGTTTTGCGCCCACAAGACCTGCAATACCAAGGATTTCCCCTTTATGCAAGGTGAAGCTGACATCTTGCACTGACGGTTGGTTAAGTGCGGTCAGGTGCTCAATTTCTAAAATCACCTCTTTTGGCACGTTGGTTTTTGGCGGGAAGCGTTGAGTTAGCTCACGGCCAACCATCATCGCGACAATGCCGTCCATCGTCGCTCCCTTGACGGGAATGGTGTTGATCCACTTGCCATCACGCAATATCGTGATTTCATCACAGATTTTAAAAATTTCGTCCATTTTGTGTGAGATATAAATAATCCCACAGCCTTTATTTTTGAGCTTTTCGATGATCGTAAAGAGGTGATTGACCTCTTTTTCGGACAGCGACGAGGTCGGCTCGTCCATAATCACAATTTTCGCGTTATATGAAAACGCCTTAGCGATCTCGATCATTTGCATTTGCGAAACGGATAATTTGCCGACTTTTTCTTTCGGATCAATGTCGATATCCAGTTCTTTAAAAATTGCTTTGGTGTCGTTATACATTTTGCTGTGATCGACAAAACCCGCTTTGGTTGGGTAGCGCCCCAGCCACAGGTTATCCATCACGCTGCTTTGTTTCACCAAGTTAAGTTCTTGGTGCACCATTGAAATCCCGTTTTCCAATGCCTCTTTTGAGGTTTTGAAATTCACTGGTTTGCCTAAAAATAAAATGTCGCCTTCATCTTTGGCATAAATACCAAACAGGCATTTTAAAAGTGTTGATTTACCTGCACCATTTTCCCCCATCAGCGCGTGTACGCTGTGTGAGCGAACGGTTAAATTGGCATTGTCTAACGCTTTAACACCAGGAAAGGTTTTGCTGACACCTTTCATTTCCAGCAAAATATCACCTGTTGGAGAAGTGGGTTGTTGTGTACTCATGGCCAACCTCAAGGAAAAGGGGAGAGCAGGCTCTCCCTTGATTGATTATTTTAAGAATTTATCTAAGTTATCGGCATCAACACCAACGTAAGGTACACGCACGTTGCGGTTTTTCACTTCCCATTTGGTGCCTTCGGTGGCTGGCTTACCTTTCGCTAAATTGTTGGAGAGGTCAACAACAGCTTGCGCTTGGTTAACTCCATCGTTAAGTACAGTGCCTGTAATTTGACCACCTTTAATCAATTGCAATACTTCAGGCAACGCATCCACACCAAAGATTGGCAATTTTTTGCCGTGTGCTTTAGCGGCTTCTAATGCGCCCATCGCCATGCCATCGTTATTGGAGATGATCATCTCGATTTCGTTTGCTTTAGGGCCTGAAAGCCAAGCATCACTTTTATCTTTAGCCAGTGCGGCATCCCACATACCCGTGTCGATATAGAGCTGTTCAGTTTTAATGCCGTTAGCATTTAAACGCTCGATCACATATTTTGTACGTGCTTCGGCATCTGGGTGACCTGGTTCACCTTTGAGCAAGACGTATTGGATTTTGCCGTCTTTGTTCAGGTCAAGTTCTGGGTGGGCTTTCCATTGTTTAGTGATCAGCTCACCTTGGATTTCACCAGATTCTTTTGGATCGGTTCCGACGAAATAGGCTTTTTCATAGCTATCAAGCGCAGCTTGTCCTGGATCTTTGTTGAAGAACACCACAGGAATGTCGTATTCAGAGGCTTTTTTGATAATAGTTGGTGCGGCTGCTGGGTCAACCAAGTTGATAGCAAGGGCTTTAACCCCTTTTGAAATCAAGACATCCACTTGGTCGTTTTGAATGGATTGTGCGTTTTGAGAGTCATTCATTAACAACTCAACGTCTTTGAGTGCTTGCGCATCTTTTTCAATTTCTTGGCGCATCAATGACATAAAGTTGTCATCATATTTATAAATGGTAACACCGATTTTGTCTTTTGCCGCAGCGTTTGATACTGCAACACCCATACCGACAGCGACTGCGATGGCAGATAAAACAGCTTTTTTCATAGTTCTCTCCATATATAACCTATTGAAAGATCTGGATTGTCGGCACAATTGCGAAACCGCACTTTTCACCGAGTCCAAGAAATTATCGCCTTACGCGATAACGTGGCTCAAGCATACGCAACATAGTGTAAAAAGTATGTGATCATTTTCACATAATGAAAACGATTACATTATTTAGATAAAAATATGCGACGCAGATCACAAAAGTGCGGTTATTTGCGGAAATCGACAGAAAAGCGTTTCACTAAAGTGGGGTTGAACGTAATATTAGCTGGGGGCTGCATTGCACTGTTGACTAAACTCAGCGCCAGCTGAGCCGCATAACTGGCCATTAAATCAATAGGATAGCGAATAGTGGTCAGTTTTGGAATCAAATAGCTTGCCAATGGCATGTCGTCAAAACCAATCAAGGAAAATTGCTCTGGCACAGTTATAGCGTTTTCATTTAAGATTGATAGCGCGCCAGCTGCCATAGAGTCGTTATAACAGACCACAGCAGTAAGATCATCGTTAAAACTTAAGAGTTTCACCATTGCCTCTTCACCACCTTGATAATCGGGGCTGGCGCTGACCATATAAGATGGCTGAGGGAGTATGTTGTGTGCGCTCAAAGCATTGAGGTAACCTTGTTTGCGATCCATCTCATCGCTGATTTTATGATTTGAACCGATGTAGCCGATACAGCGATGCCCGTGGTTGATTAACGTTTGGGTGGCAAGGAAAGTGCCTTTTTCGTTGTTAAGATCAACGCAACGTGGTTCAAAACCCGCTAAAGTACGGTTGATGAGCACCATGCCTTTGTGGCGCTGCATATAATTGCGCAACACCTCATCGCTGAGGGCTTTGGCATGAACCACAAGAGCGGAGCAACGTTTACGCAGGAGAAGATCGATGGCCGCCTTTTCTTTTTGTGCATCGTGATAGCCAATGCCAATCAAAATATTATGTGCATTGGCGCTAGCCACTTGATCAACGGATTTGACCAAAATTCCAAAAAACGCATCGGTTACATCGGTCACCACCACGCCAAGCGCATCAGAGCTTTGGCTGGCGAGGGCTTGGGCGTTGGCGTTGGGGTAGTAGCCAAGCTTTTCCACGGCGCTGAGCACCGCGCGGCGGGTTTTATCGCTGATTTTTGCATGACCATTTAACACGCGCGAAACGGTCGCTACAGATACATTAGCCGCTTGCGCTACATCACGAATGGTAACCATAATTCACCCTTACACAAAATGTAACCGTTTTCTATCATAGTGGCTTTTTCTGCCCTTGGATAGCCTTTTGATACAAAAGTGCGGTCAGTTGAAATATTTTATTTCAATATTGCTGATCCCGATCACTTTTTTCAGCTCTTTATATAATTCATACGACGAACCGTGTTCAGAAATTTGCGCATTGATGGTAAGTACCAAATTATGTTCGTCTTGCTCTTTGATGCTAATAGTTTCAATGTCGCAGGACTCGCGATGTAAGACTTTTGACACGTTATTCACCAAATGCGTGTCTTGCATATCGAGTTTGATCATCACGCGGTTGATATTTTCATGTTTGGGAATAATACGTTTGAGACCAGTGCTGTATTTCAAAATAAAAATAATGATCACTGACGCCATTAGCGCATAAAGATAAAAGCCCGCGCCCACGGTAATGCCAACCCCAGCCACCGCCCAGATAATTGCGGCGGTGGTGATGCCAGAAATTACATCATTATTTTTTTGCAGAATCACGCCACCGCCGATAAACCCGATACCGCTGATAACCTGTGCAGCGAGGCGCATGGGATCAGTGCGGATATTATTGGAAAGGGAGGCGTAATATTCTGCGGCGTGAATGGACACGATCGTCAGCACTGAGGTGGTGACAGCAATCACCACGCAGGTTTTCACACCAACGGGCTTGCGTTTGATCTCACGTTCAATACCAATTAATCCGCCTAAAAGTGCGGTCAGCAATAGTTTGCCCAGCACAATCCCATCCATTTGATCACCAAGACTTGTCAAAAAGGTTGATAAGCTCATCATGTCCTTCATCTTTACTGTTGATTCCACTATTGTAGCGCAATTTTGTGCGAAAAGTGCGGTTTATTGTGGTGAGCGTTTCAGGAATTTCAGGGCTGAATGTTGAAACTTGTGATCTATTTAACAGTTTAAAAGCGTATTCATTGCTAAAGTAACGGTGAAAACGTTTACATTTAGGAGGCATTATGGTCACTTTACAATTTGATGCAACCGAACACCCGCACCGGCGTTATAATCCGCTTAAAGATGAATGGATTTTGGTCTCTCCACACCGCGCTAAACGCCCTTGGAGTGGGCAAAATGAAGCGCCTGCGCGCGATGAACTGCCAAGTTATGACCCGAACTGTTTTCTCTGCCCTGGCAACACTCGCATTTCAGGTGAGAAAAACCCTGATTACCAAGGCACTTATGTTTTCCAAAACGACTTTGCCGCGTTGATGACCAACAGCCCCGACGCGCCGAAAAGTGATAATCCACTGTTTCAAGTGCAAGGCGTGCGAGGCTTAAGCCGCGTGATTTGCTTTTCGCCTGACCACAGCAAAACCTTGCCCGAACTGGATTTAAAAGCCATTCGCGGCGTGATTGACACTTGGGATGCGCAATTGCAAGAGTTGGGCAAAGAATACCTTTGGGTGCAAGCCTTTGAAAATAAGGGCGCAATGATGGGCTGTTCACAACCACATCCGCACGGGCAAATTTGGGCGAATAGTTTCCTGCCTAATGAAATTGCCACCAAAGAGAAGAATCTCAAAGTCTACTTTGATAAACATGGTAGCAATTTGTTGCTTGATTACGTCAACGCTGAGCTAAAAGACGGCGCACGCACCGTGGTGGAAACCGAGTTTTGGCTTGCGGTGGTGCCTTATTGGGCAGCGTGGCCATTTGAAACCATGCTGCTGCCGAAAGTGCCCGTACGCCGCTTTGATGAATTAACTGACGCGCAACGTGATGATTTGGCACTGGCGATTAAAAAACTGACCACCAAATACGACAACCTATTTGAATGCGCTTTCCCGTATTCCATGGGGTGGCACTTCGCGCCGTTTTTTAAAGATGGACGCAATATTGATCACTGGCAGCTGCACGCCTGTTTCTACCCACCGCTGCTGCGCTCAGCCACCGTGCGCAAATTTATGGTCGGCTATGAAATGCTCGCCGAAGCGCAACGCGACCTCACCGCCGAACAAGCCGCCGCCCGCTTGGCGGCATTAAGTGACGTGCATTATAAAGCAAGATAAGGAGACAACGAATGAACCCTCAACAAAAAGCCCCAGCAGAGTTTAAAATCCACTTTCAAGATGAACCTGAATTAACCGTCTATGCGCCAGGGCGAGTCAACATTATTGGTGAACATACGGATTATAATGACGGCTTTGTGATGCCATGTGCGATCGATTACGGCACTGCAGTGAGTGGCAAAGTGCGCTCAGACAGCCTTTTTAAAGTCTACGCAGTTGATCTTGATGAATGGGATGAGTTTGATCTTCAAGCGCCGATTGAGCCGAATAATAACAAAAAATGGACAGGTTATGTGCGCGGCGTGGTGAAATTTATCCAAGAAAAATGCCCAGGGTTCACGCAAGGAGCGAACTTGGTCATCTGCGGCAATGTGCCGTTAGGTTCAGGTTTAAGCTCATCGGCGGCATTAGAAGTGTCAGTGGGTAAATTTTGCCAAATTATTGGGGATTTACCATTAAGTAATGTGGAATTGGCGTTGATTGGACAAAAAGCCGAAAATAAATTTGTCGGCTGCCAATGTGGCAATATGGATCAGCTAATCTCTGCGCTCGGTCAAGCAGATCATTTATTAATGATTGATTGCCGTAGTCTTGACACTAAACCAACTCCTGTGCCAAAGGATGTGGCGGTGATGATCATTAACTCCAATGTTAAGCATGATTTGGTCAGTGGGGAATACAATACACGCCGTCAGCAATGTGAAAAAGCAGCGGAATTTTTTGGCGTGAAAGCGCTGCGAGATGTCAGCGTTGAGCAATTTAAAGCTAAAGAGCAAGAACTTGAAACTCTTGATAAAGATGTGGCCAAACGTGCTCGCCATGTGGTCACTGAAAATCAGCGTGTTCTTGATGCGGTGCAAGCGCTAGAAAAAGGAGATTTGGCGGCGTTAGGCAAATTAATGGGGCAGTCCCATGCTTCGATGCGTGATGATTTTGAAATTACCGTGCCAGAAATCGACTACCTTGTTGAATTGGCGCAAGAAGCGATCGGTGGCGAGGGTGGCGCACGTATGACAGGTGGTGGTTTTGGTGGCTGCATTGTGGCATTGGCACCAGTGAATAGAGTTGAAAAAGTGCGTGAGCATATCGCGAAACACTATAAAAATCGTTTTGGTAAGGCAGAAACCTTTTATGTTTGCTGTGCCTCACAAGGAGTGCACAAGCTATGACCGAGATGCTCGCCGCCGATGGCAAACCGTTTAAGCTGATTGAACTGAACAACGCGCACGGCATGCGTGTGCTGCTCACCGACTGGGGAGCGACGTGGTTGGCCTGCTCAGTGCCAGTGAGGGAGCAGCAGCGTGAAGTATTGTTGCGCGCGGATAATCCACAGGTTCATTGTGCGCAAGGAGCGTATTTGGGGGCGAGCGTGGGGCGTTATGCTAACCGTATCGCCCATGCGCAGTTTACGCTCAATGACCGCACTTTTACCCTTGATGCCAACCAAGATGGCAAGCATCAATTGCATGGTGGCAGCCAGGGGTTTAATCATAAACGTTGGCAAGTGCTTGAGCAAAGCGAAAGTGCGGTCACCTTTGCGCTCACCTCGTCTGACGGAGACCAAGGTTTCCCTGGTGAGGTGCAATCGCAAGCCTTGTTCGCTTTAAGTGATGATAACGCGCTGCGGATTTGTTATTCCGCCGTTGCCAGTGCTGATACGCCGCTCAACTTGACGTGTCATCCTTATTTTAATCTTGATGGCATTCGTTCTGGGCGCGATGTGCTCGATCACAGCTTGCACATTGCTGCCAGCCATTATCTGCCCGTTGACAGTGAAGGAATTCCGCAAGGTGAGCTAAAAGCAGTAGCTGGCACAGGGTTTGATTTTAAACAGCCTAAAACAATTGGGCAGGATTTTATGCGCGATGAGGATCAAAAAGCCACTCGCGGCTATGATCACGCCTTTTTGTTCGATGAACAAAATAGCAAAAAAGTGCAAGTGCGGTTGATTTCCAGTCAAGCGGATTTAGGGTTAGCGATCACGACCAATCAAGCGGCGATCCAAGTTTATACGGGGAATTTTTTACAAGGCACGCTGAATAGCCAAGGTGGCGCGTATGCCAATCAAGCAGGTGTGGCGCTGGAAACCGAAGCGCTGCCTGATACGCCGAATCATCCAGCATGGTGGCGCTATGGCGGCATGAGCCAAAAAGATGTGCGTTATTGCAACGATACAGTATTTACGTTTTACACCCCATAAAGAAAAACCGCACTGAAAAGTGCGGTTTGTTGTCTGTTTGCCTTTATTTCACTTGGCTACCAATCACGCCACCCAGCGCTGCGCCACCTAAGGTTGCGCCTGTGCTATTACCGATGACATTACCCGCAACGCCACCAATTGCCGCGCCCACGGCGGTATTTTTCTGCTGTTGATTCATGTTGGAACATGCGGTTAAAAACGCCAAGCTCGCAACCACAGCCATTGTTTTTAATACTGATTTTTTCATAGTTCCTCCTTTTTGATTTCCTTCTATCCTACACAACGAGGTAGAAAAAAGCAAATCAAACACAAAAACTGCACAAAAAAGTGCGGTTTTTCAATAGGATAGCAATTAAACTATTTTACGGTGACTTTTGCAAAGCGGCGTTTGCCGACTTGATAAATCGCCGTTGAGGCGCTGATGATGCGTTTGCTGTCATCGACTTTTTCACCGTCAATTTTCACCCCACCTTGTTTCACCATGCGAATGGCCTCAGAGGTAGAGCTGACAAGTCCAGCCTCTTTGAGCAAATTCGCTAGCGGCAGCTCACCTTCAAGGGTTACTTCTGGGATGTCTTCAGGCATCGCGCCTTTTTGGAAACGGTTGATAAAGTTTTGCTCGGCTTGCTTAGCGGCGGCATCACTGTGGAAACGAGCGACAATTTCTTTCGCGAGCAGCACTTTTACATCACGCGGATTTTTGCTGTTTTCAACCGCACTTTTGAGTTCGGCAATCTCTTGTAGTGGGCGGAAGGAGAGCAGGTCATACCAACGCCACATTAACTCATCAGAAATCGACATCACTTTGCCGAACATCTCATCGGGCGCTTCGCTCACGCCAATGTAGTTGCCCAGCGATTTTGACATTTTTTTCTCGCCATCAAGCCCTTCAAGTAATGGCAAAGTGATCGCAACTTGTGGCTTGTGCCCTGCCGATTTTTGCAACTCACGTCCTACCAGGAGGTTGAATTTTTGGTCTGTTCCACCCAGCTCCACATCGGCTTCAAGAGCGACAGAGTCATAGCCTTGTAAGAGAGGATAGATAAACTCATGAATCGCGATAGGTTGCTGATTAGTAAAGCGTTTTTTAAAGTCATCACGCTCAAGCATACGAGCGACGGTGTAACTCGAGGCAAGGCGAATCATGCCTTCTGTGCCAAGCTCGCTTAGCCAATCGGAATTGAACACCACTTTTGTTTTGGCAGGGTCAAGAATTTTAAAAATTTGTTCTTTGTAGGTCTCTGCGTTGCGTAACACATCTTCGCGAGTCAGTGGTGGGCGAGTTGTACTTTTGCCGGTTGGATCGCCTACCATACCCGTGAAATCGCCGATCAGAAAGTAAATTTCATGCCCGAGTTGCTGGAATTGACGCAGTTTGTTAAGCACTACGGTATGCCCAAGATGAATGTCAGGCGCAGTTGGATCGGCACCAAGTTTGATTTTTAGGGGGCGATTTTCTTTGAGTTTTTCAATCAAATCTGCTTCAGATAAAATCTCTTCAACGCCGCGTTTAAGCTCGGCGAGCACCGTGTTTAACTCCGTCATAATCTCTACTCAATTTTGTTATAAATAGAAATATTATAGGGATAAATCCGCAAAGATAAAGCCTTTATGATGATTTCAACGGAAAAGCGCAAAAAAAAGCCTCTTTGTGGGGAAGAGGCATAAGTGTTGGAGTGATTATTTTTTATCTTATCGTTATCTAGCAGAACTAATGATAATGGTTATCATTTAAATTTAAAACTGAAATTACACTTTTTTACATTCTACCAAATAATCGGCAATTTGTGCTGCAGGGTCAGCTGAGTCGGCATGCTGTTGTCGCGCGTGAATACAGCTTGCAAACAATAGACTTCAACGCCTGTTTTGTGAGCGTTATACAGTAAGTCGGCGTATTTTTTATCAATCGTTTGTTGTGCATAAAAGCAATGAATGCCACTGTGTAGCGCAGCGTAAACAATGGCTGCACGAGCGCCACACTGATGAATATGCATTAATTCGCGCAGATGCTTTTGCCCACGGGTTGTGACAGCGTCGGGGAACAGGCCACAGCCAGCAGGCAGGTTGACCGCACTTTGTGTTTCACCCAGCAAGGTGACGGATTTCACTTCAACATAAGCGTCAGGCTGCTTTTGATCTTGCAACAAAAAATCAATGCGGCTATTTTCCTGCCCGTATTTTACTTCACTTTGGATCTGTTGATAGTTTGCCAGTTCAGGCAAAACCGCACTTTGCAAGGCTTCATGCACCAGCGCATTTGCGCGCGTGGTATTCACGCAGATGATATTCCCGTTGGGCTTTTCTGTCAGCTCCCAAGTGTGGGCATATTTGCGTTTGGTATTCGTTGACGTGGAAAACCACACGGTGTCACCCTCATCAGCGCAGCCAGTCATCGCGCCCGTGTTGGGGCAGTGAAGCGTGAGTGTCGAGCCATCAGGCAGTTGAACATCGGCTAAAAAGCGTTTATAACGGCGTAGCAGTTTGGCGGATTGTAGGGTGGGCAGCTGCATGGTTTTCCTCATTCAAAGTGCGGTCGGCGTATTATTTTAACCTGAAGTGAGATCTATGGCGATTTTTTTGAAAAAATTGGTCAAATTTGCCGTAAAAAATGCTAAAGTTAAAGGCGAATTTTCTGTGTATTGCAGTGATGTCATAACGCCGAAAATACCTGATTCGGCGTGCTTAGGGTGGATATGGCTCATATCCAAAGAGTAATTCCAATAAAAGGATAAAGACAATGCGAATTGGTGTACCGAGAGAGCGGCTGGATAACGAAAGCCGTGTGGCAGCCACACCGAAAACCGTCGTGCAGATGAAAAAGCTCGGGTTTGAGGTGGCAATTGAACATAATGCCGGCTTTAAAGCCAGCTTTGAAGATGAGATGTATGCGGCCGAAGGGGCGGAAATCGTCGATCAAAGTGCGGTTTGGCAAAGTGATATTATCTTTAAAGTGAACGCGCCAAGCGATGATGAAATTGCGTTGATTAAAGAAGGTGCAACACTGGTCAGCTTTATTTGGCCAGCGCAAAATGAAGCCTTATTAAAAAAATTGGCGGAAAAGAAAATCAACGTGTTAGCCATGGATGCCGTGCCGCGGATTTCTCGTGCGCAAGCCCTCGACGCATTAAGTTCAATGGCGAATATCGCAGGTTATCGTGCGGTGGTGGAAGCCGCTCACGAATTTGGCAGCTTCTTCACGGGGCAAATTACGGCGGCAGGGAAAGTGCCACCAGCGAAAGTGTTGGTGATCGGCGCAGGTGTTGCAGGGCTTGCTGCAATCGGGGCTGCAAATAGCCTTGGTGCGATTGTGCGTGCTTTTGACTCCCGCCCTGAAGTGAAAGAGCAAGTTGAAAGTATGGGCGCGTCTTTCTTGGAAATTGATTATCAAGAAGAAGGCGGCAGTGGTGATGGCTATGCCAAAGTGATGTCGGAAGAGTTTAACCGCCGTGCATTAGCGCTTTATGCTGAACAGGCTAAAGAAGTGGATATTATTATCACAACCGCACTTATCCCTGGCAAACCAGCCCCGCGCTTGGTGACCAAAGAAATGGTCGAAAGCATGAAACCTGGCAGCGTGATTGTCGACTTGGCGGCAGCTACGGGTGGTAACTGTGAGTTGACCAAAGCGGGCGAGGTGGTTACCACGGATAATCAAGTGAAAATCATCGGCTACACCGATTTACCAAGCCGTTTGCCAACCCAATCTTCACAACTTTATGGCACTAACTTAGTCAATCTGTTAAAGCTGTTGTGCAAAGAAAAAGATGGCAACATTAACATTGATTTTGAGGATGTGATTCTGCGTGGCGTGACTGTGGTACGCGAAGGCGAAATTACTTGGCCTGCGCCACCAATAAAAGTCTCTGCGCAACCACAACAAAAACCACAAGCCGCTGCCAAAGTGGAAAAAGAAGCACCGAAAAAAGCCGATCCAAAAGTGAAATACGGCGCAATGGCTGCAGTTGCTGTGCTCTTTTTGTGGCTTGCCTCCGTCGCGCCAACGGCGTTCTTGTCGCACTTCACCGTGTTTGTGCTTGCTTGTGTGGTGGGTTACTACGTGGTATGGAATGTCAGCCATGCCTTGCATACGCCACTGATGGCGGTTACTAACGCCATTTCAGGGATCATCATTGTTGGTGCTTTGCTACAAATTGGGCAAGGCAATGGAGTTGTTACTTTCTTAGCATTTATCGCTGTGTTAGTGGCAAGTATTAATATTTTCGGTGGGTTTAAAGTGACTCAACGAATGCTCGCTATGTTTAGAAAAGGGTAAGGAGTCTGCCATGTCAGTAGGGTTTGTACAAGCGTCATATATTGTCGCCGCATTACTGTTTATTATGAGTTTGGCAGGGTTGTCTAAACACGAAAGTGCCAAAGCAGGCTGTTGGTTTGGCATCGTGGGGATGACCATTGCTTTAATTGCCACCGTTTTTGGACCACACACGCAAGGCCATATCTGGATTGTGATTGCCATGGCGATCGGGGCCGTGCTCGGCATCCGCCAAGCCTTGAAAGTGGAAATGACCGAAATGCCAGAGTTGGTTGCGATTTTGCACAGCTTCGTGGGTTTGGCTGCGGTGTTAGTGGGCTTTAACAGCTACCTTGAGCACCCAGCGTTGGATTCTGTGATGCAAAACATCCACGATGTGGAAGTCTTTTTAGGCATCTTCATCGGGGCGGTAACCTTCACCGGCTCCATCGTGGCTTTTGGCAAACTGCGCGGTATTATTAAATCCAAAGCACTAATGTTGCCACATCGCCATAAATTAAATCTTGCTGCCATTATTGTGTCAGCGTTGTTAATGATTGGCTTTGTCGGCGATGCCAGCCTTTTCCCATTAATTTTGATGACCCTCATTGCACTGGCCTTTGGCTGGCACTTGGTGGCTTCCATCGGTGGTGCGGATATGCCGGTTGTGGTGTCTATGCTCAACTCCTATTCTGGTTGGGCCGCCGCCGCCGCGGGCTTTATGCTCAACAACGACTTGCTCATCGTAACAGGGGCATTGGTGGGTTCAAGCGGTGCGATCCTCTCTTACATTATGTGTAAAGCGATGAACCGCTCTTTCATCAGCGTAATTGCTGGTGGCTTTGGCAACGACGTGCAAGCGTCAAGCAGCGAAGAGCAAGGCGAGCACCGTGAAATCACCGCTGAAGAAGTGGCAGAATTACTGCGCAACTCAAGTTCTGTGATCATCACCCCAGGCTACGGTATGGCGGTCGCGCAAGCACAATATCCCGTTGCAGAAATTACGCAAAAATTGCGTGATGCAGGCGTGAACGTGCGCTTTGGTATCCACCCAGTGGCTGGGCGTTTGCCAGGGCATATGAACGTGTTGTTGGCCGAGGCTAAAGTGCCTTATGACATTGTGTTGGAAATGGATGAAATCAATGATGACTTCAGTGATACCGACACTGTGCTGGTCATCGGCGCGAACGACACCGTCAACCCAGCCGCACTAGACGATCCAAATAGCCCAATTGCGGGCATGCCAGTGCTAGAAGTGTGGAAAGCCCAAAATGTAATCGTGTTTAAACGCTCAATGAACACCGGCTACGCTGGCGTGCAAAACCCACTCTTTTTCAAAGATAACACCCAAATGCTCTTCGGCGATGCCAAAGAGAGCGTGGATAATATCTTGAAAGCACTGTAATTATTCACCTACAATAAAAGCCGCTTGAAAGCGGCTTTTTTATCAGAAAAATTGATTAAAAAGCTATAAAATAATCATTATTTTTTGATTATTTAATTCTTTTTATTCTTTATTATATAATTTCCCTACTAATGATCGCGTATTGAGGTTGACGTCGATTATTTCAACGTTGACTTTATCGCCTAGTTGCCAGCATTTTTGATCATTGATATACAGTGCAATTTCGTCATTATTGACATTCACTGTTGTTTTATCTGCAGTAATGTTACTCATGGGAATAAACACACTTGCGCCAGTGTCGGTGATTTGTACGCGTATGCCGCCACGGCTGATGTCGGTGACTTCAGCGTGATGGACCGCACTTTCGTTATTTTGTGCAGCGTAGAATCGGGCGTAAAGCCAGTCGGCGATGTCGCGTTCAACTAGGCGATTTTGGCGGCGAGCCTCTTGCAAGCGTTGTAAAAGGGGTTCGTCAGGTGCAGTTATCGGTTGTTGCTGTAAGTGCGCTTTGATGATGCGGTGGTTGACCATATCAGAGTACTTGCGAATTGGTGATGTCCAAGTGGCGTAGCCTTCGAGACCTAGACCAAAGTGCGGTGCAATCTCTATTTTAAATTCTGTTGGTTGTAAAAACCGACGCAGGCGTAGCTCTGCAGCGTATAGGTTGCGGCGGTCCAGTGTTTGACGCATGCTGCGATAATGTTCGAGCTGGGTTAAATTTTCTTTACTAAAGCGTTCAGCTTCAGGGCTTTCAGGAGAAAGTGTGAGTGCGTCGAGCAGGTAATCCTGTGCTTGTGATAAGAATTTTTTATCAAAGCCGTTGTGTACGTTGAAGATACCGCACTTTGTTTCTTGGCTGAGGTAATGTGCTGCGGCGGTGTTGGCAAGAATCATACACTCTTCTACCATTTTGTGGGCAATGCGGCGATGTTTGGCGTGAATCGCTTTCACTTCACCGTCATTAGCCAGCTCAAACACATAATCTGGGCGTTCATTAAACAATAAGGCATGTTCTTGCCGCCAGTTGATGCGAGTGAGTGCAAATTGATGCAACTGCTTGAGCTGTGTGGCGATGATGTCATTGGCAGGCTGCCATGCGTTATCACGGTTTTCTAAATAATCGGACACATCGTCATAATCTAGTTTCGCTTTGGATTCAATCCACGCGGCTTTGAATTCAGGTAGGCTTTGCATCTTGCCTTCGTTATCAAGCGTTATTTCACACACCAGTGCGGGGCGTTGCACATGTGGGCGCAACGAGCAGCGCTCGTCAGAGAGTTCAGCGGGCAACATAGGGATGATAAAACCTGGCAGATAGTTTGTAAAACAACGCTGGCGCGCGTCTTGATCAATTTGGCTGTGCTCGGGAATATACGCAGTTGGATCTGCTACTGCGATGCTTAATTTCCAGCCATTTTCGCATGGGGTGATATAAAGCGCATCATCCATATCCTGTGTGCTGTGCGCATCAATAGTGATAAATGAAAGTGCGGTGAGATCTTGGCGTGGAATATCATCCAACGTGTAATTATCCAGCCCAGCGACAGGCTCGCGAGGTTGTTGGTGGCGTGCAAGTGTTACCCACCAAGGTGCAAATTTATCATCAGCAGCACAAATAATGCGTTCAATTTTGACTTTAAAGCCGCCGTTGTCGCGCAGCGGGTGATTAATAAGTTGTGCGACAACCCAGTCGTTTTCGTGCAGTTCACCCACATTTTCAGTACTCACGGCACTGAGCGCGCGTTTTATATTAGGATGATCGGGCACCACTTGCGGCTTTTGCTGTTTATTAAACCGCACTTTACCAATAAAGCGACCGAGCATTGGCTCTATCAGACTTTCAGGCTCGGCTTGTGTTTTTTCACCGTCTTGATTGAGAATGGCTTTGACCTTATCACCGTGCAATACATTTTTCATCGCAGGTGGTGCGATAAAGTAGCTTTGTTTATCGCATTCCAAAAAGCCAAACCCTTTGTCATTGGCTCGAATAGTGCCTTCAACGCGTGGTTTGCTGGCGTGTAGTTGTTGCTTTAATTGGCTAAGCAGTGGATTGTCTTGAAACATGATTGTCCTGATGCAAAAGAAAACAGCAGTATGTGACATACTGCTGTAAAGGTGTAGAGATTATTCCGCGTCTAATTCGTTCATGGCGGCGATGTTGAAACCACCATCGACATGCAGAATTTCACCTGTCACGCCAGAGGCGAGATCAGAACACAAAAATGCAGCACTTTTACCCACATCCTCAGTGGTTACAGTGCGGCGCAGTGGGGTAACGGCTTCACAATGGGAGAGCATTTTTTTGAAGTTTTTAATGCCAGAGGCCGCTAAAGTGCGGATAGGGCCAGCGGAAATGGCATTCACACGGATGCCTTCTTTGCCCATAGCGTTCGCCATAAAGCGCACGTTGGCTTCCAAAGAGGCTTTAGCCAGTCCCATCACGTTGTAGTTTGGAATAGCGCGTTCTGCACCGAGGTAGGAAAGGGTTACTAAGCCTGAGCCAGGGTTGAGCATTTTGCGTGCAGCTTTGGCCATGGCTACAAAGCTGTATGAACTGATGTCGTGGGCAATTTTGAATCCTTCGCGATTGACTGCATCGACATAGTCACCGTCAAGTTGGTCGCCAGGTGCAAAAGCGATGGCATGTACAAAGCCATCAAATTTTTCCCAGTGTTTGCCTAACTCGGCAAAGCAATTTTCGATGTCTTGATCGTTGGCCACATCACATGGAATGACGATATTTGAACCGAAATCTTTGGCATATTCTTCAACACGAGGTTTTAATTTGTCGTTTTGATAAGTGAATGCCAGCTCAGCGCCCGCCTCACACATGGCTTTGGCAATGCCGTAAGCAATTGAGCGGTTACTTGCCACACCTGCGATTAAAATACGTTTATTGGATAAAAAGCCCATAATGTTGTCCTAGTTTCAAAGAAAAGATGAGCGAAATGCTCATCATGATTAGGGGGTATTATACTGAAAAGCGAATCAATAATCTATTGTCACGCAGTTACTTGTTGTCATCTTGCTGTTTGTTTTTAAGGAAGAAAAACGATGCCACGCCTGCACCTGCCGCAGGCAACAGTAACCATTTTTTACCACCGAAGAGTAAGCGCGTGCCAATGGAAATTAGCGCAGAGCGAATAAGCGGACTGGCTAAGGATTTCGCATAGCTCAGCGGTTCGGCGATATTTTGCTTGGTGTCTCGGCTTTCGAGTTTAAATCGCTGACGCAGAATTTCACCACGTAACTGCAAGAGCTCAAGCTGTTGACGTTTGTTCATATCACGCTCCTTGAGATGGGCTTGAACGCATAGCGCGCTTAATAGCCGCAACATCTTGTTTAATTTCAGTTAATGTGTCAGGTAAAAAGCCTTTTTGTTTGCGTAACATGACCACAATCGCAATGCCCAAAAGCACCATTACACCAAAGCCGATGCCCGTGATCAGGAAAAATGCGAATGCTTTTTGCTCCACAGGCAACCAAGCATCAAGGGCAAACAATAAACTAATGCCTGAGAAAAGAAAAAGAATAAATGCAAGCAGGGCACAGATCACAATGGCAATCAAGCGAGATTTGAGATCGCTTAATTCAACGCTGGCCATTTCCAAACGTACGCTGGCAAGCTCAAGTGCGGTCACAACGGTATTTTTAACCCCAGATTTGATTTTGCTAACACTTTGCATACGTCATCTCCATGTAGCTTAAGAGGAAAGAAGCCGCTAGGCGACTTCTTTTAATGTGATTAGCGACTACGGTTGATTAACAAACCTGCTAAGAAAGCAACGCCAGCTGCGATCCCGATGGTTTTATATGGGTTGTCTTGAATCAACTCATCAGATTGACGAATTGCCGCGCGTGCTTTATCTGCTGCTTTTGCGCGCAAATCATCGAGTTGTTCACGGTAGCCGTCAGTTTTCTCAACTAATTGTTTTTTCAATTTTTTGAGTTGATCTGCGCTAACTTCGCCACCTTCTTCTACTAATTTCTCAGCAGAATCTAAGATGTCTTGCAACTCAGACAAAAGCTCGTCACGTTTGTTGTCAAAAGTGTTTTTCATATACAACTCCTTATGTGTTATGTTGTTCACTTTATGAATGATCTGCCTTTGATAATGGCATATCTGCTCCACTTTTGCAAGAATTTTACAATTATATTACATTAAGCAGGATTATTCACTTCATGATATTCCACTGTTAAATCAAAGTGTGTGGCTAACCAGTGGCCCAATGCTTGCACGCCAAAGCGTTCGGTGGCGTGATGGCCTGCGGCATAAAAGTGAATACCCATTTCGCGCGCAGTGTGAATGGTGCGTTCTGAAACTTCGCCAGTAATAAAGGCATCTATGCCATAAGCGGCGGCTAAATCAATGTAATCTTGTCCACCTCCCGTGCATAAGGCTACGCGCTCAATGCGCTCAGGCGCATTATCGCCACAGTGCAGTGGTTCACGTTCAAGAATAAAGGAAATCCGCTGCCGAAGTGCATCTGCGCTGAGCGGTTGAGCTAATTTGCCATAAACGGGAATGGAGAATGGCGAGTCTTCTAACGGCTCTAGATCGATAATATCAAGACGCTTAGCAAGCTGGGCGTTATTACCCAAATGGGGATGCACATCCAAAGGCAGGTGATAGGCATAAAGATTGATATTATTTTGCATTAATGTGCGAATGCGTTTTGCCTTCATGCCTGTGAGTGTGACAGGTTCGTTTTTCCAAAAATAGCCATGATGAACAAGTACGGCATCAGCCTGTTGTGCGGTGGCATAGTCGAGCAGTGCTTGGCAAGCAGTTACGCCACAGATAATTTTTTTAACCGCACTTTTACCTTCCACTTGCAGCCCATTGGGGGCATAGTCTTTAATCTCATCGCTTTTTAATTCGTGATTGATAATATGTTCAAGTTCGTAGTGGTTGATTCCTGGCATATACACACCTCTTAATCGTCAATGTGCTTTGATAGAGCGTTAAAATGTTGCAAACAAAATCCGTAAGAAATTTGCAATATGAATATTGCTTATGGTATAGATATATATGTTACATAAAAGTTATCTTAGTTGAAATAGCTTGATTTGTAACGTGGTTTTACAATAACAAAAGGATATTATATGTTACATTATGCTATCGTATTTTTCGTAATTGCACTTATCGCGGCGGCGCTGGGTTTCGGTGGTATCGCAGGTAGTGCTGTGGGCATCGCTAAGATTTTGTTCATCGTTTTCTTAGTGCTTTCCGTTATCTCATTTATTTTTGGACGAAAAAGGTAACAACACAACGAAAGAAAAGGGAGGCAAAGCTTCCCTTTTTTATGTTTTTTATCATACAGGGTAGTGATGAAATCCGAGATTCTCTGAAATATTTTTACCTGCATTTTGTAGCAATTTCACCAAGCTCTCGAGATTTTCTTCCTCAAATCGCACGGTTGGCAGAGAAATGGACACGCCAGCAATAATGCGACCGAAGCGGTTATAAACAGGTGCTGCGATGCAGCGCAAGCCTGCTTCTTGCTCTTCGTTGTCTTGTGCAAAGTGCTGTTGTCGCACGTCCTTCAGTTCAGCGAGCAACTGATCAACATTTTCTAGCGTATTTTCAGTGTGACGCTTGAATTCTACATCTTTTAAAATTTCTCTTACTCTGTCGTCATCAAGATCAGACATTAATACTTTGCCGATCGCGGTGCTGTAAAGCGGGTTACGGCGACCAATGCGGGAATACATACGCAGATTATAGCCAGAATCAATTTTGTGCAGATAAACAATCTCATGCCCTTCAAAAATACCCAAATGCAATGCTTCATTTGTTTGGTTGGCAATTTTTTGCATTTCTTTGTCGGCAAGGGGCACTAGATCCGTGTATTCCAGTGCACAGGCGCCCACTTCGAATAATTTGATGGTCAGGCCATATTTGTCCGTTTCACCTTCTTGATAAACAAAGCCAAGATTTTTCATAGTTTGTAAAAAGCGATAGGTCGTGCTTTTTGACATCATTAAACGTTGGGAAAGTTCAGTTATACCAATATCTTTTTGCTTAGCAAGCGCTTCAAGAATTGCAAAAACTTTCAGCACAGATGAAACGGCTTCGGGTTGTGTGTCCTTTTCTTTTGCTTTATCCATTTTTATCCACTCATTCTGTTCATACGGCACAGTGCGCTCATTATAGGGAAAAAATTATTTTTTTCAAAAGAGACTTTTATTATTTTTTCGATATATCAATATTTTGAGATATTGAGCACATTTTTAATAATTAACATTAACAGCTTTGTTACCTAACCGCACTTTGCGATAACATCTCATAAAACATAAAGTGCGGTTGGGCGTGTTTATTTCGCAAATGGTTGAATTTTATTTAAGATTGCTTTTGCAACTTTGGCAGGCGCTGCGACAACGTTGCCTGATTGCAAATAGGCATGACCGCCAGTGAAATCAGAGACAATGCCACCCGCTTCACGCACAATCAAATCGCCTGCTGCACAATCCCACGGTTTCAATCCGCTTTCAAAATAGCCATCTACGCGCCCTGCTGCCACATAGGCCAAATCAAGTGCTGCGGAGCCTGTGCGGCGGAAATCAGCCACTTGGTCAGCCATTGCGGTCATCATATTAAATTGGGTTGGCATATTGCGTTTTTGTTTAAATGGGAAACCTGTTGCGATAATGCTGCCGTCAAGCTCTTGCTTATTATTAACACGCAAGCGCATTTCATTGAGTTTGGCGCCTTCACCACGCACGGCGGTGAATAGCTCATTGCGAATAGGATCATAAACCACGCCCACAGTGGTGCGGCCATGCTCACGAACAGCAATGGAAACAGCAAAGTGCGGTAAGGATTTGGTGAAATTGGTTGTGCCATCGAGTGGATCAATAATCCATTGCACTTGCGCGTTCGCACCTTCCTGTGCACCACTTTCTTCGGCGATGATGGTGTGATCAGGATAAGATTTTTTAACGACCTCGATAATGGCAGCCTCAGCCGCTTTATCGACGTTAGTGACAAAATCGTTAGTTTGCTTGTTGTGTACTTCAACGCTGTCAGGGCGTTCATAACTTTTGGCAATCAAGTTGCCTGCTTTTCGTGCAGCACGAACAGCAATTGTTAACATGGGATTCATTGGGTCCACCGAGTTTAAAAAGAACAAAAATTACGCCAGCGTAAAGCTAGCCCTGAGCGCAATTATAACCGCACTTGGGTTAAATTGTAAGAGGAAAAATGGAAAAAGGCACGCTCAGGTGCCTTTTATTATTTGGCTGGGCCTTTAGCCTGTTCTGCCATTTTTTTGCTGATTTCGCGGCGCTGTTTGGATGTTTCAGCATTGCGAATAATGTAATCATCAATG
The DNA here is from genome assembly GCF_014884995.1 of Spirabiliibacterium pneumoniae. Taxonomy (GTDB): domain Bacteria; phylum Pseudomonadota; class Gammaproteobacteria; order Enterobacterales; family Pasteurellaceae; genus Spirabiliibacterium; species Spirabiliibacterium pneumoniae. Next base: position 97,170 of record NZ_JABMII010000003.1, read on the forward strand.
CGATCTTCATAGTCATCACGCATCGATAAAATAATGGCGCGAATGTCGGCCACCGACATATCATCGGTGATATATTGATTTAAGTTATCGAGTAAGAGCACCCGTTTTTGGTTGTCGCGAATTTTACGTTGTACATCGTCCATATCGCGCAATAATTTGTTTTTCAAGCGATACATACGCACATACTCCAGTACATCCTGAAAAGATTGTTTGCTGACTTTTTCCATGGTTTTATGTCCTTTATAAGATGAATTATTGGTAATTTAGCTTTTTTTACTTCTGGGGTCAAAGTCTATGAATGGAATTTGTGAGCAAGATTAAGAAATTTTTGCCCAAAAGTGCATAAATTGATTGATTGATGATGGGTGCAGTGTTAAAACTAACCCATTTCATTGATTAGATATCACAAACGCAAGGATAAATCATGTCAAAGGTATTCAATTTTAGCGCAGGCCCAGCGATGATGCCCGCTGAGGTGCTGGAAAAAGCGCAAAACGAATTACGCAATTGGGAAGAACTTCAAACCTCAGTAATGGAAGTTAGCCACCGCGGTAAAAACTTTATGGCGCTGGCAAAGCGCTCCATTGAACAAGTGCGTGAGCTGCTCGCCATTCCCGATAATTATCAAGTACTGTTTGCGCAAGGTGGCGCGCGAGGGCAATTTGCGGCAATTCCGATGAATTTGCTCACTCCAAAAGGCAAGGCGCTTTACCTTAATAGTGGCTATTGGTCAAATGCTGCCGCCGATGAAGCCAAACGCTACGGCACAATTGAGGTGCAAGATATTCTGGTTGAGAAAAAAGGGCAAAGTGCGGTTGATCTGCCTGATTTATCAGCGGTTGCGTCACAATACGATTACGTACACTACTGCCCGAATGAAACCATTAGTGGCGTTGAAATCTTTGATGTGCCAGATGTTGGCGATGGCGTGCTGGTGGCGGATATGTCGTCAACCATTCTTTCTCGTCCGATCGATGTCAGTCGTTTTGGTTTAATTTATGCTGGAGCACAAAAAAATGTCGGTCCTGCGGGCATTACCTTGATCATTGTGCGCGATGATTTGATCGGCCGGGCACAGCCGATTACGCCTTCAATTTGGAACTATCAGGTGCTGCGTGATAGCGATTCTATGTTCAATACGCCACCGACATTTGCGTGGTATCTCTGTTCATTGGTATTTGAATGGCTGCTGCAACACGGTGGGCTTGATGCCATGGCTCAGCGCAATCAAACCAAAGCGCAAGCACTTTATAACTTTATCGATCAAAGTGCGGTTTTCCACAATACAGTGGCACGGGAAAACCGCTCGCGCATGAATGTCACCTTCACCACGGGTGATGCCGAGCGTGATATGCAATTTGTGGCACAAGCCACCGCCGCAGGCTTGCAGGCGCTCAAAGGTCATCGCATTGTGGGCGGCATGCGTGCATCTATTTATAACGCGATGCCATTGGATGGCATTAATGCACTGATTGACTTTATGCAGGCATTTGAACAACAGCGTTAACTCCATATTGAAATTAAAGGATGAATATGACATTTTTAACCCAAGCGAATGTTGGCGTACAAAGCCTTTCTCCTTATCAAGCTGGTAAACCTGTTGAAGAGCTGGCGCGTGAGTTAGGTTTAACCGATATTGTAAAATTAGCTTCAAACGAAAATCCATTTGGCTTTCCGCAAAGTGCCAAAGAGGCCATTCAAGCGCAACTAGACAACCTCACCCGTTATCCTGATGCTAACGGCTTTGAACTTAAGCAGGCGATTTCACAAAAATTTGGCCTTGATCCGAAGCACATTATCCTTGGCAATGGCTCAAACGATTTGTTGGAAATCACCGCGCACACGTTTTTAGGTGCTGATGATGAAGTGATATTTTCACAATATACGTTTATTGTTTACCCACTGGTATCAAAAGCGATCAATGCTAAGCAAGTGATTGTGCCCGCGAAAAATTATGGGCATGATTTAGACGGCTTTTTAGCAGCGATAACCAATAGAACCAAAGTGATCTATATCGCCAATCCGAATAACCCAACGGGCACTTTCTTAACTGCGCCTGAGATTGAACATTTTTTAGAACAAGTACCAGCGCACATTGTAGTGGTGCTCGATGAGGCCTACACTGAGTTCACCGCGCCAAGCGAGCGCGTGCCGTCGTTTGAGTTGCTGCGCAAATTCCCAAATTTGTTGGTTTGCCGCACCTTTTCAAAGGCCTATGGCTTGGCTGGGTTGCGTGTGGGCTATCTCGTGTCAAATGAGGAAATTGCGGATTTACTCAACCGTATTCGCCAGCCGTTTAACTGCAACTCGCTGGCCTTGGCCGCGGCCACCGCAGTGCTCAATGACGATGAATTTGTTGAAAAAGCCGCCGTTAACAATGCTGCTGGCTTGCGCCAATTGAGTGAGTTTTTTGACCAGAAGGGGCTGGGTTATGTGCCGTCAAAAGGTAATTTCATTATGCTGGATTTAAAACAACCAGCGGCGCCGATTTATCAAAAATTGCTGGAACAAGGGGTTATTGTACGCCCAATTGCAGGTTATGGGCTGGCAAATCATTTACGCGTGAGCGTTGGCTTGCCACACGAAAATCAACGCTTTATCGACGGATTAAGTACGGTGTTGGGGCTTTAATATGAGTGAGAAAATCACCCTTAACCCGATCGTGCGTATGGAAGGCGAAATTCGGCTGCCTGGTTCAAAGAGCCTGTCGAATCGTGCATTGTTGCTCAGCGCGTTGGCACAGGGCGAAACGCACCTGACTAACTTGCTTGATAGCGATGATGTGCGCCATATGCTTAATGCGTTAGAACAGCTTGGCGTGAATTACCGTTTATCGGCGGATAAGCGTGAATGTTGGGTCACAGGGCTGGGTGGGGCATTCCCGCTACAATCAGGTCAGGCGCTATTTTTAGGCAATGCGGGTACAGCGATGCGCCCATTGACAGCAGCGCTGTGCTTGAATCATCCGCAAAGTGCGGTCGCCGAAACGGTGCTCACGGGCGAGCCGAGAATGAAAGAGCGCCCGATCGCGCATTTAGTTGATGCACTGCGCCAAGCAGGTGCCGAGATTGACTACCTTGAGCAAGAGGGGTATCCGCCGTTAGCCGTGCGCAATACGGGGTTGCGTGGTGGCAAAATTACTATCGATGGTTCAGTGTCGAGCCAGTTTTTGACCGCACTTTTGATGGCAATGCCGATGGCGGCAGGCGACAGTGAAATTGTGATCACAGGCGAGCTGGTGTCAAAACCGTATATTGATATGACCTTGGCGATGATGGCGCAATTTCGCGTGCAGGTAGTCAATCAAGACTATAAACGGTTTTTCATCAAAGGTGGGCAGCAGTATCAATCCCCTGGGCAGTTTTTGGTGGAAGGTGATGCTTCGTCGGCCTCCTACTTCCTCGCCGCTGGTGCGTTAAAAGGAGCCGTGCGTGTGGTTGGGGTTGGCAAACACAGCATTCAAGGGGACAAACGCTTTGCTGATGTGTTGGAAAAAATGGGTGCGAAAATCACTTGGGGTGAGGATTTTATTCAAGCCGAGAAAGCGCCATTGCATGGCGTGGATATGGACATGAACCATATTCCTGATGCAGCAATGACCATTGCCACTACCGCACTTTTTGCTGAAGGTGAAACGGTGATTCGCAACATTGCCAATTGGCGCGTGAAAGAAACCGATCGTCTAAGTGCGATGGCAGTGGAGCTGCGCAAAGTGGGCGCTGAGGTGGAAGAGGGGGCAGATTATATCCGTATTCAGCCATTGGATTTAGCGAAATTTAAACACGCGGAAATTGAAACCTATAACGATCACCGCATGGCAATGTGCTTTGCTTTGATTGCGCTTTCTGATACCCCTGTGACGATATGCGATCCCAACTGCACGGCAAAAACGTTCCCGACCTTTTTTGCGGATTTTCAGCAATTGGCCAAATAATAAAACCGCACTTTGTGTAAAGTGCGGTTTGTGTAAAGTGCGGTCAGAGACAGTTCTTCTCGCCACGAGAAAGGCTAATCAGCCCTGAACGCACGATTTCAAGCACATCTGTTTCTTGTTTCACAGCGTTGACAAAGGCGTTGAGTTTATCTTTGGTGCCAGCGAGCTGAATGGTATAGCTTTTCGGCGTAATGTCCACAATTTGCCCGCGATAAATATCTGACATACGTTTGAGTTCATCACGGGTGTTGCCACTGGCGCGTGCTTTTAAGAGCATGATCTCGCGTTCGACATGCTCACATTCGCTCAAGCTCATCACTTTGTAGATGTCCACGAGCTTGTGCAGTTGCTTTTCGATCTGCTCGAGCACTTTTTCTTCGCCAAAGGCTTCAATAGTCATGCGTGACAGCGTTGGATCGTCGGTCGGCGCGACGGTCAAACTTTCAATATTAAACGCCCGTTGTGAGAAAAGCCCCACCACGCGTGAAAGTGCGCCTGTTTCATTTTCAAGTAAGACTGAGATAATTCTACGCATGGCTTTTCTCCGTTTTGCTTAACATCATATCATTCATCGCGCCCCCTGCGATTTGCATTGGGTAAACGTGTTCCGTTTCATCGACTAAAATATCCACGAATACAAGTTGATTTTTGCACGCAAATGCCTCTTTGAGTTTTGGCTCAAGCTCCGCTGGGGTGTTAATTTGAATACCTTTATGTCCGTAGGCTTCTGCTAATTTGACAAAATCAGGCAGGGATTTCATATACGATTGCGAATGCCTTCCTGCATAAATAATGTCTTGCCACTGTTTCACCATGCCCAAAAAGCGATTGTTCAGACTGATAATGACCACGGGGATATTATATTGTTGTGCAGTGGAAAGCTCTTGGATATTCATTTGAATGCTGCCATCGCCTGTGACACACACCACCGTTTCCTCAGGATGAGCGAGTTTCACGCCCATTGCAGCAGGCAAGCCAAAGCCCATCGTGCCTAGCCCACCTGAGTTAATCCAACGTCTTGGTTTGTCGAATGGGTAATAAAGTGCGGTGAACATTTGATGTTGCCCCACATCGGAGGCCACATAGGCGTTGCCTTGTGTGAGTTTATACACCATTTCAAGGGCTTGTTGTGGCTTAATAACATTGTCCTTATGTTCGTATTTTAAACATTGTTTAGCGCGCCATTGCTCAATTTGTTCCCACCACGGTGAAAGTGCGGTCTGTGATTTGATCAGCTGATCATCACTGAGTAGTGATAAAAATTCTGCCAGTACCAATTCTGCACTACCCACAATTGGAATATACGCAGGCACATTTTTAGAGATAGAGGTGGGATCGATATCCACTTGGATCACTTTTGCGTTTGGGCAGTATTTTTCCAAATTATTGGTGGTGCGATCATCGAAACGCACACCAATAGCAATAATTAAATCGCTATGGTGCATAGCATTGTTGGCCTCAAAGGTGCCGTGCATGCCGAGCATACCCAGGCTTTGTTTATCCGTTGCAGGAAAGCCCCCAAGCCCCATTAGTGAACTTACCACAGGCAAATTTAGACGCCGAGCAAATTCGGTGAGTTCAGTTGCACAATTGGCGCTGATGATGCCACCGCCGATAAATAATACAGGTTTTTTTGCCACCAGCATGGCTTTCAATGCCCGCTTAATTTGCCCTTTGTGGCCATGCAGAGTTGGATTGTATGAGCGCAGGCTGATGTGTTCAGGGTATTGATACGGAATTTTATAGGCGGGATTTACCACATCTTTTGGCAAGTCGATCACAACAGGCCCTGGGCGACCAGAAGAGGCGAGGTAGAAGGCTTTTTTGATTGTCTGAGCTAAGTCTTCTGTGCGTTTGACCAAAAAACTGTGTTTCACCACAGGGCGAGAGATGCCCACCATATCGCATTCTTGAAACGCATCGGAGCCAATCAGTGCCGAGCGCACTTGACCTGAAAATACCACCATCGGCACTGAATCCATATAGGCGGTGGCAATGCCTGTAATCGCATTCGTGGCGCCTGGCCCTGATGTAACCAGCACGCAGCCAACTTCGCCTGTTGAGCGAGCGTAGCCATCAGCCATGTGTACAGCGGCTTGTTCGTGGCGCACGAGGATATGATCTATCCCACCATGCGTTTGAATGGCATCATAAATATCTAGCACTGAGCCACCAGGATAGCCAAAGACATACTTCACCCCCTGATCTTGCAGCGCCTGCACAATGATTTCAGCACCCGATAACTTTTTCATAGTCACTCCCGTATTGTTAATTTTATTTAGTTTTACGATAAAGAATGGGTAATGTCTAGTAATTTTTTATATGGTAATTTGAGATATTTTTTTATTTTATTCTTAAAATTTTAATAAATCGATATTTTATAAAAAATAAATGTTTAAAAATAAAAAAATGCGATATAAATATCGCATTTTATAAAATTGCCAGTATGAAATTTTTATTACTCAGTCACGCTTTGTTTGGATTTAAAGATGAACAGCATCAGAACCAAGCAAAGTGCGGTCGCAATGAAACCAAACAATGCTGACGCGCTAAAACCAAGTGTTAAAAAGCCGACAAATGAGGCACTTGCCACAATCAAGGCGTATGGCAATTGAGTGGTAACGTGATCAATATGATTACATGCCGCGCCTGTTGACGATAAAATCGTGGTGTCAGACACTGGAGAGCAGTGGTCACCACACACCGCGCCTGCCATCACCGCTGACATACATGGCAGCATTAAACTTGGGTCAGCATTGGCTGCCATTGATGCTGCAATCGGCAACATAATGCCGAAAGTGCCCCAGCTGGTGCCAGTGGAAAATGCCATCACCACGGCGAGCACAAACAATAGGGCAGGTAAGAATTGTGCATTCAAACCGCCATCAGCGACAAGTGACGAGAGGTATTTGCCTGTATTCATATCGCCAACAATTGCATTGATCGTCCAAGCAAAAATGAGGATCACGATTGCACCCGACATGGATTTGAATCCGACCCAAATAGATTTCAACCATTCGGAGACACTGATAAGTCCTAAAGTGCACAGCAGGGCAACCAAATAAGAGGCACTACCACCCACCACCAGAGAGATACCCACAGTGGTATTTTCAAATGCACCAAGAATGGAAAATGGTTTGCCATCTGCACTGAGCGCATCAGCACCCGTGTGGATCATCATGCCGACTGTCACAACAATCAATGTGATGATCGGCAGCAACAGTGCATAAACGCGCCCTTTTTGTGAATCAAAGGTGGCTTCAACCGCACTTTGCTTATTTATAGCTTCACGTTCGAAGCGTGCCATCGACCCAATATCAAATGAAAACCACGCCACGATAAATACCGTGATAAGCGCAAAGATAGCATAATAGTTCATCAAGCTCATGCTGACAAACGCACCGATAGGTGAATAATCCGTGATGGCATGGGTTGCTAAAAGCCCCGCTACCAAAGTCATGATATACGCGCCCCAGCTAGAAATTGGCATTAGCACACACATCGGTGCGGCGGTAGAATCCAGAATATATGCCACTTTAGGACGTGAAATTTTAAATTTATCCGCCACAGGGCGAGCGATAGCACCCACCGCGAGGCTATGGAAATAGTCATCAATAAAAGTGAAAAACACCAAACTTGCGGTGAGCATTTTTGCACCACGACGGTTTTTAATATGTTTTTGTGCCCAAGCAGCAAAGGCTTGATTGCTGCCAGACACCGTTAAAAGTGCGGTCAGCGCGCCGAGAATTAATAAAAAGATAATGATATTGAGACTGTCGAAATTGAGGCCGTCCTCGCCATAGATGAGCGATAACACACTATTTTTAATATAAATTGCGCCATCCATCGGATTCCAATGGGTTAACATTAATCCACCGACAATAATTCCTGCGCTGAGAGAAAGCAGCACACGGCGAGTGATGATGGCGAGCGAAAGCGCAAGTAGTGGCGGTACAACCGACCAAAAAGAGCTTGAAAAGTCAATGAGTTGCATAATAACTATCCGTATAAAAAGTCAAAAAAAGTGCGGTAAGGCCTATCAAAATAGAATATTGATAGGGTAGTGCTTTTGTCTTGAAAATTTGCACATAAACCGCATTGCCAAAGACTACAAGAAACTCGCGAAAAATCAAGCAGAAACTCGTGTAATTGTGTATTTGTATCATGATGTGTGATGGTAATGGAATTCAATGGCTATTTTTTTGTATTTTTGCGAGGCATGAGATTAAATATATTTGAATTTTATATCATTTTGATTTATATTTTTCTCGTCTGTTTTAGATCTAAATAATAGGAATGACTATGTCTGATTTTATCAAAAAATTATCGAATATTCGTAGCCTACGCGTATCGTTAAAAACCTTGACGGTTGAGCAGCTAGAAAATATTATCGAGAAGTTGCAACAAGTGCTCGATGAGAAAAAAGAGAAATTAAAAGAAGTGCAAGCGCAAGAAAAAGCGCGCCGAGAAAAAATAGAATCACTGCGTACTCAGCTTGAACAAAGTGGATTAAGCACTGAAGAATTAGCTGAAATGTTACTGCAAGATGTTACAAGCAAAGGTCGCAAAAAAAGAGCGCCACGTAAAGCCAAATACCAATACACCGACGAAAATGGCAAACAAAAAACGTGGACAGGTCAAGGACGTACACCTAAAATCATTCAAAAAGCACTGGATGCGGGTAAAAAGTTAGCTGAGTTTGAAATTTAATCAAAAATAAAATAACTGAATAAACCCTTATTTCAAGGGTTTATTTTTTTGCAGGAAACCGTATGACCGAAAATAAAATTTTATTAACTGAGTGTGTGGATGCCAAAGGTTTAGTCGCCAACATCACCAATATTTGTTATAAACATCAGTTAAATATCATCCATAATAGCGAATATGTTGATAATATCAGTAAACGCTTTTTTATGCGCACTGAGCTTGCTGGCATTTTTAATGATGAGGTATTGCTTGCCGATTTAAAATCAGCCTTGCCAGAAGGGGCTAATTATCGTTTAGTGACCAAAAAGCGCAAACGTATTGTCATATTAGTGACCAAAGAAGCGCACTGTATTGGCGATATTTTAATGAAAAACTATTACGGCGCGTTGGATGTTGAAATTGCTGCCGTGATTGGCAATCATGATACCTTGCGCCAATTGGTGGAACGCTTTGATGTGCCGTTTCATCATATTAGCCATAAAGATCTCACCCGTGAACAGCATGATGAGCTGCTGGCTGCCAAAATTGATGAATATGCGCCAGATTACATCGTGCTGGCGAAATATATGCGTGTGCTCAATCCAAAATTTGTGGAGCGCTACCCAAACCGCGTGATCAATATTCACCACTCGTTCTTGCCGGCGTTTATCGGTGCTAAGCCGTATCAACAAGCCTATGAACGTGGCGTGAAAATCATCGGTGCCACCGCGCACTTCATCAACAACGAGCTTGACCAAGGCCCAATCATCCGCCAAAGCGTGATAAATGTTGACCACACCTACGATGCCCAAGCGATGATGAAAGCAGGGCGCGATGTGGAAAAAAGTGTACTTACCCAAGCCCTTGACCTCGCTTTACAAGATCGCATTTTCGTTTACAAAAACCGTACCGTGGTGTTTTAATCCTTGCTTTATATCACTCACAAACCGCACTTTTAAAGTGCGGTTTTTTGTTAGAAGATAGCTTCAAATTCACGGCTGAAATGGGAGGCCTCATCATCACTAAAAAACGGCAAGCCAATTAAGCGATAATGGGTGGTTTCTTTTTCTAGTAGATGATTTTTACCGTATTTTTCGCTAATGGCACGCAAAAAATCTGCCTTCCACTGATCTTTTTCAGTTAGATGATCGCCTTTCGGCTCAATGAAAATTTGATAGTGCAACGGTTTTGCTGATGTTTTAACATTCTCTTTCGCGTTAAGGAGCAAGATAAAATCAGGCATAAAGCCTTGCCCATCATCAAAATTGTGCAATTTAAGTACTTCTTCATTGCGCAACAAATGAACATGGTAGCTATCTTTCAAATTGCCTATTCGCTCTGCAAGGAAGAGAATTAAATCTTGTTCCAATGTGGTGCCGATAAAATTATCAAGCGCATACCAAGGTGACTGCACCGCACTTTCAACCGCACTTGGTACTTTGGCTTTCCATTCACCGGTGTTGGCATCTTGCACAACCGCACTTTTATCGATCCACTTCACTTTCGGCTCACCAAAGAGGGTGCTTAATGTTTTTGCCGAGAACGTTGTTGTGCCTATAAATGGCGTATCGACAGAATTTAAATGTGTTTCCACCGCATCCAGTGCCAGCAGGCAGGCGTTGAGTTGATCGTCAGCGTGAATTGTTAAATAGCCATCTACGCCTACAAACTCAACTTCCCATTGTTTAAGCAATTGCGTTTGCAATTCTCTACGGCTTTTGAGCGGTAGTTTTTCTCGCAAGTGATTGAAGTGGAATAACGAGTGTGGATCTTTAGTCTTAATGTGAATGGCTTTATCAAAAATGTGCGGTGCAATGTCCGTAAGTTTGACAATTTTAGCGCAATCTTCTTCTGCACCAAGCCATTGTGCTTTTTCGTTGTTGCTTTCAACCGTAAAGCGGCTCTCTTGTAGCCGCTGGCTATGCACCTTGACGCGTAAGACAGGGGAGAGCTGTTGCAAACTTTCAAGGTTGTTGGCTTTGGCATTTGGGTTAGGTATTTTTTCATTGATCCAAATTAGCCAGTTATTAAAGGTGTCATCACGAACTAATTCAGGCTTGAGGGCGAATTTGACCTTCACTTTGTGGTCATTTTCTGGAATATAGCCATCTTTGCGCAATTCATTTTTTAATTCTGTGATGTAGCGTGATTCTTCATCAAAAGTATAATAAAACAATTCTTCCAGAATTTTCAGTTCATGTTCTAAGCCGTCAAATTTACGCTTATTTGCCTGCTTGTCTTCAAAGGCAAAAGGGTAATAACGCACGCCACGGCCGATCAATTGTTTTTCCGAAACAGTCGCATTAGCGGTTTTGCCCGCTTTGACTGTACGTCCGCCACTATTTTGTCCTTCATAAAGCCGAACAATATCATAGAGATTGAGCACGTCCCAACCCTCGGTGAGCCTGTCCACGGTGAAAATGGCACGAACAGGGTTGTCTTGGGCTTCAAGATTATTCAGCAGCTGCTCCGTGTCAGCATCGGTTTGTTCGCGCTTGGTTTTATTGGTTTGTGAGTTGGTGATAATGACATTATGTGTTTGGTAATTAGCCTGCACCCAATGAGCTAGATGCGTTGTATCAAGCCCATTGGCTTTCATAAACTGCAACGCTTGTTCAGTGCGCGTTTTGCCTTGTTGGTGGGCATTGTCACCGTCTTTAATGTTATCTAAAAGTGCGGTCAAAAATTCAAAATCAGCCGCACTGGTGCGCTCGCACCATTGCAAAAAGGCATTGTAATCCGCACGAGAATCCGCAATCGTTTTGCTACGAAAGAGCATAACAGGCTTGAAATTCGCAATGCCATATTTTAGCGCCACTTGGTGGCGATACCACGCGAAGAGCAGGGCATGCATAACGCGCTCTTTTTTGCTCAATTGAGAGGAAACCAGATTGATGGATTTTGTATAGCCCGCTTGCAAAAAGGTTTTCAATGGAAAAGTTGAGATAATCTTGTCACGGTATTTTTGCGCCACATTGTCATTTTCAGGCAGCGTGGCGGTGAACTCCAATAACACATTTTGGCTTTTTTGCCCATTTTTGTTGAGCAGTAAGTCAAGCACCATATGCTCCCAACCTCGGCGTTCAATTTCATCACGGCTGGCATTGCCTTTGAGCTCCGTTTCAAGATCCAGTTTGAGCTGAGATTGATTTTTGGTTTGCGCATTGAGATGGTGCGCCTCATCACCGAGCATCACAATTTTGTGTTTGTGCAAATCTGCCAGTGTGGTTTGGTTTTCACGCTCAATGTGAATGTCATTATAAAGCTTTTGAATGGTGGTAAATTTAATTTCAATCCCATTAGGATTGTCACTAAAAGCCGTAACTTTGTTAACACTCACAACTCGATCACCATCCATAATTTTGGGTTGGAAAAGGTATTTACGGTGATGGCTGTCGATAAAATTATTTTCTGTTTTATCCACAATGTTATTTTGATTTACAAAAAAGAGAAAATGGCGATACCCTTTTTGGTAATAATACAAAATCAGTGCTGCCATCATCAGTGTTTTGCCAGCCCCTGTTGCCATGTGAAACAGCAGATGAGTAGGGTGATTTTTAAGATCAGGAAATTCCTCAAAAGCTAAAGTGCGGTCGAACAATACAAAATTTTCCATCGCCTGACGTTGCCAATCGAATAAATCGTAACGCAAATTTTTTTTCACAAAATCAGGAATATTGAGCAGTTCAGGCTTGTATTTTTTAGCCGCTTTATGTTCAGCATTAATCACGTCAAATAACTGGGTCATGATTTCTCTCCATAAAATGCCAAACTCAGGCGTTTATCTTCATCACTTAGGCAATCGTCAAATTGACTGTCGTCTTGATCAGACAAACTGATATAAAGCTGATTTAAATCGAGCATATCGATCATCATCTGTTTTTGCTCATCAAGGGAGAGTTGTTGAAAGTCATTTTCCGTCATCAGTTGGATAAACTGCGCCACACTGACGTGATGATCTAAGAAATAGTGCTGGCAAAGTGTGTTAAAAAATGCGCTTAGCTCATCAAAATTTTTACAGGCTAAAATTTGTTGCCGCGCGGTTTCGTTAAAGGGTGCCAGCTCGGCATAAACAAATTCACCGCCACCTTGCCAGCCCACGGCTTTGGAAATGCCACCTTGCTCGCCTGCAATCACTTTTTTCAATCGTTCCACCGCAATGGTTTCAATATAATCCATCTGCTCCACGCCAATATACTGCCGCCCCATCTTATGCGCCACCGCCGCAGTTGTGCCCGATCCTAAGTGGAAATCGAGGACGATATCGCCAGGTTGGGTACACATATCAATAATTCGATATAATAAGGCTTCTGGTTTTTTACCAGTAGGAAAACTTACGCCACCTTCATTTTGCGTATTTTGAAAGTCAATATCTTCCCAAAAATCACATACTAGAATAGACCAATATTCCTTTAAGTTTTTGCTTACCATAATTTCTTTTAATCCTTGAGAAATTGGAGTGAAAACTTGGCCGTTCAAGTATATTCCACATGATTTGTTATTGATGAAGTGCTCATAAATTTTGTTTTTATATGTTTTTCTGCTAAGGGTTTCTATTTCTTTGTTCTTATGAGATTGCCATCTTCCTATATTATTTCTATTTTCTGATATGAATTGTCTTATCTTCTCATTTCTTGGGTCTATTTCATCTAATCTATTGAATGAGAATCCATTTTTATTAAACTCATCAATAATGTTTTTATACTTATATAATCCATCTTCTTTATATAGAAAAACACTATAGTGGCTGTCCCAGTTTTTTCGAGCTGTATATTGTGGTTTTAATTTTATATTTTGTTTTTTATAGAAAAGTATTGTGTCTTTTTGTTTGATTATTTTTTTGTCTTTGTGGGCTGTTTTTGTTCCACTTGGAGTTGATGATCTTACTGCAATATTAGATACAAAGTTATTTTCAGTAAAAATTTCATCTAATAAAACGCGTAAATACCCATCTTCATTATAATCACAGTGTACAAAAATCATGCCATCATCAGATAGTAATTCTTTAGCTACTTCAATGCGGTTTTTCATAAATGTTAGCCAAGTAGATCGACTAAAATTATCATTGTATACAAAGCTATCATTTTCTGTATTGAATGGAACATCTATATAAATCAGTTTCACCTTACCTTTAAATTGGGTGTGTAATGAGTGCAGAGCAATCAGGTTGTTGCCTTTAATAATGAGATTTTCAGCCAGCGTGCCGTCATTGTGGCGTTTAAGAGAATCAATTGGCTGTGCGCCGTCGGCGGTGTAGCGAGTAAAATGGGCGAGTGATTTGCGATCAAAAAGGCGGTCTAGCTCATCAAAGGCGAGAATGCGATTAAAGAAAATTTCTTGACGTTTTCGTGTCTTCTGGGTGTAGGCTGTTGCCGATCCGATCCGATCCGATCCCTGAATTGCGTTCAAAATAGCACTCTTCGCGTTCTTCTGAACTTTGCCCACCGTTCAACACGCAATCTTTGAATGGGAAGTTTAACACAATATCGGCACTTTCTTTTAAAAAGCGTGTGCCGTCGGTTAGCCCAATGCGGTTTTTAAAGCGTGTGTAGGAGTGGCTTATTTTACGCTGTGATAAGAAAAATTGAAAGTCTTGTTGCTTGAACACCCATGCCTCGCCCACTTGGGTGAAAAAGTGGCGTTTAAGCACCGCATTACCCAAAAGTGCGGTTAAAATCGCAACGTCGTGTTTGTTTAGCTTGCCGAGCAAAAGGTTGTGCGCAAGTTCAGTCTTAGCTTCATCTGCCCACACCCCATCACAACCGCTAAGTGCGGTCTTTAATTCTGAAAAAAGTTGAGATTGTTCCATGGTAGCCCTTGTCAGTGATGAAAATGATAAATTGTACCGCGTTCAGCCGTGGCATAACCACTCAAACTTTTTATTCTACCCAATAATCGCCCGCTGGGGTAAAGAATTTTTGCTTTGAAAACCGCACTTTTAAAGTGAGGCTTGTTTTTTGTGAAACTGGATTTTATAAAGTGCGATTTTTTGTGATCTGACTCTAAGATTTCATTTTTCTTTCTTTTATTTTTGTTTCGACTGCTTATTATATGATCTGTGTGAAAGTAAACGTAAGCTTTCGGTCATTTCATATTGCAGGAGAATTTTATGTCTAGAAAATTGAGCTTGGCTTATTGCTTAGTGGCCAGTACGCTGGCCTCGAGTGTTGCATTGGCGGATGCTGCCAAATTTCCAACCTATTCGTTTGAACAAAATGATATTACCACATTTAGTGCGCAATCGGGCAAAGTGGGTGTGAGCCAAGCGCATTATAAAGACGGCAGCCATGCGTTGGTGTGGGATTTTTCTGCCAATGATACGTTGACGTTAAAAACGCCAATTGATTTAAGCCATGATGACGATATTTTACCACGTACGTTTATGGCATGGATTTATAATCCGAAAGCAATTAATGCACCATTGACGTTTTCTTTTGAGCAAGGCAATAAAGCGGTGAAATCTTTTGAGTTCAGCCTCAACTTCACTGGCTGGCGTGGCGTGGCAGTGCCATTTCGGGATATGACAGGGGGGGGCGCAGAGCGAGCTGATCAGTTGGTGGTACATGCGCCAAACCAAGCGGGCAAGCTCTTTTTTGACCAATTAATGCTCAACATTCCTGTGGATAACCGCAACCCGATCCCAGATTATCAAGCCCGTTTTGTTAATCCGAAAGTTAACACCTCGGTGAACAAAAACTGGAATGCGTTGTTGATGTATGATGATATGCTTAGCCAGCATGTACCGCACTTGAACTTTGATGGCAAATTTAGTGATCAAGGCAAAACCCATGCGTTGTATGAAAAATTTGCGAAATTTATGGGCGTGAGTGATGCTGATGTCAGTGCAGAGAAAGTGAAAGAAAATCTTGATGCTTATGCTAAATTTGGCATTCAGCGCGACGATAAGGGTAACATCTTAGGCAAGATTATGGATTTCCCAGCTCGTCAAAAATTCATGAAAAACGCCGATGTATTCGATAAGCCTGCACAAGACTTTTACCTCGATGCTATTCAAATGCGTGATTTGGGCAAAACCTTGTTGCAAAGTGCCAAGTTGTTGAAAGCGAAAAACCTAAGCCAAGCTGACAAGCAACAACTTGAGCAGCAATTTTTGCTTGCTACGCAGTATATTTTCGACCAAGGCTTTGTGCGTGGCAGTGGTTATCAAATCATCACTCACTTAGGTTATCAATCGCGCGAGATGTTTGATGCGTGGTTTCTAGCGCGTGATTTGTTGGCGCAAAACAACTTACTTGAGCAAGCCCAAGGCGCGATGATGTGGTACAATGGTACAGGTCGCATTTTTGAAACCGATCAAGAGATCGTCGCTGCGAATGTGGATATTTTGAATACCCAGCTGCAATGGATGGTGAAAAGCATTTTGCTCATCCCAGATGTGGCACAACGTGAAGCGTTGCTCACCCAGTTGTCAAATTGGTTGAGCAAAACTATTTTGCAATCCAAGGGCGTGGCAGGTGGCTTTAAGCCAGATGGTTCAATTTTCCACCATTCGCAACATTACACTGCCTATGCTAAAGATGCTTTTAGTGGCTTGGCACCAACCATTTATGTTCTCAGCGGTACGGATTATGCCATCAGCAAAGCGGCGCACAAACGCTTAGACGATGTGCTGTATAAAATGTGGGTTTACACCAAAGACACCAACATTCCAGTAGTACTGAGTGGGCGCCATCCAACGGGCAAATTCAAAATTGCCGATGCGCCATTTAAATGGATGGCACTGGCAGGCGAAGTGGATAACCCTAAACAAATCAACAAAACTTTCGCGGGCATTTATGCCGCGTTGAAAGGGGAGAAAGCCTTTGAAGGCGTGCCAGCCATTCAAGAGCCAGAAGGCGCTTGGGCGATGAACTATGCCTCCATGGCCTTGCAACGTCGCCATGGTGAAGATGCTAATAAATCGTGGCTTGCTGTGGCGCGTGGCTTTAGTCGTTATCTGGTGGGCAATGAAAGCTATGAGGCGAATAACCGTTACGGTCGCTATTTACAATATGGTCAGTTAGAACTGATTCCGTCTGATTTCGCTAAATATGCCTTTAGTTATAATGGTTGGAACTGGAATCGCTTCCCTGGCACCACCACAATCCAATTGCCGTTTGATCAGCTCAAATCACAGCTCAACCAATTGCCAGCGGCAGGGCTTGAAGAGATGTTACTCTCCACTGAAACCTACGCAGGCGCCAATGCGTTGGATAATAACAGTATGTACGCGGTGAAACTACATGGTCATAGCAAATATGACCAAGAGTCTTTTGTGGCGAATAAATCTTACTTTATGTTCGACAACCGCATTGTGGCACTAGGCTCAAACATTCAAGATAATGACACCCAAAATCCAACACAAACAACGCTTTTCCAAGCTTCTGTTGCACATAATCAGCCAATTGTGGTCAATGGCACTGAGATCAATAAGTTAGGCGAGTCAATGCAGTTTAACGGCGAGGCGTTGACCCTGGCGGACCCTGCGGGTAACTACTACTATGTACCAAAAGGGCAAAATGTGGATGTGGCCTATCAGGTGCAAAAATCCGTTGACGGGCGCAACGACAAAGAAACCGAAGGCAACTTTGCAAGTGCGGTCATCAACCACGGCAAAGCACCGAAAAATGCAGGCTATGAATATGCCATTCTAGTTGAGCCAAAAATGCCACAACAACCCGCTTATCAAGTGCTGGCGCGCACGGATAAACTGCACGCTGTGCGTGATGAAAAATCGGGTATGGAAGGATATGCCTTCTTTGACAAAGCAGAGCAAAGTCAAGGTGGCGTGGTGTTAAGTTCAGATAACCCTGTGATGGTGATGACCAAAGCCCACGACAACGCGCTGGATGTGTCTGTCGTTAATCCTGATTTGGCCTTCTATGAAGGTGTAGAAGATGACCAAGTGAAAAACGGCAAACAAGCTGAAGTGAGCATTTATTCGCGTGCGTGGCGTGCAAGTGAATCAAAAGATCAGCATTCACAAGTGACACTGAAAGGCAAATGGACACTGGCGAGTGAATCTCAATGTGCGAAAGTGGCCGGCGCAGGTGAGAACACCACATTGAGCACCACCACCCGTGATGCTACACCGTGTCAAGTCAAGTTAACCCAAGCAAAATAACCCATAACAGTGGCAGCTTGCTGCCACGTTTTACATAAGAGGAGCATGTATGAAAAAACAATTAACCCTTTCCCTGCTAGCGTGTGCACTTGCCGCGAATGTGTATGCCGCTAACACAGGCGACAGCTACGATGTGGTGTATAACAACCAAGCCCCGACACTTGACGGCAAACTGGATGACGGCGTATGGAAAGATGTGAAAGCCATTACTGATTTTTCCAACCCATGGGTGGAAGACAAAATGCCATCAACCGAGTTTAAAGCCTATCACGATGACAAAAATCTCTATTTTGCTTTCGATGTTGTGGATCCTAATGTGGTGGTGTATGACCAAACCGATCACGAATGGATGGTCGCCCGTGAAGACCGTGTGGAGCTTTTCATGGCACCAGGGGCAATTGATAAAGCCAATGCCGATGGCACCTATCCAAAATACATGGCGTTAGAAATGGACTTCAAAGGCCGTGCATTGTCTGTATTACGCGATGTGCAAAAAAATGTAGATTCTAAATGGAATCCAAGTACTCTTGAGCTGAAAGGTGAGCGCACTGACAAAGGCTATGTATTGGAAGGGCAAATTTCGCTCAAAGAGCTAAATGACTTAGGCTTGATTAAAGACAACACCATTCAAGCAGGTGTTTACCGTGCTGAGTTCAGCATTATTGAAGGCAAAGGTAAAGAGCGGGCCGATTGGATTACGTGGGTTAACCCACAAACCGAAAAACCGAACTTCCACATTAACTCGTCTTTCGGTAAATTTGTGCTTGAACCGAAAAAATAATGCAAAGGCAAAACAAAACCGCACTTTAAGGGTGCGGTTTTTTATATCAAAGTGCGGTTACACTTCAAGCGCTTGGCTGAGATCCGCCAAGATGTCGTCAATGTGCTCAATGCCAACACTTAAACGCACCATATCCGACCCCACGCCCGCTTCACGCAGCTCGTCATCACTCATTTGGCGGTGTGTGGTGCTGGCAGGGTGGCAGGCGAGGGATTTGGCATCTCCAATATTGACTAAGCGCACAATTAATTTCAGTTTATCAATAAACCGTGCGCCAGCCTCGCGTCCCCCTTTGATACCGAAACTTAACAGCCCTGAGGCCTTTCCAGCAAAATCGCGCTGAATCAGATCGTAATATGCACTGGACTCAAGAGCGGGGTAGTTGACCCAAGAAACTTGAGAATGCTGCTGCAAAAACTGTGCCACTTTTAAGGCATTTTCACAGTGGCGTTCCATGCGTAGACTTAAGGTTTCCAATCCTTGTAGGAGTAAGAAAGCATTCATCGGGCTAAGGGCGGCGCCAGAGTTTCGCAGTGCCACCACGCGTAAATACGCAATAAAGGCGGCGTTGTCAAAATAATCGCAGTAGGTGATGCCATGATAGGAGGGATCTGGCGTAGTGAACTGGCTAAAACGTGTATTTTGTCGCCAATCAAATTTGCCACCGTCTACAATGGCACCCCCAATGGTGGTGCCATGTCCACCGATGTATTTGGTCAGCGAGTGCACAACAATATCAGCACCTAATTTCAACGGATTACACAACACGGGTGATGGTACGGTATTATCCACAATTAAAGGCACGCCACATTTATGTGCCAGCGTTGAGACTTGAGGTAAATCCAATACATTGATCGCGGGATTGCCAATGCTTTCGCAGTAAACGAGTTTGGTTTGCTTATCGGCTAATGCGGTGATCTCATCAGGTGTGTCGGGGTTGAAAAACCGCACTTCAACACCTTGTTTTTTTAGTGTTTGGGTGAAATAGGTGTAAGTACCGCCATAGAGAGTACGGCTGGCAATAATATTGTCGCCAGCCTCGACTAAGGCTTCAACGGCGTACATAATGGCTGCCATGCCGCTGGAAACTGCTAATGCAGCAATGCCACCTTCAAGCTGCGCAATGCGTTCTTCCAGCACCGCGGTGGTCGGGTTCATAATACGGGTGTAGATGTTGCCTGGGGTTTTTAAATCAAATAAATCGGCGCCATGTTGGGTATTATCAAAGGCATAACTCGCTGTTTGATAAATAGGCACAGCAACTGCTTTGGTTGTCTGTTCGGGTGTATAGCCTGCGTGCAGGGCGATAGTTTCGGCTTTCATAAATGCTCCAAAAAAGTGATCAGTGTGTTCAGTGTACCGCAATTGCGCTCAAGAAAAAACCGCACTTTGCAAAGTGCGGTTTGTCTTTTTATAACGGATTACGCAAGGGCTTTTTGCACCGCCTTTCCAATGTCGGCAAGGCTGCGGACCGTGGTAACACCTGCGTCTTCTAGCGCGCGGAATTTGTCATCAGCCGTACCTTTGCCACCACTGATGATCGCACCCGCATGCCCCATGCGTTTGCCTTTAGGTGCGGTGACACCTGCAATGTAGGCGACAACAGGCTTGCTGACGTGTTCTTTAATAAACGCCGCAGCTTCTTCTTCAGCACTACCACCAATTTCACCGATCAGCACGATAGCTTGAGTTTCATCGTCTTGCTCAAAGAGCTTGAGAATGTCGATAAAATTGGAACCAGGAATAGGGTCGCCTCCAATACCAACACAGCTTGATTGCCCTAAGCCACAGTCGGTGGTTTGTTTCACGGCTTCGTAGGTGAGCGTGCCAGAACGTGAAACGATGCCAACTTTGCCTTTTTTATGAATGCTGCCAGGCATAATCCCAATTTTGCATTCATCAGGCGTGATGACACCTGGACAGTTTGGCCCGATCATGCGCACGCCTGTTTCGTTTAAACGTTGCTTAACGGCAAGCATATCTAGCGTTGGAATGCCCTCAGTGATGCAAATCACTAGTTCAATACCAGCATCGATCGCTTCTAAAATAGCATCTTTACAGCCTGGTGCAGGGACATAAATCACGCTGGCGGTAGCGTTTGTTTTTTCAACAGCTTCTTTAACGGTGTTAAACACAGGCAATCCTAGGTGGGTTGTGCCGCCTTTGCCTGGGGAGACACCGCCGACTAGTTGTGTGCCGTATTCTAGGGCTTGTTCTGAGTGGAAAGTACCTTGTCCACCAGTAAAACCTTGGCAGATAACTTTGGTGTTTTTATCAATTAAAATAGACATTATTTCCCCTCCGCGGCAGCAACCACACGTTGTGCGGCATCTGTAAGACTATTGGCAGCAATAATATTTAAGCCACTTTTAGCTAGAATATTTCGCCCATTTTCTGCATTATTTCCCTCAAGGCGCACGACAACGGGAACGCTCACGCCGACTTCATTTACGGCGTCAATAATACCGTTGGCGATTAAATCACAGCGTACAATGCCCCCGAAGATGTTAACCAATACGGCTTTGACGTGTTTGTCAGATAAAATGATTTTAAATGCTTCTGCCACGCGCTCTTTGGTTGCACCACCGCCTACATCTAAGAAGTTGGCTGGCTCTCCACCGTGCAGTTTGATGATGTCCATCGTGCCCATTGCCAAGCCTGCACCGTTGACCATGCAGCCAATATTACCGTCGAGGGCAACATAGTTGAGCTGCCATTTTTCTGCCAGTGACTCACGCTTATCTTCTTGACTTGGGTCATGGAATGCTTCCAAATCAGGATGGCGATAGGTCGCATTGCTGTCAGTGATGATTTTAGCATCTAGGCATAACAGATCGCCGCTTTCTAAAATGACCAAGGGGTTAATCTCAATTAAGGCGAGATCTTTTTCCACAAACAATTTGCCCAATTGTACAATCAAGTGTGTGAATTGCTTGATCTGTTCTTTATTCAACTCTAATGCGAAGGCTAACTGGCGCGCTTGGAAAGGTTGCACCCCATAAAGTGGGCTAAAGCTCATTTTATGCAATAATTCAGGCGATTTTTCCGCAACGTCTTCAATATCCATGCCGCCTTCAGTGGAGGCCATAAAGGTGATGGCCTGTTGACTACGGTCTAAAACCGCACTTAGGTACAATTCTTTGGCAATGGCAGAGCAGCGCTCAAGGTAAATCGTATTAACGGGCTGGCCATGTTTATCTGTTTGGAAGGTGACTAAATTTTTGCCAAACCACTGTTCGGCAAAGGCACGAATATCTTCTTTGCTGTTAACTAGTTTTACGCCGCCTGCTTTGCCACGCCCCCCTGCGTGTACTTGGCATTTGATCACCAAACGTGGATCACCGAGTTTATCCGCAGCCTCAAATAGCTCATCCACTGTTTTACAGGCGTAGCCATCAGGTACGGGAATGTGATATTGCGCAAAAAGCTGTTTGCTTTGATATTCGTGTAGATTCATAGTCTATCCTTTCGTCGTTTTAAGGCAAAAGTAAACGTAGGCATAAGCGCGTTATGCCTACAAGGGTGTTAAATTTCAAGTAAGATGCGAGTTGGATCTTCGAGCAATTCTTTGATGGTCACCAAGAAACCCACTGACTCGCGGCCGTCGATCAATCTGTGATCGTATGATAACGCTAAATACATCATCGGGCGAATCACCACTTCACCGTTGACAGCAACTGGGCGCTCTTTAATCGCGTGCATGCCCAAAATCGCACTTTGTGGTGGGTTGATGATCGGGGTTGACATCAATGAGCCAAATACACCGCCGTTGGTGATGGTGAAGTTGCCGCCGGTGAGCTCGTCCACAGTCAATTTGCCATCACGGCCTTTGATTGCCAGCTCTTTGATCTTTTTCTCGATCTCCGCCATGGAGAGTTTGTCGCAGTCTTTCAGCACCGGTGTCACCAGCCCGCGCGGGGTAGACACGGCAATCGAGATGTCAAAGTAGTTGTGATAGACCACGTCATCGCCGTCAATCGAGGCGTTGACTTCAGGGTAACGTTTTAACGCCTCGACAACGGCTTTGATGTAAAACGACATAAAGCCTAGACGGATGTCGTTGCGTTTTTCAAATTGTTCACCGTAGGTTTTACGCAGCTGCATAATCGGTGACATATCCACCTCGTTGAAGGTGGTGAGCATCGCGGTGGAGTTTTTCGCCTCCAACAAGCGCTCAGCCACACGTTTGCGCAGGCGCGTCATCGGTACGCGTTTTTCGCTGCGGTTAGCCATGGCAACAGAGCTGTTGGTGCCATCGCTGTGAACCGCACTTTGGCTTTTTTCAACGAAGGCTTGCACGTCTTCACGGGTGATTCGGCCGCCCACGCCAGAGCCTTTGATTTGGCTGGCGTCAAGGTTGTGCTCGGCCAGTAGGCGGCGAACAGACGGGCTGATGCTGTCGTTGCTGGCATCTTCTTCAATCGCTGCGCCGTGACGTTGCGCAGGAGTTGCTTCTGCGCTTTCCACGGTAGCGCTGGTTTGTGTACCCGCAGCCGATTGTGGACTGAGTTTGCCCAAAATTTGGCTGCTGGTGACCGTAGCACCTTCTTCTTCTAAAATGCTTTCGATCACGCCATCGGCAGTGGCAGGTACTTCCAGCACTACTTTGTCAGTTTCGATTTCCACGATGATTTCATCACGCGCAACGCTATCACCCACTTTTTTATGCCAAGTGGCAACGGTGGCATCAGCAACGGATTCAGGTAATACAGGGGTTAAAATCTCAATAGTACTCATTGTTCAATCCTTAGTCATCTTTGTTCGGTTATATATTCAACGCTTGCTCAACTAATGCTTTTTGTTGCGCATTATGCAGCGATGCAAAGCCTGTTGCAGGAGAAGCTGATGCCGCTCGCCCTACGTAATTCAAACTTGCGCCATCTGGCAGCGATGTGCGGAAGTTGTGCTGGCTACAATACCAAGCCCCTTGGTTAAGTGGCTCTTCTTGACACCAAATAAAGTCTTTCACATGGTGATATTGTGCCAACACCGCTTGCACCTCTTGGGTTGGGTAAGGGTAGAGCTGCTCAATGCGGATAATGGCGACATCGGTTTGCCCTTTTTCGCGGCGTTTTTCCAACAAGTCATAATAGACTTTGCCAGCACACAATACCACGCGTTTCACTGTGTTTGGATCGAGAGAGTCAATTTCTGGCAATACAGGTTGGAACGTGCCATTGAGCAACTCGTCCATGTCTGAAATGGCCAGCGGATGACGCAAAAGTGACTTCGGTGTCAGTGCAATCAGTGGGCGGCGCATTGGGCGTAGCATTTGGCGACGCAGCATATGATAAACTTGTGCAGGCGTTGACGGCACACATACTTGAATATTCTGTTCTGCACATAATTGTAGATAACGTTCTAAGCGAGCAGAGGAGTGCTCAGGACCTTGGCCTTCATAGCCATGTGGTAGGAGCATGGTCAAGCCGCACATCCGTCCCCATTTTTGTTCGCCTGAACTGATAAATTGGTCAATCACTACTTGCGCCACATTGGCGAAGTCGCCAAATTGTGCCTCCCAAATCACCAATGTTTTGGGATCAGAGGTCGCATAGCCGTATTCATAGGCCAGCACCGCCTCTTCTGAGAGTACGGAATCCCAGACTTCAAAACGCCCTTGTTGTTGGTGTAAGTGTTGCAATGGAATATAATAAGTGCCATCTTCTTGGTTGTGCATCACCGCGTGGCGGTGGAAGAAGGTGCCACGACCAGAGTCTTCACCCGAGAGGCGAATAGCATTGCCGTCATCAAGCAAGGTGGCATAGGCCATGATCTCCGCCATGCCCCAATCAAGTGGTTTCTCACCTGCAGCCATCAGCTCACGGTCTTGGTAAATTTTCTTCACGCGGTTGTGCAGTTTGTGCTCTTGTGGATACATGCACACTTTTTTCGCCAACTGCATAAAGCGTTCTTTGTCGAACGTGCTGTCATAGGCAGTTGTCCAATCGTGGTTAAGATACGGCAACCATGTCAGTGAAGTGCGGTCAAGTTCACGCCATTCTTTCACTACACGTTCACCGTTATCAAGCGCGTCACGGTATTCATTGATCATTTCAAAGGTTTGATCATCACTGACCACGTTTTCAGCAATCAAACGATCAGCATAGACTTTGCGTGGGGTTGGGTGTTTTTTGATGGCTTTATACATCATCGGCTGCGTGGCAGATGGCTCATCCGCTTCATTGTGCCCATGACGGCGATAAGACACGAGATCAATGAAAATATCGCGTTTAAATTTCGCACGGAATTCCACCGCCATACGTGCAGCATAGACTACCGCTTCTGGGTCGTCGCCATTGACATGAATCACTGGCGCGTCCACCATTTTGGCGATGTCGGTGCAATATTCGGTCGAGCGGGTGTCGCCACGATAAGAGGTGGTAAAGCCAATGCGGTTATTAATGACCACACGAATGGTGCCACCAATGGTATAGCCACGGGTGGCGGACATATTCAATGTTTCTTGCACAATGCCTTGACCAGTTACAGCGGAGTCACCATGCACGGTGATGCCAAGCACTTTGTCGTGGGTTTCATCATTGAGCCGTGTTTGGCGTGAGCGTACTGAGCCGATGACCACAGGGCTGACAATTTCTAAATGGGATGGGTTAAACGCTAGTGATAAATGCACATCGCCTGATTCAGTGTGGAAGTTAGACGAAAACCCTTGGTGGTATTTTACATCGCCGGTACGTTCTTCATTGCTGTGCTTGCCGGCAAATTCATCAAAGAGCTCAACAGGTTTTTTGCCCAGTACATTGACAAGCATATTTAACCGCCCGCGGTGCGCCATGCCCATCACAATATCTTGCGCGCCAAATTTACCCGCGTGGCGGATAATTTCTTTCATCAACGGAATAAATGCGTCGCTACCCTCAAGGGAGAAGCGTTTAGCGCCTGGGAATTTTGCACCCAAATAACGCTCAAGCCCTTCGGCGGCAGTCAGCTCTTGTAGGTAGGTGATTTTTTCTTCTTTACTAAAGTGCGGTTTGGCAATGCGCGCTTCCATTTTCTTTTGTAGCCAATCACGCATTTCCACATTATGCACGTGCATAAACTCCAATCCGATTGTGCCACAATAGGTGGCGTGCAGTTTTTCAGACAGTTCACGCAAGGTAATGTTTTCTTGATCGTAAACATATCGTCCGATGTTAAATTCTTCATCCAGATTTTTGTCTTCCAAACCGTAGAATTGATAATCAAGGTTTGGCACTGACAGCCGCTGCCACATTTTTAGTGGATCGAGATCCGCACGCAGGTGTCCGCGATAGCGATAGGCATTAATGTACTGCAAAATCCGCACTAAGCGCTGACTGGCGCTAGGATCAATAATCGTGTGCGTGCCTTTATTGGCATTTTCGCGAGCCAGCTCACGAAAGTAATCCCGTACGGGACTATGAGCCTGCTCGGGCAGTTGCGGCTCGGGCCATTGGTCAAAAATCTCACGCCAGCTGTCATCGATGCTCTTGGGGTCGTTTAAGTAATCTTCATAAAGTTGTTCAATGTAACTTTGATTGGCACCGCCTAGGGCGCTGGTGTCAATCCAGTCTTGCATTGCATGATTTTGTTGCATAAATTTAGACCTTTTTCTATCCACGTTTCGGGGTTAGTTTACCGCTTATTCATTTCCAACACACGGCTATGTGTTAAAAATATAACGCAAGTTGTCATGAATGGTGAAATTATACCTAAAAAAATTTTTTATAATGTGACGAGCCTAGAATTTTTTACAAAAAAGTAACAAATTAATCATTTCAGACTTTAATTTTTAATGATAAAGGGCTAAATTGTTAGCAAGTTTATAAATAACCCCTTTTGGGATGCAATAAAAGTGCGGTTTGTGCTGCACCTTGTGGTTAACAGGACAATAACAAAGGAGTATGTATGTCAGAACTGAAAGCAACGCTGTCTATTAGTGATGGTCGTCAATTTGAGCTTAATGTAGAACAAGGCTCGTTGGGTTATGATGCCGTTGACGTGCAGCCATTGGTGAAAAATCAACTGTTCACTTTTGACCCTGGGTTTATGTCCACTGCATCGTGTAAATCACAAATCACTTACATTGACGGCGAGCAGGGGATGTTGCTCCATCGTGGCTACCCTATTGAAGAGCTGGCAGAACACGCTGATTACCTTGAAGTTTCTTATTTGTTGTTGTTTGGTGAACGCCCAACTAAGGAACAATATATCGCCTTTAGCAACCGTGTGAAAAAACACGAACTGGTGCACGAGCAAATCTCGCGCTTCTTCCATGGCTTCCGTCGAGATTCCCACCCAATGGCGATTATGTGTGGGGTGAGTGGCGCACTGGCAGCGTTCTATCACGACTCCACCGATGTGGCCAATCCGTATCACCGTGAGCTGACCGCCTATCGTCTGTTGGCGAAAATGCCAACATTGGCGGCGATGTGTTATAAATATTCCATCGGCCAGCCGTTTATGTACCCACAACGCCACCTATCCTTCTCGGGAAACTTCTTGTATATGATGTTTGCCACCCCATGTGAGCCGTATGTGGTCAACCCTGTGTTGGAAAAGGCGATGGATCGCATCTTTATTCTCCATGCTGATCACGAACAAAATGCCTCCACCTCCACCGTTCGCACCGCCGCTTCATCGGGCGCCAATCCATTTGCGTGTATCGCTGCGGGTATCGCTTCACTTTGGGGGCCAGCACATGGCGGGGCGAACGAGGCGTGCATTAATATGCTCGAGGAGATCGGTAGCGTTGATCGTATCCCTGAATATATCGCCAAAGCAAAAGACAAAAATGATCCATTCCGTTTAATGGGCTTTGGTCACCGCGTGTATAAAAACTACGATCCACGTGCCAAAGTGATGCGCAAAACTTGCCACGAAGTGCTCAAAGAGCTTAACGTGCAAAATCCACTGCTCGATGTAGCGATGGAGCTAGAACGCATTGCATTAAGTGATCCGTATTTCAAAGATCACAAACTCTACCCGAACGTGGATTTCTACTCTGGCATTATTCTCAAAGCGATCGGTATCCCAGTGTCGATGTTCACCGTGATGTTTGCACTTGCGCGCACCGTCGGTTGGATTGCACACTGGAAGGAAATGTACAACGACGGTGCGATCCGCATCGTGCGCCCACGCCAAGTGTATGTGGGGCATGAAAAACGCGAGTTCACCCCGTTAGATAAATCTTAATGTCAACCGCACTTTGATTAAAACCGCACGTTAAAGTGCGGTTTTTTTAGCTAATGTGGATGCGATTGTTGTGCTCAAAAACCTCGGCGTGGTAATCATAAAGCGCGTGGATAGTTTGCGCTGTCATCAACGTTTTGGTGTCTCCAAAGTTGATCAATTCGCCACGGCGCAGCAGTAAGAGTTTATCGCAATAGCGACTGACCAAGTTGAGATCATGCAGCACAATGAGCACAATATGCTTTTGCGCTAATTGCTGTGTGTGTTGCAAAAAAAAATGTTGGTGTTTGAGATCCAGCGCGCTGGTGGGTTCGTCTAGCAGCACTAATTTGGGCACGTCGGTGGCTTGAATTTGTGCCCACACGCGTGCGGCGTGTACTCGCTGTTTTTCACCTCCAGAAAGATGCAAATAATTTTGTGCTTTAAGTTCAGTGATCTCAAATTGTGCCATAGCCTGATGGACAACCGCATTTTTGTTTTTCAGCTGCGGGTGCATCATCACGCCCATCTCGACAATCTCTTGCACACTTAAGGCAAACGCCATTTGGCTATGTTGCGGCATAAACGCCATGCAGGCAGCGCGCTGCGGCTCGCTTAATGCTGCCAGTGGCTGATTTTGCCACAGTACCTCGCCTTGATAAGCGATATTTTGCCCAATTGTTTTAAGCAAGGTGGATTTTCCCGCACCATTGGCGCCAATAATGCCCACGCAGCACGGCGTATCAAGCGTGACACTCAGTGGTGAAAGCAACATTTTGCCGCTTACCTCAGCTGAAACTTGATTGAGCCTAAGCATTATACTTTTCCTTTTAACTTGAGTAGCAAAGCGATAAAAAACGGCGCGCCTAGAAGTGCGGTGATAATGCCAATGGGCACCTCAGCAGGCGGTGCGATAGCGCGTGCGAGAATGTCGGCAAACAGCAATAACACCGCACCGAGTAGGCTGCTCGCAGGAATCAGAATTTTATGATTAGCGCTTAATAAGCCACGGCAAATGTGCGGCACAACCAAGCCAACAAAGCCGATAATGCCCGCCACCGCCACAGCAATGCCGATCGCCAGCGCGGTGAGAAAAATGCACTGGCGTTTAACGCGCTCAATGTTCACACCCAAATGCTGCGCCTCAATGTCGCCTAATAGCAGTGCGTTTAAAGCCTGTGCGAGGGAGTGAAAACGCACCAGCACAAGGATGAGAACGACAACAGTAATGCCCACATGCCAATAATTGCTTTGTGCCAGTGAGCCCAGCTGCCAAGTGGTGAGGTCACGCAGCGCGCGGTCGTCGGCGATGTATTGCAACAAGCCGAGCAGAGCAAAGGCGATTGCGCCAATGGCAATGCCGCCAAGCAACATCAATGTCATTTGTGAGCCATATGGCGTTTGCCCCAAACGGTAGACAAACAGCGTAATGACCAAACTGCCGATAAAGGCAAAGGTGGACGTGATCCCCAGCTGAAAGCCAAACAGGGCGGTGGGCAGCAGCACAATCGCAATGCCTGCGCCCAGTGCTGCGCCTGCGCTGACACCAATAATACCTGGGTCGGCTAACGGATTGCGAAATAACCCTTGCAGCACAGCACCACAGCCTCCTAAAATGGCGCCAATGGTGATCGCATTGAGCGTGCGAGGCAGGCGCAACTGTTGCAAAATAAACACATTGCCACTGTCGCCTTGCCCTAAAAGTGCGGTCACGACGTGGGCAATATCTAATTTAACTGCCCCAGAACTTAGCGACAGCAGGCACAGCGCAACCAACAGTGCCAGCGTTATGCTTGAAAAGAGCGCCGGTGAAATCAGTTTCATTTTTGACATGCTGGGTTTTGAGCAATGGCTTGTTGCAGCCGTACACTTTCCGATAATGAACTTAAATTAAAACCGCCAAGCAACGCTTTACCATTCACGGTGAAAATGCAGCGCTGCTGTGTGGCATTTAGCTGAGTTAAAAACGGATATTTTTTCAAAATGCCGTCGAGATCTTGCGCTAAACTGCGCTCGGAAATAAAAACAACTTTAGGTTGTGAGCGGATCAGCGTTTCAATACCATAAGGGTAATAATTTGTTTTGCTGGCAGCGATATTATCAAGCCCAATCAGTGAAAACATACCATTGGCGGTGGTTTTGTCGCCGCCTGCAAAGAGCGCGCCTTTTTCACCTAAAAAAAGAAACACCGCACTTTGCAACGGTTGCTTATGTTGCGCGAGAGTCGCTTTTTGTTGAGCTACTTTTTCCAGCAACACCACACTTTGGGCTTGCTTGCTCAGCTTGTCGCCTAGGGTGGTGATATGCTGTTCTAAATCGGCAATATTGTGTTGCGCACTGTCAAGCACCAACACGTTAATGCCCGCCTGTTTTAATTGCGATAATACGGCTTCAGGCCCCATTTCCTCACTGCCAATGATGTCAGTGGGTTTTAATGCGATAATCCCTTCCGCGGCCAGCTTGCGTTGGTAGCCCAGCACGGGCAAGTTGCGCTCGTTGGCAAAGGCTTTGCTGGTGGAATCCACGGCGACAATATTTTCGCCCGCGCCAAGGGCATCAATTAACTGTGTGACCCCAAAGCCCACCGACACAATGCGCTGCGCCTCTTGCGCCAGCACGCCTGCGGACAGCGCAAACGCCAAAAGTGCGGTTACTATTTTTTTCATGTCTGCTCCTTATTGAAAAGTGCGGTCAGACCGCACTTTGCTTATTTATCACGGCTCGCACCAAAGGCGATGCGTTCTCTACCGCCACCAATTTGGCCGACAATTTCGTCTGCATTGGGGCCTGCGAATGTGCCACCGTAGTTTTGGGTTGCGACTTCTTTATCACCGTCCATCCAAGCAACGTTATCACTGGCTCCTTTACCAAAACTCATAGTACCGTTTTTGCTGACCTCGATTTTGGTCGGTTTTAAGATCAAGTCTTTTTTGGTCAGTTCAATGCCTTTTTCTGTCGGTAGATCATCATCGTCTGTGTATCGCGAGCTGTATTTAGTGAAACCATCTTGACGTGCGGTCACTTTGCCGTCGATCATTTTGGTGTCAAAATTCACATTAAAATTGACATCACCCATATAGCCTTTTGTTGGTGTTTTGCCTTTCGGGCCATCAACATACCCGAGTGTGTGGCCTGAATAAGTCGCAGAGCCTTGCAGTTTGGCGAATTGTTCCTCTGTGGTTGGGTTGGCAACAAAGAGCGCAACATTTTCAGGTGTAAGATGCTCACCATATTCAATTCTTGTCATCTCAGGTACAAAGGTGGCATAGCTGGAATAAGATTGATTCACAAATTGGAATTTACCCAACAGTGTACCGTCATCTGCTTTCACCTCAAGATATTGCACTTTTTGTGGATCAATTTCCCCTTTTTGTAGGAAATCGCTTTCTTTAAGCGCATCAGCTAATAATACGTTTTTTCTTGTTTTAGGATTCATAAATTCTCTGGAATCACCAGCATTGTAATAAAGTGCTTTGCCATCTTTAACGAGAGGATTGAAAGTATCATTCGCAGCACCAATTTCATCAGTTGTCATGGGGATACTAAAACTGCGATTTTCCAATCCATTCACCACCTCAGGCTTAGCAGGCTCTGCTGGCTTAGGTGGCTTGGCAGGTTTTACTGGATCAGCTGGTTTAAGTTCATCTGGTTCTGAAGGGGTTACTGGCTCAGGTTTTTTTTCAGGCTCAGCAGGGTTGGTCGATTCTGCAGGTTTTACTGCCTCAACTGGCTTAGGTTCAGCGGGTTTAGGTTCAATGGGTTTAGCAGGCTCTGTGGTTTTTTTAGGCTCAGCAGGTTTTGCTGGGGCGTGTGGATTTTTCACCGCGGTTGGGGGGGTGCTTTTATCGAGTGAATAGTCGGTGCTGTTAGATGAGCAGGCGCTAAGTGCCAGCACAAGGCTGGCAGCAAGAGTAAGTGGTGTGAATTTCATGATTGCTCCTTATGTTTAAAAACGCACTTCAGCACCGAGATAAAACGTTCTGCCACGGGCTGAGTTGGTGAATGAAAATACATCATTTTGGTTGGCATCAACGCTGTATTGCGATGCAGTGGAGTTGAGGCTATTGAGCGCTTCCACGTAGTTCTTGTTCATCACATTTTGCACAGAGGCTTTGAGCAAAATGTATTTGTTGAGTTGGTAGTTGGCGTAGGCATCAACAATAATCGGCACTTTGGGCATATCTTGCACAAGGGTGTCGTTGCCTTCAGCGTAATCTACAGTCAAGCCATTGGGTTTAACACGTTGGTTTTTTCCGGTGTATTTAAAAATCGTGCCTAAGGTCAAAGTGCGGTCGAGCAGTCGCCCGCCAAGCTCAAGGGAACCATAGCTGGCAGGCAATGTGGTGACACCCACGGTACCAAAGCCAGTACCAACGGTGGAGGTGACATCCAGTGGTTCATTGGATTTGATATAACTTAAATCCAAGCGGGCAAAAGCAAAGCCTGCGTCATAGTTCATATCCAGCTCAATACCGCGTTGCTTGATGGTGTTGACGGCATTGGTATAAACTTGAAAGTGGCTGATTGCACGCGGATCACTGAGTTTTACAGGAACGCCTGAGCTTGAATAATAAAAACTTTGGTTATAGATAAAATCCTGCACTTTGCTATAAAACGCCGTGAATTTTAGCCCGAAAAAGTCATCATTTACCCAAAGGTTGTCTTTATGAACATTAAAACCAAGCTGAATATTATTGCCTTTTTCTGGTTTTAAAAATGGATTCATCGAACCACCACTTTGGTGATTGAAAAAGATCTCATTTAAATTGGGTGAACGTGAGGTATAAGCATAACTGGCATAAGGGGTGAGCCAGCTATTCGCTTTCCAAGAGAGCATAACGGTGGGTTTTAAAATGCTTTGCGTGAGTTTCATGTGCGCGGCACCTTGTGGAAAGCAAGGGCTTTCATCACAGGCAGGTTTGTAGCCCTTGGTGACAGATTGACTGTACGCTAAACTGGTGTCTAAGATAAAGTGTGACCATTCAGATTCCAATGCGGCGTAAGCGCTGCGCATTTTTTGTTCACCTGTCGGGGCAAATGGGGTGTAGTCGTAGTTGTCTTGATTCGCGGCAACCGCACTTTTGCGGTATTTGTTGCTGAGATAATTTAGCCCTACGGTGAGCGTGTTTTGTGCGCCCAGTGCGTCAAAGGCCATTTTGTTGTTAAGATCGATATAATCAGAGGTGTTTTTGGTTTTGGCATCAGAGATTTGCCAAATATTAGCATCATTATTGAAAATTTGCTGGTTAGTGCTTTTGGCAGCCAGCAACTGTATTTCCACCCAAGGGGAAACAGGGGTGTAGCGATAATCTACACTATAGCTATTATGCTCAGTTTCACGCCCGCCAACATTGTTGCGATAGCCATTATGACTGAGTTTAATAAAATGATCGTTGTTGGCTTTCCATTCGACTTTTGTCAGCCACGAGCGTGGGCGCTGGTCAAGGCGTTTAACGTAGTCATTACTGCTGGAAAATGTGCCTGCGCCCGTTTTGTAATTGGCTTTGCTGGAGTTGCCTGAGTAAGCCACAAAAGCGCCAATGTGCCCGTTGTTATCTAACAGTGTTTTGCCACCTAGGGCTAACATGCCACCACGGCCCACGCCGTTGTTGCCAGTGTTGAATTTGGCTAAACCACCCAAACGATTGCCCTCAAACACCACATCGTCAACATCCAGTGTGCAGAAATTTGCGCTACCGTTAAGGGCATTGATGTTATGTGCGCCGTCTTTGCTAAAGCCACGTTCTACCGTGGCGCCTACGATAAAATTCGGGTCGATCATCACGCCATATTGGCTGCTTGGCCCGTAGCCCTCACCGTCATCACCCGCGTGATAGCGGCTGCCTGAGTTAGATGAGGTGCCGTAAAAGGTTTGTGGCACGCCATCGACCATGGTGTTCACTCGCCCAAAGCCCGTCAACCCACGAATATTTACGCTCACGGTGCCTTGGGTTGGGTTGATGTTGGTGTAAGTGCCAGGCAGAGAGCGAATGGTGCTGTCAAGGGATTGCATGGTTTTATCGGTGCTGCCGATGGTGCTCACCGCCCCTGTTTGGGTATAGCGTTGTTGTTCGGCGGTTTTCTTCTCGCCTAATACTTCAATGGTATCAAGTGCGGTCACACTCTCGGCCCATAGAATGCCAGAATAGCTCGCAAGGCAGGTAACGATCACCACACTTGCAATTTTACTCAGTTGCATAAAATCTCCTTAAGGTTACTGATGATGTTCTTGTTTTAAGAAAAAAAGGTAGCTGTCAATATTGCGCTGCATGCGCGCATATCGCCCCAGCCCATGACGATGGCCACTGTTACGCTCAATGCTGAGCAAAATCGGCTGTGTGCTACGGGAGTTTACACGCAGTTTGTTGACGAATTTCACGCTGTCACTCAGCGGTACGCGGGTGTCTTGCTCGCCGCTTACCACAAACAAGGCAGGGTAGGGTTGAGAGCGGATGTTTTGATAAGGTGAATAGCTTTTGATGTACTCAACATCGGCTGGATTATTCACATCGCCCCATTCTTCACTTTCTTGCGCGCCTAAGCCATCGGGTGAATTGAGTGCACTGAGCACGTCAACAAAAGGCACTTGTAATACCACTGCGCGAAATAATGTTGGCGCTTGATTTATCGCACCCGCAATGGCCAAAGCACCCGCACTTTCACCCAGTGCATAGAGATGCGTGGTATGAAAACGTGCCGCCAAGGCTTGGGCAACATCCACCGTGTCATTGATGCTGTTGCGCTTATGGTGTTTGCGCCCTTGTTCGTGCCAGTCAACGCCCAGCTCACCGCCGCCGCGCACATGAGCGATAGCATAGACAAAACCGCGGTCAAGCAAGCTTTGGTAACCTGTACCAAAAGTGGGCTCAAAACTAAAGCCATACGCACCATAGGCCGTGAGCAACACGGGGGTGTTTTGGGCTTTAAGCAGAGAGGATTTATAAATCAGCGACACCGGCACTCTCGTTCCATCACGGGCAGTGATGAGCGTATATTCACTGTGGTAATCCTCGTCAAGTGCGGTTGGCTTATTCAGCCATTGGGCATTGTTGAGGTCATAACGCAAGTGGGTTTTGGGCGTGAGCATAGCGGTGTAGTTGAAATCTAAAATGCCTTGCGCGGTATTTTCGCCGAGTTGCAAGCGCGCTAAATAATTGGCATCAGGAAAAGTGATTTGATGAGGCTTATCGGGGGCAGCTTTGCGCCAATAGCGATACACGCCAAGCCCTTTTGACCGCACTTTTACCACCACCCATTGCGGTAAAATGGTAAAACTTTCCAGTGTTTCGCCCTCATTGGCATTGGCGTGATAATACAATTGCCACGCCGAATTGATGTTTTGCGCGTAAAACAGTGCAAAGTGCGGTGTGGTTTTGTTGGTGCGGATATAAAAGCCATCGTTGGCGTGATCAAGGTAATATTCCACGTTAGCCTCACGCGGTTTAAACACCGTTAACTCAGGATTTTTGGCTCTGAGATCCAACACGTGCGTTTCTGACTGGGCAAGCCCTGCAATATCAAGCAGCAGATAGCGTTTTGACTGTGAGCGCGACAGGCTGAGATAAAAGCGTGGATCGCGCTCTTGATAGATCAGGCGATCGTGGTGCTGTGGTGTGCCGATGGTGTGCAAATAAAGCCCTAAAATACGGTTAGTTTTAGGATCTTTTTGTAAATAATACCACTGCTGATTGTTATTCGCCCACACGATCTCGCCTGTAGTGTTGAGCAACTCGTTTTGCCATGTATCTTGTGCGATCTTGCCAAACGCAATGTGATAAAGTTCTCGCCCTTGTGTGTCTTCTGCAATGGCAACCGTTTTACCATCGGGGCTGATGACAGGCGGCATCAGTTGATAATAGGCGTGATTTTGCCCGCGGACATCGCCATCAACGAGGCTTTGCCAATCATCTGAGCCGAGAGGCGCACGTTGAAAGTGCGGATAGCGCTGTGCGGTGATTTTGCGGTAACGATAATTGCCATCAACCCATGTTTGCACCGCACTTTGATGCTGAATGCGCCCACGCATTTCTTGCGCCAGCTTGGCTTTAAGCGGCTCGACATCAGCAAAATAGCGCTCAGTTTGTGCATTTTCTTGCGTGATCGTGCTATCGGGCACGGCTGCTTGCGCGGCAAAAGCGAAGGTCAATGAGAGAATGAGGGCACCAAATTTCATCGGATCTCCCAAATAAAGTCTGCTTCTCCAACTGGTATGGCGGCTTGGTTATCCGTCATGATAATCACGGCGTATTGGCGGCGTTGATAATCGTTGAGATGTACAGGCACACCGAAAAAACGGCTGGTGTGAAAACGCCCAGCAATTAAAAGCGAACGAGCGCCTTTTGGCGTTACGTCAACCAATGTTTGCGCCATGCGGCGATCTTTAAACTGCTGCACACTAACTAATTTCGTGAGCATCGCTTCATCCATTTCGCCGTGCGTTTGCGTGATGATGTCGGCAATGCGTGCTTTAACTGCCGCCGTGGTGGATTGTTGACCATTGAGTGGATAAGCGCCCTGCATAATGGTATTGATTTCATCGCGTGTAAGGTTGCCGCCTAAAAGTGCAGTTTGGGAGCGGGCGATGGCGGACACTAAAGTGCGGTATTGCGTCCAATCCCATTTTGGATCCCAATCCAGCAAGCAGGCGGTACATTCATCTTCACGGATGCGCTCTTGACGAATATGGCGTTGCACGTGATTGAGTTGCGCATTTTGGGCGCTTGGCAGCATTTCTAACACCGCGTTGGATAACCCTTTAGGTTGCTCTCTAAGTGCATTGAATAATTGGCGTTCGGCATCGTGGTGTGCAGCGTTGTCGTGAACTTCACCGAGCAGCACAAAATCGGTGTTGTTTAAGGTGCTGAGCATTGCATCAAAGGTAATCGGCTGATGGTGGCGATCATATATCGTGCTTGATAAGGGCGTGTTTTGCGCGCAGCTTGTCAGCAAAACGGTGAGCAAGGCGACGAATTGTGCGAACATCCATTTCATAAAGATTATAACTGAGAAAAAGAATGATAATAATTATTATTTGATCTTAACATATAAGTCAAGTTTTTTAATCACAGTAATTGTTATTATCAATTAATGATAAAACATTAAATTTTATAGGGTTTTTATGAAAAATTTTTGTTTGCTTTTATTTATGATATTTACTTATAATGATAATCGTTTTTGTTTAAAGTGAAATTTGAGGTCGTCATGAGTGATTTGAGGGCAGAGGTTGCGCAGTTGTTGGCGCAAACGCCAGAGATGAACACATTAGATTTAGCTACAAAATTGGCGGTGGGTGAGGGCAATGTGATTTTAGCCTTGCCTGAAAAATGGGTGACGGTGTTGCCTGGAGAGCAGTGCGAAACGCTATTAGAACATTTAACCCAGTGGGGGAATTTAGTTACGATCATTGAGAAAGAAGGCTCGATTTTCGAGGTTAAGCAGCCGTTTCCTCACGGGCGTTCAGGGTATGGTTACTATAATTTAAATATGCACGGCGGCGCATCCACAGGCACGCTTTATGGGCATTTAAAGCTCAGCCAAGTGGACAAAATCGCGCTGGTGAGCAAGCCATTGCGTGGCAAAGAAAGCTATGCCTTTGCCTTTATCACAAAGTGCGGTCAGGTGATGTTTAAGATTTACCTTGGGCGCGATGAAAAACGCGCGCTGATTCCAGAGCAAGTGACCAAATTTAAACAGCTTTTATCAACAAAAACAATTAACTAAGGATTATCAATGGAAGATCGTCAAACACGTTTGCAAAATAAAATTGGCCCAGAAATTCAAGAACTCAAAGAGCATTGCCGCACCGTGATGCTCGCCACTGTGGACGAAAGTGGCCAGCCGAATGTGAGCTATGCGCCTTTTGTGCTCAATGATCGCGGTTATTATGTGTTTATCTCCGACATTGCTCGCCATGCACGCAATTTAAAAGGCAATCCTAAAGTGTCATTAATGTTGATTGAAGACGAGGAAAAATCACGCCAAATTTTTGCACGCCGTCGCCTTTCATTTGATGCCGCAGTAGAAGTGGTGCCTTTTGGCTGTGATGAATGGCATTCAGGCACTCAAGCATTGCGTGAGCGCCACGGCGAGGTGATGGAGCATTTAATGAAAATGCAAGATTTCACCTTGTTTAATTTGATTCCTGAAAAAGGGCTGTTTGTCAAAGGGTTCGGTCAGGCCTTTCAAGTTGATCCGAATGATTTGGTTGGCATGGTGCATCTTGATCAAGGCCATCTCGCGCGTGATGAACGTGGCCATAATAAGCGTGAAAGCGTTTAATGAATGCGTGGAAGCCAAAAGGCAACGTTGGTTGCCTTTTTAAATCCTGTTAATATCAAATTGAGCTAAATCAATTTTGTTTTCTGTGCCATAAAATTCACACAAGGCTTGGTGCAACATTGCCGCACGTTTAGGCAAACCGTGTTTGGCATAGTCGCACACTTGATTATACACCGCCTGTTTAAACGGACGGGTGTCACCCGTTGTGCCGTTGAGATTATCGCTGCTGGCATAAAAGCGATGCTTAGCGGCTACTGATAAAATCCACTCCAGCGCTTGAGGTTTGACTTCCACTTGTTCAAACAGCCGTTGTTGTTCCTCGCTGCGCCCATCGGCTTCATACCAGTAACCAAAATCCACCAGCCCCCAGCGTTTACGCCCTGCTACCAGCCAATGGGCAATTTCATGCAGTGCGCTGCTAAAATAACCATGGGCAAAATAAATGCCGTTAAAAGTGCGGTTTTCATCAGCAGGCAGATAAATGGGTTCATCGTCACCTTTCACTAATTTGGTGTTGTATTCAACATAAAAAGTGCGGTTGAAGATGGCGATCAAATCGTTATAGTTATGTTCCATAGTAGAGAAAAAGGGGCAAAATGCCCCTGCCTTTATTGTAGATTTTCAAGTGCTTGAATGCGTTTTTCAAGCGGTGGATGGCTCATAAAAAGGGCAGCAATTGCGCCAGTTCGTTTTCCATTGATGGCAAAGGCAGCAAGTTCACCCTCAAGCTGTTCAGGCTCGTGCAGGCTTTGTAAGCGACGTAAAGCGGCGATCATTTTTTGTTTGCCAACCAATTGGGCGGAGCCTGCATCAGCATGGAACTCACGATAGCGTGAAAACCACATTGCGATAATGCTTGCAAGAAAACCAAAAACGACTTCCAATACCATCGCAATCATAAAATACATGCCAGAGCTGGTTTCACCGTCGCGATTACTGGCTACCACTTTAGCCACCATGCGCGAAACAAAGATCACAAACGTATTGAGTACACCTTGTAATAGTGTCATCGTGACCATATCACCATTGGCGATATGGCTAACTTCATGAGCTAGCACCGCCTCGGCCTCATCACGAGTCATATTATTTAAAAGCCCCGTGCTGACAGCCACTAGTGAATTTTTTTGTGAAGCACCTGTGGCAAAGGCATTCACATCACTGGAATGATAAATTGCCACCTCTGGCATCGGAATACCTGCTTTTTGTGTTTGTTGCATAACAGTTGTTATTAACCAACGCTCGGTTTCATTACGCGGCTGAGTGATCACCTCGCCATTGACAGCCCTTAATGCCATACTTTTAGACAAAAATAATGAAATTAATGATCCAGAGAAACCAAATAGCGCAGCAAAAATAAGCAAGCCCGCCGCATCTTGTGATTGTATGCCAGTTAAGCTCAAAATAATATTAAATACGAACAATACTGCCATATTGGTTAATAAAAACAGCACAATTCTCATCATAAATAGTCACTCCTTCATGTAATTTACACTTTCCATTTTATGGTTATAAAAATGTTATTTTCAAGTATAGTGGGGCGAAAATTTGTTTTTGAACAATAAAAAGCAAAGTGCGGTCAAGGTATGGAAACTGCACTCGAGTAACTGAGTGCAGCCAAAAGTAGAATTTATGCTGCTACCATTACCATAGCAGGGCGGATGACTCGGCCATTTAAGAGATACCCTTTTTGCAGAACTTGGGTGATTTGGTTGCTTTCAAATCCTTCGGTTGGGTTCATTGCAATGGCTTGATGCAGATCGGGATTAAAAACGTCGCCTACTTCGCCGACTGCACTTATACCAAATTTATTAACGGTAGAAATCAGGGACTTATAAGTCAACTCCACACCGTCGAACATCGCCTTACTACTTTCATCAATGTCAGCAGGTTTAGAGGCGATAGCACGCTCAAGATTATCAATAATCTCCAGCAATTCTTTTGCGAATTTTTCAAGGGCAAAATTGTGTGCTTTCTCGACATCTTGCTCGGCGCGGCGACGTACATTTTGCAATTCAGCTTGGTTGCGCAGGTGTAGATCTTGTAGTTGCTTTTTGACATCCTCCTGTTGCGTTTTTAATGCGTCTTCCAGCTCTTGCACACGGGCAATCGCCTCTTCAAGCGCATCAGCTTCTTGCTCTAGAACCGCACTTTCTTCTTTTTCTGGGGTTTGTGGCTGCATGTCTTCTGCTTGCGCTTGTTGCTCAGGTTGCGCATCTTCAGTTGGCGCTGCGGTGTTTTTTTCTTGTTCCGACATAATATTCTCCGTTAAATCAAGTTTGTTTATTCTACCCAAAAAGAATGCGATAAGTAAGGGCAGAATGGATTTATGCTGTTATTCTGGGTACTTTTTGATAATATAGGGGCGAAAAGTGCGGTTTCAAGGCACACTGACCTTTATCTTTAAGAAAAACTATGCAACAACACACAGTAGATTCTCAGGCAAAACAACGTTTTAACACCATCGCATTGGTTGGTCGACCACGCAATCATAACGCATTGCAAATGCATAAAAATATTTATCATTGGCTGCAAGAACGTGGCCATCGTGTGTTGGTGGAAGATGAAATTGCTAAGGGGCTAGATATCGAGCGTCAAGATTGGGCAAGCCTTGATAACATTGGTGCTCAGGCGGATTTGGCGATTGTGATTGGTGGCGATGGTAATATGCTGGGCAAAGCACGTATTTTAGCACGTTATGATATTGCGGTGATTGGCATTAACCGTGGTCATTTGGGTTTTTTGACAGATATTGATCCGAAAAATGCGTATTCTCAGTTACATGCGTTGCTTGAAGGTGGTGAGTATTTTATTGAAGAGCGCTTTTTACTGGATGCATTTATTGAGCGCGATGGGGTGCCAACGTTAATTAATAATGCCGTCAATGAAGTTGTCATTCATCCTGCAAAAATTGCACATATGATTGATTTTCAAGTCTATATTGATAATAAATTTGCTTTTTCACAACGTTCTGATGGGTTGATTATTTCTACGCCAACAGGTTCTACGGCCTATTCGTTGTCAGCAGGTGGTCCAATTTTAACGCCTCAATTGAATGCGATTGCTTTAGTGCCGATGTTCCCGCATACATTGTCATCGCGGCCTTTAGTGATTGATGGCAATAGCGTGATTTCACTACGTTTTGCACAATATACTGAGCGTAAGTTAGAAATCAGCTGTGATAGCCAAGTCGCTGAACTATTTTCGCCCGATGATAAAATTATTGTGCGAAAAAGCCCAGACACCCTGCGTTTGGTACACCTCAACGATTATAATTACTTTAATGTGCTCAGCTCCAAACTCGGCTGGTTAAAAAAATTATTCTAAAATCCAAAAAACACTTTACTGTATAAAAAAACAGTTTATACTGCATTTAACTGTATAAATGTTCAGTAAGGTGTGCTTATGTTAATTCATCTCAGTGTAAATCAGTTTGCCATTGTCAATCATCTCGAGCTTGATTTAAAGTGCGGTATGAGTGTGATCACGGGCGAAACGGGGGCTGGAAAATCAATTGCCATTGACGCGCTAGGGCTTTGCTTAGGGGAGCGTTGCGACAGCGCGATGATTCGTCATGGGCAAGAACGCAGTGACGTGCGTGCCACTTTTAGTGTCACTGATAATCAACAAGCCAAGATCTGGTTAGAGGAACATGAGCTGTGCGATGATGAGGCGCCGAATCAGTGTACGTTACGCCGTGTATTGCGCAGTGATGGGCGTTCAAAAGCGTTTATTAATAATTGCCCAGTACCTGCTGCACAGTTACGGGAATTAGGTCAGTATTTAATCCAAATTAATGGTCAACACAGTACACAACGCTTGTTAAAAAATGACTATCAATTAAGTTTACTGGATATGTTTTGTCATAATGAAGCGTTACTTGATGATATGAACACAGCTTATCAACAGTGGCGTGGCGCAAAAAAAGCACTGAAAAGCTTTCAGCAAGCGCGGGAAAGTAAAGCTGCACAAAAACAACTATTAGAATATCAGGTAAATGAGCTGGATGAATTTGCGCCACAAGAAGGTGAATTTGAGAGCCTTGAAGAGCAGCAAAGCTGCTTGGCAAACAGTGAACAGATGACAACATTAGCGCAATCAGCGTTGAATTTGTTGAGTGAGGGGGCGAATAATATAGAATCTATGCTGTATAAAACGGGGCAGTATTGTGATGAACTGGCGCAAATCAGTCAACATTATGCTGGTCTTCAGCGGTATTTAGACGATGCGCTCATTCAGGTGCAAGAAGCGAGTAGTGAATTAAGTTCGTTAAGTTCGACAATTGAGCAAGATCCCTATTTATTGGTCGAGGTTGAACAGCGAATGGGGCAGTATATTCAG
Organism: Spirabiliibacterium pneumoniae; assembly: GCF_014884995.1. Lineage (GTDB taxonomy): Bacteria > Pseudomonadota > Gammaproteobacteria > Enterobacterales > Pasteurellaceae > Spirabiliibacterium > Spirabiliibacterium pneumoniae. The sequence continues at coordinate 139,458 of NZ_JABMII010000003.1, forward strand.
CTGGCGAAAAAACATCATATTAAGCCACAAGCATTGGTACAGCAGCATTTGATGCTGAAGGAAAACTTAGCACAGTTAACCGATCTCGATGAAAATGAAGAAAAATTACAAAGTGCGGTTGAGCAATGCGCTCAGTTAATGCAAGGATGTGCGCAAAAGCTCACTCAGGCGCGCTGTAAAGGAGCAAAAGTGCTGAGCGATGAAATTAATCAGTTATTGTCGTCATTGGCAATGGAAAATGCTCATTTTGGTGTTACGTTAAATGATGTTCCACTAAGTGGTTTAGGGGGAGATGAAATCACATTCATGTTGCAAGCCAATCTTGGGCAGACAATGCAGCCTTTAGCAAAAGTGGCATCAGGTGGGGAATTGTCGCGTATCGCGCTGGCTTTGCAAGCACTCACGGCGGATAAACACGCGATTCCAACGCTAATTTTTGATGAAATTGACACCGGCATCAGCGGCGCAACGGCAACCACTGTTGGCAAACTGCTGCATCAACTGGGGCAAAAATGCCAAGTGTTATGTGTAACGCATTTGCCGCAGGTGGCTGCATTTGGAGATAATCATTTCAGTGTGGAGAAATTCACTCACAACAGTGAAACTATCACTGAGATGACCGCACTTGATGATGAACAACGAGTATATGCGCTTTCTAAGTTACTTGGTGGCAGCTCAGTGACGCAAACAACATTAGCCAATGCAAAAGAGTTATTGCAATTGGCTAGTTAAATGGACATATAAAAAAACGGCTCATTAGAGCCGTTTTGTTTATTTGTTTTTTTAGTGGTCAAGGTGCAAGAACTGCATATGACGCTCGTATTGATTAAGCATATCAGTAATGATTTGTTCTTTACTGTATCCGACCAGGTTATATTCTTGACTACCTTCTCGTAAGAACACTTCTGCACGATAATAGTGTTCCTCACGGGAATTGGTGATATTGCCCGCTTGGCCGAGCGCTAACACAGGCTTAATTGCTTTGATCAGCCGCACTTCATAAATAAAATCTTCTTCTGTTTCAGAAGTTTCATCGCCATGCACAACATGAAAAATCAATTGTGTTCCATCTTCATTACGGTCGATATGAGATTTAATACCTTGAGAGTCTAATTCCTGAGAAACTTCTTTCATCGCAGGTTCTATACTTTGGCGCATAAATCCAATAACCGTTTTTTTGCTAGGGAAATGCACGATGCGAGCTAAACGTTCACGCCATGTACGCCCACCTTGAAAAACTGGGGCCATGTCAACATGGCTGGCTTTGCGTTTTTTACCCTCGCGACTAAGGCTTAACCACATCGATGCCATATAAATTAAAAGTACAATGGAAAATGGTAAACCTGCTACTACAGAAACAGCCTGCAAGGAGCTAAAACCACCTGCAAATAACAAACCGAGTGTAATAAGTCCTGTAGCTGCCGCCCAGAATAGACGTAACCAAATTGGTGCATCAGCACCTGATGCCAAGTTTTTTGAGCTTAAGTTTGCAAGCACTAATGCACCTGAATCGGCTGAAGTCACGAAGAAAATTAAGCCAATGACTACTGCCATAGTCGCCCAAACAGAGGCTAATGGATATTGTTCAAATAGTATAAACATTCCCATTGCTGGCTCATCAAGTGCGATTTGACCAAGTTCTGTAGCGCCATGGCTCACAAGATCAATGGCACTATTTCCAAAAATAGAGAACCATGCAAAAATAAAGCCAAGGGGAATAAACATAACGCCAAAAACAAACTCACGCAGCGTGCGTCCGCGCGAAATTCGGGCGATGAAAAGCCCTACAAATGGTGCCCATGCAACCCACCAAGCCCAGAAAAACACAGTCCACCAAGACTTCCATTCGGCACCATGCACACCTTCATAGGCATAGACATCAAAGGTTTTAACAATAATGGTTTGGAAATAATCACCAATATTTTCAGTGAACGCGTTAAGTAAGAAAATGGTTGGCCCCATCACCAGTAAAGCGAGTAATAAGATAGTGGCACCTCCCATATTGATTTCAGATAGGCGGCGAACACCTTTTTCAACCCCAGACATGGCGGAAAGCCCCGCAACGACGGTAACGCCAATGATAATCGCGGATTGTACAAATTTGCTTGATTCAATACCGAAAACGTGAGTTAGCCCTGCATTAGCTTGTAATACACCGATACCCAGTGAGGTAGCAATACCTAACAGCGTACATACAACACCAAAGGTATCAACACTGTGTCCAAGCCAACCATCTGTGCGTTTTTGTCCGAACACAGGAACGAGAGCACTGCGTAATGCCAATGGTAAATTTTGACGATAAGCAAAGTAAGCTAGCGCCATACCAATCAGGGCATAGATCCCCCAGCCGTGCAAGCCCCAGTGTAAAAAGGTTTGTGCTAAAGCCGCGCGTGCTGCAGCTGGTGTACCACCTTCTCCCATATTAGGAGTGAGATAGTGCGCAAGTGGCTCAGAGGCACCGAAGAAAAGTAAATCAATACCGATCCCTGCGGAAAAGAGCATAGCTGCCCAAGCCAGAAAAGGGAAGTCAGGTTTATCATGGTCTTGCCCTAGCTTGATATCACCATAACGAGAAATCCCAACAAACAGAGCAAAAATGGTGTAGGTGGCGACAACTAGCATGTAATACCACCCAAAAGTATCAGATACCCAGCGAAGGGAATGATCTAATAACTTACCACTGGCCTCTGGGAATAAAATTGTAAACAGAATCAAAGCAATTGATAAAATTGCAGAAGAAAGAAAAACAATTTTATTCACTGATAATTGTGTTTTATCAGAGCCAGTCGTATTGGTTTGACTGTGCATATGTAATATCCTTCAGTTGTATGAAATAAATTCACCGCACTTTAAGAAAAGTGCGGTAGGGAGTTATTTACGTTTAGGTTCGCAGTGTAATGGTGCACCATTCGCTACATAATAGTCAACTTTAGCTCGCATTAATGGTGTTTTACCGCGAATGCGATCGGCAATTTTTTCTGCTAGCATCACGGTGGTCGCATTTAAGTTACCCGTGATGATATTGGGCATAATTGAGGCATCGACTACACGCAGGCCTTCAATACCATGCACTCGACCTTGACCGTCCACTACCGCATCATTACCTTGCCCCATAGCACAAGTACAAGATGGATGATAAGCTGTTTCGGCATGATTTCGGACATATTCATCAAGCTGTGCGTCGGTGGTAATATCTTCCGTTGGAGTAATAATTTTACCACGATAAGGATCCAGTGCAGGCTGGTTCATGATTTCACGCGTAATACGAATGGCTGCGCGGAATTCCTCCCAGTCTTGCTCGTGACTCATATAGTTAAACAAAATGCTTGGATGTGCTTTTGGGTCTCGAGAAAGCAACTTAACTCGCCCACGACTCAGTGAGCGCATGGAGCCAACATGGGCTTGGAAACTGTGCGATTTAGCCGCATTGCGTCCATCATAGCGAACGGCAATTGGCAAGAAGTGATATTGAATATTTGGCCATTCGAATTTCTCATCACTGCGGATAAAACCACCTGCTTCAAAGTGATTAGTCGCGCCTAAACCTGTGCCGTTAAACAGCCACTCAGCACCAATGGCAGGCTTATTCCACCACTTCGTCGCAGGGGCAATGGACACAGGTTGCAAGCATTCATATTGCATATAAAGCTCAAGGTGATCTTGCAAATTATTCCCCACCCCTGGTAGATCAAGAATTTCTTTCACGCCCGCTTCGCGCAGCCATTCACCTGGGCCGACACCTGAGCGTTGTAAAATTTGTGGTGAGGCAATGGCGCCAGCACAAAGTAAGACTTCACGTTTGGCATAAACGGTTTTGCTTTCGCCTTTGTGCTCAAATTTAACGCCTTTGGCGCGCTGATTTTCAATGATGATCGTATCGGTCATGGCTTGAGTTAAAATGGTTAGGCGATCGCGATGTTTCGCCATATCAAGATAACCGCGCGCAGTTGATGAGCGGCGTCCATTTGGTGTGACAAAGCGATCCATCGGGCCGAACCCCTCTTGTTGATAGCCATTCAGATCGTCTGTACGAGGGTAGCCCGCATCAACACCAGCCTGAATCATCGCTTCAAACAGTGGGTTTACGTCTTTTTTGGCTGTTGTGACATGTACAGGGCCGCTGCCACCGTGGTAATCATTGCCACCAGTATCACGTTGTTCGGCTTTTTTGAAATACGGCAAGCAGTCAAGATAGCTCCAATCTTCTAAGCCTGGAAGTTTTGCCCAGTGATCGAAATCCAACGCATTACCACGGATGTAGCACATACCGTTAATCAATGATGACCCCCCAAGGCCTTTACCACGGCCGCAATCCATGCGGCGATTATTCATATGTGGTTCAGGATCAGTTTTATAACACCAGTTGTACATACTGCCTTGCAATGGCATAGCCAATGCAGCAGGCATTTGGGTGCGAAAATCGAGGCGATAATCTGGATAGCCCGCCTCAAGTAGTAAAACGTTCACATCGGCATCTTCAGTTAAGCGAGCTGCGAGCACATTGCCCGCAGAGCCTGCTCCGATGATAATATAATCATATTCTTCAAATGTTGACATAAATTTCCTTGTTATCTTTTGTTTAATATCCAAATACTAAAAGTGCGGTCAGCTTAAAATACGCTGACAAAAGGTTCTAGCTCTACTTGTATCGATTTTGTTTGCGTGTAGTGCATCAAGGTTTGAATGCCATTTTCGCGCCCAACACCTGATTGTTTATAGCCACCCACAGGCATTGAGGCTGGGGATTCTCCCCATGTATTGATCCAACAAATGCCTGCTTCAATTTGAGCAATGATACGATGGGCACGTTTTAGATCATTTGTAACAACGCCTGCGGCAAGGCCGTATTCGGTATTGTTGGCGCGCGCAATGGCATCTTCTTCGCTTTCGTAGCTGAGAATACTCATCACTGGGCCAAAAATTTCTTCTTGCACAATGCTCATCTCATCGCGACAGTCTGTGAACACGGTTGGTGCAACAAAGGCACCGTTGGCTAATTCACCGTCTAAGCGTTCGCCACCACAGAGCAACTTAGCACCTTGTGCTTTGCCTTTTTCAATGTATCCCAGCACTTTTTCCATATGTGGGAAACTTACCAGTGGACCAAAGTTGGTTGCAGGATCGGTTGGTAAGCCGATTTTGATCCGTTTAACGCGTTCTAACACTTTTTGCTCAAATTCAGTCTTACATTTTGTAGGAATAAAAACGCGCGTTCCATTGGTGCACACTTGTCCTGAACTATAAAAATTCGCCATCATAGCGATGTCGGCCGCTTGGTCTAAATCGGCATCATCGCAAATGATTAATGGGGATTTGCCACCCAGCTCCATCGTCACCTCTTTTAAGGTGGATGAGGAAGCCTGCGCCATTACTTTTTTGCCTGTTGGTACGCCACCAGTGAATGATATTTTGGCAATCTCTGGGTGGTCACTAAGCGCTTGTCCAACACGATAATCCCCTTGAACCACGTTGAATACGCCGTCAGGCAAGCCAGCTTCGGTGAAAATTTCAGCCAGCTTAAGTGCGGTCAATGGAGTGACTTCACTCGGTTTGAAGATCATGGCATTGCCTGCTGCCAGTGCAGGGGCAGCTTTCCACATGGCGATTTGAATCGGATAGTTCCATGCACCAATGCCCGCCACCACGCCAAGAGGCTCTTGGCGTGTGTACACAAAACTACTTTCACGCAATGGGATTTGGCGTCCTTCAATGGCGACGGCAAGACCTGCGTAGTATTCAATGACATCCGCACCCGTGACAATATCCACCGTTTGTGTTTCGGACAATGGCTTGCCAGTATCTTGCGTTTCCAGTGCAGCTAGTTCATCGTTACGCGTACGCAAAATTTCCACAGCCTTGAGTAAAATGCGGCTGCGTTCAACGGGCGTCATGTTTGCCCAAATTTTTTGCCCGTGACGTGCTGATTGCACAGCAGAATTAATTTCATGTTCATCACTTTGTTGAATTTTAGCAATCACATCACCTGTGGCGGGATTAATGGTATCGAAAGTTTCGGCGTTATTTTTAAGATCAACATAACGTCCATTAATATAAGCTGTTTGTGTTTTCATAATGTCCTTTTTTGTTATTTTCAGATTTATTAACAGATAAAAGTGCGGTTAAAAAATAATTTTTATCAATGAGATAACTGTTTTTATTGTTACCGCACTTTGCTAATTTCGAGAAAATTTTATCAAAGGAGAAATAACTTTTCTGCGAAAAATTAACGGCATTTTAACACAATTAGGTAAAGTTGTCACATGGGTGATATTTTGAGATGAACAGTGTAAAAAAAGCTAAGCTTTCGCTTAGCTTTATCTATTATTTATCATTAACAAGAATGGCATCTTCTTTAATATCATCGCCATAAATAGGCAATAGCGTTTTTTGATAGGCTTGGTGTAAGCGCCCGTCGTTGGCTAATTGGCGGATTTCATCATTGAGCCATGTAAGCAGTTTATCGTTGCCTTTTTTCACCGCTGGCGCGATGTATTCTACCTCGCCCAAGCGTGGCACGCCGACTGTGAAGGTCGGATTTTCTTTGCTCCAAGCCAGCAGTAAAGTGTTGTCATGCGCTACAGCCGCACCGCGTTTATCTCGCAGGGCTTCAAAGGTTTCTGTATTTTGTTCAAATTTCAGCAGCTTAATTTCAGGGTAGTGCTTAGTGAAATAGGTATCCGCCGTGGTGCCTTTATTGACAATCAAGGTTTTATCTTTGAGCGCCTCAATACTGTCAATCGGGGCATCTTTTGGCGAAGCAATGCCGAGCGCCACTTGCATATACGGTTTGGCAAAATCCACAACCTCGGCGCGTGCTGGCGTGTGAGTGAAATTAGCCAAGATAATATCCACTTTATCAGATTGTAGATATTCCACGCGGTTAGCTGCTTCCACCACCACGAACTGCACTTTGTTGGCATCCCCTAATAAATCAGCTGTAATGGCTTTGCCAATTTCTACATCAAAGCCTTGATTTTGCCCCTGTTTATCCACATAGCCAAACGGTGGCTTGTCACCGAATACGCCAATGCGGACCACGTCATTTTGTTTGATTTGCGCAAGTGCATCTGTTGCTTTGTTGCTGTCGTCACAGCCACTTAATAGGCTGGTGAGGGTGGCCAATCCAATAAAAAGTGCGGTCAGTTTTTTGTAGTGTTTCATCTTAGCTCCTTAGTAGTTGAGAATATTTAAAAAGTGCTGAGCACGTTGAGTTTGAGGGTGATTAAAAAACTGGTGTGGAGACGACATTTCCAAAATGTTGCCGTGATCCATAAAGACAATGCGATCAGCCACTTTTTCAGCAAAAGCCATTTCATGGGTGACAATCAACATGGTCATGCCTTTTTGTGCAAGCGTTAAAATCACGTCGAGCACTTCGCGCACCATTTCAGGATCCAGTGCAGCGGTCACTTCATCAAACAGCATAATTTCAGGGTTCATGCACAGTGCGCGCACAATGGCAATGCGTTGTTTTTGCCCACCTGAAAGCTCGCGTGGAAATGCCAGTTTGCGATCACGCAGCCCAACAATCGTCAGCAGTTCGTCAGCTTGCGCTTCAACCTCTGCGCGTGCGCGTTTTTGCACTTTGGTCGGGCCGAGTAAAATGTTGTCGATCACATTCATATGGGCGAATAATTCATAACTTTGAAACACCATGCCGATGTGTTCTCGGGCTTGCTCCCAGCGAATATCTTGCCCCAGCCGACCAAATGGAGAGAGCGTGATTTCACCTTGATTGGGTGTTTCTAACCCATTAATGCAGCGCAGCAGGGTACTTTTGCCGCAGCCTGAGGGGCCGAGGATCACCACCACTTCGCCAGCGGCTACACTTAAGTTAATGCCGTTTAAAATCGGCTTATCGGCAAAGGATTTATGGATGTTATGTAAATGCAATTTGCTCATAGTCCGTCCTCGTGCGCAAAGCGCTTTTCAAGAAAATACGACAGCTGGGTCAGTGGATAACAGATAATAAAATAGAGCACCATAATCACACCGTAGATCCAAAGTGCGGTATTGTGTGAGCTTAGTAGTGCGGTTTCGATGACTTGTTGCCCCACTTTGATCACCTCCAATACGCCAATCAGCATCGCCAGTGAACTGGTTTTGATCATGCGGGTGAATAAGTTGATCGCCCCTGGTGTAATGCGGCGGATGCTTTGTGGCAGCGCGATGTAGCGGATAACTTGGGCGCGACGTAACCCTAAAGCATAGGCCGATTCAATTTGGTGCTTTTCAATCGAGGAAAACGCCCCACGCACCAAATCGCCCATTTCCGCAGCACCCCAAAAAACAAAGACCATAATGCACACTTGTACATTGTTCCACTGCACATGAAACCATTTGGCAAGGCCGAAATAGCCGATAAACAATAACACCAGCAGCGGCATGGTGCGCACCAACTCAAGATAAAAACGACATATCCAGCGCAGCGTGCGTTTGCGACTTAGCATAGCAATGCCGACAATCACGCCGAAAATAAGCGAGAAGAACGCGGAAATAAATGAAATCTTAGCCGTTAACCATAGCCCTTCCAACAAGCGGCTGAAATTTTGCCCTTCAAATAAAACATCAATGCCCATACGCCGCTCTCCGCTGTTTGCGTTCCAACCAGCCAATGCTCCACGACAGGGGCAAGAGAATCACGAGATAAAACACCACCAGCAAAAATAGCGCTTCGTTGGTTTTGTAATCCATGCCGATGACATCTTTGGTGACAAACATCAGTTCACCCACCGCAATGGCGCTGACAACAGAGGTTTCTTTGACTAAAAATAGGCCGTTGGCCCCCAAACTTGGCAACGCAATTGCACAGGCTTGTGGGAGGACGATATGGTAGAACACCTGACACGGGCGCAATCCAAGGCTTTTGCCAGCTTCAATTTGTTTGATAGACACCGCCTCGATACCCGCGCGGAAAGACTCCGCCATGTAGGCACCGCCTAAAAAGGTTAGCCCAATCACAGCGCAGACAAAGCCGCTTAGGCTAATGCCGAGCTTAGTTAACCCGAAATAGAGAAAAAATAACTGGATTAACAAAGGCGTATTGCGTGAGAGTTCAACATAGCCTTTGCACAGTGGCGAGAGCACACGGTAACGATAGCTAAGGCATAAGGCGCAAAAAAGCCCAAGGATAAGCGACAATATGATCGCCAACAGGGATAGCACTAAGGTGATCAACGCAGCATGTGCAAACTGTGGCATGGCGGTGGCAATGTAATCCCAACTCATAAAAAACCTCATTCAATATTGAGTGAGATTATCCTAGCGCAAAAGCGTGTATTTGATTAATAGGGTTTTACGATGATATATAACAAAAAGTTATAACGTTAAAGTGCGGTCAGCAGTTGATCAAGGTAGCGGCACAGTAAAGTGCGGTCGTGGCGGTAGTGCACTTCATTATCATTGAGTGCTTTGGCGATGATCGTTTTATCGTCCAGCCCTTGGGTACAAGCCTCAGGGTGGGTGATGATGCCTTGAATCGGGCGTTTGATCAGGTTTTCAATCCAGCGGATACGATCGTGCAAGTGCAAGTTTGCCGCTGGGCTGTGTTCCGTACCGAGATTGTCGATAAACACAATGTGTGCCGCACGTTGTGCAATAGCCTGCGCCAGCTCATGGGTGAGCAAAGGAGGCAAAATGCTGGTAAAAAAGCTCCCAGGCCCGAGCAAAATGAGCGACGCATTTTCAACCGCGTTGATGGCCTCTTGCGTGGCGGGAACATTGGGCAGTAAAAATAATTCACTGGGTGTGGCGGTGAGCTGATCGATATTGACTTCACCCACCACTGTTTCACCCGTGGGCATACGTGCGGCAATGTGCACGGGCAGTTCGGACATTGGGATCAAATTGGCTTTAACGCGCAAGAAGTTACGCACCAGCTTGATACTTTCAAACGGGCGGATGCGCAAGTCTTCCAACGCGCGAAAAATCAAGTTGCCGAGATTATGCCCCGAAAGCTCACCTTGCCCTTGAAAGCGGTATTCAAAAATCGCTGCGGCAGTGGATGGCGTGTCGTTGAGTTGCATTAAGCAATTGCGAATATCACCCCACGCGATGCCGCCTTGTTGTGCGCGAATGCGCCCTGTTGAGCTGCCGTTATCTGTGGTGGTTACAATGCCAGTTAGGCGATGTTCTAAAAAACTCAAGCTGGCCATCACGCGCCCAAGACCATGGCCGCCACCAATGGCAACCACTGAGGAAAGCGCGTTGAGATGAGGATAGTGCATATTGACCCATGTAAGTGATGTTTTAATGCCATTCTAATCAAATTACACGTTGTTGTCAGCCGCGGTGTTGAAATCTGTGTGTTCACTCACACTTTGCTGGTCATAAGTGAGGCGATACGTCTAATTAGGGATTGCTATCGCGCATACAACACTTTAGAATAACTTTATATCGCATTCTCCGAGCTGAACGACCTACGTTGCAAAATACGGTTGTCAGCCTGTTAGCAATTTTGCTACGCCGGATACGCTGGAAACGGCTTGTCCGCTCGTGTTTAGAAAGGTGTTTAATGCAGGAAATCCCAATTCGTGACGTCGGTGCGGCAGAATTAGTCGACCGATTTGCACGCCAATACCACTATCTGCGGCTTTCAATTACCGATGTGTGTAATTTTAAGTGCAATTATTGCTTGCCTGACGGTTACAAGCCCAATGGCGTGCGCCATCAGTTTCTCAGTTTAGATGAAATTCGTCGTGTGGTGAACGCCTTTGCAAGCCTTGGCACACGTAAAGTGCGGATCACCGGTGGCGAGCCAACTTTGCGTAAAGATTTCATCGCTGTGCTAGAAACGGTGCGCCAAAATCCGCTGATTGAAACCATCGCCTTGACTACTAACGGTTACCGCATGGCAAAATCTGTGCATGAATGGCGCGCAGCAGGGCTGGATGCCATTAATGTGAGCGTTGATAGCCTCAATCCTAATATGTTTGCGCAAATTACAGGGGAAAATTTATTTCACCAAGTGATGGCGGGCATTGAGCGTGCGCTGGAGATTGGCTATAAGCAAATCAAAGTCAATTCCGTGTTGATGAAAGGGCTAAACGATCATGACTTTAATGCGTTTTTAAATTGGATCAAAGACAAACCGATTCAAATGCGCTTTATTGAGTTGATGCAAACAGGCGAGATGGATCACTTTTTTAGCCAATATCACCTCAGTGGGGCGGTCTTGATGCAAAAATTGTTAAAGTGCGGTTGGCAGCAGCAACAACGTGCGCTAACCGACGGCCCAGCCAAAGTCTTTACCCACCCTGATTATGTGGGCAGTATTGGTTTAATTATGCCTTACGCCAAAAATTTCTGTGTGGATTGCAATCGCTTGCGTGTATCGGCGAATGGACAGCTGCATTTGTGTTTATTTGGGGAAGACGGTATCAATTTGCGTGATTTGTTGCAATCGGACAGCCAACAAGGGCAACTACAACTGCGCTTGCAGCAGGCATTAACATTCAAACGCGAACATCACTATTTACACCAAGGCGACAGCGGCGTGAGAGCGCACTTAGCCTCTATTGGTGGTTAGCTTAAGGTTTTTATGACACATTTTACCCACATTAATGCCAACGGTGAGGCCAATATGGTCGATGTTGGTAATAAGCTCGAAACTGCCCGCGAGGCAAGGGCTGAAGCATTCGTGACAATGTCACAAAAGACCCTTTCTATGATTGTGAACGGCGAACATCATAAAGGGGATGTGTTCGCCACTGCGCGCATTGCAGGCATTCAGGCAGCAAAACGCACATGGGAGTTGATTCCTCTGTGTCACCCATTGCTGCTGAGCAAAGTCGAAGTGCGCCTTGAGCCACTGCTTGAACATAACCAAGTGCGGATTGAAAGCCTGTGCCGCTTGCGAGGCAAAACAGGTGTAGAAATGGAAGCTTTGACCGCAGCCAGCGTCGCCGCATTAACTATTTATGACATGTGCAAAGCGGTGCAAAAAGATATGGTGATAGGGCCAGTGCGTTTGTTGAGTAAATCGGGTGGCAAATCAGGTGATTTCAAGGTGGAGCCATGATTATAGTACGTTTTTTTGCGCAAGTGCGCGAATTGGTTGGTTGCGATTCAATTACGCTCGACCGCACTTTTGACAGTGCGGAACAGCTGCGCCAACTGTTAAGTGAAAGGGGTGAAAAATGGGCCTTGGCATTGGAAAAAGGTAAGCTATTGGTGGCGATTAATCAAGAATTAAGTAGCCTTGATCACAACATTCGCGACGGTGACGAAGTGGCCTTTTTTCCGCCAGTGACGGGAGGCTAGATGACCGATATTCATATTGCGGTGCAGCACGAGCCCTTCGATCAAAGTGCGGTTTACCACTATTTGGCGCAAACGCCTCAAAGTGGTGCGGTGGTAATTTTTGTTGGCAAAGTGCGCGAGATGAATCTTGGAGATAACGTGCAAACGCTTACCCTTGAACATTATCCAGGCATGACCGAAAAAGCACTGCATGGGATTGTTGAAGAGGCATGCTCGCGCTGGGAACTGGATCGCGTGAGCGTGATCCATCGTGTGGGCAGATTAGCCACAGGTGATGAAATTGTTCTTGTGGGCGTTAGCAGCGCCCATCGTGGCAGCGCTTATCAAGCCAATGAATTTATTATGGACTACCTCAAAACCCACGCGCCGTTTTGGAAAAAAGAGCAAACCATGCAGGGCGAACGCTGGATTGAAGCGCGCGATTGCGATAAGTATAGCGCTGCACGCTGGCAAAAGTAAAAGTGCGGTCACAGCACAGGGCTGACGGTGGCGATCACATTTTGCCAAATGCGGCGATAAAAACGCCATTGCTTAACATCATCTAGGGTGACTTGCACCGCACTTTGAATGTAAGATTGCTGGCGTTCAAAAATGGCATTGGTCGTTGCTGCGTCTTGCAATAAGATATTGTTTTCATAATTCAGATTAAAACTGCGCATATCTAAATTGGTTGAACCAATCAGGCTGACTTTGTTGTCAATGGTTAACGTTTTGGCATGCAGCAGCCCACCTTGAAATTCAAAAATGTTTACGCCAGCGTGCAATAAGCGTTTGTAATGGCTACGACTGGCGGCAGACACCACCCAAGAGTCATTTCGTTGCGGAAAAATAAGCGTGACTTCCACACCACGCAACGCAGCCGCACAAATGCTTTCAATCGTCATCGTATCGGGTACAAAATAGGGCGTTGAAAGCACAATGGTTTGCCGCGCGCAGTTAAATAGTGCAGAAAAAAGCTGTGGGCTTGAGTTGTGGCGCTCAGTTGGGCCATCGCCAATGACTTGGGCTGGGAAGCCCGTTGTATACTCGCTGGTTGTGCTTATTTTTTTCACAGTGTGTGCGGTGTGGGGGAGTGGTTGCCGATTAGCGGTCAGCCAGTCACTTTCAAACAACAGTTGCATTTGCTCAACCACAGCACCTTCAAAACGCAGCAAAATATCCACCCACGGCGCATATTTAGCTTTAATGCGAAATTCAGGATCAGCGCAATTTTGGCTGCCACAATAGAGAATTTTACCGTCAACCAGTGTGATTTTACGGTGATTTCGTAAATCAAGGCGGCTAGTTATGATTGTTTTTAGCGGATGATTAATTGGAAACGCAACCGCCAATTGTACACCCGCGTGTTTCATCTCTTGCCAATAAGACGCACGGATAAACTGGCGCGAACCTAATCCATCAACCATAACACGGCATTTTACACCGCGCTTAGCCGCCGAGATGACCGCATTGGCCACGCGTTTTCCAGTGCCATCATCAAGCCAAATATAATAGAGAATATCTACGCTGTGTTTTGCATTTAAAATGTCATTTTCAAGGCAAGTGCGTGCGGTTTGGGCATCAGGCATCAACTCTGCGCGATTGCCATCTAAGGTGTAAAAGCCGTTGATTGAGGTGGCATAAGCAAAAGCAGGGCGGTAGGGAATAGCAATTTTGCTATCATCGTGTTGTTCGTCGCCGATGATATGGGAATAGTGTTGGCGCATTTGTGTGAAAATGACGTGATATTCCTCACTCACTTTGCGCCCAATGTTATTTTCACCGAATAAAATATAAAGTGCGGTACCGAAATAGGGTAAAACCATCAACACTACAAACCACGCAAGGCGTGCGCTTGGTTCAAGGTCATCACGCAGTAGTATCCGAAAGGTGAAGATAACCACAAGGCTTAAATGAAAAAGGGTGAGAAATAGCATAGCGATTCCCTTTAAATAAAAAAGAGCGCGAGGGGCGCTCTTATTGGAAGATTACAGTACGCTAACGATGGCTTTGCACAGGTAGTCAATATTATCAGTGGTGACGCCTGCCACGTTAATTCGCCCTGAGCGCACGATGTAAATGGCAAATTCCTCTTTTAAGCGGTCAACTTGTTCTGGCGTTAAGCCGCTAAATGAGAACATGCCATTTTGTTCGTTGATAAAGTCGAAGTTTTGTTGCGCGCCATATTCTTTCAGTAATTCAACCAATTTGCCGCGCATTTGCTTGATGCGGTTGCGCATTTGGCTGAGTTCATCAAGCCATTGGGCTTTTAATTGTGCATCGCCAAGTACAATAGCCACGGCATTAGCGCCGTGTGATGATGGGTTAGAATACAATGTACGGATAATGGTTTTCACTTGGCTAAAGGCGGTTTCTGCTGTTTTTTGATCAGCTGCGACCAGCGTAAAGGCGCCGACCCGTTCATTGTATAAACCAAAGTTTTTAGAATAAGAGCTAGCGATTAGCAGTTCTTTGTGATTTTTGGCAAATTCACGCAAACCAAAAGCATCTTCTTCAATGCCATTCGCCAAGCCTTGATAGGCAAAGTCAAACAGTGGCAGCCAGCCGTTTTTCGCAGAAAGTGCGGCGAGCTGTTGCCATTGCGCAGGAGTTGGGTCAATCCCTGTTGGGTTATGACAGCAACCGTGCAACAACACCACGTCCCCTTCGCCAGCGTTGCTTAAATCGGCTAACATATTGTCCCAATCCAAGCTGTGATTTTTTTCATCGTAGTAACGATATTGGCGAATGGTCATGCCAACGGCGTTAAAAATGGCGTTGTGGTTTGGCCAAGTTGGTGAACTGATCCACACATTTTGCGCGCTGGTTTGACGTTTGATAAACTCTGCTGCCACGCGTAATGCCCCTGTGCCACCTAGGCTTTGCGCTGTTTTTGCGCGTTTTTGTGTCACAATGTCTGCGTTTTCGCCAAAGAGTAAAACTTGTGTGAGCTGGTTGTAGGCTGGAATGCCATCAATGGTGAGATAATTTTTGGTCTCTTCACTTTCTAGCAGGCGACGCTCAGCCTCTTTCACGGCTTTGACGATCGGCGTTTGCCCGTGGGCGTCTTTATACACGCCAATGCCAAGATTGACTTTGGGGCTGCGTGTTTCGGCTTTAAACGCCTCGCCTAAACCTAAAATCGGATCCGCGGGTGCGGCTTCAATTTTTTCAAACATAAGATTTCCTTTTATTGTGTTGTATGATGTTGTAATTTTCTTTTATACGCATTTTACGCTGAAATGACAAGCATCTAGCGCAATTTTAACGTAATTTTTCCATCGCCCAAATGAGGCCTGATTGATAATTTTCTTCCAGCAATGGCGAAAGTGTGTTCAACGCTTTGATAACCGCACTTTGATCAGGGTGGGCAATATTAATATGTCCGAGTTTACGCCCAGGCCGTACCGCTTTGCCATACCAATGCAGTTGACTGTGCGGAACACGCAGCCATTGTGGGTTATGTGGGCTGCCGATCAAATTGACCATTACACTTGGCATAATGCGTTCCAAAGGTGGCGTTGGCAGGTTAAGCAAAGCACGCAAATGTAGCTCGAACTGACTGATATTCGCGCCAAGCTGTGTCCAGTGCCCACTGTTGTGCACACGCGGTGCTAGCTCATTAATGATGAGTTTATCGCCTAGTACAAAGCATTCCATCGCCATCACGCCGACATAATCTAGCGCATTTAAAATCGGCGTAAGCATTTGCTCTGCTTGCGTTTGAAGCGCACTTAAGTGCGGTAACTTAGCATGCGTGACGCTGTAGCGTAAAATGCCTTCTTGCTGAAGATTGTGGGTGATGGGATAAAAGCGTGTTGAGCCGTCGCGAAAACGCGCGCCAACCAGTGAGATCTCATAATCAAACGGGATAAATTGTTCAGCGATCACTTCACCGAATAAATCATCTGTGATTTCGTCCGTATTTTCAGCATTGATAATCCATTGCCCGCGCCCGTCGTAGCCCCCTGTGCGGCGTTTTACCACCAGCTTTTCACCAATGGTAGTGAAAGTGCGGTCGAGATCCTCAGGAGAGGTTAATAACGCCCAAGGCGATGTCGCAAGATGCAGCTCATCGAGCAATTGTTTTTGGGTTAAGCGGTCAGCGAGGCGGGCAAACACGGGTTTATTGACAAAGTTAGGATGTGTGCTCAATGCGTCGGTCAGTTGGGTGTGTGGCCAGCGCTCAATTTCGGCGGTGATGACCGCACTTTCAGGCAATGCAAAGTGCGGTTCGTCAAAGCCAAGCGGGCGCACGTCAATATCAAGCGGGCAGCCAGCATAACGCAACATTCGCCCCAGCTGCCCATTGCCTAGCACAAAAATAGGTGGATACAGCGCACTTTGCATTATGCCTCCTCCCGTGGATCTGGGTGATTTAAGACGCTTTGCGTTTGTGCTTGCCTAAAGTCTTGCAGTCTTTGGGCAAGCGCTTCATCATAATTGGCAAGCATTTGTGCGGCGAATAAGCCCGCATTAGCCGCCCCCGCGCCGCCGATGGCGAATGTACCAACGGGAATGCCACGGGGCATTTGTACGATAGAATAAAGGCTATCGACTCCGCTTAACGCTGCGCTTTTCACAGGCACACCAAGCACCGGTACAAGGGTTTTCGCTGCCAACATACCTGGCAAATGTGCTGCTCCACCTGCACCAGCAATAATGACGTGGTAGCCATTTTGTTTGGCTTGTTCAGCGAAGGTAAACAGTTTATCAGGTGTGCGATGGGCGGAGACAATTTCAACATGGTAGGTGACCTTTAACAGGTCAAGCACTTGTGCGGCTTCGCTCATTGTTGACCAGTCGCTTTTTGACCCCATAACGATGGCAACAGGGCAGTTGGGCATAGCAAACTCCTTGCAAAAAGATGACGCGGAAAGAGTGCTTAGAATAGCACGAAATGCGCAAAATTTAACCCTAAGCGTGGAAAATTTTTTGTAATGATAGGTTAATATGATTGCAACTTGGTGTGTAAAATTCTATGCTTACGCCCCAATAGTTATTGATTCATTTGGAGCACCCATGCAGCCTAAAGCAAAATACCGCAAAGATTATAAACCTGTCGATTTTACCATCACTGATATTGATCTGGATTTTCAACTTGATCCGCAACACACCACCGTTGTGAGTAAAAGTGCGATCAAGCGCATGAACCCACAGGCGAACACTATGCGCCTAGATGGGCACAGCTTCCAATTTGCCGATATTAAGATCAATGGCAAGCCTTTTGCTGCGTACACCCAAGATAGCCAATCACTTACGTTGGATTTAAGTGAGATTGACGCCAGCGCATTTGAGCTGGAGATTACTACGATTTTGCAACCCGCAAACAATACCTCACTACAGGGGCTTTATCAGTCTGGGCAGGCATTTTGCACGCAATGTGAAGCGGAAGGTTTTCGACAAATCACCTATATGCTCGACCGCCCCGACGTGCTCGCGCGCTACACCACGAAAATCACCGCCAACAAAGCGCAATACCCATTTCTGCTGTCTAACGGCAACCGTATTGCCAGCGGTGAAGAAGGTGATAAACACTGGGTGCAATGGCAAGATCCGTTTCCAAAACCATGTTATCTGTTTGCATTAGTGGCAGGGGATTTTGATCTGCTATCTGACCGCTTTACGACCAAAAGCGGGCGAGAGGTGGCGCTGGAAATTTATGTCGACAAAGGCAATCTTGAACGCGCGCATTGGGCGATGCAAAGCCTGAAAAAATCTATGCGTTGGGATGAAGAGCGCTTTGGGCTGGAGTATGACCTCGACATCTATATGATCGTGGCGGTGGATTTCTTCAACATGGGCGCAATGGAAAACAAAGGCTTGAATATTTTTAACTCTAAATTTGTGCTCGCCAACCCAGCTACTGCGACAGACAACGACTATTTAGACGTTGAGCGTGTGATTGCGCACGAATATTTCCACAACTGGACAGGCAACCGCGTGACATGTCGCGACTGGTTCCAATTAAGCCTTAAAGAGGGCTTAACGGTATTTCGCGATCAAGAATTTTCATCAGATACTGGCTCGCGTTCGGTCAATCGCATCAATAACGTACGCTTTTTGCGTAGCGTGCAGTTTGCCGAAGACGCCGGCCCCATGGCGCACCCAATTCGCCCTGAAAAAGTGATTGAGATGAATAATTTCTACACTGTCACTGTGTATGAAAAAGGCGCAGAAGTTATCCGCATGCTGCACACCTTGCTCGGTGAAGAGCGCTTCCAACAAGGCATGCAGCGCTACATTGCCACCAACGACGGCAAAGCCGCCACCTGTGATGATTTTGTGCAGGCGATGGAAGAGACCAGCGGCATGGATTTGGCTATTTTCCGCCGTTGGTACAGCCAATCAGGCACGCCTGAGTTGACCGTGCGCGATGAATTTGACGCACGTGATGGCATTTACCGCTTGCACGTCAGCCAAATGACACCTGCGACCCACGATCAGCTTGATAAAATCAATTTGCATATCCCGCTCAAAGTCGCGCTCTATGACAAGCAAGGCAAAGCTCTACGGCTACAAAATGCCCAAGGCGCGCAGCACAATGTGTTAGATGTGACCCAATATGAACAAACCTTCGAATTTCATGGCTTGCTTGAAAAACCCGTGCCTGCGTTGTTGTGCGAATTTTCAGCGCCTGTGAAGTTGGATTATCCTTACACCATCGAGCAATTGCTCACGTTATTATCCCATGCAGAAGATGACTTCGTGCGTTGGGACGCGGCGCAAACCTTGCTCAACCGTGAATTGCAAGCCAACCTTGAGCGCTTGCGTGAAGGGCAAGAATTGAGCTTATCACCTGAGTTACTTAACGCATTCCAGCAACTGTTAGAACACTATGAAGATGATATTGAGCTGACCGCACTTATCTTGAGCATTCCAAAAGAAACAGAGTTTGCAGAGCAGTTTAAAGTGATCGACCCGCAAGGCATTCACCAAGTGCGTGGCTTTATGTTTAAAGCTATTGCCGAACGCCTGAAAGCGACCGCACTTCGTATTTATCATCAAATTGATTTGCCAAGCTACCGTGTTGAACAGCAAGACATCGCCCTGCGCAGTTTACGAAATTGCTGCTTGAGTTTCCTTGCGGCGACCGATTTTGGCAATGCTTTGGTGCACACCCATTACACCCAAGCGGACAACATGACCGACACCTTGGCGGCGTTGAGTTGCGCTTGTGCCAATCAGTTGGCCTGCCGCGACAAGTTGCTGGCAGACTTTGAGCAAAAATGGGCGCATGACGGTTTGGTGATGGATAAATGGTTCACCCTGCAAGCCACCCGCCCAGATGCCGATGTGTTGCAATTGGTAACAAAATTAATGGATCATCCAAGTTTTGAGTTTAACAACCCAAATCGCTTGCGCAGCCTTGTGGGCAGCTTCTGTGGGCAAAATCCTAACGCCTTCCACGCCGTGGACGGTTCGGGCTACCGCTTCTTGGTGGATGTGTTAATTCGCCTTAACCAAAGCAATCCGCAAGTGGCATCACGCCTGATTGAACCATTAATTCGCCTGCGTCGTTACGACAATCAGCGTCAAACGCTAATGCGTCGTGGCTTAGAGCGATTGGAGAAGATCGACAACCTCTCCAACGATTTATTTGAAAAAATCGAAAAAGCCTTGAATTAAGGAGGAGATGTGAACCAACTGTATTCTCTGATTCGCAAAGGCTTATTTGCACTCGATGCCGAGCGTGCCCATGAGCTGACGATCAAAACCCTAAGTGCGGTCGGCAAAACGCCGGCTCGCCATTTGTTTTCCCTCGGGCAGTGCCGTGTGCAAGGTCAACGTGTTGAGTGTATGGGGTTGCAATTTCCGAACCCGATTGGGTTGGCAGCAGGGGCGGACAAAAATGGTGAAGCGATTGATGGCTTTGGAGCGTTAGGCTTTGGCTTTGTGGAAGTTGGCACCGTCACGCCATTGGCGCAAGACGGCAACCCAAAGCCGCGGCAATTCCGCCTGCCTGAGGTGCAAGGCATTATCAACCGCAATGGCTTTAATAATCTCGGTGTGGACAATTTGGTCGAGAATGTCAAAAAATCTCACTACGATGGCATCTTGGGCATCAATATCGGCAAAAACACCGCCACCAGCGTGGAAAACGGCAAAGGCGACTATATTTACTGCTTGAATAAAGTCTATCCACACGCCGATTACATTGCGATCAACATCTCTTCACCAAATTCACCAGGGCTGCGCAATTTGCAGTATGGCGACGCGCTAGATGACTTACTGCAGGGCCTGAAACAACGCCAAGCAGAACTGGCACGTTATCATAATCACTATGTCCCGATCGCCGTGAAAATTGCCCCTGATTTAAGCGAGGCGGAGTTGGTGCAAATCGCCGACAGTCTCGTGCGTCACCAAATTGACGGCGTAATTGCCACCAACACCACCATTTCACGCGAGATGGTGCAAGGTGTTGCCAACAGCGAACAACAAGGTGGCTTAAGCGGGCAACCGCTGTGTGCATTAAGCACGCAAATCATCGCCCGCTTGCACCAAGAGCTTGGTGGAAAATTGCCAATCATCGGCTGCGGTGGTATCACTAGCCTTGCCACAGGGCAAGAAAAAATTAACGCTGGCGCTAGTCTTTTACAGCTCTACTCTGGCATGATCTACCAAGGCCCAAGCCTTGTGAGGGAATTGGTTGAACATATTGAACTGAAATAAAAAGTGCGGTCTGGTTGACCGCACTTTTTTAGTTATTCTGTATATACTTCATTCTTGCTTTTGACCTAACATACTCTCTAAAAAGGCACATTGCTTTTCTAGTTTTTCGATAATGACATTCTTAGCTGCAATGACATCATCTTTTGAATTGATAATTTGATTGAGATTTTCCACTTGGTTTTGTAACACAATGAGTTTTTCACTGAGATTTTTTTCACCAAACAATAAGTTAAAATTGGAAGAGTTACTGAAATTATCATTAGAGTTATTAAACACAATGCAGGCGTCAGTTTCTGTCGGCACAAGCTGAGTGGGGGAAACTTCTAGCACTTTTGCGATTTGAATCAACCTTTCTTGCCCCACACCACATTCACCACGCTCAATTTTGGCATACCCATTCTCAGACATATGGAGCAACTCGGCCATCTTAGCTTGAGTCAGCTTTTTCTCTAATCTCAATTCTTTGATTTTGGTTCTTGTAAAATCTCTAGCGTTCATAAGCTACCTTATCACGGAGGTCAAACTACCAATATTGGGTGGGTAAACATAACAACTTGTTTGTGGGCAAATTATAGTCATAACAGTATTATTTTTCCAGAATTTTTAACAACCACAATGGAGAAAATACTATGGCATACCGTTATGATGCTGACTTAGAGTTCCTTAAAGACTGTTCTTCCAAAGATCTTGATTTGTTAGTGACATGTTTAACAAAAGATAAAGATGGGGACACTAGATTGACAGAAACACTAACATCGAATGATTTATATAAGCGTTATTACCCAGATCATAATAAATATTGGCAAGTTATCGCCGAAGAAATTCAAACCTTTGGCGGAAATACTTTTGCAAATATCCTCATCCGTCGCGGTAAAGGTGTAGTCTATCGCGAAGTGTTAAAGGATGTTTGTGACAAGTTAAAAGTAAATTATGCTAAAGAAGCATCAACTGCCCGTATTGAAGAAAATCTATTCTCTAAAATTTTGTCAGATGCTATTGAAAAAATGTCACACCAAGAAATTGAAAAATTAGGACATGAATTAGGATTGGAAAATATTTCAACTCTTTCTGGAGAGACCGCTGCATCTGCGTTTATAACATTATTTAGAGCGGGAGGATTCAAATCTTATAAGCTCATGCTAATTATAGTTAACGCCATTTCAAAACTACTTATTGGAAGAGGATTGGCTTTAGCTGCAAATGCAGGGCTTGCAAGAGGTGCAGCTATTTTAACAGGCCCTATTGGTTGGGTTATTACGGGTATCTGGGCAGCACTAGATATTGCAGGGCCTGCCTATCGCGTTACCATCCCTGCTGTTATTCAAGTGGCTTATTTGCGTTTTCTGATGACACATAGTGAATTTGCAGAGCAGTTAGAGCAAAAGGAGTCGGAAGAAAATAAAGAAGAAGCTGAGCAGTAGTATTGATTTATCTACTAGTGTATGTTTTAAAGTGCGGTTTGATCTCACTTTTTAAAATATAGAGCATGAGGTTGGTCTGCTTTATAACATATATTATTTAATGGCTAAACACTGTGCAACAATATTCTCAAGGTAATAAAATGAAATCAAAAAAAGATAAAAAAATTTCAGCTCATGGAGAAAATTATCTGAATTTTGATAATAATTTGTCTACGGATGAAACACAAGAAATTACTGAAGAACAGGATTACGCCACCCACGGCACGCTGATTCACCCACTGCTACAAAGCAGCATGCCAAGCAAAAAAGCTAAGCCAAGCACCGCATTGCCAACATTAGATTTACTTGAGCCAATGAAAGCCCAAAGTTTATCGGTCGATAAAAGCGAAATTCATGCCACCTCCGCGCGCATTGAGCAGCAGCTGGCCAACTTTGGCGTTAAAGCAAAGATCAAAGACGTGCTGGTCGGCCCTGTGGTCACTCGCTATGAAATTGAACTTGAGCCAGGCGTTAAGGCCTCCAAAGTATCAGGGCTGGACAGTGATTTGGCGCGTGCGCTGATGTTTCGCTCCATTCGAATTGCTGAAGTGATTCCAGGCAAGCCGTACATCGGCATTGAAACGCCGAATAAGCACCGTCAAACCGTGGGATTGCGTGAGGTGTTTGACAGCCGTGAGTTTAGAGAGAGCAAAGCGTTGTTGCCGATGGCGCTGGGCAAAGACATCAGTGGCGAGCCTGTGGTGGTGGATTTGGCCAAAATGCCACACTTGCTGGTGGCCGGTGCCACCGGCTCGGGGAAATCCGTGGGCGTGAACAGCATGATTTTGAGCCTGCTGTATAAACGCAAGCCAGAAGACGTGCGCATGATTATGATTGATCCGAAAGTGGTGGAATTGTCAATTTATCAAGACATACCGCACTTGTTAACGCCAGTTGTGACCGACATGAAAAAAGCCGCTAATGCGCTGCGCTGGTGTGTGGACGAAATGGAGCGGCGTTATCTGCTGCTGTCAGCCCTTTATGTGCGCAATATTGAAGGCTTCAATGACAAAATCAAGCAAGCCGAACAGATGCAAATGCCGATTCCAAACCCAATTTGGAAACCGCGCGACAGCATGGACAGCGCACCGCCGCCGCTGGAAAAAATGAG